>NZ_JBGMWH010000013.1:0-103663 GCF_041514305.1 Salinarimonas chemoclinalis
ACCTCACATCGACGACGATCCCGTTCGCGGCGCGCCGATCGGGGCTAATCCGCCCCGCAACGGGATCTCGACTCCGCGGAATGCGTGACGATCGACGCGGGATCGTGCCGGACCACCGACCACCGGGGGTCCGCTGCATCTGTCGCGCACCTGCCGCGCTCCTGTGCGAGGGCCCGTGATCGGCGATCCTCCGCCGTGAGGCGCGCGTTGACACCGCTCGCACGCCGTTGATACGTTGGAACGATCTAACGTATCGACGGGGTCGAAGCGATGCCGGACGACGAGGGTCTCGCGGCGCGGGTTGCCGCGCTGGAGGCCGCCTTCACCCGCCTGCGCGGCGGATCCGACGGGCCGCTCGCCGCTCTGCGCGAGGAGTCGCCCGAGGGAGGCGCGGTGCGGTTCGAGGGGAGCGTCGACCTGCCGGGGTCCTCGCGCGTCGACTGGCGGATGAGCCATCCCGCCCGCGGGCTGCTCGCGGCCGACTGGTCCGACGTCGCGCCCGCCCTGGCCGCGCTGGGCCATCCGGTGCGGCTCCACCTCCTGCGGGCGGTTCTCGACGGCACGTGCGAGACGGCCACGCTGTCGCGGACTCTCGGCGAGGGCACGACCGGGCAGCTGCATCATCACCTGCGCGAACTCACGGCGACCGGCTGGTTGCGCAGCGAGCGCCGCGGGCGCTATGCGGTGCCTCCCGACCGTGTGGTGCCCCTTCTCGTGGCCGTGGCGGCGGCGGGCGGTCCGGCGACCGGGCGCGAGGAATGAGCGCGCCGGATCGCTTCGCCTGCACCGTCACGCTGCGCTTCGATCCGTGGGGTCTCGCGGCCGACGACGCGCTCGACGTATTGCTGCCGCTACCCGCCGACGACGGGTATCAGCGCGTGCTGCACCTGGACGCGCCCCCCGGGCGCGACATCGCGGACGCGCACGGCCGGCGGCGCCTGATCCGGCTGGAGCGCGGACGCGTCGCCAGCGTCACGGCGCGGATCGAGACCCGGCGCATCGTCGCGGGCGCCCATCTCGACCTGCCGCCGCCCGGTCCCGCCGACCTCGATGCCGCGCCGCTGATCGTGCCCGACGACGCCGTGCGCACGCTCGCCGCGCGGAGCACGGCGGGCGTGGACGAACCCGGTGCGCGGATCGCCGAACTCGCCCGCGCGGCGGCCGCGGCGCTGCGCTACCGCTACCCCCGCGAGGGACGCGGGGCGGCGCTGTCCCTGGACCGAGGCTGGGGCGATTGCGGCGAGTACGCCTTCGTCTTCGTGGCCCTGTGCCGCGTCCTGGGGATCCCCGCACGACCCGTCTTCGGGCTGATCACCGCACCCTGGATGGCCACCCCGCACGCCTGGGCGGAGGCCTGGGACGGCGTCGGCTGGCAGCCGGTGGACCCGAACCTCGTGCGTGAGGGGGCCTATCTCGGCCCGATACTCGACACCGGCACGCGAGCGCAGGACCACGTCGGTGCGCTCGATCCCTACCGCCTGGTGCTCTCGCGCCATACCGGCCTGCCATGGCCGGGGGATGGGGAGGGGGTAGCCGCTACAGCGGGGCGCGGGCCGACCGCTGCGCTGGACGGTCTCGGGCGGGTCACCTTCTGGCACGAGGCCCCACGCTGGGGGGGCAGGCCCGTCGTGCCCTTCCTGCAGATGCCGTGGACCGTGATCCGGCGCCCCGCGACCGCCGGCGCCTGGTCGCTGCCGCGCCGCGCGAGCCCGTGGCGCTTCGCCGTGCGGCGGCCCTCGCGCCGCCTGCCGCGCGATCCGCTCGCCCTGGCCGACCTCGTGGCCCTGCATCCGGCGAAGGGCATGGCGGTCACCGCGGCGGCGACCCTGGCGCTCCACCTCGCGCCGGCGCCGGCCCCGCTCGAGAGCGGCGCGATCTGGCTCTGGCTCGGCCTGCTCCTGATCGGGACGCTGCGCCAGCTCCGCCTGGTCCGCCTGCGGTCGGCCACGTGGATGCGGGTCGCGGCCGCGCTCCGGGCCCGGCGACGACCATCGCGACCGCGAGATCCCGGGCGTGTGCGCGAGGATCCGTGAGCCTCCTCGGGACGGGCGGAGAGATCGCCCGGACCCGCGGGTCCACCCCCGGGGTTGTCGTGCGCGACGACGGCGACCAAGCTGAAGGGCGCATCTCGAACCGGAGCCCGTCATGTCCCAGCCCACCGAGCCGCGCGACCCGCCCCCGCGGCCCCTCGCCGTCGCCGAGGAGGCCGAGGGGGTCGCCCGCGCCGTCGCCGAGCGTCTCGCGCGCCAGCCCGGCGTGCGCGCCGTGGCGCTGGGCGGCTCGCGGGCGTCGGGGCGGGGGGAGTCGCTCGCGGACGCGCTCTCCGATCTCGATCTCTACGTCTACGCCGACCCCCGCCCGGACGTCGCCGCCCGCCGCGCGCTCGTGGTCGAGCGCGCGGTGGCGGGTACGGAGGAGATCGACAACCGCTACTTCGAGCCCGGCGACGAGTGGCTCGATCGGGCGGGGATCGGCCTCGACGTCATGTACCGCGATCCCGCCTGGATCGAGGACCGCGTGGCCGCCGCGATGGAACGGGCGGAGCCGAGCCTCGGCTGGTCCACCTGCCTCGTCTACAACGTCGCGCACGCGCGGCCGCTGGTGGACCCCGACGGCTGGTTCGCGGACCTCCGGGCGCGGGCGTGCGCGCCCTATCCGGAGGCGCTGGCGCGGGCGATCTGCGCGCACAACGCGCCGATGCTGCGCGGCGCGCGCTGCTCCTTCCTGGAGCAGCTGACGCTCGCGGGAGCCCGGGGAGACGCGGTGGCGAGCAACCACCGCGCCGCCGCGTTCCTGGCCTCGTGGTTCGACATGCTCTTCGCCGCCAATCTCAGGCTCCATCCCGGCGAGAAGCGGCTCGCGGCGCACGTTCGGGCCATGGGTCTGGAGTTGCCCGGCGGCTGGGAAGCGGCGCTCGAGGCGTTCCTGGCGGCCTCGCCCGGCGATCGGCCGGAGCTCGCCCACCGCCTCGCCGACGGGATCGAGGCGCTGGTCGAGACCCGCCTGCCCGGGGCGCTGTCCCGGGACTTCCACCCGAAGTAGAATTCTGCGATCGTTCGAGCATGTCTCTCCGGGCGGGGGTGTATCGATGGCGACGGTCCGGATCGAGCCGGGGGAGGGGACCCTCATCGAGGCCATCGAGGCCGGCGTCCGGTCGCGGCTCGGCGATGTCGCGCTCCAGACGGACTTCCGTCGTGGCGAAGAGGGCGCTGCCGATGCGAGCGTGCTCGTCAAGGCGCGGCTCGAGCGGCAGGTGGGCGCCGCGCTCCTCGCCGACTTCCAGGCCTGCCCCGCCGTCGAGTCGGTCCGGCTGGCGAAACAGAAGCTGTCGCTGCGCTTCACGGATTCCTTCGTCGCCGCGCTCGTCGAAAGCCGGGCGCGGGGCCACGGCGGGGGCGGCCCGGGACGCGGAAGCCATGCCGGGCGCCGAATCCTCGTCGATTTCTGTGATCCCAACGCCAACAAGGCGCTGCACGTCGGGCACCTGCGCAACGTGGCGCTCGGCGGGGCCTTGGCCGCGTCCTGGCGCGCGCTCGGGGCGCAGGTCACCACCCAGAGCGTCCTGTGCGACATCGGCCGCAGCGTCGCCGAGGCGCTCGCCGGTCTGCGGGCGGCGGGGGCGGAGGCGGTGCTCGCGTCCCCCGAGCCGCTGTCACCGCGGCTCGGGGCGCTCTACGCGGCCTATGTCGGAGAGGCGGCGGTGCCGGTGGCGGCGGGTGCCGCGGCGGACGCACCGATCGCCCGCGAGATCGCCCGGCACGGCGACGCCGCCGACATCGTCCTCGATCGCTGGCGCGCCAGCGACCCGGAGATCGTCGCGCTCTGGCGGGCGACGATCGCGCGCGTTCGCGACGAGCAGGCCGCGACCCTGGCCCGGCTCGGTATCGTGCTCGACCGGATCGTGCGCGAGTCGGATGCCGTCATCGGCGCGTCGGTCCTCGCGGAGGCCCTCGTCGCGCGCGGCCTCGCCTTCCGCGACGGGGACGGCGCGGTCGTCCTCGACACCGGACGACCGGACTACGCGCGCTGCCCGCTGACGCGTTCGGACGGCTTCGCGACCGAGCACCTGCGCGCCCTCGTGCTCTGGGACGGTCTGCGCGACGCGCTCGCCGGGACGGACGAGGTCTTCCACGTGATGGGGCAGGAATGGCGCACCAGCACCGAGATCCGCCTGGAGGTGCTGGAGCGCCTGCGCGAGACCGGCTTCCCCGCACGCTACCGGATGCTGACGCACCGGATGGTGCGTGTCGGCGGCTCGGACATGAAGTCGAGCGCGGGCAACGCGATCCTGCTCGACGACCTGTGCGACCGCCTCGACGCGCGCCTGCGCGCCCGTCACCACTTCGGTGACCCGGACGAGGCGGCCTCGATGCTGCGCACCGGCGTCCTCGCGCCGATGCTGGTGGTCGATCCGGAGGAGACGCTCGACGTCACGCTGGACACGCTGTGCGACGAGCGCGAAAATCCGGGCCTGCGCATCGCGCGCGCCCTCGCCGCGACGCGCGCGGCCGAGGCCGAGGCGCGGCCGACGCCGCGTACGCGCGTCCTCGCCTTCCAGGGCGAGCGGCTCGCGCGCATGGTCGAGACCGCGGGGACGAAGGCGGAACCGGCGCTCGTCGCCCGACATCTGGTGCGCCTCGCCGACGAGCGCCTCGCGCGCGACGGCGAGGATGCGTGGGACGGCGACGCACTCCTGCGGGTGCTGCTGCGCGACGGGCTGACGTCGCTCGGCTGGCAGGCGTGACGCGGAAAGCCGCGGAGGGCGAGCCTCCGCGGCCGATCCAGGGCATCTTCGGTCCAGGGCATCAGGTCCAGGGCATCGGACTTGGGGTAGGCTCGGCCGTCGGCCGACCTCGGCGACTCCCGCGCTCAGCGCGCTGGAACCGCGTCGAGGCCCGCCAACGCGCGAGACACGACTGGAGCCGCGTCCGCGATTGGAGCCGCATCCACGGAGAGTGGAACGGCCGCTGGGACACCGACGTCGTCGAGCTCGCTCAGTGGCACCATGCGCGGTGGAGCCGCGAGGCGTGGCGCACCGACCGCTGGCACGCCGAGGCGTGGAGCGCCGAGCGATGGAGCCGCACTCGCGGGGGCCGCGAGTGGAAGCCCAGCCGCTGGCACCGCGCGGGCGGCCATTGGCGCCGCGGTCACGGAGAGACGCGCGCTCGTGCGAGCGAGCGATGCGCGGATCTCACGAACCGCTGGAGCCTTGTCGAAAGCTGGAACGTTTGCCATGCATAATCACCTCCTTCCCTATCCCGAGTTGGATAGCTCGTGGCCTCGACGGCGTCGTGCGCCGGAGGCGATCCTGGCGTGCGTGTGGCGCATCTGACGGGATTCGAACCCGCACCTTCCAGCTCCCAAAGCTGGCGCTCTCGAGCCGTAGTGGTCCCCCGTTCCGCGCGCGGCCCGTCTTCGCATGACGATGCCCTGGGAAATCATGCTCCACGTGCCGCGCCTTCCAGGCTTTCCGTTCCAGCCGTCATCCGGTTGAGCTACAGATGCAAACGTGTTCCTCCGCTTCGTCGTCAGAGGGGTCTTCGGGCGACGAGCACGACGTTCTCGCGCCCGTCGAGACGGATGTAGCCGGGCGTGCCGCGGCGATGGAAGAACCGCGCCTCCTCGACGACGAGGCCCACGGCCCGCGCCGACCGGACGAGGACGTCGGGATCCAGGAGGTGCAGGAATCGCGGCAGTTCCGACATCGTCGGATCGTCCGAATACGCCCGCAAGTCGGCGCATTCGCCGGGCCAGCGTACGCCCTCGGCGATGGCCGCCTCGTAGGCGGGCACGAAGCCGCGGATGTTGCCGGCGTAGGGTGAGCCCGACATCGACAGGAACACGCCGCCCGGCGCGAGCCACGACGCGATCGCCGCGAAGCCGCGCTCGATCTCCTCCCCCGTCAGGAAGTTCAGGAGGTTCGAGGCGTGGATCGCGTCGAACGTGCCGGGGTCGTAGGGCAGCGCGTCGGGGAAGCGGCCGGCCACGATCACGAGCCGATCCCGCTCCGCCTCGGGCGCGCGCTCGAGCACGATCCGCAGGTGCTCCGGATCGACGTCGTTGGCGTGGACGACCGCCCCGGCCTCGAGCGCGGCCAGGGCGGCGACGCCCATGGCGCAGCCGATGTCGAGCACCGGTCGCGTGGCGGTGCGTGCGACCTCGACGAAGCGCTCGTTGATCTCCGTGAGCGCCGTCGTCGTGCGCCCGAGCCTGTTGAGCGTCGGCACGCTCGCCGCATCGACGTCCGCCGCCGCCCCGGTGCTCGCCGGCTCGCTCATCGCGCCACCTCCGCGGCGAACGCGCGGTAGCGCGCCTGCAGATCCGCTGCCACCAGGTCGACTTCGTCGACGTGCATCTCCCGGCAATGGTAGCCGAAGGTCTCGGTCATCACCGCCATCTCCGGTTCGGCGAAGACGATCGTCCCGTCCGCGCGGATATCCTCGATGCCCTCGACGACCGCGCCCGCACGATTGACGGCGATCGCGGTCTCCTCGTCGAAGGCCCCGGCGCAATCGAGCACGACCCGGCCGGCACCGACCCGAGCGGGATAGCCCCCGGGGAGGCCGAGCGGACCGGGGACGTGGAGCGCTCGCGTCTCCCGCTCGTCGAGGAGCGCCGCCGCCACCGCCGCGACACCGGACGCGGCTACGATCTGCCCGGTGACTCCGCGCACGCGTCGGTACGGCCCGATGACGCTCGCGAACAGCGCCGCGTGGTCGACCTCGCCGGAGACCTCGCGACCGTTGTGCAGGACGCTGAGCGCATAGGGGGCGGGGTCCGGCGAGCCGGCGCTCGAGATCGCGTTGCAGGCCACGTGATGCGCGGCGAAGCGCAGGCCGAGGCTCTCGCGCGCGACGCCGAGCATCGCCGCACAGGAGCGCTGGAGCGTCGGCACGAGGTTCGCGACGTTGCCGCCGCCGACGAGCGGCGCGAGGCCGACGGTGGCGAGCGCGGGGTTCACGCCGTCGGGGAACGAGGCGTTGACCACCGGCGTGCGCGTCCCAGCCGCCGCGACCGCGCGCATCACCGCGCGCGCAGTCGCGAGGTGGTTGGGCAGCCACGGCCCGATCCGCGCCCGCTCGAGGCGCGAATGCACCTCCTTCGGCAGCATCGAGATCGCCCAGAAGGTCTGCAGGCTGGTGGCGTTGACGATCAGGTCCGGACCGGTCTCGGCGATCAGGGCGGCCGTCGCGTCGAGATTGGTGACGTCGAGGACCCGCGGCTCGAGCCGCGGGTCGAATCCGAGGTTGAGCGCGACCGTGATCGCGAGGTTCGCCCGCTCGCGCAGCCGCGCCCCGTCGCGCGCCGCCAGCACGACCTCGAACCGATCGTCCATGCGTGTGAGCAGGTCGGCCACGGCGCCGCCGATGACGCCGGCGCCCAGTACGAGGATCTTCCGGCGCGGCGGGTTCACCATGCGAGACCTCCCAGCGCCATGTCCGGGCGGACGTCGTGACGGGAGCACAGGCGCCGGAGGGCGTCGGCGCAGACCGGTCCGCCGATCTCGGGATGGAGTTCGGCGCCGTGGATCCCCGTCGCGGTGACGAGGAGGGTGCGCGCTCCGAGCGCGGCGGCTCCCGCGACGTCGGTCGCGAGCGAATCCCCGACGACGAGGACCTTCTCGGGATCGAGGGCACGCCGGCCGAGCGCCGCCGCGGCCTGCGCGGCGGCCTTCGCGAAGATCGCCCGATGCGGCTTTCCGAAGACGTGCGCCTCCCCGCCGAGCACGTGGTAGTGCGGGGCGAGCGCCCCGACCGCGGCGTGCAGGCGATCACCCAGGCGCACCTGCGCATCCGCGTTGGAGACGAGGAACGGAAGGCCGCGCGCCGCCGCCCGGCGCAGGGTGGCGAGGTCGCTCTCCGCAACCCGCTCGTCCTCGAGGACCCCGACGCCGAGGAGCACGTCGGCGTCGTCCACGTCGTCCACGACGACGAGCCCGGCCTCGCGCGCCCAATGCCCGCCGGGCTGCATGCCCAGGACGTGCACGCGATCGCCGAAGACGCGATCGCCGATGCGCCGCGCGCCCGCGCAGGCGTAGGCGAGATCCCCGCCCGTGACGATGCTCGCCCACAGGTCGTCCGGAAACCCCAGCGCGGACAGCGTCACGGCGAGGTCGCGCCCGCGGCGGGAGGTATTGGAGACGAGGACGACCGGCCGCCCGCTGCCGGAGAGCCGCACCAGCGCCGCGACGGCCTGCTCGAACGGGCGCGTGCCGTCGGTGAGAACGCCCCAGACATCCATCAGCACGGCCTCGCATCCCGAGACGGCCTCCTCGAGGCCGCGCACCACGTGCGCGCCGTCCGGCCGAACGGTCCGTTGCGACGCCACTGGCGCACGGTGGAGCGCGCGCCGCATCGCCGGCTCGACGCGTCGGGTCAGGGCCTCCGCGATCATCGCTCGCCCCTCGGCGAAACCCTCCTCGTAGGCCGCCGCGTGCGCCGGCGACCATCGGCCGTCCCAGGCGGCCTCGACGGCGACGGAGGCGGGATAGGTGAGGCGGGTCCCGACCGACGCCACGTTGACCCGCAGGTGGAAGCCGCCGAAGCCGTGCGACTGGGCGGGCGAGAAGGCGACCTTGCTCTCGTCGAGGAACCAGCGCGTCAGGTCGGCGCTGTCGGCGAAGGCGAGGCCGCCGGCGCGCGCCGCCTCGGCGAAGCCGCCGAAGTCGAGCAGGAGCGAATGGCCCGCCTGCGGCCGGTGCGCGACGCGCACGAGCGGCGCATTGCGCCCGGTCTCCGCGCGCAGCCGCGCGTCGAGATCGACGATCGTCTCGGCGATCAGGTCGAGCCGTTCGCGCACCTCCTGCACGTTCCGGCGCGTATAGTCCGCGGGCGCCCGCAGCGCCTCGAGCGCGGCCACCTTCGCGAGGTGCGGGATCGTGGCCGAGCCGGCGGTGACGAAGTCGCGCAGGGGGCCGATCAGCTCCTGCGCGCCGCAGCCCCAGCCGATGCGCATGTTCGCGAGCCCGTGCAGCTTGCTCGCGCCGGCGACGGTCAGCACCCGCTCTCCCGCAGCGGTCGCCGCGAGCCGTGCCGAGCGGGCGGACTCGTCGAACTCGCAATTGGCGAAGAGCGCATCCTCTATGGCCCACATCCCGCGGCGCGCCACGACCGCGGCGATCGCCTCGATCTCCTCGCGCCCGCACAGGGCGCCGGTCATGGTCGGATTGAACAGGAGGAGCACCGGTGGGCGCCGGCACGGGCGCGCCGCGAGCGCCGCCTCGAGACGCGCGGCGCTCGGGCGATGGCCCTCCTCCGCGGAGGTGGGAACCACCCGGAAGTCGAGGTTGCGGTACGCGCACCACGCCGCGAGCGGGTGATAGAAGCCGGAGAACGTGACGACGGTGTCGCCCGGCTCCGTCATCAGGTCCAGCGCGGCGATGATGAGGCGTGTGGTGCCGGCGTCGACGACGACGTTCGCCGCCGCCGTTCTCGGGACGCCGGCGGAAACCATCTCGTCGCCGATCGCCGCTTCCAGCGCGGGGAAGCGGCGCAGGAACATGTAGTTCTCGAGCGGCGCCGCGTCGGGGTCGTGCAGGGCCCGTGCGATCGCAGCGAGCGCTTCCGGATAGGCGCGTCGCACGCCCTCGCCATGTGCGAAGGAGACGACGTCGGCGTCGAACATGGTGGAGCGCGGACGCGACCCGGGGTCGTCGTCGCCGAGCAGGGCCCGACGCGCGCGCTGCAACGCGAAGTACGCTTCGCTCGCGCGGGGCGTTCGAAGCCGTCCTGCCTCGACCCGTTGCTCTGCCATGGATCGCCTCCGCTGAACAGAGCCGCTGGGACGGCACCCATAACAACGGAGAAACACGAAATACACAAGTGGAAAATGCAACGCTCGAAAAACGCTGTTCCACTCCCGCGTGTGCCGACGCGACCGACGCGGACGATGCGCGAGCAGGCGGTCGCCGGCGCCGGCCGAAGATCAGAACGCCGGCCCGGGGCGCATCCCGAGGCGACGCATGACGATGGCCGCCGGGCAGAAGCCGGTGAAGGCCGACTGGATCAGGTTCGCGCCGACGAAGGCCGTGAGCCAGACGAAGTGCGGCGACACCGTCGCTGTGAGCACGAGCGAGACGAGGATCAGGAAGCCGGCGAAGGCGAGGACGGCGCGGTCGAGGGTCATGGCGGGTCTCCCATAGATGAGAAAATTAGTATAGACTAACTTATGGGGACTGCAAGCCCCGCGAGGCTCCGTGCGATCCCCGATGCGGCGCGAGCCGGCGGCGGCGCCGACGCGGCTCCTCGGCTTTCTCCGCTTCGGCGCGCCCATGCTCGGCGGCAGGCGTGTCGCGGACCGCCCGGGAACACGCGCGCACGCGCGGCCGCCGTGAGCGCGCGAGCCGCCGCACGCCCGACCGGGGCCCGCCGAAGAAAAAGCGGCGCGACCTCTCGCGAGGCCGCGCCGTCGAGTCGGGGTCTCGATCCTCTGGAGATCGATATCCGAGATATGGTGCGCGCCGCGTGCAGCGCCAGGAGCCGCCGGCCGGGGTCAGTCGAGGAAGAACGTCCTCGCGAGGCAGGCGTCGCGCACGAGCGCCGTCATCGCGGCCGCGTCGAGCGTGCCCGGGTCGAAGGGCGGGCGGGTGGTGCGGCGGGCGAGAAGCTCCTCGATCTCGTCCTCGTCCTCGAGCATGGCGAGGCGCACCGGCGGCAGCGCGTGGGCCTCGACGGGACCCAATGCGACGAGGGTCACCGCGTGGTGGCGCGGATCGACGAGCAGGCGGCGAAGGAGCTCCCCCACCGCCTCGGATTCGCCTTCGAGCGCCTGCATGAAGACACCGCGGTAGAGCACGAGCCCGCCGCGCAGGCCGCGCGCCTCGTTGTGGCGTCGGCTCGTCGCCACGAGGCGCGCGCGCGCATCCGCATCGACGCCGGCCGCCATGCGGCTGTGATAGAGAAGACGCGTGAGGCCGCTCTCGATCATGAGCGCGCCGTCAGGGGAACGACGTTCGCCGGGCCGGAGGCGGCGGCATTCGGCAACCGAAGAGCAAGTCCGTCATCCTTCGACGAAGATCGTCGTGAGGGTGCGAGCGCGCCGGCCCGGCCTTCCGAACACGCGCGGACTGCGCATGACGGGGCGGCGGAGTGCGGTGCTCGGTATTCATCTATTTGAATTACCCTGCGGAAGGTAGAGCCGTTGTAACGGCCGCCCTCCTAAGCGCCGCTTAACGCCCGATCATCCCGCCTTGGCGCGGCTCTCCGAGGACTCGCGCCGGGGCAGGAGCGTGTCGAGTTCCGCACGGATCGCGGCGCGGCACTCGCAGGCACGCGCCTCGAGGCCGGCGGCGTCCTCCACCCAGATGCGCCCGTGACGATAGGCGATCAGGCCCTCGTTCTTGAGCGTGCGCGCGGCCGCGGTCACACTGGTCCGGCGAACGCCCAGCGTGTCGGCGATCTGCTCCTGCGTCAGCGCGAAACGCTTCGCGCTGCTCGCATCCGAGCAGGCGAGGAGCCGGCGGGCGAAGCGCTGCTCGAGGCCGTGCTTGGCGTTGCAGGCGACGCTCTGGAGGAGCTTGCTCGTGGTCACCATGTTCGCCCGCACCGCCATGTCGCGGATCGCGGCGCTCTCCTCGCAGGCGGCGAGCAGGTCCGATGTCGGGATGGCGAAGCCGTCGCCCTCGACGTGCATGATCGCCTGGCGCAGCGAGCGCGGCGCACCGACCCCGCCCATGAGGCCCACCGCGCTGTCCGGACCGATGGTGAGGCTCTCGATCGAGGCGCCGTCCTCCATCACGGTGACGTAAGACACCAATCCTGATTCTAGGAAAACGATCCGGGAAATTGGTGCGTCCACCTCCATGAGGACGTCGCCGATCTCGAACGAGACGGGTGTGAGGCGGCGCTCGAGGCGCTGGAGGTCGGCGTCCGGAAGGAAAGCCAAGCAACGATTCTTGTAAGTTCTCCGCGCCATGTCCGCTCCCGCCTTCACTCGTTTTCGAGCCGTTGTGTCGTGCCGTGATAGACGTTAGCTCGGCGCGACGCAAATCGGTTCGGCGTTCTACGCGACTTACTCAAGGTAAGGCAGGGTGCGTGATTCCGCGCGGTTTCGCGTCGGGTTCCCAACATAGGAGCACGCTTGCCGGTGGGCGCGAAGGACGGTCGAATCCTCGACACCGTAGAGCGGCGTTCGAGACGCTGCAACCAATCGCAGATTTAAACCAGGAGCCACGTGTAGAGCCGGCTAAATATAATGCTCATCCGCAATCCTGCGGAGCCGACGCCGCCGACGGACGTCGCTAACCTGCGAATCGTCGACGCGATGGGCCGGAGAGGCTCGTCGTTCCTTGCTCGGCACGCAAGGCACGGCACGCAAGGCACGGCACGCACGGTACGGCACCACGCACGGCAGGGGAGGAGCGGCCTTGGACGACGGCGGCACGGGCGCGGCGGGACGTCCGGCGGCGCGGCCGCCGTGCGCGGACGCGGGCGGGCCGCCGCGGCGCGACCTGTGCACCGATTGCGGGATCTCGCGAAGCTCGGACCCGAAGCGGTGCGGGCGTGCCTGCCAGTTCATCGCCCCCGACTACGAGCGGCTGGAGGCGCGCGTGCACGGGCGTGCCCGCGACCCCGGGCGCCCGGACGAACTGCATTTCGGCCCCTTCCGCCGCATGCTGCGCGCCGCCCTGCGCGCGCCGCGCGACGGCGCTCAGTGGACCGGGATCACGACCCGCATCGCCGAGCGTCTGCTCGAGACCGGCGCGGTCGAGGCCGTCCTCACCATGGCGCCGGATCCCGACGACCGCTGGCGCCCGGTGCCGGTGCTCGTCACGAACGCCGCCGATCTCGCGGGCTGCCGCGGCATGCGCATGGGCTACGCGCCGCTGCTCTCGCTGCTCGAGCCGGCGCGGGAGCGCGGCATCTCGCGCCTCGCCGTGATCGGCATCCCATGCCAGGTCTACGCCCTGCGCGCGCTCGAGGCCGAGCTCGGGTTCGAGCGGATCTTCGTCGTCGGCACGCCCTGCTCGGACAACACCACGACCGAGCGCTTCCACGAGTTCCTCGCGCTCCTCGACGAGGCGCCGCAGACCATCTCTTATCTCGAGTTCCGGGCGGACTACCGCGTCGAGATCCGTCACGACGACGGGCGCGTGCGCACGGTGCCGTTCCTGAAGCTGCCGATCTCCAAGCTGCCGGCGGACTTCTTCCCGCTCACCTGCCGCACCTGCGTCGACTACACGAACGTGCTCGCGGACCTCACCGTCGGGTACATGGGCGGCGAGGGGCGGCAATGGCTGATCGTCCGCAACGTGCGTGGAGAGGAACTGGTCGCGCTGCTCGGCGAGGAGGTCGTGCTCGAGGCCTGCGGCACGAAGGGCGCGCGCGCGGGTGCGGTGAAGGGCTTCGTCGCCAACGTCGCGCGCGCCGCGGGCGGTCTGCCGCTGCGCGCCATGCCGGATTGGGCGCGCCCGATCGTGGCCTGGCTGCAGCCGCGCATCGGGCCGCGCGGCCTGGAGTTCGCCCGTGCCCGCGTCGAGATGAAGGCTGCCGAGACCGTCCTCCACCTGCGCCGCGCCCGCCCGCGGCGCATGCGCACGATGATCCCGGCTCACGTCTGGCGCCTCGTCGCGCCCTACGGCCTCGCGCCGGAGCCCGGCGAGGGGGCGCGGGAGGGCGCTCCGGAGGATGCGCAGGCCTGCGTGGGGGACCGCGTCCGCGACGACGCCCGCGGGTAAGGTGCACGTCGTGCTTGTTTGACAAGGTACTTTCGAGCATCCGAAAGTGGAATCCGTCGCCGTCCGGGGCCCGCGCATCCGCCCAGAGGAGCGCCGGTAGCGGCAGCTTTCTTCCCGTCTAGAGCGCGTCGAGAGAATGCTCGGACGTCCGGTTGCTCAATCGAAAGCGATGCAATATCGATTGAGTCAAGAAAGGTTGCCGGTGCGACTCGAACGAGGCGGCCGCAACTCGGGGGCGATACGCCTGTTCGTCGATGGCCCCGAGGCCGAGCGGCGGTGGCGCGACGTCGGGGTTCAGGAGCGGTGCGGACATGAGCGAAGACAGCACGACCGTCGACTACGTGGCGGTGACGGCCGAGGTGGTGGCGTCCTACGTGGCCAACAATTCCCTCCCGGCACACGATCTGCCGGGCCTCATCGAGCAGGTGCACGCCGCCGTGGCCGGGCTCGGACGCCCGCGCGAGGCCGCGCGCGGCGAGCCGCTCAGGCCCGCGGTCCCGATCCGCCGGTCGGTGACGCCGGACTTCATCGTCTGCCTCGAGGACGGCAAGACGTTCAAGTCGCTCAAGCGGCACCTGCGCACCCGCTACGGCCTGACGCCGGACGAGTACCGCGAGAAGTGGGGGCTGCCGGACGATTATCCGATGGTGGCACCGAACTACGCCCGCGCGCGCTCCGATCTCGCCAAGGAGATGGGGCTCGGCCAGCAGCGCCGTCGCCGGCGTCCGCCGCCGCGCTGAGGGGCGCGGGGGGGGTGGCGCGGGGGGCGTGCCGCTGGGGGCGTGCCGCGGGGATCCCCGACGTCCCGCCACCGCGAGCGCGAGCGCGCCATCGCCGCGCGGCGCGCGATCTCGAGTCGGGTGATCGTGAATTTTGTTCCCTTCTCGTTCCAGCAACCTCGTTGACATCTCCACCGAAAAATGCACCCTTGGCTCGCTGCGAGAGCGAGGAGCGGTGACCGATGGATCGGCGATCTGTGATGGAACGAAACACGAACAAGACGGAGCCCGGCGCGTCCGGATCGTCCACGGCGCGCCGGGCGCGCGCGACCGCGGCGCAGCGGGAGGCGGGGGCGGGATCGACGCGGCTCGCGCGCGGGGCGGTTCGGTTGCTCGAGGCCCTCGCCGCGCCGGAGGCGAGCGGCCTTCCCGACCCGATCGACGGGGCCCGCGTCCTGGTGCGCGGCGCCGCCGATCGGCGTGGTGTGTCTCTGAGCGCCGGCGCGTTCGCGCGCGCCGACGCCGATCGCCTCGTCGCCGCCGACCTCGCGCGCTGGTCGCGTGCCGGCCGGGCGCATCGGCTCCAGGCGACGGAGGCCGGCCGCGCCCGGCTGCGGCGCGAGGCGGATCCGGCCCAGCCGTTCGCCGCGCAGCATCGCGCCGGCGCGGTCGCCGCGCGGCCCGATCCCTCGGACGGCACGCCCCGGCGCGTCGCGATCAACAATGCCGAGAGCCCGCTCGCCTGGCTGGCGAGCCGTCGCAACCGCGACGGCACGCCCTTCCTCTCGCCGCAGGCGGTGGAGGCCGGGGAGCGGCTGCGGCGCGACATCACCATGGCCGGCATCATGCCGGGCGTGACGGTGGACTGGTCGCGCTTCGGCGGCGGCGGTTCGGGCAGGGGGCGCGCGCCCGGCGAGCGCCAGACGATGACGGAGGCCCTCGTCGCCGCCCGCCAGCGCCTCGCCGGGGCCGCGGACGCGCTCGGGGGCGAGGACCTCGACCTGCTCGTCGACGTGTGCGGGTTCCTCAAGGGGCTCGCGACGATCGAGCGCGAGCGCGGCTGGCCCGCGCGCTCCGCGAAGATGCTCGTCGCCCGCGCGCTCGATCGCCTGGCGCGGCACTACGGGCTCGCGGCGGAGGCCCGCGGGCCGGCGCGCGCCGCCGGCATCGGCGTGTGGCGGGCGTGAGCGGCCTCGCGGGCCCGGGATCAGCCGCGGCGGAACGCCTCGTTCGCCTCGAGCGCGTCCGCGTCGCGGCCCGCGGTGGCGACGGCGCGCACCTCGCCGTCCTCGACGAGGCGCGCCGTGGCGTCCCGCGCCGCGGGGTCTCCCTCGACGCGGACCTCGTCGGGGGCGCCGGCGTGGCCGACGTAGCGCACGGAGAGGTCGTACTGCTTCGTCCAGAAGAAGGGCGGGTCGTCGTAGGCGGCGACGCGGCCCATCATGGCGAGCGCCGCCGTCCGGCCCTGTCGCTGGGCGACGACCCAGTGCTCGACGCGGATCGGCGCGGCGCCCTGGGGATCGGGGAAGCGGGCGATGTCGCCCGCGGCCCAGATCGAGGGGTCGCTCGTGCACATCGCCGCGTCGACCCGCACGCCGTCGGCGACCTCGAGGCCGGCGTCCTCGGCGAGGCCGGTCCGCGGGGAGACGCCGATCCCCACGAGGACGAGATCGGCCGGCAGCCGCGTCCCGTCGTCGAGCACGGCCTCGCCGTCCGCGAAGGCCGCGAGCGTGCGCCCGAGCCGGAAGGCGACGCCGTTCTCCTCGTGGAGCGCGCGCAGCATGTCGGAGAAGGCCTCGCCGAACACCGACGCCATCGGCTTCTCCTGCGGCGCCACCACCGTGACGGCGCAGCCGCGCGTCGCCAACGCCGCCGCCGCTTCCATGCCGATGAAGCTCGCCCCCGTCACCACGACGCGCGCGCCGTCGCGAAGCCGCGCGACGATGGCGCGCGCGTCGTCGAGGGAGCGCAGCACCCGCACCGCCTCGTGGTCCGCGCCGGGCATGTCCGGCACCGTCGGCTCGCCGCCGGTGGCCAGCAGCAGCTTGTCGTAGGGCACCGCGCCGCCGTCGGCGAGGCGCACCTCCCGTGCGTCGCGGTCGATCGAAGCGACCCGCGTCGAGAGGCGTACGGCAACGCCGTCGAGCCCGTCCTCACCGGAGATGCCGAGCTCGTCCTCGTTCTTCGCACCCTGCAGGAAGGCCTTGGAAAGCATGGTGCGATCGTAGGGAGGGTGGGCATCGTCGCAGAGCATCGTCACGCTCCCCCGAAAGCCCTCGCGGCGCAGCAGATCCGCGGCGGCGAACCCGGCCGCGCCGCCGCCGACGATGACGATCCGCTCGGCGGCGGTGCCGTCCGCGGGGTCGGTGGCGAGCCCCTTGCCGGGGTCGGGCGCGATCCGCGCGCCGACGAGGACGCGTTGCGCCTCGATCCGCGTCTCGAAGCGTGGCAACGCGTCGAAGGCGGGCGCCTCGAGGGCGCGTCCGGTGCGCAGCGAAAAGCAGGCGTGGTGCCAGGGACATCGCACCGTGTCGTCCACGACGAGCCCCTCGCCGAGGGGACCGCCGAGATGCGTGCAGCGCGCCCCGACGGCGAGGAACTCGGATCCGCGCCGCGCCAGCAGCACGCGCTCGCCCCGGACCTCGCCGACGAGTGCGGCGCCGTCGGGAATGTCGGCGAGCGGCACGCCGGCCTCGAGGTCGACCGCGCGCGGTCGGGTGCCGTGGCTGTCCGTCATGCGTCTTCTCCTGCTGCTTCGAGGGCCCGGGCGCGGAGCCCGGGCGGGGGAGCGTCCCCGTCTCAACGCGCCGGGCGGCGGAAAGGAGCCGCGTCGACCGTGCCGCGCTTGCGACGCCGGTGCGCCCGGCGTAGCGTTCCGGCATCATGGCGGGGCGTCGACTCGGGGGCGCTTCCGCGAGACATCGGCGGGGTCGCCCGCCGCAGGAGGATCATGCGACTGGCGATCATCGGCGCGACGCGGGGCATCGGCAAGGCGCTCTCGGAGCAGGCCCGCGCCGCGGGGCACCACGTGGTGGCGGTCGGGCGCTCGCTCGGCCCCGCCGCGAGCGCGAACCTCACGCACGTGCGCGGCTCGATCCTCGACGACGGGGTGGCCGAGGAGGCGCTCGAGCGGGCGGACGCGGTCGCGTATTGCCTGGGCGCCGGCAGCTACGGGCCGGACGTGGGAAAGCCGGTCGACATCTTCTCGCGGACGACGCGGCGGCTGCTCGACGCCATGCGCGCCACGGGCGTGATGCGCATCGGCGTGATCACCGGCGTCGGCTCGGGGGACAGCCGCGGGCGGGGCGGTCTCCTCTACGACAAGGTCGCGATGCCGCTGGCGCTCGGCGCGATCTACGCGGACAAGACCCGCCAGGAGGAAATGCTGCGCGCGGGCGACCGGGACTGGACGATCATCCGCCCGGTCGTGCTCACGCACGGACCCTACACGGGCACGTATCGCGTGATCGAGGACCTCGCCGAGCTGCGTGGCGGCACGGTGAGCCGTGCCGATTGCGCCGACTGCCTCCTGAAGGCCCTCACGGAGCACCGCTGGTCGCGCCGCGCGGTGGCGATCGTCGGAGGCGACGCGGCATGAGTCTCGCCATCCGGCCCGCGCGCCCGGGGGAGGCGCGGCTCGTCCACGCCTTCGTCCGCGAACTCGCGCTCTACGAGCGGCTGGAGCACGAGATGGACGCCACCGAGGCCATGCTCGACGACGCCCTGTTCGGCGAGCGCCCGCGCGTGTTCTGCGACATCGCGGAATGGGACGGGGAGCCCGTCGGCTTCGCGCTGTGGTTCTACAACTTCTCCACCTTCCGCGGCCGCCACGGGATCTACCTCGAGGACCTCTTCGTGCGCGAGAGCGCCCGCGGGCGCGGCATCGGCAAGGCGCTGCTCGCGCGCCTCGCCGCCCGCTGCCGCGCGGAGGGCTTGACGCGGCTCGAATGGTGGGTGCTCGACTGGAACGCCCCGTCGATCGCCTTCTACCGGTCGCTCGGCGCGGTGCCGATGGACGAATGGACCGTGATGCGGGTGACGGGCGACGCGCTCGAGGCGCTGGCGCGCGTCACGTCGGGGGAGGCGGCGTCGTGAGGCCGATCGTCCTCGTCGCCGCCGTCGCACGCAACGGCGTGATCGGCCGGGAGAACCAGCTCGCCTGGCGCCTGCGCAGCGACCTGCGGCGCTTCCGCGCGCTCACCATGGGCAAGCCGCTGATCATGGGCCGCAAGACCTTCTTGTCGATCGGCGAGCCGCTGCCGGGCCGCGAGACGGTGGTGCTCACCCGCGACCGCGGCTTCGCCCATCCCGGCGTGCACACGGCGCAGAGCTTCGACACGGCGATGGCCATGGCCGACACGATCGCCTCGCGCGTGGGCGCGAGCGAGATCGTGGTCGCCGGCGGCGCCGAGGTCTACGCGCTCGCGCTGCCCTACGCGACGAAATTGTATCTGACGCGGGTCGAGGCGGAGCCCGAGGGCGACGCCGTCTTCCCCGGATACGACGCCGAGGCCTTCCGGGAGGTGCGACACGAGGCCCACCCCGCCGGCCCGGAGGACGAACATGCCTTCGCTTTCATTGATTTAGAACGCCGTGCGGCGCTCGTTTCCGGTTGACTTCGCGGCCGCGAGAACCCACGTGAGGCGGGGTACGAGGCTTGGCGTTCGCAAAGTCCCGGAAGGGGCTGCGGATCGGGTCCCCGACGGGGGCTCGGAACCGGATTTACACGTCGAACCTGTTATTCATCGTTGCTGACGAGAGGGAAAGGCGCATCATGCCTTGGAGCAACCAGAGCGGCGGCGGGTCGGGAGGACCTTGGGGCCAGCGCGGCGGCGGGTCGGGAGGCCCCTGGGGCGGCGGCGGAGGCGGCGGCCCCACGGGCGGCGGCGGCCAGCCGGATCTCGAGGAGATCCTGCGTCGCAGTCAGGACCGGCTGCGCAACATCGTCCCCGGCGGGGGCGGCGGGCTCGGCGGCAAGGGGATCGCGCTGATTCTGGTCGCGGTCGCGGCCGTCTGGCTGCTCACCGGCTTCTACACGGTGCGCCCGACCGAGGTCGGCCTGAATCTCGTCTTCGGCCGCTTCGTCGGCCAGACGGCACCGGGCCTCAACTACAACTTCCCCTATCCGATCGGGGAGGTCGTCAAGCCGAACGTCACCCAGGTGAACCGCACCGAGATCGGGTACCGGTCCGTCGGCCAGGGCCAGCAGCGCGACGTCCTCGAGGAATCGCTGATGCTGACGGGCGACGAGAACATCGTCGACATCGATTTCGACGTGCAGTGGCAGGTCGATCCCGCCAACGCCGAGAACTTCGTCTTCAACATCGCCGATCCGGAAGGGACCATCGGGTCGATCGCCCAATCGTCCATGCGCGAGGTGATCGGGCGCCGCGACATCCAGGCGATCCTCACCGTGGAGCAGGCGGAGATCACCGCCGAGGTCCAGCAGCTCATGCAGGCCTCGCTCGAGCAGTACGGGGCGGGCGTCCTCATCCGCGTCGTCCAGCTCCAGGCTGCGGTTCCGCCCGCGCAGGTCCGCGAGGCGTTCTTCGACGTCAACGCCGCCCAGCAGGATCTCGTGCGCATCCAGAACGAGGCCGAGACCTACGCCAGCCGCGTCGTGCCGGAGGCGCGAGGCGAGGCGGCGCGCATCGTCCAGCAGGCCGAGGCCTATCGCGAGCAGGTGGTCAACGCGGCCGAGGGCCAGGCCTCGCGCTTCAACCAGATCTACGCGGAGTACGCCAACGCGCCGCAGATCACCCGCGACCGTCTGTTCCTCGAGACGATGGAGCGCGTCTTCGGCCAGACGGACAAGGTGCTCATCGACCAGAACGGTGGCGGGAGCGGCGTCGTGCCGTACCTGCCGCTGCCGGAGATCCAGCGCCGCATGCAGACTGAGGGAGCCACGCGATGAGAAATCCGGTCATCCGTCTCGGCGCGATCATCGTCCTGATCGTCGCGATCGTCGTCGCCTGGGCATCCCTCTACACGGTCCGCGAGACCGAGCAGGCGGTCGTGCTCCGGTTCGGTGCCGTGCGCAACGTGATCACCGAGCCCGGCCTCTACGTGAAGGCGCCCTTCATCGACGTCGTCCTGCCGATCGAGAAGCGCGTTCTGTCGCTCGACCTTCCGGCGCAGACCGTGCTCTCGGCGGATCGGCAGAACCTCGAGGTCGACGCGTTCTCGCGGTACCGGATCATCGACCCCCTGCGCTTCTACCAGTCCGTGAACAACATCACGAACGCCAATGCGAGGCTGCAGTCCTTCATCAACTCCGCGATGCGTAACGTCCTGGCGAACGCGTCGTTTCCGGAGATCATCCGGACCAACCGCGTCGAGCTCATGCAGCGCATCCAGGAGATCGTGGATCGGCAGGCGGACCAGCTCGGCGTCGAGGTGATCGACGTTCGGCTCACCCGCGTCGACCTCCCGCCCGCCAACTCCGAGGCGGTGTTCCGCCGCATGCAGACGGAGCGCGAGCGCGAGGCCGCGGACCTGCGCGCCCAGGGCGCCCAGCGCGCCGCCTCGATCCGCGCCCGCGCGGATCGCGACGTCACCGTGATCGTGGCCGAGGCCAACCGCACGGCCGAGGAACTGCGCGGCGCGGGCGACGCGGAGCGCAACCGCATCCTCGCCGGCTCCTACAGCGTCGATCCGGAATTCTTCGCCTTCTACCGCTCGATGCTCGCCTACGAGCAGGCGCTGATGCGCAACGAGAACGCGGAAACGCGCATCGTCCTCTCGCCGGACTCGGAGTTCTTCCGCTTCTTCGCGGACCCGTCGGGCCGGCGCGGGGGTGCGGAAGGCGCGCTGCCGCCTCCCGCCGGCGCCGGCGCGGCTCCCGGGCCGGTGAGCGCGGTGCCCGCCGCGCCGGGCGCCGCGGCCGACGGCACGGGCTCCGTGCCCGCGCCGCTCGAGCTCCCGGCCCAGGTGTCGGAGGAGGATGCGTCCGATGTCGCCCCGGCGACGGCGGCGGCGCCCGCGCCGGCGCTCGCGCAGTGAGGGGCGCGTCTCGAACCCCGAGCTGATCGGCCGCCCATGATCGCGATGGTGATCGCAGCCTCATGACGGATCTCGTCGTCGCCCTCGGCCTCGTCCTCGCGGTCGAGGGCCTCCTGTTCGCGGCATTCCCCGAGGGCGTCAAGCGCGCGATGATCGCCGCGGCGGAGACGCCGGCCGATCGCATGCGCCTCGTCGGCATCGCCTCGGCGGTGGCGGGGGTCGCGATCGTCTGGCTGGTCCGGGGGTGACGCCTGCGGGCCGGAAGCGCCGCCGCGCGCCGGCTTGACCCGCGCTCCACCGCGGCCGATCTTCCAATCACGTCGTCGCGCGAGCCGGCTCGCGTCACGTTCCCGCCGGGATCGGCGCCCACCGTCGCCGATCGTCGACGCCACGAAGCGAGGTTCTTCTCATGTACGAGGCCGTCTCTCGGCTCGCCGCCCGTGCGGGCAGGTCGTTCGGATCCGGCGAGCGGAGCCTCGCGCGCACGCTCGTGCTCGCCGCCGCGGCCGCCGCGCTCGCCGCGACGCCGCTCTCGGCGCCGCTCGCGCAGACGGCGCAGGTCGCACCCGCCCAGCAGATCGCGCCCCGCCCGTTCCCGGACGCGCCGGAGAGCTTCGCGAATCTCGTCGATCGCGTGATGCCCGCCGTGGTGAACATCCAGGCGGCGACGACGGCGGAGGTGGAGGAGCGCTTCATGCCGCAGCTCCCCCCGGGCACGCCCTTCGAGGACCTGTTCGAGGAGTTCTTCAACCGCCGCGGCGAGAACGCCCCGCGCATGCCGCGGCGCTCGAACTCGCTCGGCTCGGGCTTCGTCATCGACGCCTCGGGCATCATCGTCACCAACAACCACGTCGTCGGCGACGCCGACGAGATCGAGGTCGTCTTCCCGGACGGCACGACCTACGAGGCGCAGGTGCTCGGCACCGATTCGGCGATCGACCTCGCGGTCCTCAAGATCGAGGCCGACGTCGACCTGCCCTTCGTGCCCTTCGGCGATTCGGAGGAGATGCGCATCGGCGACTGGGTCGTGGCGATCGGCAACCCGTTCGGGCTGGGCGGTTCGGTCTCCGCCGGCATCGTCTCGGCGCGCGCCCGCGACATCGCGAGCGGGCCCTACGACAACTACATCCAGACGGACGCCGCGATCAACCGCGGCAATTCCGGCGGGCCGCTGTTCAACATGCGCGGCGAGGTGGTCGGCATCAACACCGCGATCCTCTCGCCGACGGGCGGATCCGTCGGCATCGGCTTCTCGATCCCGACCTCGACGGCGCTGCCGGTGATCGAACAGCTGCGGGAATTCGGCGAGACCCGTCGCGGCTGGCTCGGCGTGCGCATCCAGAGCATCGACGAGACGACGGCGGACGCGCTCGGCCTCGACGAGGCGCGCGGCGCCCTCGTCGCCGGCGTCGATCCCGACGGCCCGGCCCAGGCGGCCGGCATCGAGATGGGCGACGTCATCGTCCGCTTCGACGGGACGGCGGTCGGCAGCTCGCGGGACCTGCCGCGCATCGTCGCCAACACGCCGGTGGGCAAGGAGGTGGCCGTCGAGGTGATCCGCGACGGCGCGCCCCTCACGCTCGACGTGACGATCGCGCGGCTCCGGGAGGAGGGCGTCGCGGAGGCGAGCGCCCCGTCCGCGCCCACGACGGAGAACGCGCCCGCCGCGGTGCGCCAGGCGCTCGGCATGGAGCTGTCGGAAATCACCGACGAGCTGCGCGCGCGCTACTCCATCGCCGACGACGTCGAGGGCGTGGTCGTCACCGAGGTGGAGCCGCTCACCGCCGCCGCCGAGCGGCAGATTCGCGTGGGAGACGTCATCCTCGAGGTCGGCCAGGAGCCGGTGTCGACGCCCCAGGAGGTGGCCGAGCGCATCGAGGGCCTGCGCGCGGAGGGCCGCCGCTCGGCGCTGCTCCTCGTGTCGAACGCCGCCGGCGAGGTGCGCTTCGTCGCGCTCTCCATGAACGAGGACGGCGACGGCGCCCGATGAGGGGTTCCGGGCCGGCACGCGACGTCTCGCGAGACGCCGGCCCTGCGGGTAGGCTAGAACCGCTCCGAACTGGACATTCTCCGAGCGGTCGCGGACCATGCCATCCCCCATCACCGCCGAGCCGGCAACCGCGGGCGCCGACGGCGCGCCGTCGCCGCTGCGCGACATCCTCGCGGGGCGGCGCGGGCGTCTGCGGCTCGCCCTGCTCGCGATCGCGGCGGGGGGGCTCGCGGCGGGGCTGATCGCGCCGGCGCTCGGCGCGTCTGCGCGCCTCGGGGGCGCGGCCCTCTACGGGGCGACGCTGCCGGTCCTCGCCGCGCTCCTCGTCGAGAAAGCCGGCGGCCTGCGCCGCGGCGACGTCGGCCTCGACATCGTCGCGGCCCTGGCCATGGGCGGGGCGCTGGCGCTGGGCGAGCCGCTCGCCGGCGCCGTCGTCGCGGTGATGTACGCCGGCGGGCAGTTCCTGGAGGCCTACGCCGAGGGGCGGGCGGGGCGGCGCATGACCGCGCTCCTCGCCCGCGCCCCGCGCTCGGCCCTGCGCCACGGCCCCGACGGTCTCGCCGAGATCCCCCTCGACGCGGTGCGCCCCGGTGACAGGCTCCTCGTGCGCAAGGGCGACACGCTGCCCGTGGACGGGCGGATCGCGGCCGGCGCGAGCGCCCTCGTCGACGTCTCCGCCCTGACCGGCGAACCGCTCCCGGTCCGCCTCGCGGCCGGCGAAGGCGCCCTCAGCGGCGCGACGAATCTCGGCGAGGCGTTCGATCTCCTGGCCGAGCGCGAGGCGGGCGAGAGCACCTACGCCGGCATCGTGCGGCTCGTCGAGGCGGCGCGCGCGGAGAAGGCGCCGATGGCGCGCCTCGCCGACCGCTGGGCGATGCTGTTCCTCGGGCTGACGCTCGTCATCGCCGGCGTCGCCTGGCTCGCCAGCGGGGACCCGGTGCGCGCGCTCGCCGTCCTCGTCGTCGCGACGCCGTGCCCGCTGATCCTGGCGGTGCCCGTCGCGATCGTCTCGGGCCTCTCCCGCGCGGCCGAGGCCGGGGTGCTGATCAAGGGCGGCGGCGCGCTGGAGCGGCTCGCGGCGGCACGGGTGCTCGTGCTCGACAAGACCGGCACGCTCACCGCCGGAACGCCGGAGCTCCAGCGGATCGTCCTCGCCGAGGGTGCCGGGGACGGCGCCCTCGGCGAGGACGAGATCCTGCGGCTCGCCGCCTCGCTCGAGCAGGCCTCGAGCCACGTCGCCGCGCGCGCCCTCGTCGCCGCCGCGCGCGGGCGCGGCCTCGCGCTCGCCACGCCGACGGACGTCGTCGAGCAGGCGGGAGACGGGCTCGCCGGGCGTGTCGAGGGCCGGCTCGTCGCCGTCGCCGGTGCGCCGGCGCGGGCGGGCGACCCGCCCGGTGCCGTGCGCGCGCGCATCGCGCTCGACGGCGTGGTAGCGGCCGAACTCGTCCTCGCCGATCGCCTGCGACCGGGCGTCGAAGACCTGCTGCTGCGGCTGCGTGGGCCCGGCGGCTTCGCGCGTGTCGTCCTGGCGACGGGAGACCGCGAGGCCGTCGCGCGCGCCCTCGTCGCCGGCCTTGCGATCGACGCGGTCGACGCCGAGTGCGCACCCGGCGACAAGGTCGCCGTCGTCGGCCGCGAGCGCGCGTTCGGCCCCGTCGTCATGCTGGGCGACGGCGTGAACGACGCGCCGGCCCTCGCCGCCGCCGACGTCGGGATCGCCATGGGCGCCCGCGGCGCCGCCGCCTCCGCGCAGGCGGCGGACGCGGTGGTGCTCGTCGATCGGCTGGAGCCCGTCGCCGAGGCGCGCGCCATCGCGCAACGCACGCGGCGAATCGCGCGCCAGAGCGTGGCGCTCGGCATCGGCCTGTCGATCGCGGGCATGATCGCCGCCGCGCTCGGCTGGCTCACGCCGGTCGAGGGCGCGCTCCTGCAGGAGGCGATCGACGTGGCGGCGATCCTCAACGCCCTGCGTGCGCTCGCACCCGGCCCGAGGGGCGGCGTGCGGGTTGGCGCCGGCGGGAAAGCCGCTCTATCCTCGCCCGCGCCAGAGGCCGGCGGGGCCTCGTAGGAGCGGGGCGGGCGCGTGGACGACTTGCGGGACGGGGAGGGGACCGGCGCGCCGCTCGCCCTCGACGCCGGGCGGATCGAGCCGTGGCTCGTCGCGGCGATCCCCGGCTTCGGTCGGCTGCGGCGCATCGCGCCGCTCGCGGGCGGGCAGTCGAACCCGACCTTCCTGATCGAGGCCGACGGCGGGCGCTTCGTGCTGCGCCGCCAGCCTCCCGGCGTGCTGCTCAAGGGCGCGCACGCCGTCGACCGCGAGCATCGCGTCATGGCCGCCCTCGCCGGGAGCCCCGTCCCCGTGCCGCGGGTGCGCTGTCTTTGCAGGGACCCGGACGTCGCCGGCACGATGTTCTACGTCATGGACCACGTCGAGGGCCGGGTCGTGCACGATCCCCGCCTGCCCGGCTTCTCGCCGCAGGAGCGCGGACGCGTCTACGACGCCATGAACGCGACCCTCGCCGCCCTGCACGGTGTCGACCCGCAGGCGCTGGGGCTCTCGGATTTCGGGCGGCCGAGCGGCTACTTCGCCCGGCAGACGAAGCGCTGGATCGAGAACTACCGCGCGAGCGAGACCGGGCCGCGCCCGCTCCTGGACGAGACGATCGCTTGGCTCGAGGCCGAGCCCGCGCCCGACGACGGCCCCGCCGCGCTCGTGCACGGCGACTTCCGGCTCGACAACATGATCCTCGCCACGGACGCGCCGCGGGTCGTCGCACTGATCGACTGGGAGCTCTCGACGCTCGGCCACCCGCTGGCGGACCTCGCCTACCAGGTGGCGCAATGGCGGCTGCCGGCCGAGGGGGCGGTGTTCGCCGGGCTCGGCGGGGTGGACCGCGCCGCGCTCGGCCTGCCGGAGGACGCGGCCTATCTCGAGGCCTACATGCGCCGGCGCGGCCTCTCGGCGCTGCCGCACTGGCGCTGGGCCGTCGTGTTCTCGCTGTTTCGCCTGGCCGCGATCCTCCAGGGCGTCTACCGGCGCGCGCGCGACGGCAACGCGCCCAACCGCGCACGGGGGCTGGCGATGGGGGAGAGCATCCCGGAGCTGGAGCGGCTCGCCGCGGAGGCGATCGCCGCTAGCGACGCGGCGACCCGGGCGGCGGGATCTCCATGAAGCGCAAGCCCGGCAGCGTGATGCGCATGCCCTGGACGACGACCTCGTGCCGGCGGGGAGCCGGGTCCGGGCTCTCCGCGAGCTGCGGCGCCGGGCGCGCGGGGCGTACCCGGCGGTCGACCGCTGTGCGCGGCGCACGCCGCTCCTCCGCTGCGCGCAGCGTCATCTCCCTGTCGAGCACGATCGTCATCCTCTGCCGGGCGAGCGCGTGCGACGCGCACGTCCTCGCGATCCTTCTTCGGAACGCCACTTCCGGGGAACGCCACTTCGGCGGAACGCAGAACCGGCACCGAGCATAGCGCGCGTGCCCACGTCGGAGGCGGCGGGCACGCGCCTCTCCCGGTTATGCTCGTTATCCACACTCGGGAGAGATACAGATATGGGCCGTGCACCTGCGCACGTTCTTTGCATGGGGCGGCACGAAGGCCATGGCGCCGCTTCGCGCGTTGCACTAACGTCTCATGCGACGTCCGGAGATCGAGGGGTGAACCGATGAGCACCGCACCCGCGCGGATGGCGGCCGACCGGTCGAACGAACCGCGGGGCGCCGCGGCGGCGCGCGCACGCGGCGAAGCCCGTCCCCGACGCCAGACGCGAGTGCTGTTCGTCACGCCGGAGATGACGGGCTTCGTCAAGGCCGGCGGTCTAGGCGAGGTCTCCGCCGCTCTGCCGCGGGCGATGTGCGGCGTCATCGACGCGCGCGTGCTCATCCCCGGCTACCGCGAGATCGTCGCCGCCCACCCCGAGATCCGCGTGGTCGCGCGCTTGCCCGCCCATCGCGGCGTGCCGGCCTGCGCGCTCGGCGAGCTCGTCACGCCCGACGGGCTCGTGGTCTACGTCGTGCTCGCGCCCGACCTCTTCGACCGGGAGGGCACGCCCTACGGAGACGCCGAGGGCGTCGACTGGCGCGACAACGACATCCGCTTCGCCCGGCTCGGCCTCGCGGCGGTGGAGATCGCCCGCGGCGCCGGCGCGCCGGGCTGGCGCCCCGACCTGATGCACCTCAACGACTGGCCCACCGGCTTCGCCGCGGCCTACGCGCATTGGGAGGGCGTGCGCGTCCCCTCCGTGATCACGATCCACAACCTCGCCTACCAGGGCCTGTTCTCGCCCGCCCGGATGGAGCGGCTCGGCGTGCCCAAGGACGCCTTCGGGCTCGACGGCGTCGAGTTCCACGGCAAGCTCTCCTTCCTCAAGGCGGGGCTCTCCTATGCCGACCACGTGACCACCGTGTCGGCCACCTACGCGCACGAGATCACGACGCCCGAGCTCGGCTGCGGGCTCGACGGGCTGCTTCGCCTGCGCGCCGAGCAGGGCCGGCTCACCGGCATCGTCAACGGCATCGACGCGAGCTGGGACCCGGCGACCGACCCCCACCTCGAGAGCCCCTTCGCGCTCAACGCCTGGGACGGCAAGGCCGCGAACGCCGCCGCCGTGCGCCGCGCCTTCGGCCTCTCCGAGACCGGCGGGCCGCTCTTCGCGGTGATCTCGCGGCTCGTCCACCAGAAGGGCGTCGACCTCTCCATCGACGCGGCGGAGGCGATCGTCGCCGACGGCGGGCAGATCGTGGTAACGGGCCGCGGGGAGGGGCGCTTCGAGAGCGAGCTGCGCGCGCTCGCCCGCCGCCACCCGGGCATGGTCGGCGTCGACATCGGCTACGAGGAGGTCCGCGCGCGGCGCATGTACGCCGGCTCGGACTTCCTGCTGATGCCCTCGCGCTTCGAGCCCTGCGGTCTCTCGCAGATGTACGCCCAGGCCTTCGCCTCGCTGCCGATCGCGACCCGCACCGGCGGCCTCGCCGACACGATCGACGACGGCGTCACCGGCTTCCTGTTCGACCGCCCGAGCCTGCCGGCCTTCCTCGACGCCATCCGCCGCGCCCTCGACGCCTTCCGCGCCCGCTCCCGCCTGATGTCCATGCGCCGCGCGGCGATGACCCGGCCGATGGGGTGGGACGGGTCGGTGCGGGGGTACGAGGGGGTTTATCGGCGGGTGGGGGTGGGGTGAGGCGGGTTCAGGCGATGATCTGTGACGGGTCGTTCGCGATGCTGGAATACGCGATCGGGGTCGCCCCCTGGCGTATCAGCGCGAGATCCGCGGACGACCACTCCAGCCGATCATCGTAGATGATCTTCTGGACGATGGCTCGGGTGGTATCCTCGACATGCATAATGCGCACGTCGAGATGCGCCACGATCGCAGCGTTGATGGAGCTTGGGTCCGGAAGGACGGCATCAATCAGCACCGTACGCCGGTCGTCGACGCGCAGCGCATAGTCGAAGCGGTGTTCCTTGTTGCTGGCGCCGAGGACGATCGCATCTCGCTTCACCCGCCCCTCGAACGTGCTGCGGATCATCCGGTCCAGGACCGGACGAAAGTCGGCGACGTTCCGCGGGCGAAGGTGCGAGAGCAGCGTCCCCGCGCCACGGACCGAGGCGTCCGCTACGGCGGAGAGTGCGCTCGGAAGCCTGCCGGCATCGACCGCAGACTCGAAGATCCATCCGTCGTCATTGCAGGCGACGCCGTGCCGACGCGCCGCCTCCTGGAGCAGGCGCAGTGCGCGCGCGCCTTGCCCCCCTTGGGCGAGATAGCATCGGAGCGCCCCTCCGCCGTCCGAGACCACGAAGGTATCCGCACCTCCTTCCACCAAGAGCTGCACCATGGTGCCGCCGGGGTAGGTCACCAGAACGGGCACGATGACGCGATTGCCGACCTGATAGGCGGCGGTGAGTTCGGCGACGGCATCCTTGACGATTGACAGCGTCGTCACAGCAGCGTCTCCCGCGGCAAAAGGCGAGGTAGCTCCTCGGACGTGCAGGTTATCTCAGCCTCCCCACAGAACCAACGGGATGCATTGTCGAAGCCACGTACCGCGGGCGGCAGCGGTATCGCGAACTCCAGGACCTCCGGCAGCGCGTCGCCTCGCCCGAGGGCGCGATTGTCGGTCCATCGATGACAATGGGGACCTACGACCCAGCCGAGCGGAACACCGGCAGGCACGAAAGCACCCCGCACCGGATGGTTTCGGTGCCGAACGTGTACTGCGTATTCCAGGCGCATCACGCACCGTGAGTATAGCAGCAGTACGGTGAAGCGTAGATCCGGCTCGTTGGGAAATGCGTCGACGACGAGATCCATGCCAGTCACGGTGCCCTCGACGGCGAGCGGTGCGAGCCAGCGCCGGACGCCTCCGAGCCCAACATCCTGCCAGTCGGCGCGACCGGCAATGCGCTTCGACGCCGCCATCAGCGCGTCTACCTGCCGGACGAGTTTCGCTGAGCCGCCTGCCATGGCTGTAGAAATGCAGCAAATACACCATTCGTCAATCTCGCGCCGGCGCCTCCGCTTCCATGCGTGTCTGCGCGCGGGACGCACGATGCGCGGGGCAGTCGCTCACCCGATCGTGCGCCCCTCCACCCTTGCCCCGCCCCGCATCCTCCGCCAATCTCCGGCCCACGAACCCGCCGCGCGGCAATCCCCGCCGGCGCTCCCCACGCCCGAGGATACCCCATGATCGACCTGTACTATTGGCCGACCCCCAACGGCCACAAGATCACGATGTTTCTCGAGGAGACCGGCCTCGCCTACACCATCGTGCCGATCGACATCGGCAAGGGCGCGCAGTTCGCGCCGGACTTCCTGAAGATCGCCCCCAACAACCGCATGCCGGCGATCGTCGACCACGCGCCGTCGGGCGGCGGGGCGCCGGTGTCGGTGTTCGAATCGGGCGCGATCCTGGTCTACCTCGCCGAGAAGGAGGGCACGTTCCTGCCGGCCGACCTGCGCGGGCGGGCCGAGACGCTGCAATGGCTGTTCTGGCAGATGGGCGGGCTCGGGCCGATGCTCGGGCAGAACCACCACTTCAAGCAGTACGCGCCCGAGAAGATCCCCTACGCCATCGACCGCTATGTCAAGGAGACGAACCGGCTCTACGGCGTGCTCGACGGGCGCCTCGCCGACCGGGAATTCATGGCGGGCGACGTGTACACGATCGCCGACATGGCCTCCTATCCCTGGATCGTTCCCTACGAGCGCCAGGGCCAGGACCTCGACGACTTCCCGAACCTCAAGCGCTGGTTCCACGCCATCAAGGAGCGGCCGGCGACGATCCGCGCCTACGCCAAGGGCGAGGAGGTCCGCCCCTCCGGCCAGCCGATGTCGGAGGAGGACAAGAAGATCCTCTTCGGCCAGACGGCCGCCTCCCTCAAGCGCTGAGGCGGCGGGCATGGCGGCGCGCGTCCTCTTCGACCTGTGCACGGCGGACCCCGCCGTGCGGCTCAGCCCCTATTGCTGGCGCGTGAAGCTCGCGCTCGCCCACAAGGGCCTCGCCTGCGAGGCGCGGCCCTGGCGCTTCACCGAGCGCGAGGCGCTGGGCTTCTCGGGGCAGGGCAAGGTGCCGGTGCTCGTCGACGGCGAGCGGGTCGTGACGGACAGCTTCGCCATCGCCCGCTACCTGGAGGAGACCTACCCGGACGCGCCGACGCTGTTCCCGGGCGGCGTCGCTGTCGCGCGGTTCGTCGCGGGCTGGGCCGACGGCGTGCTCAACGCCGGCCTCGCGCGCATGGTCGTCGCCGACATCTGGGCCGCGCTCGACGGGGAGGACGCCGCCTATTTCCGCGAGAGCCGCGAGGCGCGCTTCGGCGCGCGGCTCGAGGACGTCCAGGCCGGCCGCGAGGAGCGGCTCGGCGCCTTTCGGGCGAGCCTCGCTCCCTTGCGCGCCGCGCTCGGCGAGGCGCCCTTCCTCGCCGGCGAGCGCCCGGCCTACGCGGACTACGCCATCGCGGGGAGCTTCCAGTGGGCGCACGCGATCAGCGCCTTCGACCCGCTCGCCGCGGACGACCCCGTCCATGGCTGGCGCGAACGCATGCGCGCGCTCCACGACGGGCTGATGGCGAAGGCGCCGCGCGCCGTGCGGGCGTCGGCGTCGGGGGACGCGGGCTGACCTCCGGATCATCCCGGATGGTTACCCGCTTGGCCGGAATTTCACGAATCGATTCAAGGCCGCGTTCGACATTCCCGCAACACCGCGCCGCAAAAGGCCGCGCGGACGGCCCGCACGGGTTTGACAACGGGGCGCGCCGCTGTTCCACTCCGCGACCACGGGGGGAGGGCCGGCGCGGAGCCGGGCTCGATGCGACGATGCGTGTCGCCCCCACGCCCCGATTCCGCCATCGCGGCGGCGTTCGAGGGCGGCATCCGTAGCCGCATCCGCGCCCGCAGGCGCGCGGCACGAGCCTGCAAGAGGACGATGTCTGTGGTCGATCAGAACCTGAAGCGCTCCCCCACGCGCAAGCCCGACGGCGCGACCGGCGTCGAGACCGAGGCCGCGGTGGCGACCGTCTCCCGCGCCGAGTCCCCGTCCCACGAGACGAAGCGGGTCCGCGAGCAGAGGAAGGCGACGACCGGCTCCGCCTCGGCGGCCGCCGCCGCCGCGGCGAAGTCCGCGGGCGGGCACGCGGGTGCGCCCGCAGGCCTCGGGCCGCTGCCGGCCGGCGCGCCGGCGATCGACGGCATCGTCGATCCGGCGGTGTTCCGCGAGGCGATCCTCAGGAAGCTGCTCTACGGCGTGGGCAAGGACGCGACGCGCGCGAGCGAGCACGACTGGCTCGTCGCGACGATCCTCGCCCTGCGCGACGGCATCGTCGACCGCTGGATCGATTCGACGCGGCGGACCTACGCGAGCGGCAAGAAGCGGGTCTACTACCTCTCGCTCGAGTTCCTGATCGGGCGCATGCTCTTCGACGCGCTCGGCAATCTCGGCCTCATCGAGACCGCCCGCGAGGCGCTCGCGCCGCTCGGCGTCGATCTCGACCGCCTGCGCCAGGCGGAGCCCGACGCGGCGCTGGGCAACGGCGGCCTCGGGCGCCTCGCCGCCTGCTTCATCGAGAGCCTGTCGAGCCTCAAGCTCCCGGCCTACGGCTACGGTATCCGCTACGATTACGGGCTGTTCAAGCAGGCGGTGTCGGACGGCTGGCAGCGGGAGATACCCGAGGATTGGCTGTCGTTCGGCAACCCTTGGGAGTTCGAGCGGCCTGAGGTCGCATACGCGGTCGGCTTCGGCGGCCACGTCGTCGACGAGCCGCGCGAAGACGGCTCCGTGCGCCGGGTCTGGCATCCGGGCGAGAAGGTGCTCGCCGCCGCCTACGACACGCCCGTCGTCGGCTGGCGCGGCGGGCACGTCAACACGCTCCGCCTGTGGGCGGCGAAGGCGCCGCACCCGATCGCGCTCGAGGCTTTCAACCACGGCGACTACGTCGGCGCGATGGCGCAGCGCGCCCGCATCGAGGCGATCTCGCGGGTGCTCTACCCCTCCGACGCCACGCCGGCGGGCTACGAACTGCGCCTGCGCCAGGAGTACTTCTTCACCGCCGCTTCACTGCAAGATCTCGTGCGCCGCCACCTCCAGGCCTTCGGAACGCTGGAGAACCTCGGCGACAAGGCCGCGATCCAGCTCAACGACACCCACCCGGCGATCGCGGTGGCGGAGCTGATGCGGCTGCTCGTCGACGTCCACGACTTCGCCTACGACCACGCCTGGCGGCTCACCCGCGCGACGCTGAACTACACCAACCACACCCTTCTGCCCGAGGCGCTGGAGACGTGGTCCGTGCAGCTCATGGAGCGGCTCCTGCCGCGCCACATGGAGATCATCTACCGGATCAACTGGCACCACCTGGAGGAGGTCTCGCGCAGCGCCACGCAGGGCCAGGACCTGATCCGTTCGGTCTCGCTCATCGACGAAGCCAACGGCCGGCGCGTGCGCATGGGCCATCTCGCGTTCCTGGGCTCGAACAAGGTCAACGGCGTCTCGGCGCTGCATACCGAGCTCATGCGCGAGACGGTGTTCGCCGACCTGCACGCGCTCTTCCCGGACCGCATCGTCTCGAAGACGAACGGCGTCACCTTCCGGCGCTGGCTGCAGCAGTGCAACCCGGCGCTGACGAATCTCCTCGTCGAGACGCTGGGCGAGCGCGTGCTCGACGATCCCGGCGTGCTGCGCGGGCTCGAGGCGCATGCGGACGATCCGGCCTTCCAGGCGCGCTACGCCGCCGTGAAGCGGGCCAACAAGGAGGCGCTCGCGGCCATCATCGCGCAGCGCACCGGCTGGCGGGTCGATCCGACCGCCATGTTCGACGTGCAGATCAAGCGCATCCACGAGTACAAGCGCCAGCTGCTCAACGTGCTGGAGACAGTGGCGCTCTACCACGCCATCAAGGCCAACCCGGAGCGGCCCTGGCCCAAGCGCGTGAAGATCTTCGCCGGCAAGGCGGCGGCCAGCTACACGCAGGCGAAGCTCATCATCAAGCTCGCCCACGACGTCGCGCGCGTCGTCAACACCGATCCGGTGGTCGGCGACCGGCTCAAGCTGATCTTCTTGCCGAACTACAACGTCTCGCTCGCCGAGGCGATCATCCCCGCAGCCGACCTCTCCGAGCAGATCTCGACGGCGGGCATGGAGGCCTCGGGCACCGGCAACATGAAGCTCGCGCTCAACGGCGCGCTCACCATCGGGACGCTCGACGGCGCCAACGTCGAGATCCGCGAGCACGTGGGCGAGGAGAACATCGTGATCTTCGGCCTCACGGCGGCCGAGGTCACGGCCAAGCGTAAGGCCGGCATCTCGCCCGACGAGCGCTCGGCCCGGCTCGCCCGCGTGCTCTACGAGATCGAGACCGGCGTGTTCTCGCCGGAGGACCCGACGCGGTTCGACCCGATCGTCGAGGCGCTCAACCGCAACGACCACTTCCTCGTCGCCCCGGACTTCGACGCCTACTGGGACGCCCAGCGCGAGGTCGACGACCTATGGGCCGACCAGCCGACCTGGTGGCGCATGGCGATCCTCAACACGGCGCGCATCGGCTGGTTCTCCTCGGACCGGACGATCTCCGAATATGCTGCGGAAATCTGGGGCGCGCAGCCGCTCTGAGCGGCCGCGGCCTCCCGCGAGTGCGCCGGGGCTTCAGGTGACGATGGCCGAGCGCGACATCGACCGGATGCTGCCACGCCTCCCGCGCATGCTGCTCCATTTCCTGTGGCGCGTGACCCGCGGCATGACGATGGGCGTGCGCGCGATCGTGCTGGACGCCGACGAGCGGGTTCTCCTCGTGCGCCACACCTACACGCCGGGCTGGCACCTCCCGGGTGGCGGCATCGAGCCCGGCGAGACGGCGCTCGAGGCGTTGATGCGGGAGCTGGACGAGGAGGCCGGCGTGGCGCTCACCGGCCCCGCTCGGCTGCACGGCGCCTACTTCAACAGCGCGGTCTCCAATCGCGACCACGTGCTGGTCTATCTCGTCGAGGACTTCACCCGCGACGATTCCCGTCGCCGGGCGAGGGAGATCGCGCAGGCGCTCTTCTTCGACCTGCGGGCGCTTCCCGACGACGTGACGCCCGGCACCAGGCGGCGGCTCGCGGAGCTGGCCGACGGTGCGGAGATCGGTGCGCGCTGGTGAGGCGAACGCCCGTCGGGCGGCCGGCGTAGACGCGCGCCCGACGGGCTGGTACAGCGATCGCGCGCGGCGACGCGCGCTGCGCGGCGCGTGCATCGAGGAGGTTCGGCTGAGGATGGGCGCCGAGCGACGACGAGTGCGCTGACGGCGCGGCGGCGGCCGCGCCCCCGCATGCGTCTGCGCCATCCGTCCCGCTCCCCGCCACCCGACCGCGCGCCCGTCCCGCGATCCGATCCCGCGATCCGAGCCCATGACCGAGCTCTCCCTCACCATCCGGCCGGAAGTCTCCGGTGACGCCGACGCGATCGAGCGGCTGCACGAGCGCGCCTTCGGGCCAGGGCGTTTCGCCCGCTCGGCCTACCGCCTGCGCGAGGGGGCGGCGCACGATCCCGGCCTGTCGTTCACGGCCAACGTCGGGACGCTCCTCGTCGGCTCGGTGCGGCTGTCGCCGATCTGGGCGGGGCGCGTGCCGGCGCTGATCCTCGGCCCGCTGACCGTGGAGCCGGCCTTCGAGAACCGCGGCATCGGCGCGGCGCTGATGACCCGCTCGCTCGCGGCCGCACGCGCCGCCGGGCACGGGCTCGTGCTTCTGGTGGGCGACGAGCCCTATTATCGCCGCTTCGGCTTCGCGGCCGTCCCGCGCGGGCGGCTCGCGATGCCCGGACCCGTCGACCCCGCGCGCTTCCTCGCTCTGGAACTCGTCGCGGGGACGCTCGCCCAGGCGCGCGGACCCGTCACCGCCCGGCGGACCTGAAGCGCCTCAGGTCGTCTCGCAGATCACGTCCGGCACGATGCCGCAGCGCGCCACGAAGCCGCGCGCATCGTGTCCCGCGAAGAGGCCGTGGCCGGTGATCAGCACCGTCCCGTAGCCGGCGGCGCGCCCGCCGAGCACGTCGGTGTGCAGCGTGTCGCCGACCATGGCGAAGCGCTCCGGCGGAATGTCGGGATGCAGCGCCCGCACGGCGCGGAAGGCGTCCGGGTAGGGCTTGCCGTGGAAGGCCGGCGCGATGCCGGTGCGGTCGGCGAGATCGTGCGCCCACCAGCCGGGCTCGAGGCTCAGCCCGTCCTCCCGCGGGGCGACGAGATCCGGGTTGGCGACGACGACCGGACGCGGCCGAGCGCGCAGGGCCGCGACGAGACGCTCCTGCGCACCCGCGTCCCAGCGCGCGCTCGAAAGCAGGAGGAAACCGTCGGCACGCTCGGGCAGATCGGCGTCGTCTGCGAGATCCGCCACCCGCGCGCCGAGATCGTCGAAGCGCGCGCCGGGACCCGCGGCGGCGGCCCAGAGCATGCCCTCCGGCCCTGCCGCGAGCGCGGCCGCCGCGACGTCGCGGCTCGACACCACCTCCCGGGGTGCGAAGTCGAAGCCGAGCGCACCATACTTGACGAGCGCGTCGATGCGCCGGTGCGTGGCGCCGTTGGTGAGCACCACGAGCCGCTTGCCCCGGGCGCGCAGCTCCGCCACCCGCGCCACCGCGCCGGGGATCGGCCGTTCGCCCACGTTCAGGACACCGAAGGCGTCGAGGACGAAGACGTCGTAGGCGTCGGCGACGTCGGCCAGCGTCGCCGCCTCCCGGCTCCGCGCGGGGAACCGCGCTCGCGGCAGGCGATCCCGGATCGCCTCGTAGCGGGCGAAGGCGGTCTCGACGTCGGTCGCTGGGAGGGCGGTCATGCGGGCGCAGCGGTCTCGGGGACGATGAGGCGCGCCTCTTCGACCATCCCGCCACGTCGATGTCCAGCTGTCGACGCACCGCACGGCGCGAGCATCGTGCCCGCGACCCTATCCCATCGGCGCGGGCGGTGCTAAGGGCCGTGCCGCGAGCCCCCGAGCCCCCGAGCGCATGTCCATCGTCCTCAATCACGTCAGCGTCACGTTGCAGGAGCGCCCCGTGCTGCGCGGGATCGACCTCGTGCTCGGGGAGCGGCGCATCGGAATCGTCGGCCTCAACGGCTCGGGCAAGAGCACGCTGGCGCGCCTCCTCAACGGCCTCGTCCTGCCCGACGAAGGCACGGTGCGCGTCGAGGGGCTCGACACCCGCGCGGAGACGCGGGCGGTCCGCCGCGCGGTCGGCTTCGTGTTCCAGAACCCGGAGAACCAGATCGTCTTCCCCATCGTCGGCGAGGACGTCGCCTTCGGCCTGCGCAACATCGGGTTCTCGAAGAGGGACGCGCAGGCGCGGGCGCTCGCGGCGCTGGCGGAGCACGGGCTGGACGGGCTCGCGGATCGGCCCGCGCACACGCTCAGCGGCGGCGAGAAGCAGATGCTCGCCCTCGTCTCGGTGCTCGTGATGGAGCCGCGGATCGTCGTCCTCGACGAACCGACGACGGCGCTCGACCTGCGCAACCGCAACCGCATCCGCGACGCGATCGCCGGGCTCGCGCAGACGGCGATCGTCGTCACCCACGACCTCGAGCTCGTGAGCGGCTTCGAGCGCGTCCTCGTCGTCGACGAGGGCCGCATCGTCGCCGACGACGCGCCCGAGCCGGCGCTGCGCTGGTATCGGGAGAACCGCGCGTGAGCCCCTCGCTCTACGTTCCGGGCGACGGGCCCCTGCACCGCCTGCCCGCGGGCGCGAAGCTCGCGGCGCTGGCGGGGCTCGGCATCGCACTGTTCCTGGTCTCCTCGCCGATCGTGCTCGGCGCGGCGGCGCTCGCGGCGGCGGGCGTGGTCGCGGCGACGGGCGTGCGGCTCGCCCGCATGCGCGGCGCGCTCGCCGGGATCGCGATCGTCGTCGCGATCGTGGTCGCCGCCAACGCCTGGCTCGTCGGCTGGCGCGAGGCGGCGGCCTCGGGCGCGCGTATCGTCGCGCTCGTGCTGCTGGGCTACGCGCTCACGCTGACGACGCGCATGTCGGACCTGCTCGCCACGCTCGAGCGGCTGCTCGCGCCGCTCGAGCGGATCGGCCTCGCCGACGCCGGCAAGGTCGCGCTCGCGGTGGCGCTGGTGCTGCGCTTCGTGCCCGAACTGATGAAGCAGGCCGACGACATCCGCGAGGCGCGGGCGGCGCGCGGCCTGCGGGTCGGGCCGGTCGCGCTCGTCGTGCCGATGATCGTGCGCGTCCTGCGCAGCGCGGACGCGATCGCCGAGGCGATCGATGCGCGCGCCTATCCACCCGCCGAGACGGATTCCTCGAGACACGGCCCCGGGAGTGCCGACCATGACAACGCGTGACCTCGTCCTCGTCGCCCTGTTCGCCGCCCTCACCGCGGCGCTCGGGCTCGTCCCGCCGATCACGGTGGGCTTCCTGCCCGTGCCGATCACGCTGCAATCGCTCGGGCCGATGCTGGCGGGCCTGATGCTCGGGCCGAGGCGCGGCGGCCTCGCGCTCGCGCTCTTCGTGCTGCTGGTGGCGCTCGGCCTGCCGGTGCTCGCCGGCGGGCGTGGCGGCTTCGGCGTCCTGCTCGGGCCGACCGGCGGGTTCATCGTCGGCTGGGTCGTCGGGGCGATCGTCGTCGGAGCGCTGGCGGCACGCCTCGGGCGCGCGGGTGCCCGGCGTGCCCCGGACCTCGCGGGCGCCGCGCTCGCCTGCGTCGTCGGCGGCATCGGCGCGGTCTACGCGCTCGGCGTACCCTGGCTCGCGATGGTGACGGGCATGGGCCTCGGCCCGGCGGCGGCGAGCATGGTCGTGTTCCTGCCCGGCGACGCGATCAAGGTCGTCGTCGCCGTGATGGTCGCGCGCGGGGTGCAGCGGGCCTACCCGATCGCGCTGCGCTGAGGAGGAGCGGCCTCGCCGGCGACGGCCTCGCTCAGACGAGGCCGTTCACCGCCACGAGGTGGCAGGCGAGCCCGGCCCCGATGCCGACGAGGGCGTTGCGCGTGAACCAGTAGAGCGCGAGCGCCACCGCGGCCGAGCCGAGGATCGGCAGGCCGTGGGGGTAGGTGGCGAGGTCGACGTCCTGGAGCGTGTAGGCCACGAGCAGGACCATGACGCCCACCGGCATCTTGCGGCCGAGATGCAGCAGGTAGCCGTTGCGCGAGAGCGCGTCCATCGCGACGTAGGGCATCGCCCGCAGCGCCACCGTGACCGCCGCGACGACGAGGATGACGGCGAGCACATGGCCGTCGGAAATCGTCTCAACCGGCATGACGTCCCTCCTCGCGAACCCGGGGCGAGCGGACCCAGTCGGCGCTCACGAGGCCGAGATAGACGACGAGCCCCGCGATCAGGAACGCGTTGTCGGCCACGAGCCGCTCGGCGGCGAAGCCCGCCGCGCAGGCGGCGGCGGCGTAGACGACGAGGCGCCCGTCGCGGCTGTGGCGCACGGCGTCGACGGCGAGGATCAGGAACATGGCGGTGAGCGCGAACTCGAAGCCGCGGATGTGCGGCGGGATGATCGCGCCGAGCCCGGCGCCGAGCCCCGCGCCGAGGATCCACCAGAAATGGCTCACCAGCTGGAGGAGCGTGATCCCCGGCCCGTCGAGCCGGCGCCCGTCGCCGGCCGCCGTGATGCCGTAGGTCTCGTCGGTGAGCGCGTAGACGCCGTAGATCTTCTGCGGCAGCGTGCGCAGGCGGCCGATGGGGAAGGAGAGCCCGTAGAAGATGTGGCGGAAGTTCACGACGAAGGTCGTCCAGGCCACCACCGCGAGCGGCAGCCCGGCGACGATGAAGCTCACGGCCAGGAACTCGATCGAGCCCGCGAAGATGATCATCGCCGAGAGCGGCGCCCAGTACCAGGCGATGCCGCTCGAGACGAGATAGACCCCGAAGGCGACGCCGAGCGGCAGGTAGGCCATGGCGACGGGGACCGTCAGGCGCAGCACGCGGGCGAAGCGCGCGCGCGGCCCGTCGTCGTGGAGGTGGTCGGTCGAGGGTTCGGGGGGCATGGTCCGGGCTCCGGCGCGGCGGACGGTCGGGAGGCGGTGGGACGTCCGGGTTCAGGAGAGAAGCAGGCGCGTGCCGGCGGCGCCGAAGAACAGCGCGATCACGGCGCTGATCCAGCGCCGCAGTCCCGCGTAGACGCGCACGACCGGCTCGCTCGAGAAGACGAGCGCGTAGGTGACGAAGATGAGGACGCCGAGCACGGCGCATCCGCAGACGATGAGCGCCGCGAGCACCGGTGGCGCGCCGACCGGCAGCCCGAGCGTGATGATCGCCATCCAGACGAACACGGCCTTCGGGTTCACGAGGTGGATGCCGAGGCCGCGCAGGTAGTGCGCGCGCAGCGTCAGGGACGCGCCCTTCGGGGGGCCGGACGGCACCTCGATCGGCGTCTTCGACAGCGCGCCGCGCGCGGCGCGCCAGGCGAGCCAGAGCAGGTAGAGCCCGCCCAGGATCTTCATGACGACGAGCGCCGTGGCGGAGGCCTCGAGCAGCGCGCCGAGTCCGAGCGCGGCGACGGTGCCCCACATCACCGAGCCGGAGACGACCCCGAAGGCCGTGGCGACACCCGCGGTCCGGCCGGCCTCCATCGAGGTCGCCATGATGGCGAGGTTCGCCGGACCCGGGCTCGCCGTGCCGACCACGTAGGTCCCGTAGGCGACGAGCAGGTAGGGGAGGATGTCCATGGGCCGCACCGCCTCACGCAGCGTTCGCGAAGTCGCGGGCGTCCTCATACGCCGCCCGCGGTCGTTCCGCAAGCATCAAAGCAGGCAAAGGTGGTTCGGCTCCGTCTCGCGCATGTGGGCGAGCCAGGCGTCGATCTCCGCCTGCCGGTAGAGCCGGTCGCCCCAGCGCCGCTCCGAGCGCGGCAGCGGGTTGCCCGGCAGGATGTAGCGCGTGAGCAGCCGCAGGTACTGCTGCAGGCAGGCCGCGCCGACGTGGATGCGCAGCGTCGAGGCGGTGGAGCCGGGTGCGACGTCGAACTCCTCGACGTCGATGATGTCTCCCGTGTCGACCGAGCGCGCCAGGTGGTGGCAGGTCGAGCCGTAGGTCTTGTCGCCGGCGTAGATGGCGTAATGCTGGCTGCCCAGCCCACGGTAGCGCGGCGGCGCCGGGTGGAAGTTGATCGCCCCCTTGCGCGCGCGGGAATAGACCCGCTCGGGAAAGATGAAGTCGCCGCGATAGGAGATGATCCAGTCACCCTCCCAGTCGTCGATCATGGTCGGGTACGGATCGCCCGGGTCCCAGAGCAGCACGTCCATGTCGGTGAAGACGCGCTTGGAGAAGGCCACGCCGAAATCGCACCAATCCATCGTACAGACCGACAGGAGGACCTTGTCGTGGTTGAGGATCGGATCCGGGGCGCGGGGTATCTTAATCATTCCTGTCTCCTGGCATGGATGGTCGCGGGCGTGCGGACCCGGCGGGGCGCCGGCGCCGACCGGGTCCGATCCTAATTGAGAGTTGTACGCTGTCGTCGCGGCGGGTTTCAAGACCGCAGATGGGTGTCGGAGCGCTCGATCAGGGCCTCAGGTAGATCGACAGCACCGGCCAGAGCGAGAGCACGAGGAGGGCGGCCATGGTCACGTTGAAGGCCCGCAGCCGGCGCGGGTCGGCGAGCACCCGCCGCATCGCCGAGCCGCCGAGCAGCCACACCGCCGAGCACGGCGTGCCGAAGACGAAGAAGATCAGCGCGATGGCGAGGACCTGAAAGGCGTAGGTGTCGGACGCGATCGAGTAGACGCTCACCGCGCCGACCGCCATGATCCACGCCTTCGGGTTGACGAGCTGGAACAGGGCCGCCTGCGTGAAGGTCAGGGGACGCGCGTGCGCGTCCGCGTCCTCGCTGCGGCCCGCCGTAGCGATGCGCCAGGCGAGCCAGAGGAGGTAGGCCGAGCCGACGATCCGCAGCACGTCGTGCAGGACCGGCCACGCCTGGAAGACCCCGCCGACCCCGAGCCCGACCGCGATCACCATCAGGGGGAAGCCGACGTTGATGCCGACGATCAGCGGCACGCTGGAGCGCACGCCGTAGTTCACGCCCGAGGCGAGGAGCAGGGTGTTGTTCGGTCCGGGCGTGATGCACGTCGAGACCGTGAACAGGATCAGCGACAGGTACTCGAGGCCGAGACCGGTTCCCATGGGTGCCTCCGGATGCGTGGCGCATGACCATGCCTGGCGCCACGGGTCAGGTGTAGTCCTCGAGCGTGCCGCGTCGACGGATGTCCACCGAGACGCAGTGGAAGCCCCCCGAGAGCGTGCGCGCCTGACGCATCGGCAGCGGCACGACGCCGACGCCGTGCGCCTCGAGCTGGCCGATGAGCGGGCGCTGGAGCTCGTTCACGACCGCGAGCCCGGGGTTGATCATCACGAAGTTCATGCCCTGCCAGATCGAGGCGCGGGGGTAGGACCAGGCGTAGCCGGTGTCCACCATGTCCTCGACCCAGATCTTGTCCCATCGCGCGAAGATAGCCGGCACCTCGTCCGGGCTCACGCGCTCCGCGCTGAGCGCCACGAGGCCGGGGCGCACCAGGGTGATCGAGGTGTCGATGTGGGTGCCGTCGTAGACGCCCTCGACCGCGTGCACGCGGTACCGCGGCCCGAGCACGGCGCGCAGCCAGGCGAGCCCGAGGCGATTGCCGCTGCGGGAGATCTGGAAGAGGATGTCGCGCCCCACCCGCAGGACGTTGGCCGCGTCGAAGAGCGGCTCGAACTCGGCGATGATCGGGCCTTCGCCGGGGCGCGCGGTCCAGGTCCCGTCGGGCAACTGCGGCTTGGGCGCCGAGATCCAGCGCGCGCCGCTCTCGACGTACTCCGCCAGCAGGTGGCGGTAGGCGAAGGGCTCGAAGTAGCGCGAGCGCAGGATCATCGGCGCCTCGATGATCATGTCCCCGATCGGCAGCAGCACGTCGCGAGGGCAATAGTTGTATTCGCCGTCCGTCGTCCACCCGGGCGCGCCGAAGCCGGCGGCGTGGTCGGTCGGCTGCGGCCGGCGCACGACGACGCCGTGGGCTTCGAGGGTCTCGGCGAAGCGCGCGAGGTCCTCGTTCGCCTCGGCGATCACCCGGTCCTCGTAGGGGCCCGACGGGATCTCCGAGGCGTCGGCGTGGCGTTCGGCGTAGTCGACGGCGTAGAGGCCGGGATCGGCCCGGGGCACGCGCGCGCCGTCGGCGATGCCGACGATCATCTCCTCGAGCGGGTCCCACTCGTTGTGGACCTGGACGAGCGGCCCGCGGGCGGAGGACGGCGCCGGCGAAGGGGCCACCGCGGAGTGCGCGGCGGCGAGGTCGGACACGGTCGACATGGACGTTTCCTCGTTTTCTCTGCGTCTCGGGCGCCCCTTCGCCTCTCGGTGGTGCCGGGTCACTTCGATCCGCTACCGCACGGTGAGAGGGGCGTCATCGGCGTGATGCAGTTTTCGATAGCATGTCGGCTCCGTCGGGTCCATGACGGTCTACGGCGTCCCGCCCCGTGGTGCGCGCCCTCGAGCGTGCGCGGGTGCGCGGGCGGCGGCCTCGAGCGCGGGGCGCGCGTCGGCGAGCACCTCGGCGAAACGGGAGACCATCTCCGAAATCTCGTCGGGGGTCGCGACGAAGGGCGGGGCGAAGAGCACGTGGTTGCCCCGCACCCCGTCCGCCGTGCCGGAACCCGGGTAGATCAGCAGCTCGCGGGCGAGTGCCCGGCGCTTGAGCTCGGCGACGAGCGCGCCGCCGCCGTCCAGCGGCTCGCGCGTCTCCCGGTCCGCCACGAGCTCGACGCCGAGGAAGAGCCCGCGCCCGCGCACGTCGCCGACGAAGGGGTGGTTCGCGAAGGTCTCCTCCAGCAGCGCGCGCATCCGGCGGCCGTGCGCGGCGGCGATCGGGAGGAGGTCCTCCTCCTCGATGATCCGCTGCGCCGCGAGCGCGACCGCGCAGGCGAAGGGGTGGTTGACGTGCGTCTGCCCGTTGCGCAGCACGCCCGAGCCGTCGCGGATCGCGTCGAAGACGTGCTGCGCGAGGAGGTAGCCGGAGATCGGCTGGTAGCCGGCGGCGAGGCCCTTGCCGACCGCCACGATGTCCGGGACGATCCCGTCCTCGAGATGCGAGTAGAGCGGGCCCGAGCGGCCCATGCCGGACATCACGTCGTCGAGGATCAGCAGAGCGCCGTGCCGGTCGCAGACCCGCCGCACCGCCTCGAAGTAGCCCGGCACGGCGGGCACCGCGCCGTTGGTGGAGCCGACGACCGGCTCCGCCAGGAAGCCGGCGACGCGGCCCGGGCCGATGGCGCGCATGGCTTCGTCGAGCTCGTCGGCGAGGCGGGCGGCGTAATCCGCGTCGCTCTCGCCCGGCGCCTTGCCGCGATAGGCGTAGCAGGGCGAGACGAATTCCGTGCGCATCAGCAGCGGCTCGAAGACCGAGCGTCGGTCCCGGTTGCCGGAGATCGCGAGCGTGCCGAGCGTCGAGCCGTGATAGCCCTGCCGGCGCGCGACGAAGACGCTGCGCTCCGGCTCGCCGCGCTCGCAATGGTACTGGTAGGCGACCTTGAGCGCGAGTTCCATCGCCTCAGATCCGCCGGAGAGGAACTGCACCTTGGCGAGCCCGCCGGAGCGCGCGACGAGGAAGTCGGCGAGCTCCTCCGCGGCGGCGCAGGTGAAGCTGCCCGCATGCGCCCAGGCGACCTCCCCGGCGCCGGCGCGCATCGCCTCGATCATGCCGGGGTGGCGATGGCCGAGGCTCGAGACGCACACGCCCCCGCAGGTGTCGAGGATGCGCTCTCCGCCCGCCCCGTGGAGCCAGGCGCCCTCGCCGCCGACGACCTCGATCGGGGTCGAGGCGAGCGTCTTGTAGATCGTCGACGACATGGCTCAGCGCCCCTTCGCGCGGGGGGAGGCCGGCACGGTCGCGACCCGCACGACCGGACGATCCCAGGCCGACGGCGCGGCGTGGAAGCGCCGCCCGAACCGCGAGCCGCCGGTGATCCGGCGCACCGCCCAGATCGGGAGGAGCACGAAGACGTAGAGGAGGATGCACAGCGCCTGGCGCATGGTGTTCGGCCCCGGTTGGAGGGTGTGTGGCGTCGGCCGGCTCAGTCGAGCGGGATCTCCGCGCGCCAGTCGACGTCCTCGGCGAGCGGCGCCTGCTCGGCCTTCACGAGGAGGCACGAGCCGAGCACGAGCACGTCCATCTCGGTGCGCATGAAGCAGCGGTACGCCTCCTGCGGCGTGCAGACGATCGGCTCGCCGCGCACGTTGAAGGACGTGTTGACGAGAACCGGGCAACCGGTGAGCGCTTTGAAGCGGCGCAGCAGCCGCGCGTAGCGGGGCGAGCGCGCCTCCGTCACCGTCTGCACCCGCGCCGAGAGGTCGACGTGGGTGATCGACGGGAGCGTCGAGCGCACCTCGTTGATGGCGCCGAGCGAGCGCCGCGGCGTCGGCCCGACGCGGATCGCCTCCGCCACCGGCGAGACGACGAGCATGTAGGGGCTCTCCTCGCGCACCTCGAAGTACTCCGCCGCGTCCTCCTCCAGCACGGAGGGCGCGAAGGGGCGGAAGCTCTCGCGGTACTTGATCTTGAGGTTCATCGTGCGCTGCATCTCGGTGTTGCGCGGATCGCCCAGGATCGAGCGGGCGCCGAGCGCACGCGGGCCGAACTCCATGCGGCCCTGGAACCAGCCGACGACCGCGCCCTGCTCCAGGTGCCGGGAGACGGCGTCGAGCAGGTCCTGCTCCGGCATCCGCTGGTGGGCGTGCCCCGCCTCCTCGAGATAGGCGACGATCTCCTCGTCGGAGAAGTCCGGCCCGAGATAGGCGCCCTTCATCGCATCGGGCTGCGCGGGCACGCGCCGGCCGGTGCCGGTGATCGCCGTGTCGAGCGCGGCGCCGAGCGCGCAGCCGGCGTCGCCCGCCGCGGGCTGGACCCACAGCCGCGAGAACAGGCCCGAGCGCGAGACGTGCCCGTTCGAGACGCAATTGAGCGCGACGCCGCCGGCCATGCACAGCGCGTCCTCGCCGGTCATCTCCTTCGCGGCGCGGGCGAGCCCGAGCACGGCCTCGTCGGTGACGGCCTGGATCGAGGCGGCGATGTCGCACTCGCGCTGCGTGAGCTTGCTCTCGGGATCGCGCGCGGGGCCGCCGAACACCCTCGCGAAGGCCTCGCCGATCATCCGCTCGCCGCGCAGGAACTCGAACTTGTCGAGGTCCAGCGTGAAGGAGCCGTCCGCGCGCAGGTCGATGATCTCGCGGCGGATCAGGTCGGCGTAGCGCGGCTCGCCGTAGGGCGCGAGGCCCATGAGCTTGTACTCGCCGGAATCGACCTTGAAGCCGCAGAAGGAGGTGAAGGCCGAGTAGAGCAGCCCGAGCGAGTGCGGGTAGGCGACCGAGTTGACGAGCTCGAGCGCGCTCCCCTTGCCGTGCCAGATCGTCGTCGTGTGCCACTCGCCGACGCCGTCGATGCACAGCACGGCCGCGCTCTCGAAGGGGGAGGGGTAGAAGGCGGAGGCCGCGTGCGAGCGGTGGTGCTCGACGGCGCGCGCCTTCGGCGCGGCGCCGAGCCCGAGCTTGCCCAGCTCGCCGTCGACCACGGAGAGCGCGTCGCGCTTCCAGCCGAACCAGTCCGGCGCGATGCGCCCGAAGGCGCCGATCGCACGCGGGCCCGCGCTCGCGAAGGAGGACAGCGTGCGGCGGAACTTGATGTCGGGGCGCTCGTAATAGGTCACCGAGGCGAGATCCGACAGGGAGATTCCCGCCTCCGTCAGGCAGAAGCGTACCGCGTTCGCGGGGAAGCTCGAATCGTGGCGGCGCCGGGTGAAGCGCTCCTCCTGCGCCGCGGCGACGGGCACGCCGTCGCGCACGAGGGCGGCGGCGCTGTCGTGGTAGTAGGCGGAGATGCCGAGGTGATAGCCCGAGTGCTTGCCTTGGTCACGCATGTTCGGCCTCGCGGGCGGGCGCCCGGACGGGCGCGTGGTGCAGGAGCTCGAAGGCGCTCGGCGTGCCGGCGGCGGCCGGCGCGCCCTTGCGGAAGTAGTCGAGCTCGGCGGGACGCTTGACGATCGGCGCGAGAGACTCGTAGCCGGCGCGCACGCGCTCCCAATGGGGCTCGGGGTCGTCCATCTCGCCGACCGCGAGCATGTAGGCGTCGATCGCGTCGGCCGCCCAGGCGGAGTGCCCGGTCGAGACGTTGTCGATCGTGTTGTGAAGGTCGACGAACAGCGTCGGGAAGCCGTAGTGCTTCAGGAAGCGCCGCGCCGAGCGGTAGGCCCCACCCACGCCCGAGAGCTCCATGGCGAGGTTCATGCCGAGGATCTCGGGCCGCAGCGTCGTCGGGAACTTGCCGAGGCACAGCCAGTAGACCGGCAGCCGGAACGACGCGTCCTCCAGCAGCGGGCTGTCCGCGAAGGCCCGGGAGCCGGTCGGCGGCAGGCGGATGTCCATCGCCGCGAGCACCTCGCGGTAGATCTTGGGGTGGTTGATCTCCCAGTCGCCGTTGCCGAGCTCGTCCCAGTAGGTCTCGAACAGCGGGAAGCCGACGCGGGTCGCGGCGAGCGAGGTCTCGGTGAAGCCCTGCAGCCATGCGCCGTCGATCAGCGTCAGCGGCGCGAGCTGGAGCGTCTCCCGGATCACGTCCTCGCGGGTCGGCATCGTGTCCTCGCGGTGCTGCTCGAAATTGCTCGCGTTCTTGTCGTGCGAGTCGAGGAGCCAGGCGCGCACGCGCCCCGGCGACCAGTCCGCCGGCAGCGAGCGCTCCGTCGCGTCGATCGAGCGGCGCGCGGCGTCGAGCCAGAACCGGGCGTAGTCCAGCGCGAACGCGCGGGTGCGCGGGGCGAGCGCACGGCCCTGGAGCAGGTGGTAGGCGTCGCGGATCGTCGCCGGGACCGCGCCGAGCGCGGCATCGCCCGCCGAGATCGGCCCGCGCCGCGGCGCGAGCACGTCGAGCGGCAGCCGCGCCGGCGCCTCGGCCGCGTCCGCGGCACGCGGCTCGGCGAGGCTCGCGATCCAGCGGCGGATCACCGCCACGTCCTCGGCGCGGAAGATGCGGAACATCGGGCCGTTCGGGCGGATCAGCGTGCCGATCAGCGCCGAGCGATCCGGGTCGCTCGGTCGCACGAGCTTCGAGCGGGCGAGCGCGTCCACGAGAGGCAGCGGGTCGCCCTCGGCCTCCTTGAACCAGGCGTCGAGCGTCTTGCCCTCGAGCTTGTAGGTCTGATGGTAGACCGCGGCCTCGCGGGCGCGCTCCCGCACGAGCAGCGCCATGGCGAGCCGCGGATCGACGGCGGTCGCGGCGAGCTCCTCGATCTCGCGCGCCGCGCCGAGGATGCCGCGCGCGCCCCAGGCGAAGCCCTCGGCCACCCGTCGTGCGGCCTCGAGATCGTCGTAGCGCGCGGCGATGCGGAGCGAGAGCGAGAGCGGCGTCAGGCCCTTCGGCAGCGCCTCGTCCGTGAGCGCGCGCGCGAGATCGAGCTGCGGCAGCTCGGGCATTTCGCGCAGGGCGGCGAGCGCCTGGAAGGCCGGCGCGACGCCCATCGTGCGTAGGGCGAGGTCGATGCCCGCGAGCTCCGGCGCGAAGGCGTCCGAGCGCCGCGAGAGCGCGAACAGCACCGCGGGAAAGCGGAAGGCCACGTCCTGGATCTCGCGCACGGCGACGAGGTCGCGCGGGCCGCCCGCGACGTCCGGCAGGCCGGCGCGCCGCGCGAGGAGACGGAAGGCGTCGGCGCGCGACGCCTCCGGGCGGCCGACGCCGACGTCGTCGGCGAGCAGCGCCAGGATCTCGAGGTGCGTCTCGTCCTCGAAGACGCCGGGCGCCGAGAGCCCCTGGAGCCAGGCGCCGAGCGCCGACGCGAAGGGGGCGGACTGCCCGATCAGCGTCTCCTCGACGCGCCGCCCGGCGTCCTGCGCGCCGGCCACCTGCGCACCGGCCTCCTGCGAGCGCGCCGAACCGACGAGCCCCGCGAGCGAGGCGCGCGCCCCCTCGACGGCCTCGTCGAGCCGCGCGCGCGCGGCGTCGAGGTCGCCCGCCGAGGGCGTGGCGAAGGCCGCCTCGCCCTCGGGGCCGGCGAGGCCCGCCTGGCGCACGAGGTCGCGCAGGTTGGCCGCGTCGAGGAAGACTTCCGGGTTGATCGCCCAACGGTAGACGTGACGCCACATCGCGCTCTCGCTCCAGCATGATCGGTGGATGCGCCCGCACGCCGGGCGTGCGGGGCCGTCTCCCGCGCGCGTCATGGCGCGCGGGATCTCTCGTCCTGCGGTGAGGGACGGTGCCGAGCGCGCTGCGCTCAGGACATCGGCGCTCGGAACATCGGCGCTCAGAACATCGGGTAGATCGACGCGTCCTTCTTCTTGGCCTGCTTGCGGCCGAAGAGACGGGCGAAGAAGGAGAGAATGGTCTTCATGGTCGTTATCCTCCGTTGAGCGTGCGAAGCATCAGCTTCGCGACGAAATCGTGTCCGTCGTCCGTGAAGTGGATGCGGTCGACGAACAGCCAGCGGTCCGGTGCCGCTTCTGCGGCGATCACCGGCGCGAGATCCACGAAGCGCACGCCCATGCCTTCGGCACCGGCGCGCAGGCGCTCCGCGTAGGTTCGGTGGGTGTCGGCGGCGAGGATGTCGCCGTACGTCTCCGTGAAGGAGCCGCGCCGCTCGAGCTCGGCGAAGAGCGCCTCCTCCTCGCGCGAGCCCGTCGTGCGCACCCAGTTCGCCAGCGGCTGGAGCACGTAGGTGAGCCGCGCGCCCATGTCGGCGGCGAGCGCGCGCCAGGCGTCGAGATGGCGCAGCGTCAGGCCGGCCGCGTAGTCGATCTGCGCGGCCATGGTCGGCGGCGCCTCGTCCTCCTCCTGCTCGCCGCGCCCGCGCAGCCAGGAGGTGAAGGTCGAGGGCGTCTTCTTCGACATGGCGTCGAAGAAGTCGCGGCACATGAAGAAGGCGCCGTGCTCGCCGCGCATGCGCGCCGGCAGCCGCGCGAGGCCCAGGTCGTTGAAGCCCGAGAGCAGCACGATCTCCTCGACCTTCGGCAGGCGGTGCTTGTTCAGCGTGAACAGCACCAGCTCCTGCGTCGAGTTGAAGCTGCGCCCGCCGAAGTTGACCCACGCCTCGGGGCGCGGGTCGTTCTCGGTGAGACGGGCCGCCAGGGTGTGCCGGTCGCGGCTCGCGCCGATGCCGAACACGGTCGAGGAGCCCGCGATCACGCGCACGGCGTCCATCCCGCCGAGGTCCGCGACCGAATAGCGCCGGTTGCGCGCCTCGGTGTAGCGGAAGCCGCTGCCGTCGGTGGAGACCGTGTCCGAGCGATACCCGAACGGATGGAAGTACATCACGTAGGGAAGCCAGTTGATGTTGCCGGAATCGGCAAAATCTCCAGCGTAGTCAGCCATTTGTGGCGTAAGGTCCGCGATCGCCGACATCGTCCTCCCCACCGCGTTGTTCAACCCGCTGCATCGGCGGGGCGGGTTCCATACCACCGGCGATCGTTGTAATCAAGAGATGTTTTCGTTATCTCCTGCACGCTTTTGTTTATACGTGTTTCAACCCGGCCGTGCAGAACCGGGCGCTGATCGGCTTTCGCCCGCCGCCTGGGGCCGCCCCACCCGCAAATCCGGGTCGGGCGGAGGCGGATTGCACGGCTCGATTGGCATTTCCGCACCGTCACCGCCGAGGCGTGGCGACGCGCCGCAGCCGGTGGCGGCGGCTTCGATCCGGCGCGGGAAGGGGGTGACGGAGCGCGGCGCGTGCAGTACATCTCGGGCGCATCCCCCCATCGGGGGCCCGTAGCTCAATGGTTAGAGCCGGCCGCTCATAACGGTCTAGTTGCAGGTTCGAGTCCTGCCGGGCCCACCATCCCGCCTCGGCAGTCGCAGGCGGCCCACGGGAGGCATCGGTGTCCGTGCCATCACCGCGAGCGCAGATGGCCTCCGGCGGGATCGGTCGCGGGGCGTGGGGCGCGACGGCATCGCCGCCGCGCCGCCGGGCCGCCGCCCCTCAGGCGCCGGGAGGCGGGGGGAGGAACTCGACCTCGTGGCGGGCGGAGAGGGCGACGACCGCGCCGGGCTCCTGCTCGGCCATGGAGTGGATGCCCCAGAACAGGTCGTAGAGCTTGCGGGTGGGCGTCACCCAGAACAGGCACTTCACCGGCTGGTCGGTCTTGTTGAAGATGCCGTGGGGCATGCCCTTGGGCATGCGGATCAGGTCGCCCGCGTGCGCCACCACCTCCTCCTCGCCGAGCATCAGGTCGAAGCGGCCCTCGAGCATGTAGATGTACTCGTCCTGCGTCGGGTGGATGTGCGGCGGGACGAACGTGCCGACGGGGAACGTCGCGTGCCAGGAGAAGCACTGCTCGGTGACGCTCTTGGGCACGTAGACCTGGCCGAGGATGTTCAGGCGAACGCCCTCGAAGCCTTCTCCGCCGGGCGTGATCCCGGCGATCTCTTCGGTACGCATGGTGACGGCTCCCCTTCGGTTGTTCGTCGTCGTCCGTCAGACGTGGAGGAAGCGGTCCTTCACGCTGGCATCCGCCTTCAGGTCCGCGCTCGTGCCCATCCAGGCGACGCGGCCCTTCTCGACGACGACGTGCCGGTCCGCGAGCGGGATCAGCGCGTCGACGTTCTTGTCGATGACGAGGATGGCCTGACCCTCCGCCTTGAGGCGGGCGAGGCAGTCCCAGATCTCCGTGCGGATGAGGGGCGCGAGCCCCTCGGTCGCCTCGTCGAGGATGACGAGCTTGGGGTTCGTCATCAAGGCACGCCCGATGGCGAGCATCTGCTGCTCGCCACCCGAGAGCTGTGAGCCGAGGTTGCGGCGCCGCTCCTGGAGCCGCGGGAAGAGCGCGTAGACGCGCGCGAGCGTCCAGCGCGGGGTGCCGAAGCGCGTCGCGGCGGTGGCGACGAGGTTCTCCTCGACGGTGAGCGTCGGGAAGATCTGCCGGCCCTCGGGCACGAGGCCGATGCCGCACTGCGCGACCTCGTAGGAGGGCAGCCCCCGGATCGGGCGGCCCTCGAAGGCGATCTCGCCGCCCTTGGGGCGCACGAGGCCGAGGATGGAATTGACCGTGGTGGTCTTGCCCATGCCGTTGCGGCCGAGCAGCGTCACGACCTCGCCCTCGCCGACGTCGAAGGAGATGTCGAACAGGACCTGGGCCGGGCCGTAGCTCGATTCGAGATGGCGCACGGACAGCATCAGGCGGCCTCCTCGCCGAGATAGGCCTCGCGCACCGCGGGGTCGGCGCGCACCGCATCGGGCGCGCCGGTGGCGATGACGCGACCGTAGACGAGCACGCTCACACGGTCGGCCAGCGCGAAAACGGCCTCCATGTCGTGCTCGATCAGCACGATCGTGTAGCGGGACTTCAGCCCCAGCAGCGTCTCGACGACGCGCTCGCTCTCCTCGCGGCCGGTGCCGGCGAGCGGCTCGTCGAGCAGCAGCAGCTTGGGGCGCGTGGCGAGCGCGATCGCGAGCTCGAGCTGGCGCTTCTCGCCGTGCGACATCTGCCCGGCGACCATGTCGGCGCGGTCCGCCAGACCCACCGTGGCGAGCGCGTCCATCGCCTCGTCGTCGAGCACGCGCTCGCGCGAGGGGTCCCCGAAGAAGCGGAACGAGGAGCCCGAGCGCGCCTGCACGGCGGTGGCGACGTTCTCGCGGGCGGTGAAGCCCGGCAGGATCGAGGTGATCTGGAACGAGCGCGCGAGGCCGGCGCGCACCCGCTCGTGCATCGGCGCGCGGGTGACGTCGCGCCCGTCGAACAGGATCGCGCCCGAATCGGAGGGGGCGAGGCCGGAGATCTGATGGATGAGGGTGGTCTTGCCGGCGCCGTTGGGGCCGATGATCGCGTGCAGCTCGCCGGTCTCGACCGCGAGCGAGACGTCGTCGGTGACGGCGAGCGCGCCGTAGTTCTTGCGCAGGTTCTTCAGCTCCAGGATCGCGCTCATTTCGCCCTCCTGAAGAAGCCGAGGATGCCGCCGCGCGCGAACAGCGCGACGAGGACGAGGAGCGGGCCGAAGATCAGCTTCCAGTCCTGCGTGATGCGCGCGAGGATCTCCTCGAGGAAGAGGAAGGACATCGCGCCGACGATCGGCCCCACCAGCGTGCCCATGCCGCCGAGCACGACCATGATGATGAGCTCGCCCGAGCGCTGCCAGGAGATGAAGGCGGGTGAGACGAACTCGAGCTGGTTCGCCAGCAGGAAGCCCGAGAGGCCCGCGATCATGCCGGCGATGACGTAGGCGACGAGCTGGTAGCGGTAGGGGTCGTAGCCGATCGCCTGCATGCGCACGGGGTTCTCCTTCGTGCCGCGCAGCACGCGCCCGAAGCGCGAGCCGACGATGGCGCGCAAGAGCGCGTAGACGCCGACGAGGCAAGCGAGCACGAGGTAGTAGAACACCGTGTCGTTCTCGAGCACGTCGGTGCCCAGCACCGTGCTGCGCGAGGGGAGGGTGAGGCCGTCGTCGCCGCCGTAGGGCGCGAGCGAGGTCGTGAGGAAGTAGACCATCTGCCCGAAGGCGAGCGTGATCATGATGAAGTAGACGCCCTTCGTGCGCAGCGAGATCGCCCCCGTGACGAAGGCGAAGAGCGCGCTCGCCAGAAGCGTCACGAGGAGCTGGACGAAGAGATCCGGCACCGCGTGCGCCATCAGGATGCCGACCGCGTAGCAGCCGATCCCCACGAAGGCGGCGTGGCCGAAGGAGACCAGCGCGCCGTAGCCGAGAATCAGGTCGAGCGAGAGCGCGGCGATGGCGAAGATCATCGCGCGGATGACGAGGGACAGGAGGTAGCCCTCCGCGCCGACCTGCGCGAGGGCGGGGGCGAGGGCGAAGAAGGCGAACAGCGCGAGCGCCAGCGCCTCGCGGCGCCAGAGCCGCGGGCGCGGGGCGGCGGAGGCGGCGGACCCGCCCGCCGCCGGCGGGGGCGTCGCGGGCGCAGTCGCGGCGGGGGAGGCGGTGTCGAGCATCGGCGCGGGCCCCTTCAGCGCTTGACCGGGAAGAGGCCGGCGGGGCGGAAGAACAGGACCGCGGCCATGAGGATGTAGATCAGCATCGGCGCCACCGCCCGGCCGACCGTCGAGGCCGCGCCCGGGTCGAGGAACAGCCGCAGCACGTCGCCGGCGAAGGTGCGCCCCAGCGTGTCGACGAGGCCGATGATCAGCGCGGCCAGGAACGCGCCGCGCACCGAGCCGATGCCGCCGATGACGATGACGACGAAGGCGAGGATGAGCAGGTTGTCGCCCATGCCCGGCTCGACCGAGAGGATCGGCGCCACCATCGCCCCGGCGAAGCCCGCGAGCATCGCGCCGAAGCCGAACACGATCATGAACAGCCGGCGGATGTCGACGCCGAGCGCCGCGACCATCTTGGCGTTGGTCGCACCGGCGCGCACCAGCATCCCGGCGCGGGTGTAGTTCACGAGCACGTAGAGGAGCGCCGCGACCGCGAGGCCCGCGCCGATGATGGCGAGGCGGTAGACCGGGTAGAAGAAGCCGTCCATGAGCTGGATCGAGCCCTGCAGGAACTCCGGCACCGGCACGAAGAGAGGCGAGGAGCCCCAGATCACCTTCACACCCTGGTTCAGGAACAGGATGATGCCGAAGGTGGCGAGCACCTGCTCGAGGTGATCCTTGTCGTAGAGGTGCCGGAAGACCACGGCCTCGAGCAGGAGACCGAAGACGAGCGCGGCGGGCAGGGCGAGCAGCAGGCCCAGCCCGAAATTGCCTGTCCAGGTCGTGAAGGCGAAGGCGAAGTACGCCCCGATCATGTACTGCACGCCGTGGGCGAGGTTGATGAAGTCCATCACCCCGAAGACGAGCGTGAGCCCCGCCGCGATCAGGAACAGGATGATCCCGAACTGCAGGCCGTTGAGGGTCTGGACCAGGATGAGCGTGGTGTACATGGCGCGATTTCGCCCTCGCGTCTGTCCCTCCGTGCGGGGGAGGGGAATGCTCGCGAAGCGAGCGAGGGGTGGGGTCCACCCGCGATCCCTGGCAACGGCATGCGAGACGCCGATGCCGGCTCTCCCCTCTCCCTCGTGGAGAGGGGCCGGGGGTGTGGGGCGTGCAGGATAGGGCGCGATCGTAGATGCCGATCGGTGGCGCCGGCGGCGGCCGATCGCTCTTCACCCGACGCCCCACACCCCTAGCCCCTCTCCAAGAGACTGAAGACCTTGGGAGAGGGGAACTCCGTCGCGGTTCCGTCGAAAGCCTGCCGGCGTCCGAGGAACCGCGACGATGGTGACGACGGCCGCCTCAGCCGCCCATCTGGCACTCGGAGGCGTAGACGTCGCCGTAGTCGTCGAAGACCTGCTCGATGATCTGCGTCTGGAACATGCCGTCCTCGCGCTGGGCGACCTCCACGAGGTAGAAGTCCTGGATCGGGTACTGGTTGTTGTTGAAGGCGAAGTCGCCGCGCAGCGACTGGAAGTCCGCCGCCTTGATCGCCGCGAGCAGCGCATCCTGGTCGCCGGTGCCGCCGGCGGCCTCGATGGCCGAATCGAGCAGCATCGCGGTGTCGAAGGCCTGCATGGCGTAGGAGCCCGGGACGCTGCCGAACTTCGCGATGTAGGCGTCGACGAACTCGGCGTTGCCGGGGGTGTCCATGTCCGGCGCCCAGGTCATCGCGCCGAACATGCCGAGCGCCGCGTCCTGCTGCGCGGGCAGCGTCGACTCGTCCACCGTGAAGGCCGAGAGGAAGGGGATGCGGTCCTTCATGCCGGCCTGGTTGTACTGGCGCACCAGGTTCACGCCCATGCCGCCGGGCATGAAGGTGAACACAGCGTCGGGCTGCATCGCCGCGATGCGGGCGAGCTCGGCGGAGAAGTCGAGCTGGCCGAGCTGGGTGTAGACCTCGTCGACGATCTCGCCCTCGAAATGGCGCTTGAAGCCCGCCGCCGAATCGCGCCCGGCCTGGTAGTTCGGCACCAAGATGAAGACGCGCTCGTAGCCGCGGTCCTGCGCGACGCGGCCCATCACCTCGTGGACCTGGTCGTTCTGGTAGGAGGTGACGAAGAAGTTCGGGTGGCACTCGGCGCCCGCGTAGGACGACGGCCCGGCGTTGGGGCTGATCAGGATCCTGTCCGCGTCCATCACCGGCTTGTGGATCGCCTGGAGAATGTTGGAGAAGATCGGCCCGACGACGACGTCGACGTTCTCGCGCTCGATCAGCCCGTTGACGCGGGTGAGCGCGACGTCCGGCTTCTGCTCGTCGTCGACCACGACGACCTCGACCGGCACGCCGCCGAGCTCGCCGCCGAGCTGCTCGACCGCGAGCTGGAAGCCGTCTCGGGCCTGCTCGCCGAGCGAGGCGGCGGGGCCCGAGAGCGTGACGATGATGCCGACCTTCACCGGGTCGGCGCCCTGCGCATGCGTGAGCGCGGTCGTGGCGAGGAGCCCGAGCGCCGCGAGGCCGAGATGCTTGGAAATGCGCGTCATGAAAGCTGTACTCCCGTTTCTGGCTGTTCCCCGCGCGTTTTGCCGCGCTCGTTGATGCCGCCGGAGCGTCTTGCGACCCGATGAGATCGGGTCGGCCGCTCCAGCTGTTCCTCTTTGGAGCATCGTCCTGTCCACCAACCGGATTCCACTTGGTGGGACGATGCTCCCGGGCACTGTACGCGACGGGACGCGTCCGCAAAGCGCCTTTTCCGGCCCCCCGCAACGCCCGTCGCCAGACCCTCCCGAACCCCGCTTGACGCGGCCCTCGTTCCGGCCTGATATTTGAAGCTTAAAACAAGCCGCGCGCAAACCACAAGAGCCCGGACGCATCTTCGCGGGGGGCGGGACGAGGAGGGAGCGCCATGGACACCGCACCGCGCCACCGCAGCGCGCAGAAGGGACGGCTCGCCGGTCGCCACGCGCTCGTCACCGGCGGCGGGCGCGGGATCGGCCTCGCGATCGCTCGGGCGCTGTCCGAGGCCGGCGCCGAGGTCACCGTGCTCGGGCGCGACATGGCCGCGCTCGAGCGCACGATCGCCGCCCGCGCCGCGCGCCATGCGGTGACGGCGGACGTGACGATCGAGGAGGCGGTCGTGCACGCGCTCGGCGAGGCGGCGGAGCGCGCGGGGCCGATCGACTTGATGATCTGCAACGCCGGCGCCGCCGAGACGGCGCCCTTCCAGGCGACCTCGAACGAGATGCTCCGGCGCATGCTGGACATGAACTTCACGAGCGTCGTCTACGCCGCCCGCGCCGTGCTGCCGGCGATGGTCGAGCGCGGCTTCGGGCGCATCGTGGCGGTGGCCTCCACCGCGTCGCTGAAGGGCTACCCCTACGTCTCGGCCTACGTCGCGGCGAAGCACGCGACGCTCGGCCTGGTGCGCGCGCTGGCGCTGGAGACGGCGCGCAAGGGCGTGACGGTCAACGCCGTCTGCCCCGGCTTCACCGACACGGACATCGTGGCGCACAGCGTCGAGCGGATCGTCGCAAAGACCGGCCGCACGCCGGAAGAGGCGATGGGCGAGCTGACGAAGCACAACCCGCAGGGGCGGCTCGTCCGCCCCGAGGAAGTCGCCGACGCGGTCTCCTGGCTGTGCGGCGAGGCCGCCGCCTCGGTCACCGGCCAGGCGATCGCGGTCGCGGGGGGCGAGGTGTGATGCACGATCGCGTATCCGTCGACGAGACTGCGCCGGAGCCGGTGCCGCTGGACCACGAGGCCAAGGCGCTCGAGGCGCCCGCCGAGCACGCGGCCGAACTGCGGCTGTGGCTGCGCCTGCTCACGCTCTCGACCATGATCGAGGGCGAGGTGCGTCGGCGCCTGCGCGAGCGCTTCGACGTGACGCTGCCGCGCTTCGACCTGATGGCGCAGCTCGTCCGCGCGCCCGACGGAATGACGCTGTCGGACGTCTCCAAGCGCATGATGGTCTCGAACGGCAACGTCACGGGCCTCGTCGAGCGGCTCGTCGAGAGCGGCCACGTCGACCGGCGCGTCTCGCAGACCGACCGGCGCGCGCAGGTGATCCGCCTCACGGAGGAGGGCCGCGCCGCCTTCCGCGCCATGGCGGTGGAGCACGAGGCCTGGATCGCCGAGATGCTCGGCGGCCTCGACGCGGGCGAGAGCGAAGCGCTGATGGGCCTGCTCGGCAAGGTGAAGGCCTCGACGCGCACGGCCATCGACGCGAATGCACGAGCGCGCACGGAGGAGGCGCGCACGAACAGCAACGCCGGCACGGGAGGCCCGCGATGAACCCCGCCAATGCGGTCACGATCCCGGTCGCGTCCTACGCGCCGGCGCATTTCCTGCTCGACGTGTCGGACGGCGTCGCCACCGTGACGCTGAACCGGCCGCACAAGAAGAACCCGCTCACCTTCGAGAGCTACCGGGAGCTGACCGATCTCTTCGCCGCGCTCAAGAAGGACGAGACCGTCCACGCGGTGGTGATCGCCGGGGCGGGCGGCAACTTCTCCTCGGGCGGCGACGTGTTCGAGATCATCGAGCCGCTCACCGAGATGGGGACGAAGGACCTGACCGCCTTCACCCGGATGACCGGCGAGCTCGTGCGCGAGATGCGCGCCTGCCCGCAGCCGGTGATCGCGGCGGTGGAGGGGATCTGCGCCGGGGCCGGCGCCATCGTCGCCATGGCGAGCGACATCCGCCTCGCGGCCCCCTCCGCGAAGGTCGCCTTCCTGTTCAACAAGGTCGGGCTCGCCGGCTGCGACATGGGCGCGTGCGCGATCCTGCCCCGCCTCGTCGGCCAGGGCCGCGCCTCCGAGCTGCTCTACACCGGCCGCTTCATGCGCGCCGAGGAAGGCGAGCGCTGGGGGTTCTTCTCGCGCGTCTGCGAGGGGCCGGTGCTCGAGGAGGCCCGCGCGCTCGCGGCCGAGATCGTCGCGGGGCCGACCTACGCCAACACGATGACGAAGCGGATGCTCGCCATGGAATGGGCGATGTCGGTGGAGGAGGCGATCGAGGCCGAGGCCGTCGCGCAGGCTTTGTGCATGACGACCAACGACTTCCGTCGGGCTTTCGAAGCTTTCGCGCAGAAGGCGAAACCCGTCTTCGGCGGCGATTGAGGAGGCGGCGGCGATGCCCGACGGGAGCTTTCTCCACTGGCCGTTCTTCGAGGATCGGCACCGCGACTTCGCGAGCCGGCTGAGGGACTTCGCGGCCGATCTTCGCGTTTCGCACGACGATGTCGACGCGGCCTGCCGCACCCTGGTGCGCCGACTCGGCGAAGCCGGCTGGCTGCGCGCCGTGGCGCCCGAGGCCCATGGCGGGCAGGGCGACACCTACGACGTCCGCACGCTGTGCCTCGCCCGCGAGACGCTGGCCTACCGGGACGGGCTCGCCGATTTCGCCTTCGCCATGCAGGGGCTCGGCACCGGCCCCGTGACCCTGTTCGGATCGGACGACCTCAAGCGCCGCATCCTGCCCGGCGTGGTGCGCGGCGAGCGCATCGCGGCCTTCGCGCTCTCCGAGCCGGAGGCCGGGTCGGACGTCGCGGCGCTCGCCACCGCGGCGCGGATCGAGGGCGGCGAGGCGATCCTCGACGGGGAGAAGACCTGGATCTCGAACGGCGGCATCGCCGACCACTACGTCGTCTTCGCCCGCACCGGCGAGGCGCCCGGCGCGCGGGGCCTCTCGGCCTTCCTCGTCGAGGCGGACAATCCGGGGCTCACGGTCGCGGAGCGCATCGACGTGATCGCGCCCCACCCGCTGGCGCGCCTGCGCTTCGAGGGCTGCCGCGTGCCGCTCGCGCATCGCATCGGCGCGCCCGGCGCGGGCTTCAAGGTGGCGATGGCGACCCTCGACGTCTTCCGCTCGACGGTGGGAGCGGCCGCGCTGGGCTTCGCCCGCCGCGCGCTCGACGAGGCGCTGGAGCGGGCGCGCACGCGCCATCTCTTCGGCGCGCCGATGGGCGAGCTGCCGCTCACGCAGGCCGCGCTCGCCGAGATGGCGACCGACGTCGACACGTCCGCGCTCCTCGTCTACCGCGCCGCCTGGACCAAGGACATGGGCGCCCCGCGCGTCACCCGGGAGGCGGCGATGGCGAAGATGGTCGCCACCGAGAGTGCGCAATCCGTGATCGACAAGGCCGTGCAGATCTTCGGCGGGCTGGGCGTGACGAAGGGCGTCCCCGTCGAGGCGCTCTACCGCGAGATCCGGGCGCTGCGAATCTACGAGGGCGCCACCGAGGTCCAGAAGATCGTCATCGCCCGCGAGACGCTGAAGGGGGCGGGGGGATGAGACGCGTCCTCGACGCGCATGCCGGCTCTCTCCTTCCCTGTAGGGGAAGGTGGCGCGCCGCCGCAGGCGGCGTGACGGATGGGGCGCGCGGGACGCGCGTTCGGCGCAGCCGAAATGCCCCGCGCGCACCGGACACCACGGTTTCCGCTTCGCGGAACGCGTCGCTGCTCGCCGCGCCCCATCCGTCTCGGCTTCGCCGATCCTCCTTCCCCTACAGGGAAGGAGAAGGGTTCGGAGCCCTCATCGCCTTCGGCCTCCGGGGTGACGCGAAACGCGCCCCATTGTCCGACCTGCCAGCCCGGAGACGCGCATGACCCCCAGCGCCCACCAGGACACGTACGCGCGCGACAACCTCCCGCCGCGGGAGACGTGGCCGGACTTCGTCTTCTCGCGCCCGGAGCTGTGTTACCCCGAGCGGCTCAACTGCGTCGACGCATTCCTGGACGTGCACGTGCGCGAGGGGCGGGGGGATCGCTCCTGCATCGTCGCGCCGGGCGAGAGCCTGAGCTATGCGCAGCTCCAGGACCGGGTGAACCGAATCGCCAACGTGTTGACGAAGCAACTCGGCCTCGTGCCCGGCGGGCGCGTGCTGCTGCGCTCGGCCAACAACCCGATGATGGTCGCCTGCTATCTCGCGGTGCTCAAGGCGGGCGGCGTCGTCGTCGCGACCATGCCGCTGCTGCGCGCCCGCGAGATCGCCTATCCGATCGAGAAGGCGAAGATCGCCCTCGCTCTGTGCGACGCGGGCCTCGCCGAGGAGATGCGCAGGGCCGAGCCGCTGTGCGATTGCCTGCAGCGGGTGGTCTACTGGGGCACGCACGACGCGTCCGGGCTGGAGGCGCTGATCGAGGACGCCTCGCCGGAGTTCGAGGCGGTGGACACCGCCGCCGACGACGTCTGCCTCTTCGGCTTCACCTCGGGCACGACGGGCGAGCCCAAGGGGACCATGCACTTCCACCGCGACCTGCTCGCGATCTGCGACGCCTACGGCAGGAACGTGCTGCGCGCCGAGCCGGACGACCGCTTCATCGGCTCGCCGCCGCTCGCCTTCACCTTCGGGCTCGGCGGCATCGTGCTGTTCCCGTTGGCGATCGGCGCCTCCACCGTGCTGCTCGAGAAGGCCGGGCCGAACGAGCTGCTTCCGGCCATCGCCGAGCATCGGGTCAGCGTCGTCTTCACCGCGCCCACCGCCTACCGCGCGATGCTGCCGCGGCTTTCCGAGTTCGACGTCTCGTGCCTGCGCAGATGCGTCTCCGCCGGCGAGCCGCTGCCCAAGGCGACCTTCGACGCCTGGCACGAGGCGACGGGCCTGAAGCTGATGGACGGCATCGGTGCCACCGAGATGCTGCACATCTTCATCGCCTCGCCCGAGGAGGAGATCCGCCCCGGTGCCACGGGGCGGCCGGTGCCCGGCTACGAGGCCAAGATCCTCGACCCGGAGGGGAACGACCTCCCGCCCGGCAGCGTCGGGCGCCTCGCGGTGCGTGGGCCGACCGGCTGCCGCTACCTCGCCGATCCGCGGCAGGCGAAGTACGTCGAGAACGGCTGGAACGTCACCGGCGACACCTACCTGATGGACGAGGACGGCTACTTCTGGTACCAGGCGCGCTCGGACGACATGATCGTCTCCTCGGGCTACAACATCGCCGGTCCCGAGGTCGAGGCGGCGCTCCTCACCCATCCCGCGGTCGCCGAATGCGGCGTCGTCGGCGTGCCGGACGAGGAGCGCGGCATGATCGTGCGCGCCTACGTCGTGCTGCGCGAGGGCGAGAGCGCCGATGCCGCTACGGGCAAGCTGCTGCAGGAGCACGTGAAGTCCGAGATCGCGCCCTACAAGTACCCGCGCTCGATCGTGTTCGTCGAGGCTCTGCCGAAGACGCAGACCGGCAAGCTCCAGCGCTTCGCCCTGCGCCGGCAGGCGAGCGAGGAGGCCGTTCGATGAGCGCCCGCATCACGCCTCCCGACCGCGCGCGCCTCGGCGCCGGCGTCCACGTCGCGCCGGTGAAGATCCGCTTCGCCCATTGCGACCCGGCGGGAATCGTGTACTTCGCCCGCTGGTTCGACATGATCAACGGCGTGATCGAGGACTTCTTCGGCGCCGCCCTGGGGCTCGACTACCACGCCCTCATTCGCGACCGGAGGCTCGGCCTCGGCTACGGGCAGGCGCACGCGGACTACCTGAAGCCGGGCATGATGGGCGACGTCGTCGACTTCGCCGTGCTCGTCGAGCGGATCGGCGGCGCGTCGCTGGGGCTGATGGTTCCCGGCTACCGCGGGGACGAGCCGGTGATCGCGGCGCGGCTCGTCATCGTGACGACGGACCTGAACGCCCACGAGGCGATACGCCTGCCCGACGACCTGCGCGCGGCGCTCGCCGCCTACGAGGAGAGATGCCGATGACCGGCCTGCGCGAGCGCCTGATGGGCGAGGGTGACGAGGGCGGCCAGGATGGACGCGCGCGCGTCCTCCAGCCGCCGGGCTGGCCGGCGCCCAAGGGCTATTCCAACGGCATGGCGGCGCGGGGCACCCTCGTCGTCACGGGCGGCGTCGTCGGCTGGGACGCCGAGGGCCGCTTCCCGGAGGGCTTCGTGGCGCAGACGCGGCTCGCCCTCGAGAGCATCGTCGCGATTCTCGCCGAGGGCGGCGCCGCGCCGCGCGACCTCGTTCGGCTGACCTGGTACGTCACCGACGTCGACGCCTATCTCGCCTGCCAGCGCGACCTCGGGCGTGCCTATCGCGAGGTGGTCGGCGCGCACTATCCGGCCATGGCGCTCGTGCAGGTGGTCCGCCTCGTCGAGCCCGCCGCCCTCGTGGAGATCGAGGCGACCGCCGTCGTTCCCGCCTGATCGGGAGCCGCGGCGGCATTTGACAGGCGCGTCCGCGGGGCTCACGCTCCCTCCCGGATCGCGCGCATCCCCCCGTAGGCGCGCCCGAGGATCGTCACGTGCGTATCGTCGTCATCGGCGCCGGCGTCGTCGGCCTGGCTTGCGCCCGCGCGCTCGTCCGGGACGGGCACGCGGTGCGGGTCGTCGAGCGCGCGCTCGCCGGGGATCGCGCCTCGTCGGGCAATGCCGGCGGCCTCGCGGTGAGCGAGATCGCCCCGGCCGCATCGCCCGGGATCTGGAAACGCGTCCCGCGCTGGCTCGTCGATCCGCTGGGGCCGCTGTCGATACGCCCGGGCCATGCGCTTCGGCTGCTGCCGTGGTTGCGGCGCTTCCTGGCGAGCGGAACGCCCGCCGAGATCGCGCGCATCAGCGCGGCGAACGCGGCGCTGATGCGGTGCGTCTACGACGACCTCGTCCCGCTCCTCGGCGACATCGGCCTCTCGCGCGACCTGCGCCGCGAGGGCGCGCTGACGGTCTACGAGAGCGGGGCCGGCTTCGAGGCCGAGCGGGCGGACTGGGAGCGACGGGCGTCGCACGGGTTCCCGTACGAGGTCCTGAGCAGGGACGAGGCCCGCGCCATGGAGCCGGCGCTCTCCCCGCGGATCGCGCGCGCGGTGTTCGATCCCGCCTGGGGCGTCGTCGCCGACCCGCGCCGGATCGTCGACGGCCTCGAAGCCTGGCTGCGCGCCCGCGACGTCGCCTTCCACGAGGCCGAGGCCCTCGCGCTCGAGCCGAAGCTCGACCGGGTCACCATCACGCTGGGCGACGGGACGGCGGGGGACGCGGATCTCGTCGTCGTCGCGGCGGGCGCATGGTCGTCGCGGCTCGCCGCGAGCGTGGGGGACCCCGTGCTGCTCGAATCCGAGCGCGGCTACAACGTCACGATCCCGCAGCCCACCGTCACGCTCTCGCGCCAGCTCGTCTTCGCCGAGCGCAAGTTCGTCGCGACGCCGCTGGCGATCGGCCTGCGGATCGGCGGCGCGGCGGAGTTCGCCGGGCTCGACGCGCCGGCCCGTCTCGCCCGGGCGGACGCGCTCGCGCGCCTCGCGCGGATCTACCTGCCGGACCTCGACACGCGGGGCGCCACGCGCTGGATGGGCCAGCGCCCCTCGACGCCCGACGGCCTGCCGGTGATCGGCTGGTCGCCCGGCAAGGGGCGCGTGATCTACGCCTTCGGCCACGGCCATCTCGGCCTCACCCAGGCCGCGACGACGGGACGTCTCGTCGCAGGGCTGCTGTCCGGGGACACGGGAGGCATCGACATGGAGCCCTATGGAATCTCCCGTTTCGCACGGTAGCAGCGGCGATCGACCGGTCGATGCTCGTCGTGCGCGGACTTCGATGCTTGGTGAATACAGGGTGATGCGTCTTATTTCTATACTTTAGAGCCATTCTCAACTGGATATTCCTTCTTTTCAGCAATTCTAAGCTTTGCTCGAGCGCTTGACGACTTGGTCGCGATCGTTATTCATGCCGCCCGTCGCCGCCGCGGCGCAGCGCGCGCCGAGGCGGCTCGCCAGATCGACATCCGGGCGCATCGACCGCTCGGCCACGGGAGAGAGACGATCGCCATGACCCACTTCCTGCCCGCACGCCGCACCCTTCTCCTCGGCACGGCCCTCGCCGCCGGCCTCGTCGGCCTGCCCGCGCTGGCCGTCGCGCAGAGCGGCGAGCTGAACCTCTACTCGTCGCGCCACTACGACACCGACGAGGCGCTCTATGCGGACTTCACCGCGCAGACCGGCATCACCATCAACCGTATCGAGGCGGGGGCCGACGAACTCATCGAGCGCATGATCTCGGAGGGCGCCAACTCGCCGGCCGACATCCTGGTGACGGTCGACGCCGGGCGTCTCGAGCGTGCGCAGCAGGCGGGCCTGTTCCAGGCGGTCGAGTCCGAGGTGCTGCAGGAGCGCGTGCCCGAATACCTGCGCGATCCCGAGAACTTCTGGTTCGGCTTCTCCAAGCGCGCCCGCGTGATCATGTACGCCTGCGATCGCGTCGAGAACCCGCCGCAGACCTACGAGGCGCTCGCCGACGACGAGTGGGAGGGCCGTGTGCTCAGCCGCTCCTCGACCAACATCTACAGCCAGTCGCTGACGGGCTCCGTGCTCGCCGCGCTCGGCCCCGAGGCGACCGAGGAGTGGGCCGGCGGGCTCTCCGAGAACTTCGCCCGCGAGCCCCGCGGCGGCGACACCGACCAGATCCGCGCGGTCGCGGCCGGCGAGGGCGATCTCGCGATCTCCAACACCTACTACCTCGGCAACCTGATGCGCTCGGAGAACCCCGACGACCGCGCGGTGGCCGAGCAGATCTGCGTCGTGTTCCCGAACCAGGACGGCCGCGGCACGCACGTGAACATCTCCGGCGGCGGCGTCGCGGCGAACGCGCCGAACCCCGAGGCGGCCAAGCTCTTCCTCGAGTACCTCGCCTCCGATTCGGCGCAGCGCTACTTCGCCGAGGGCAACAGCGAGTACCCGGTGGTCCAGGGCGTCGCGGCGCCCGAGTGGATCCAGACGCTGGGCGAGTTCCAGGAGGACGACCTCTCCGCCGAGATCTTCGCGCAGAACAACGCCGAGGCCCTGATGATCATGGATCGGGCCGGCTGGAAGTGATGCGCGGGACGGAGCCGGCGGCGGCGGGGGCGACCTCGGCCGCCGCCACCGGCCTGATGAAGGAAGGCATCGCCCTCGCCGGGACCCGGCGGGGGCGAGCCCGTTCGCGTGCCCCGCGCGCGCTCGTCGTCGCGACGGCGCTCGTGGCGGCGCTCGTGCTGCTGCCGATCCTGTCGGTCGCCTCGAGCATGGTCTCGCCGCGCACGGAGGTGATGGCGCACCTCGCCTCGACGATCCTGCCGGACCTGCTCGTGAACACCGGCATCCTGGTGCTGGTCGTCGGGCTCGGCACGATCTCGATCGGCGTGGTCAGCGCCTGGCTCGTGACCCAGTGCCGCTTCCCGTTCTCGCGCGCCTTCGTCTGGCTGCTGCTGCTGCCGCTCGCGATCCCCGGCTACATCATCGGCTACGCCTACGCCGACTTCCTCGCCTTCGCCGGCCCGGTGCAGACGGGCCTTCGGGAGCTGTTCGGCTGGACGAGCCCGCGCGACTACTGGTTCCCGGACGTATACAATGTCTGGGGCGTGAGCGGGATGCTCACCTGCGTCCTCTACCCCTACGTCTACCTGCTCGCCCGCGCCGCCTTCCTGGAGCAGACGGCGAACGCGTTCGACGCGTCGCGCGCGCTCGGGCACGGGCCCTGGAGCGCCTTCTTCCGCGTCGCGCTGCCGCTGGCGCGCCCGGCGATCGCGGCGGGCGTCGCGCTCGCGCTGATGGAGGCGCTCGCCGATTTCGGCACGATGCAATATTACGGCGTACGCACGTTCACCACGGCGATCTACCGCACCTGGTTCGGCATGGGCGACCAGACGGCGGCCGCGCAGCTGGCCACCGGGCTCCTGGTCTTCGTGCTCGTGCTGATCGCGCTCGAGCTCCATGCACGGGGCGCGCAGCGCTACACCCAGGTGGGCCGCGGCGCGCGCAAGGCGCCCGCCTTCCGACTGCGCGGCTGGCGTGCGGCCCTCGCCATCGTCGCCTGCGCGCTGCCGGTGGTCGCGGGCTTCGTCGCCCCGGTTCTGATCCTGCTGCGCCTGCACCTGATCGGCGGCGACCCGTTCATGAGCGAGCGCTTCTGGCGCTATGCCGCGAACTCGCTGACGCTCGCCGCGATGGCGGCGGTGCTGCTCGTCGCGGTGGCGGTGCTCCTCGCCTACGCCACGCGCCTTTCGCAGGCGCGGTCCCTTCGGGTTCTCGTGCGGGTCTCCACCATCGGCTACGCCGTGCCCGGAACCGTCGTCGCGGTGGGCGTCCTCGCCCCGCTCGGCGCCTTCGACAACGCGGTCGACGGCTTCTTCCGGGAGACGTTCGGCATCTCGACGGGGCTCATCCTGTCGGGCACGGTCGTGGCCGTGCTGTTCGCCTACCTGGTGCGCTTCCTCGCCATCGCATACGGCTCGGTCGAATCGGGTTTCCTGAAGATTTCGAGGACGATGGACGACGCGGCGCGGATGCTGGGCGAGAAGCCCGGCGGCGTCGTCGCGCGCGTGCACGCGCCGCTCCTGCGCGGCTCGCTCGTCACCGCCGCACTGATCGTCTTCGTGGACGTGCTCAAGGAGCTGCCGGCGACCCTGATCGTGCGGCCGTTCAACTTCGACACGCTGGCCGTGCGCGTCTACCAGCTCGCCTCCGACGAGCGCCTGGCCCAGGCGGCCACGGGCGCGCTGGCGATCGTCGCGGTGGGCATCCTGCCGGTGCTGCTGCTGATGCGCGTGATGGCGAAGGGGGAGAGCGCACGGTGAGCCGAGCGGCCGCGAACCTCCCCAATCGTGGGAGGGGGATCGGCGCCGCAGGCCGACGAGACGGAGGGCGCGCGCCGAAGGTGCGTCCGACGCCCGCCGAAGCCGTCCACGCCCGCGGCATGACGGGACTCCGCCCCCGGCTCGCTCGGCTCGCCTTCCCCGCCCCGAGGGGGCTGGAGGCGGTCCACGACCTCTATTGCTGCGCCGCCGGCGCGAAGGCGGGGATCGTCGCGTCCGGCTGGACCGGCTCGGGCGTGCCCAGGAGGAGCCGCGCGGCGCCCGAGCGCTGGATCAGCGCCTTGGCGTCGGGCACCAGCGCGACGTCGGTGAGGGGGCCGCGGAAGCCGAAGGTCAGCGCGGAGATCAGGTTGTCGTCGCCCACCGGCGTGACGCTCTCCACCGCCGCCTTGGCGTCGATGCGCCGCGCGGCGAGGGAGATCGTGCCCTCCAGCATGCCCGAGAGCTGGGGGCTCTCGAAGCCGGCGTCGACGATGCGGCCGACGCCGTCCTCCACCTCGAGGCGCGCGATCGCGCTGGAGAAGGGCGTGCGCCCGCTGCGCAGGGTGCGCGTGGCGGTCAGCGGCTGACGCTCGAAGCGGCGCAGCGCCTCGGCGAGGTCGACGCCTGCGAACTCGCCCGCGCCCACCTCCACCACGATCGCGCCCTGGAGCGCCCCCAGCAGCGCGTCCGCGTCCACGCCGGTGCCGATCAGCGCGATGTCGCTCGTCGCGGCGCCGGCGACCCACGCCGATCCGAGCGCGCGGCCGAGCGCGCCGAGGTCGACGCGCGACCCCTCCGCCTCCAGCCGCATCTCGACGCCCGCGGGTGCGTCGGCGAGGGCGAAGCGCCCGCGGATCTCGCCGCCGGCGAGGCCGGCGCGGGAGACCGTCGTCTCGATCCGCCCGGCATTGACGAGCACGCTCATCGCCACCTCGCCGAGCCGCACCGCGCCGATGCGCGCCTCGCTCGCCGAGAGGCGCAGGTCGAGGTCGGCGGCCGTGTGCTGGGAGAGCGTCAGCGGAACCCGGCGCAGCGGCGAGGCCGGGTTGCTCGCCTCGAGCACGGGCGCGGCGAAGCGGCTCAGGTCGAGGGTCGTGGCCGCGAGCGTCCCGCTGATGCCGAGGCGGCCGTCCGCGAGCCGCGCGGTGATCGCGCCCTCGAGCGGTGCGCCGCCGAGCCCGAGCTCGAGCGCCGAGAAGGAGAGCGTACGCCCCACGCCGTTCGCGTGCCCCTGGAGCGAGAGCGGCCCGACGAGCGGGCCGAGCGGCAGCCGCGCGCCGGTCCAGGCCAGGACCTCGCGGGCGGCGCGGGTCTCGAAGGAGACGGTGCCCGCCAGCCAGGGGCTGTCGCGGCCGGCGGCGATGCTCCCGGCGACGGAGAGGCGGCCGAGGCGACCCGACAGGCGCAGGTCGATCGGGCTGCGCGCGCCCTTCGCGAGCGCGGAAGGATCGAGCTGGGAGAGCGCGATCGAGATCGCCTCGCCGCGCACGGCGGCCGAGCCGGAGAGCGAGACGGGACCGCGCCCGTCCGGCCAGGAGAGCCTGAGGTCGGCGTCGCGGATCACCTCCCGGCGGCTCGCGCCGGCATCGGTGTAGACGATCGTCGTGTCGAGGAGGCCGATCGCGCCGACGAGGGCGCCCCGCGGCTCGCCGACCCGCTCCGACAGCCGCGCGAGGGCGACGTCCCAGGGCGAGCGGCCGTTCGCGTCGATCGCCACCACGATCCGCGACTGGGCGAGCGAGGCCTCCGTGAGCCGGATGCGGCCGAGCACGAGCGGACCCCAGGCGAGCTGGCCGCGCAGCGCGCCGCCCTCGATCAGCGGCGTGCCGGCCGCGTCGGCGAGCCGAACGTCCTCGAACTTCACCCGCGGGGAGGGCAGGAAGGCGATCGTGGTGCGGCCGGCGACCGGGAAGGCGAGGCCGAGCTCGCGCTCGATCTGGCGCTCGACTGCCGCGCGCAGCGCGTCCGAGGAGACGGTCCACGGCGCGACCGCCAGCACGAGCCCGGCGAGAACGAGGATCCCGACGGCGCCGACGATCAGCCTCGCCTTCAGGGACGGTCTCTCGCGCAGGGAGGATGTGTGGCGCATGCCGAACGGGGTCTCGCAGGCGGGTCTCGTGGCGACGGGCCCCCTCGGCCGAGGCGACCCCGTGAACGATCGCGCGACGGACGCGCCACGCTTCTTTAACCAGTCGAGGCGGTGTTCCGAAAGCCCCGCGTGCGACTTGCTCGCCCCAAAACGCGGCGATCGTACGGCAGAGCCCGCGCCCCCCGGAACCGCGGAGGACGACGCGGGGGATGGAACGTCCCACGGCGCTCGCCCGTTTGCGCCCGATCAAGGCGGCGCGTGCGCACGCGTGCTCGTCTGTGCGTCCATCTCGACCGACAGACGGGAACGCGCGTCATGAGTCTCCCTCACAACTTCAAGCGAATCATCCTGCATCTCGCCCGCAGCCACGATCATCCCAACGGATCCGCGCGACACGGCTACGACATCGTGGCGCCGCTCGACGCCGATGGTCGCATCGACCCCGAGGCCTGGCGGTCGCGCCGGGACGTCTGCCGCGTGCGCCGGTTCTGGAGCGGCGAGGCGGACCAGGTCGGCCGTCTCGTCCACCGCGCCGGCGGCAAGGGCGGCCATACCTGGATCTTCGACTACGACCCGGACCGGGACGACGACGACGAGGCCGCCTTCCGACTCGGCGACCACGTCCTCCAGATCGGCGAGTACATCTCGATCAGGGACGACATGGACGAGATGCACACGTTCCGGGTCGTCTCGGTGATCAACGCCGACTGACCCGCGCCGATCGACCGACGCCGATCGACCGACGCCGGCGCCAAGCGCCGCAAGCCGCTCGGCGTCGCCCACGCGCTCGCGAAAGGAGCCGCCGATGCCCGCGATCCCGACCGTCGCCCTGCCCGACGGCACGTCCGTCCCCGCGCTGGGGCAGGGGACGTGGCGGATGGGCGAGGACCGCTCCCGGCGCGCCGACGAGGTCCGTGCGCTGCGGCTCGGCCTCGACCTCGGCATGACCCTCGTCGACACCGCCGAGATGTACGGCTCCGGCGGCGCCGAGGAGGTCGTCGGCGAGGCCATCGACGGGCGGCGCGAGGAGGTGTTCCTCGTCTCGAAGCTCTACCCGCACGACGCCGACCGCGCGGGGGTGCGCGAGGCCTGCGCGCGCTCCCTCTCCCGGCTCGGGGTCGAGCGGCTCGATCTCTACCTGCTGCATTGGCGCGGGAACGTGCCCCTGGCGGAGACGCTCGCGGGCTTTCGCGATCTCCTCGACGCGGGGCGCATCGCGCGGTTCGGCGTCAGCAACTTCGACACGGACGACATGGAGGAGCTGTGGGGCCTGCCCGGCGGCGAGGCGTGCGCGACGAACCAGGTGCTCTACAACGTCACCGAGCGCGGTCCGGAATGGGACCTCGTGCCCGCGCTCCGGGCGCGCGGCGTGCCGCTGATGGCCTACAGCCCGGTGGGGCAGGGCGGCCTGCCCGAGCGCGCGCTCGCCGGCATCGCCGAGAAGCACGGCGCGAGCGCGTATCGCGTCGCGCTCGCCTTCGTGCTCTCGCGCCCCGGCACGATCGCGATCCCCAAGGCCGCGACCGAGGCGCACCTGCGCGACGACCGCGCGGCGCTCGACCTCGTGCTCGACGACGAGGACCATGCCGAGCTCGACCGGCTCTTCCCGCCGCCGCGCGCACCCACGCCGCTGGCGATGCTCTGAGCCGGCGCGGCGTCGGGGGCGTCGTCTCGGCGTCACGAAAGGGGCTGGACAAGCGCCGGCACCCCCGCTATCTAGCCGCCATCGCCGACGGGAACCGGGCCATCGCCCGCGCGTTGCCAGGGCGATGGCGGCGACGCCACCCCTGCTGGGGGATAGTTTAACGGTAGAACCGCGGACTCTGACTCCGCTAGTCCTGGTTCGAATCCAGGTCCCCCAGCCACTTGATTTCCTTGCGCTTTTCGGATTTCGACAGACGACGCGACCGGCTCGGTTGGGCGCGCGGTTGGGAGGATTGCGGCGAGCGCCGCCGCCTCCAGCTTCGCGACGGCGCTCCGGGCGAGCACCGGATCACGATGCAGGTAATGGGCGTCGAGGATGGCGCGCACGTCCGCGAGAGACAGGCCGGTGAACGTGGCGATCTCCGGCTCGGTCGCGCCTGCGAGGGCGAGCCGGGTCACCGACGTCCCGCGAAGGTCGTGGAAGGTGAGCCCCGCGAGCCCGGCGCGGCCCTTGGCCTTGCCCCACGACGCCCGGAAGCCGCTCTCCGTCCAGGGATGCGCTCGCGTGTTGACGAGGATGATCGGCGAGCGGCGTGGCGTCGCCTCGAGCGCGGTCTTGAGAGGCGCGCCGACAGGGATGATCACGCGCCGGCCGGTCTTCGACTGGCGTATCCGAATTGCGGCTCCGTCGTACGCGCTCCACGGCAGGCGCAGCAGGTCGCCTTGCCGCTGCCCGGTCCAGACGGCGAGCAGCAGCGGCAGGCGCAGATGCGGCGGCGCGGCGGCGAGGAACGCCGCCTCGTCGTCGAGGCTCCACACCTTGTCCGACCGGCTGGCCTTGTAGAGCCGCCCGCCGCGCTCGCACGGGTTCGCGACCACGAGCCCGCGATCCTTCGCCCAGGACAGCGACCGGGCGAGCACCGTCCAGGCATAGTCCGCCTGGCGGCGTGAGCGAGCGGCGAGCCCGTCGCGCCACGACATGAACTCGCCGCGAGCGCGGCGATCGGCGAGAGCGGCGAGCGGGAAGTCGGCGAAAGCCGCTTCGATGCGGTGCAGCTGCTTGACGTAGTCCGCCCGTGTGCGCGCGGCGAGCCCGGTGAACTCGCCGGAGCGCTGATACGCGTCGAGTATCTCCTGCAGGGTGCCCGGCGCGGCGAGCGAGCGCGCGGCGTGGGCGCGCTGATAGGAGGCGACGAACTCCGGCGAGCCGGGCGCGCCGTCGAGGCGCGGGCCGCCCTTCCATGCGTACCAGTAGGTGACGCGCTCGCCGCCGGCGAGCACCTTGGACACCCGGTTGATCCCCTTGAGCCTAACCCGCACCACGGCGCGACTCCTTCCACGCGTCGAACGGGTCGGACGGCTCGCGCGGCGCGGCCGCCTCCGCAGAGACGACGATGATTCGCCCGTCCGGCGCGATCTCGACACGCCCCACGCGCAAGCCTGCGCTCGCCGCGCCCTTCACAGCGCGGGCGACGTCGGCTTGCGTGAACGGGGCGGGGCGGCGCGGCATGATCAGGCACTCGCCTTCGGCGCATTGCGACCGAGGCGCCCGCGAGCGATGGTTTCGCGGGCGCCTTCGGCATGCACGAGCGTCAGAGCGTAGGACGCGCCGTCACCTGCGGGGATCGCCTGCACGTGCTCGGCGCGCAGGTGCACCGTCAAGCGGATCGCGTCGGGAAGGTCGGGGGAGGCGGTCACTTCGATATTGCCCGGCCAAAAGGCGAAGTTCTCGGCGGCCGGCGGCCACCCGTACCGAAATTCGATCTCCTCGACGCCGCACATTAGCCATTCCGCTCCAATGTTCGACACGTCTACGTCAAACTTGATCGTGTGATTGGCGCCCGTCGTGAGGGCGATATCTTGCACAATGGAATTATGATACAGCATCACAATCCACCATCACTGAATGTTCCTTCAACCGCTGCAGCTGTTGCCTGACCTATTCTCCGTGCCATTGCCTCTACATCCTCGGCACCGTGGATGTGGAACGTATTCGTGTTGGTAACGGTGACATTTGGCCGCTGAGGCGGGTTGGTCACGTTCACGTCGACTTGCTCGCCGCGCTGGAGCAACTGCGACAGCGACATGTTCGCGATCGTCACCTCGGGATCGTTCGCGCTCGGAAGCTGCGAGACGGAGCGGGCGTCGAAGGGCGTGCCGCGGAAACCGCCCGCCATCGGCGCTCGGTTGTCCGGGCGGAAGCCGCCGAAGCCGCCGAGGGTGAAGTCGCGACCCGAATAGCCTGGGGCTGCCGCGGTCGCCGCATCGATTTCGGCGAGGCGAGCCTCGAGGCGCGCCTGCGCCGCGCGCGCTTCCTCGCCGCCCCAGAGGCGGTTGAGGCTCCCCAGCACTCCGCCACCGAAGACCCCGGGGCCGCCTCCCGTCTCGGCGAGGTACTGGTCATAAGCTGCCCGGCGATCGAGGAAACGCTGGTTCTGATCGAGGCCGAGAGCCCGATCGAGGGCCGGCATGGCGTGTTCCTCGATCGCGTATTCACCGGCTTTCAGCGCGAACCAGGCGGCCGCGCCACGCACCACGCCTCCCGCGAGCGTCCGCATCATCCCGGCCATGCCGCCGCCACCGGGGCCGGGCGGGCCGCCAGGGCCGCCCCCGGGCGGCGCTCCCCCGGGCGGAACCGGCGGCGCGCTGCGCAGCGCCCGGAACAACTTGTACAGGTTGCCGGCGAGCAGGCCCACGGTTACGGCGAGCGCGCCGAGTTCCACTGCCGACAGATCGGACATCATTCGCGTCACATCGCCGAGACTTTCGGCCTCGCGCGAGATCTCGATGAGCTTCGCGATCGCCGTCGCCACGGCCGCGACCTTGAAGAACTTGCTCGTGACGAGCGCGGTAATCGCCCCGGCGAGCAGGCTTGTGCCGGCCGCCATGCCGTACATCGTGAGGACGGCGCCCCAGCCGCTCATCTTCGCGAACGCGTCGTTGAGATGGTCGAACGCATCCCCGAAGTTCCCACCGAGCAGGTCGTCGCCGAAGGCGCGGAAGTCCCGGCCGATCTGCCGAAACAGGTTCGAGGTCTCCGCAAGGCGCATGGCGTCGCTCTCGAACGCCTCGGCGCTGCCGAACAGGCCCTCGTTGAGCCAACCGCCCAGCTCGCGCAGCCCATCAAGGATACCGCCCTGCCCGTCGCCGAGCCCGACCATCAGCGCCTGGTAGGCGGTGCTGATGCGATCGAAGATCGTCACGCGGCCCGCCAGACTCTCCAGGAAGCCGGTGAGCGACTGGAGGTGTTCCGTCATGCGCTCCATGAAGCGCTCGATGCTCGGGTTGACCATCTCCCCGAATGCGATCGCGACGCCCTCGGCGGCCGAAGAGAGCCCGCGCATGGCGCCGTTGAAGCCTTCCATCTGCGCGGCCGCGACCCGGTCGGCCGTGCCTGCCGAATTCTGAAGATCGCGATCGAGCCCGTGGAGCGCATCGGCTCCCTGCGTGACGAGCGCCGCCATGGCCGGGCCGGCACGCTGGCCGAACAGCTCCATGAAGAGGCCCGCGTCCTCCGCATGGGGCTCGAGCTGGCGGACGATGTCTACCAGCGGCAGCAGGCGGCCCTGCGCGTTGGTGAAGTTGAGGCCCGCGCGTCGCATCACGCGGGTCATCCCGGCGGTGGGCGAGAGGATGTTCGAGATCGCACCGCGCAACGACGTGCCGGCCATCGAGCCCTGGATGCCGGCGTTGCCCATCAGTCCGAGCGCCGCCGCGGCCTCCTCGAACCGCACGCCGGCCGCCGTGGCGGTCGGACCGGCATATTTGAACGCCTCGCCGAGCTGCGACAGGTCGGTATTCGCCGACGTGAACGCCTTCACCAACACGTCGTTCGCGCGCCCGAGCTGGTCCACCTCCATATTGTAGCCGGACAGGACGTTCGACACGATGTCGGCGGCGGAACCGAGATCCATCTGCGCGGCGGCCGCGAGCTGCAGTGTTCCCGGCATTGCCGCGAGGATTTCGTCGGTCTTGAACCCTGCCATGCCGAGGAAGCCCATGGCGTCGGCGGCCTGCGACGCGGTGAACTGCGTCGTGCGGCCGAGTTCCTTCGCCTGGGCCTCCATGGATTGAAGCTGCTCGAACGTGGCGCCGGTCACGACGCCCACCTTGTTCATCGCCTGCTCGAAATCCGCCGCCGTCCTGGATGCGCCCATGAAGGCGCGCCCGAGCCCGTATGCGCCGCCGAGCGCCGCCGCCTGCGCCATCAGCCCGCCGGAGAACATGCCGAAGCTGGGCAGCATCAGCGCCCGGTTCAGCCCCGCTGCGCCCCGCTGGAGCCGATCCATCGCGCCCGACACCCCGCGCGCCGGCCCGGTGAGCCGGTCCATCAGCCGGATGACGAGATTGGATTCGAGGGTCGCCATGCCAGTGCCTCAGTGCGCGGGCGTTGAAAGGGTGGGCGTGGCGCGGGAGGTGACGAGCCCGGCGGGGCCTCCCGCGCCTTGTCCGGGCCGCCCGGCCCGTCGAGAAGGTCCCCGCCGATCCCGGTTTTACGGGGCCGCCTCGAGGGCCGCGAGGCGGCTCTCGAGGTCGGCGGTGGTCTCGCTCGGCGCGGCGCCGAACACGCCGTTGAGGCGCACGCGGGCCGTCGTGGCGCCGTCCGCCGCGGCCTCGGTCGCGACGCCGACGAGCGGACGCCCGGCGGCGAGCGCGGCGGCCTCGCCGGCGGCGGCGTTCCAGTAGACCGGCGCGCCGGCTGTGAAGGTCGTGGCGCCCGCCTTGGGCAGGTCGTAGACGCCCGTCGTGGCGATCTCGACGGGCGCGCCGGCGGCCGCGGTCGTGGCCGCGACGCCGAAGAGCGAGCCGACGAGAACGCCCGCGCCGCTCGTGACGCCGCCGGCCGGGGCCGTGACGGTGATCAGGTTGCCGGGCTGCACGTGGTTGCGCATGGTCACAATCCCTTGCTGTAGGAAAAGCGGACGGCGCGCACGCGCCGGCCGGTGGCGTTGGCGAGCTGTCGCTCGAGGTCGGAAATCGCCGCGGCCATCTCGCTATCCGAGCGGTACTCGACTTCCTCGTCGGAGAAGCGCACCCGCTTCTCGGCGCTCGCGCGGGCGGCGCGCAGCGTCTCCAGGCGGGCGGCGATGGCGGCGGCGTCGCTCATGATCAGGCACCGGGGTTCATGTGCCAGGAACGCCAGTCGACGAAGCCCGCACCGAAGTCGAGGCGGCCCTTGATCTGGACGCCGTCCACCTCGAAGCCGGCCTTCGTCTCGACGACGACGCCTTCCTCGCCCTCCAGGTACGCGTACTCCAGGCCGTCGACGGTCGCCGGGTCGGCGGCGACGTACCAGCGCCCCGCGTCGGTGAAGCGGGGCTCGACGACGAGCACGAGCTTGCCGGCGAAGGGGTTGACGTCGTCGGGACGGGTCGGCGCGAGCTGGGTGAGGACCTTCTCGCCCGTGGTCTCCAGGTCCGGCGGAACCAGGAGGAAGCGCGGGGCGACGTCGATGAGGTCGCCGGCGAGGCCGGTCTGCTTGCGCATGGCCTTGCGCGCCTCGCCGAGCGCCTCGACGGCGAGCGCCGCGCCGGCCGACACGTTGGCGTGCGAGGCGTGGAACAGCGGACTCCCGTCCGACATGGTGGGGCCGGCGCCGGCGTTGGCGAGGATCAGTTGCACCAGGATCTTGGCCTCGGTCGCCGCCGCGGTCACGCCGAAGCGCCGGCCCATGTCGGCGAAGGCGCCGAGGTCGTCGTTGACGATCGCCTGGCGGGTCACGCCGATGATCAGGCCCCGCGTCTCCAGCGCGTACGACGACACGCTCTCGCGCAGCGTCCCGGACTTGAACTCGCCGTGCTCGTTGACCTTCTCCAGCTGCGCCGGCCCGTCCAGCTGGAGGCTGTGCTTGGCCTTGAAGTCGCGGGCGGTGGTGCGCCGGCCGGTCTGCTTGAGGCCGGACGGCGCGGCGCGGTAGGCCTCGCGCATCGTGCGCCCAATCCCCTCGCCGAGGATGGCGGGGAAGTCCGACGTCGAGTGCAAGGCGCGCTCGACGATGGTCGCCGCCGAGAGGCCCGAGACCGGCGTGCCGCGCGCCGTGAGGCACTCGCGCGCGAGATCCAGTGTCGTCATCCCCATGAAGCGGCGGGCGGGCTCGCTCGGCGCGTGGCCGGGCGTGTAGCGCGCGAACACGGCCTCGCCGGCGGCGCGCACGCGGTGCGCCGGGTCCGTCCAGTCGGTGCCCATCTCGACGCGGGGCGCCGAGCGAACGGACTCGGCCGGGCCGCCGCGGCGCTGCATCTCGGCGAAGGCGGCGGCGCGGGTGCCCTCGACGTCGGCGCCCGCATCGATCTGCGCATCCGCCCAATCGCGGCCGAGGCCGGACAGGGTGGCGATGGAACGGATCTCGCGGTTGACCGCGGCGCGGTCGACGACGGCCGGGGCCGGCGGCGCCGAGCGCTCGACGGAAGGCGTCGCCGGCGGGGGAGGCGGCGGCGTCGGTGCGGGGTTGGCGGGGGTGTCGACTTCGGGCGGCATGGGATCGCTCCTGGTTGAGGCCTTCGGGTCTGCGGGGACGGGGACGATGGAGACTTCGCGCAGCTGCCAGCGGGTCGCCGTCTTCGTCCGGGCGCCCGTCTTCGGGTCGGTCTGCTCGGCCCAGGCGAGCACGACGTAGCCGATGGACACGCCGAACCGGGCGCCGTCGCCGAGCTCGCTCGCCAGCGTCTGCGCGGTCGTGTTGTGGGGGGAGAGCGTGAGACGGGCGCGCACGTCGCTGCGCGTGGGGCGAAGCCGATCGGCCCGGCCGATCACGTGCGCCATGCTCTCGCGCCGGTGCGCGTCGAGCAGCACGACGCTGTCGATCGCCTCCATGCCGGCGGGGTCGAGAAGCTCGACGTAGGTCCCGCGCTCGTCCCAGCGCCGGACGCCCGCACCGTTCGTCGCGATCACGGCCTCTACCTGTCGCGTCTCGGCGTTCCAGGTCGAGCCCGCCTCGGCGGGTGCCAGGCGCGTGACGATCGCGTCGGGATCGCCCGCGCGAGAGAGGGTGGCGGGTGCGTTCATCGGGTTCGGCTCCGGGGAGGGGCGTTCTCGCGCTCGGCGATCGTGTCGCCGAGGAGCTTGTCGAGGCACCGGACGGCGGTGCGGACGCGGCGCAGCTCCTCGAGAGAGGCGCGCCCGCGGCGGCGCAAGACGACGTCGCGGAAGTCGCAGAAGGCCGGCGAGAGGACGTCGCGCGCTTCGATCGCCGCGGCCTCGTCGTCGCCGCGGGTCGCGTCGTGCGGCCGGGCGAACACCTCGTCGAGCATGTGGCCGATGTTCGGGGGATGGGTCATTCCGCCCCCCCTTCGGGAGCCGCGGGCGCGGCCAAGGGCGCCGCGACGAAGGCGAGCCCCATGCGGCCCTCGCGCTCGCGATCGGCGGCAATCTCGGCGTCGAGCGCCTCGACGTCGTAGCCACGGGCGGCGACCGCCTGGCGACGGGACTTGAGCCCGGCGCCGATCTCCAGCAGCTCGGCCTCGACGTCCTTCTTCGGGTCGACCCAATCGAAGCGCGGCGTCATCCACCGGGCGGCGAGGAAGGCTTCCGGGTCCCGGAAGAACCCGGCGAAGCGCGGATCACCCGCGAGGGCCTTCCAGGTCACCCACCGACGCCACACGGGCCGGCAGAACTGGAAGACCATCATGCTGTGCTGGAGCGCCTCGACGCGGCGACGCCACTCGACGAGGCCGGCGCGCAGGCTCGAATAGTTCGCCTGTGTCAGGTCGCCCGTGAGGACGTGCGCGGGGACGCCGATCGCCGCGGCGATCTCGCGCGCGGTGATCCGAAGGAATTCGATCGCTTCGGCGCCGATCGGCGCGGCCTCGCTGAAACGCACGTCCTGTCCCGGGTCGAGGACCGTCATCGTCCCCGGCTCGAGGGACGGCGGACCGCCTTCGACGGAGGCGCGCCCGGCAAGCTCTTCCCCGGCGCCGTCGGGGCTCACGATGAAGCCGGCGAGAAGCGCGGCGACGAGCTGGCGTTGCAGCTGCGCGTCGGTCGCTCGGTCGTAATCGGCGAAGCGCAGGAGCGCCGCGGCGAACCAGGTGAGGCCGCGGACCTGTCCGGGGACGATCGGCCGGAAGACGTGCAGCACGTCCTCGGCGGGGAGGCGGACGGTCTCGACGCGAGCGAACCAGGAGCCCGGCGGCTCGAGGCGCACGTGATAGGCGACGCGCCGGCCGGCGGCGTCGAACTCGACGCCGTGCACGACGCGGTTGGCGCCGGGGCCGACGAGCACCGCCGTGTCGAGCTGCTCGGGGTCCAGGACGCGCAGGCGCATGCCGGGGAGGATGACGACGAGCGCCTCGCCGTTGGTCGCCACGGACCGCGAGACGAGCTTCTGGAGCCCGTAGAAGTCCGTCAACCCGTCCGCGTCGGCATCGTCGGTCCAGGCCTCGAAAGCCTCGCCGAGGCCGGCGACGGGGGAGACGCACTTGATGCCCGTCCCGACGAGCGCGCTTTCCCAGGCCTCGACGCCCGCGGCGCCGTGCGGGCTGTTCGCGACGAGGCCGCGGGCGCGGCGCGCGAGGATCGGCCGGGCGGCGAGGATCGCCGCCGGCGCCGAGTGCATCTCGGTGAAGCCGTCCCACCGCCGCCCGCCGGCCGCACCCTCGAACGACCGCACGAAGCCGTCGCCGCCCGGCGCGCGCCGCACGATGACGGGCGCGGCCGGAGCCGGGGCGGGGACCTCGCGGACCGGGAAGAGGGAGAGGAGGCGGGCGACGAGGGACATGGCGTCAGGCCTGGGGCTCGCGGACGCGATCGCGCGGCGCATCGGGCATCGGAGGCGCCGGCGGGTTCGGGCCCTCGCGATAATCGTCGTCATCGTCGGGCCCGGGGCGCATCAGCTCTTACTTGGAAAGCTTCGGCAGCTGAACGCCGAGCACTTCGCGCGAGAAGTGGCAAAAGCGACTCGCATCGCGCAAGTACTTGAAATTCGTCTTCATGATCGTCTGCCTTTCTCGAAAACGCGCTTCCATCCGCAGTCCGCCGGGCGCGTCGCCGGCGGCGCGTGTGGGGTCACGCGTCGCCGCGGCGGCGCGCGTTCACCCGTTCCATCGCCTCGGCCCAGGACTTCCGGCGCTCGGCGGCGATCTCTTCGAAGCTCGGCACCGACGCCGCATTGGGCCACAGGCTCGCGAGATCTACCCCCGCGCCCTCCGCCCGCCGCTGGAGCACCAGGCGCGCCGTGGTCACGTCGGTCAGCATGACGTCGACGATCCACTCGCACGCGAACTCGGTGGCCAGCTCGGCAGGCGTTCCGACGAACGGCCGATGACCCTTCATCCCGCCGAGGATCAGCCGCCCCGCGAGGATCTTCTCGGCGCCACCCTCCAGCGCGGCGCCCCCGATGAAGGGGGCCGCCGTAGCATCGATATCGTCGGCGCGCTCGATGAGCAGCTTCGCGCAGTCCCGCACGATGCCGCACGCCATCCCGCGGCCCATGTTGTGCCCGTCCGGCCCGGCGGCGAGCCGGTCGGACAGGTTGAAGGCGAGCGCCTCGAACGCAGTGTAGGTACGATCCGCCTGGTTCTCGACGGGGATGAGGCCGCGGCGCTTGAGGGCCGTGTGCGTGTCGGTGTTCAGGCCGGTGAGGGCGAAGAAGTCGGCTCGCGAGATCGCCATGATCGGGGCTCCGCTGTGAGGCCGGGCGAGCCGGCGCGTTGAGTCAAGCGGAAGGTGACATATTGTCAGCGACGAAGTCAATCTTTTTGTGTCGCGTCGGCAGCTTACCGCCAGACGTCACGCTTCCGCCGCTCTTCCGCTTCACTTCGGGGGCACGCTGGCGTCAGCCGGACCGCGGCTCGGTCGAGGCCGCCCGCGGCTGCGGCGGCTCGCCGTCGAAATGGTCGTCGAAGCCGCTCTGCATCGCCGCGGCGAGTTCGTTCATGTGCTGGACGGCGTAACGGAGCGCGTCCTCCAGGCTCGGCACAAGCACATGGACGTTGACGCCCTCGACGACGTCCGGGAGGGCGTCGCGAATCGTGAAGGCCTGCCAGTCCTCGCTGGAGAGCGCTTCCTCGAGGAGCGCGTTGACGACTGCGGCTTGCGCCTCGAGCGCCAGCGATGCCGATTCGAGCTTGCGGACGAAAGCCGTCATCCGCTCGAGCGGGGTCGTCTCGGCGAGCGGGCGCGGGAACTCGCGCTCGGCGAACTCCTTCACGCGCTCGACCTCGTAAAGCGAGCGGCCGGCGAGGAAGTCGCGGAGCCACGCGTGCGCGTTGGTCTCCGCTGTGATAGCGGTCTGGGAAGCCATGAACGATCTCCATGCGATCGGTTGTGGTCAGCGCCGGTGGGAAGCTGGAACTTCCCGCCGGCGCGCAATTGTGGTACGACCAATTTATGTCGAAGTCAATTCAGGTCGGACCAAAAAAACGAGGGCGTCCCGCCACGGGACGTGATCCGCTGGTGAGCTTCCGGGCATCGCCCGATCTCACTGCGCGCGTCGATGCATGGGCAGCTGCGCAGCCCGACACGCCCTCACGCTCGGAAGCGATCCGCCGGCTTGTCGAGGCGGGCTTAAAGGGCGAGCGTTGAGCGACGCCTAAGGCATTGCAGGGGAGAAAAGTTATGACGTTCGCTGTGGGAGACAGAGTTCAGCTGAAATCCGGTGGTCCTGGAATGACCGTTGAGAGTGTCGGCGCCAAGATCGTGTGCGTCTGGTTCGAAGGAATGAAGCGGAACCACGCCGAGTTCGTGCCGGAGACTTTAACGCCCTACCAGAGGCGTGCGATCGGGGCCGTGGCGGGGCGCCGGCGATCAGCGTGAGGAGCGCGCGGGCTACGATTGGGGGAGCGATGAGCGACGCGAGCATTCCCACCGCATGGGAGCGCAAGGCGCTCCGCATCCTCGCGGACGGCATGGGCGGCGTGGAAGACGCCGCACGGCTCGTCGGCGCCGGCGAGCGGACGCGCGCGAGCATCATCGCCAAGGGATGGGCGGAGGACGTGACCGGGCCGCTGTCGCTCGGGCGCAAGCTCCGAATCACCCCCGCCGGCCGCGAAGCGCTGGACCGGCGGAAGCCTCCGGAGCCGCGGCGCACCCGTCTCAAGCAGCTCCCGTCGCGCGTCAAGCCGCTGCCGCCCCGCGTCAAGCCGCTGTAGAGCCGAAACGACGGCTCGCCCTCATCGCCGCCCGCGCTGCATGAACGCCGATCGCGACACCCGCGGCCGCGCGGGCGCCGCGATCGGCGCCGATGTCCCCGCGGGCTCGCGCAGCGGCATGCCGGCGATCCGGCGCGCCTCGTCGTCGAGGCGGAAGCCGCGGGCCGTGAGGCCGCACAGGGCCGCATAGGCGTAGACGCGGCAGTCGAGCGCCTCGTTGCGCGCGCTCTTCTCCTTCGTCCACTCCCGGATCGGCGAGCCGCGATGGTAGCGCTTCGTCACCTTCTCGGCGGTGAGCATGCGGAAGAACTCCAGGTCGCGACCCGCTGGGAAGTGCGAGAAGCCGGCGCCCGGCACCTCGAGGCGCAAGCGGCCGATGATCAGTTCCTTGGCCGCATCGACGCCGATGATGAACGGCCGGAACTTGCCGTCGCGGCGCTTGGGAGGCCGCGTAGGCCACACGGGCACGCCCGGCCCGCCGCGGCCCTTGATCGCCCATACGGAGCGCTCCAGGCGCTCGCGGCTGAAGGCATAGACGGTCTGCGTGTGGTGCCCGCCGCTGTCGACGCACGCGGCGCGAATCGGCATCGGCCCGTAGCGCGGATGATCGAAGGTGCGCGCGAGCTCGTGGTCGAGATCCCGCCAGACGTCCGGCCGCGCCGGGTCGCCCCACAGCTCGGTGTACTCCACCGACCACGACTCCTCGCCGCGCCCCCATCCGACGATTTCGAGGGCGAGTCGGTCGCCCTGGACGTCGACGCCCGCGACGAGCACCGCGACACCTTCGGGAAGGCGCTCGCCGAAGTCCTCCAGGCGGTCGATGAAGGCCGCGGCCTCGAGCGGCTCGTCGGCGCGATCCTCGTAAGTCTCGGCGAGCACGGTGTTGGTGAACACCTTGCGCTTGAAGCCGTCGTTTCCCGCCTCGAGGTGCTGCTTGACGCACTCGCCCCAGCTCTCGAAAGGCGAGTAGAGCGCCGAGAGGTGGAAACCCGCCGCCTTTCCGCGGCCCGGCGCGAGCGCGCGCCACTCGCCGCCGGCGAGCATGGCGGGCTTGTGGCCCTCCTCCATGATCCCGCCGCACGCGGACGCCTGGCAGACGTAGAACGCCCGTGAGGGCTCGCCCTCCGGCCAGCGCAGGCCATCCCAGGTGAGGGGCTGCATCTCGCCGCAGTGGGGGCACGGGACGAAGTAGCGCCGGCGGTCGCTCGCGTCGTAGGCGTCTTCGATGCGCGAGGCGCCCTTCTCGGTCGGCGTCGAGATCAGGAGGACCTTGCGCCGGCCGCGGAACGTCGAGGTGCGCTTCTTCGCGAGCGTCACGGGGTCGCCCTCGCCGTCCGCATCGGCCGGGAAGGCGTCCACCTCGTCGCAGACGAGGAAGCGCGCGGGGAGCGACCGGAGGCCCGTCGCCGAGTTCGCGCCGGTCATGACGAGCGACCCGCCGTCGAAATCCTTCTGCGAGACGGTGTTCCCCGGATCCTTCGCGCGGGCGGGGACGATCTTCTTGCGGATCGCCGGCGTGCCCTCGAGCAACGGATCGATGCGGATGCGGCTGTTCTTGCGCACCATGTCGAGCGATGGCCAGACGAGCAGGATCACGCCCGGCGAGTGGTCGACCCAATACCCGACCGCGTTGAGGGCGCACTCGGTGCCGCCGACCTGCGTTCCCTTCATGAACACCACCTCGTCGACGGGTGACGACGTCGACAGGGCGTCCATGATCTCGCGCAGGTAGGGGACGCGCCCGGTCCGCCACGGGCCGGGCTCGGCGGTCGTCGAGGGCATCAGCCGGTTCGCGTCCGCCCATTCCGAGACGGTGAGCTGGCGTTCGGGCGTGAGGCCCCGGCGCCACGCCGCGGCGACGAGCTGCGCGGTCTCGGCGGCGAGACCGAACGAGTCGTCCGCGCCGGCGGCGACGGCCTCGGCGAGGGCAGGGCGCGCGGTCACGACGGCAGCTCCACCGGGTTGGCGGCGAGGTTCGCGAGGTGGTCGCGGATCTCGCGATCGAGGATCGCCGCGACCGCCGAGATCTCGGCGCCGGTCTCGGCGGCGAGGAGCGGGGCGACGCGGTGCACGAAGCCGAGCCAGGAATCGCGCTCGGCGCGGGCGTAGCTCTCGACGGTCCGCAGCGTCGTGCGACGGTCCAGGAGCCGGCCCCGCATCCGCTCGGCCTTCATGCGGGCGATGTCCGCCTCGGCGGCGTCGCGCGCCGCTCGAGCGGAGCCCGCGGGGAGCCGGACAAGGCCGGACATGTCCGGCTGTCCGGGCGCGCCGGCGAGGTTCGCCCGGCGGCGGTTCGGATCGGTGTTTTCCTCGCACCAGGCGCGCCCGGCGGCGACGTTGATGCGCCCGTTCGGAAGAACGGGGAGGCCCGCCTTGACCATCTGAGAAACGCGGCCCTGAGAGACGCCGATCAGCTCGGCGAAACCTTTCTTGGACAAGGTCTCTGCGCCGTTCTGATTACCGGATTCTCCAAAGAGACTATGCGTTTGCTGCATTGGTTGAGCCCATCTAAAGCGGGTACTTTAGCGATTAAATCCACTCCGCCTAACCAGATCTCGCGAGCAGCGCGCCCGTGTGGCCTCGCCGGGGGAGGGACCCGCGAGGCGGGCGCGGCGCCTCGCCTGCCGAGGCCAGAGGCGAGCCCGGCTGTGCCGCCGCGGCGCGGCGCAGGGCCTCGGCGATCTCGGAACGCTCTTCGAAGAACCGCTCGGGGTCGCGGTGCGACGGGCTCAACCTCTCCACCCGAAGGGCGAGGGCGTCGAGGCTGTCCGGCCTCCCGGACAGCCCGGACATGGCGGGGTTCCCCCTAAAGGGGGAAACCCCCGCCGGACATGTCCGGGATGTCCGGTCAGGATGGCCCCCTGTCCGGTCACCCGGACAAACGGACATGTCCGGGGTATGTCCGGCATGTCCGGCTCGGCGCATCAGATGATCCATGCCCATTCCCCCCACGTCGCCATGCGACCCTTGCGTTGCAGCGCATCGGCGGCGCGCTTGAATGCCTTCTGTCGCGCTTCCGGCTTGTCGCTCCCGGAAATCTGTCCTTTGTAACAACGGTTTCGCCATGTCTCGACCCTCACGACGGTCACGCTACGCGGGATGTGGTCGGTAGGCGGCGGCTTCTCGCCGGCCTCGGCGAGTGCATCCTTGAGATGCCTCAACGCGATCTCTTCGGAGTCGGACAGCCGGACATGTCCGGGTCTCTGTCCGGTGTCCGGCTGGCGCTCGGATGGCACGACGACAGGGGCGGTCGTCTCCTTCCCGGTCTCGTCGTCGACCGAGAGGACTATGCTTTCGAAGGAGAACGAAAGGCGGACGTTGTCCGGCCCGTCGTTCGACTTGTCCGCCTGGATGAACCGGAGATCCCCATCCTTCGAAACCTTGAACGTCGCGTCCGCCGCGCCGAGCAAGGCACCATGTCCGCGCATGCGGTTCGGGTCGTAGTGCGGGACGTGATCGATGACGGTCACGTGCGCGCCTGTCGCGGCCTGGATGGCGGCGAGCGCGTGAACGAGCCCCATCATGTCCTGAGGCGAGTTCTCGTCGCCGCCGCCCATCACCTGCGCCTTGGTGTCGACGATGATCCAGCCGGTCGGGATGCCCGTCTCGGCGGTGAGCTGGCGAGCGGCGAGGGCGATGCGCTCGGCGTCGAGATGATCCGAGACGAGATCGATCATCCCGGACACGACGGCGAGGGGAAGATCGTCGAGGCCGTGATGCTTGCGCCAAGCGGCCATGCGGCGCTTGACGAGGCTCGCACGCTCGGCGGCGATGTAGAGTACGCCGCAGCGGCGGACCCTTCGCCCGAACCAGTCCAGGCCGGCGGCGACGTGGCACGCCGCGTCGCCGATGACGGCGGACTTCCCGCATCCCGGCGCGCCGAACCACACCGAAAGTTCGCCAGCGCCGAGAAGATCGTCGACCATCCAATCCTTGCGCGGGGCGGGATCGATGTCTCGGAACAGCTCGAGCCTGAACGGCGGCGGGTTCGGATCGAACTCGGCGCGCGGTGCGCTCCCGCCGCGCCGGGCCCGTCCGCGCAGCCGCTCGAAGGGGGACGGGTCACCCTCGGCGCGCCCGCCTACGACGAGCCGGAGCCGCCGCGGGCTCGCCTCCGCATCGTCCTCGGCGGCCGATGCGTCGATTGCGTCGGGCGCGCGGCGCGCCCACTCGGGTTCGGTTGCCGAGGGATCGCGCGAGAGATCGTCGTCGCTCATGACGCATGCCTCTGTTCGGGTTGCCAGTCCCGTTCCTCGCGCGCTGCGCTGGCGATGAGGCGCGCGAGATCGGTCGCAAGGGGTTCGTCCGCGAGGAATCCGCCGGGGGCCTCCAGCAAGGTGCGGGCGGCCGCCTCGGGGTGGATGATTGCGACGCCGCGCCCGCCGGCGCGCAGCCACGCGAGCGGCGAGGCGAAGATCGTCAGCCGGCCGCCTCGGTAGTAGGTCGCGGGGTTGAAGGCGTGCCAGGCGCCGAGAAGCGCAGCGCGGCCGAACATGGACGCGGGGCGGCCGGGATCGGCGACCCGCCATGCGACGAGATCGCAGACGGTCGCGCCGTCACGATCGAAGGTCTCGACGATCGCGCTCAGGTCGCCGTCGTCGTCGAGATCGAACCGGCCCGGGGGGTAGTAGCGCGCCGGGAGCACGGCGAGCATGCCGGCCTCATTCCCGATCGCCTGCCAGTCGAGGCCGTGCGCTCGCGCGTAGCGTGCGCCATAGAGATGCGCGCTTTCGCGCATGATCAGCTCGGCGCGCGCCTCCTGGACAAGCGTCGCGAGGCCGGGTCGCGCGGTTGGAAAACCACTCGTAACCCCTTGAAAACTCACGGCCGTTTTTCCCCTGAGTTGGCGAAAAAACGCAATTAGATCAAGGCTTCAAAGGGGCCTCTGACTCCGCTAGTCCTGGTTCGAATCCAGGTCCCCCAGCCAATCTCTTCCCCAAGCCCGATGGACCGACGTTCTCTGCGACGTCGTCGCCGCGTTTCGGCTGACGCGCGGGCGTGCCCGCGGCACGAGCGCACGGCTCGGCGGCGAGGGGCGACGCCCGAGCGGCCGGCCCCGGCCACGAGGGTGTGGGGGTCGTCGCCGCGGTGGGCGCGGGCGTCACGGCGGTGGAGCGCGGCGAGATCGAGGGGCGCGTGGTGCTGCGGACGTGAGGCGGCGCACGAGGGCGAGGCCGCCGCCGCCGCCGCCGCGTCGCGCCTCCGGTCAGCCGCCATCCTCCTCCAGCGCGCGACGCAGCCGCCGGACGAGTGCCGCCCGGGAGCGCTCGTCCGCCCGCGCCTCCATCGCGGCCGAGATGTCGAGGGTCAATCGTGCGAGATCGTTGTGCCAGTCGAGGCGGCCGAGCCGCTCGCGCGGCAGGCGCGGCGCGGGCGCCTCCTGGCGTGAGACCGCGCCCTCCAGCGTGAGCACGAAATCCTCGTCGAGCGCGGGCACGTGCACCGGCGTGCCCGGCAGGAGCGTCCGCGCCCGCTGGGCGAGTGCCGCGAGCGCGGCCTCCTCGCCGTGCACGAGGAACAGACCCTCGCGGATCGGCGCGCGCGCCGCGAGCCAGGCGGCGAGGCCGTCGGCATCGGCGTGGCCGGAATAGACGTCGAGCGTGCGGATGCGCGCCCGCACGCGCACCTCCTCGCCCATGATCCGCACCCGCGTCGCCCCGTCGGCGAGGATGCGCCCGAGCGTGCCCTGCGCCTGGAAGCCCGGGAGCAGCACGGTCGTGTCGTCGCGCCACAGCCGCGCCTTCAGGTGATGCCGGATGCGGCCGGCATCGCACATGCCGCTGCCGGCGAGCACGATGTGGAAGCTGCCGATACGGGCGATGGCCTTGCTCTCCTCCACGCCCGGCGTGAAGCGCACCATCGGCGCCCCGAGCGCCCGGACCAGCGCCGCGCCTTCGGGCATGGATTGCGCATGGCGGCCGAACACGGCGCTGGCGCGAGTCGCGAGCGGGGAATCGATGAAGATCGGCGCGCGCGGGATCGCGCCCTCGTCCATGGCGGCGACGAGATCGACGAGGAGTTCCTGCGTGCGCTCGACGGCGAAGGAGGGGATCAGGAGCACTCCGGCGGGGCGAACCGCCTCGCGCACCTCGTCCACGAGCCGGGCGCGGCGTCGCGCGGGGTCGAGCGGCGGACGAGACGTGTCGCCGTAGGTCGATTCGCAGACGACGTAGTCGAGCCCCCGCGGCCCGTCCGGGTCGGCCTGGAGGAGCTTGTCGTCCGGGCCGATGTCTCCCGAGAACAGGAGCGCGAGGCGCTCGTCGCCGTCCTCGACCAGGATCTCAGCGGACGCCGAGCCGAGGAGGTGCCCCGCGTTCCAGAACCGCAGGTGGATGCCCGGTGCGATCTCGACGAGATCGCCGTAATCCTGCGCGGTGAACTGGGCGAGCGCACGCGCGGCATCGTCGGCCGTGTAGATCGGCGTCACCGCGGGGCGTCCGCGCTGCGCGTTGCGGCGGTTGAGACGGGCGACCTCCGATTCCTGGATCGCGCCCGAATCCGGCAGCATGATCGAGGCGAGGTCCGCCGTCTCCTCCGTCGCGTGGACGCGGCCGGAGAACCCCGCCTTCACGAGCTTGGGCACGAGGCCCGAATGGTCGATGTGGGCGTGCGTGAGCACGAGCGCGTCGATCCGCGCCGGCTCGAACGGGAAGTCGCGGTAGTTCAGCTCCTTCTCCGTCTTCGAGCCCTGGAAGAGCCCGCAATCGACGAGGATGCGCGCGCGGCTCGTCTCGAGCCGGAAGCAGGAGCCGGTCACGGCGCCGGCGGCGCCGTGGAAGGTGACGCTGATGGGCAAGGTGGGCTCCCGTGACGTTCGTCGACATTGACGGCCGGGATTCGACGCCGGTCAAGTGTGGGCGCCCGGCGTCGCCCGCCGGACCGATCGCGTGACGCTCTCGCCCGAATGCGGGGCGCGTGATGCCTGCGCGCGTCGCCGGCGCGCTCAGAACAGCAGGTCGGGCAGCGTCGTCGCGACCTGTGGGAACAGCCAGACGAGGGCGACGCCCAGTGCCTGGAGGCCGATGTAGGGCGCGACGCCGCGATAGATGTCGCCCGTCCGGATCTCGGGCGGCGCCGCCCCGCGCAGGTAGAACAGCGAGAAGCCGAACGGCGGGGTGAGGAACGAGGTCTGCAGGTTGATGGCGATCAGGACCGAGAGCCAGATCGGGTCGAAGCCCATCACCAGGAGCGCCGGCGCCACGATCGGCAGGATGATCACCGAAATCTCGACGAAGTCGAGGAAGAAGCCGAGCAGGAAGATCACGGCCATCGTGAACAGCAGCGCGGCGGTCGGCCCCCCGGGCATCGCCTCGAGCAGCCCCTCGACGCGCAGGTCCCCGCCGAGGCCGCGGAAGACGAGGGTGAAGATCGTCGCGCCGACGAGGGTGGCGAAGATCATCGCCGTGACGGAGGTCGCGCCCATGGCGATGTCGCGCGTCACGCCGGCACGGGCGAGGCGGCGTACCGCCGACGCGATCCCGCCGAGCGCGACGAGACACAGGACGACGGCGACGCCGGCGAGCGCGAGATCGAGGGCGGTCGCGTCGGAGCGCTGGGGGCGGATCGTCGTCGTCGAGGCGAGCACCACGATGGCGACGATCGCGGCGATCGCCGCGTGGTAGGGCGCGCGCTCGCCGGGCTTCGAGAGGCGGATGGCGGCGAGCAGCAGCGCGCCCACCGCGCCGACCGCGGCGGCCTCCGTCGGCGTCGCGACGCCGCCGAGGATCGAGCCGAGCACGGCGACGATGAGTGCGATCGGCATCAGCAGCACGGTGGCGAAGCGCGCGAGATCGAAGGGCTGGTCGGTGGCGCGCGGCATGGCCGGGGCGATCCGCGGCTGGAACTGCGCGCGCAGGAGGATGTAGCCGAGATAGAGGACGAACAGCATCAGCCCCGGCAGGAGCGCGGCGGCGAAGGTCTCGCCGACGCTGATCGTCTCGACCGAGAACTTGCCCATCCGGAACTGCGCCTGCTGGTAGGCCGACGACATCACCTCCGAGAGGATGATCAGCATCGTCGAGGGCGGGATGATCTGCCCGAGCGTGCCGGCGGTGCAGACGGTGCCGGCCGAGAAGGCGCGGTCGTAGCCGTTGGCGAGCATCGCCGGAAGCGCGATCATCGCCATGGCGACGACGGTCGCGCCGACGATGCCGGTCGAGGCCGCGAGGAGCGCCCCCACCGCCATCACGGAGACGCCGAGCCCGCCGCGCAGGCCCCCGAACAGCCGGCCCATCTCGACGAGCAGGTCCTCCGCGAGCTTCGACTTCTCCAGGATCACGCCCATCGCGACGAACAGCGGGATGGCGATGAGGGTCTGGTTGGTGATGATCCCGAAGATGCGCTGGGCGAGCGCCCGCAGCAGCCCGAGGTCGAAGGCGCCGAGCGCATGGCCGAGATAGGCGAACAGGATCGCGACCCCGGCCAGCGTGAAGGCCACCGGGAAGCCGATCAGGATCGCGCCGCACAGGGCGGCGAACATGACGAGGTCGAGGTTGTCCGCGATCACCGGGCTGCTCCGGCGGCACTGCGGTCGGGCAGGGGGGTGCCGGTGAGCGCGAGATGGCCGGCGCGCAGGATCATCGCCACGCCCTGGAGGCCGACGACGACGCAGAAGGCGGGCACCAGCGTCTTCAGCAGGAAGGAGGCCGGAATGCCGCCGACCGAGATCGCCCCTTCGAGAACCGCCCAGGAGTTGCGCACGCTGGGCCACGAATAGTAGGCCAGCACGACGAGCGGGGGCATCAGCAGGACGAGGCCGCCGAGAAGATCCACCCACGCCTTCCCGCGGGGGCGGAGGCGGCCGTAGAACACGTCGACCCGGACGTGGCCGTCGATCAGCAGCGTGTAGCCGGCGGCGAGCATGAACAGGACCGCGTGCATGTAGAGCACGCCTTCCTGCAGCATCATGTGGCTGAAGCCGAACAGGTAGCGCAGCAGGACGACGGTGAACTGCAGGAGCACCATCGCCAGGACGAGCATGCCGACCGCCCGGCCGAGCGCGGCATTGATCCGCTCGAGGCCGTGGACGAGCGCGGCGAGACGAGAGCGGCGCGGCGCGACGTGGCTCATCGAGCGCTCCGGGGCGAGAAGGGCAGGGGGCGCCACCTCCCGCGCCGGCGACGGGGAGGCGGCGCGGATGGGCCGTCAGCTCGGATAGGAGTACTCCAGCGCGCGGGCGTTCATCTGCCCGTTGTCGGAGTAGGTCTTGTACTCGGCCATCAGGTTCCGGTAGCCGAGGAAGCTCTCGACGATGCGGCGCACGAGCTCGTCGTCGTCCTCGCGCAGCTCCGAGATCACCTCGCCGGCGGCGTTGCCCATGGCGACCATCACGTCCTGCGGCAGTTGGCGCACGACGACGTCCTGCGTCTCGACGAGCTCCTTCAGAGCCATGGCGTGCTTGGTCGTGTACTCGGTCAGCACAGGGTTGTAGAGCGACTCGCAGGCGTAGGCGACGGCCTGCTTCAGGTCGTCCGGCAGCTCCTCGTAGGCGGCGGCGTTGATGCCGCATTCCTCCGCGGAGGAGGGCTCGCCGACGCCGGGCCAGTAGTAGTTCTTGGCGACCTGGTACATGCCCAGCGCGGAATCGGACCAGGGGCCGATGAACTCGCCGGCGTCGAGCGTGCCGGCCTGCATCGCCTGGAACATCTCCGGCCCGCTCATCGCCTGCACCGCCATGCCGATGCGCGACGCCATCGCCGAGGCGATGCCGGTGGTGCGGTAGCGCAGGCCACGGAGGTCGTCGACCGAGTTGATCTCGCTGCGGAACCAGCCCGCGAATTGCGGCCCGGAATTGCCGCACAGGAAGGGCTTCAGGCCGAAGCGGGCGTACATCTCGTCATAGAGCGCCTGGCCACCACCGTGGACCATCCAGCCGATCTGCTCGTCCGCCGTCAGACCGAAGGGCTGGGAGCCGAACAGCTCGATGCCGCGGGACTTCGAGCCCCAGTAGGCCGGCACCGCGTGGTAGAGCTGCGCCGTGCCCTCGGAGACCGCGTCGAACACGCCGCGGCCCGGCACGAGTTCGCCCGCCGCGTAGAGCCGCACCGCGATGCGCCCGCCCGAGAGCGCCTCGATGCGGTCCGCCAGCATCTGCGCGGCGACGCCGGGGCCGGGCAGGTTCTTCGGCCAGGCCGTGACCATGTTCCACTGGCGCACGCCCTGGGCGATCGCTGGGGCGGCGAGGCCGGCGGCGGCCGTGCCCGCGGCGGCCGCGAGGCCGGCGTTCCTGAGGAAATCGCGTCTCTTCATCGTTCCGTCTCCCGTTGTCTCGTCGGCTGATCGGCGTCGTTCCCGCTGCCGTGTCCCGGCAGTCTTCGCGTCTCGCGGCGCGCGCGCGGCTGCCCGTCGCGCTCGACCCGCAGGCCCGTAATGTCTATACATAAGCAGCGCCGTTCGCGCCTGTCCAGCGGGCCGGCGGCGCGCGACAGGGAGAACCGATCCATGCGTGCGCTCGTCTTCGACTACGCCCTCACGCCCGATGGATGGGCGCGCGACGTCGGTGTCGACGTCGAGGGCGGCACGATCCGCGCCGTCGCGCCCGGCGCCGATTCGGGCGGGCGCGAGCGCGTCCGGGGCGTCGCGCTGCCGGGCATGCCGAACCTGCATTCGCATACCTTCCAGCGCGCGATGGCGGGGCTGTCGGAGACGCGCGGGCCGACGGACGACAGCTTCTGGACCTGGCGGAAGGTGATGTACGCCTTCCTCGGCGGCCTCGACCCGGACGACGTCGAGGCGATCGCGGCCTTCGCCTTCCTCGAGATGCTGGAGAGCGGCTTCACGGCGGTCGCGGAGTTCCACTATCTCCACCACGATCCGCAGGGGCGGCCGTACGCGGAGCGCTCCGAGCTCGCGCAGCGCGTCGTGGCCGCCGCGGCCGAGGTGGGGATCGGGCTCACGCTCCTGCCGGTGCACTACGCCCAGGGCGGCTTCGGCGCGGCGCCGCCGGAGCACGGGCAGCGCCGCTTCGTCGACGACGTCGAGGGGCTGATGCGCATCGTCGAGGGCGTGCGCCCCGCGCTCGCGGCCCTGCCGAACGCGCGGCTCGGCATCGCGCCCCATTCGCTGCGCGCGACCACGCCCGAGAGCCTCGCGGCGCTGCTTTCCGCCAACCCGGAGGGGCCGGTCCACATCCATGTCGCCGAGCAGGTGAAGGAGGTCGAGGACTGCCTCGCCTGGTCGGGCGCGCGCCCGCTCGCCTGGCTCCTCGACAACGCCCCCGTCGACGCGCGCTGGTGCCTGATCCACGCGACCCATCTCGACGCCGCCGAGCAGGCGCGGCTCGCGGCCTGCGGCGCGGTGGCGGGCCTGTGCCCGATCACCGAGGCCAATCTCGGGGACGGCGTCTTTCCCGCCGCCGAGGTGCTCGGCGCGGGCGGGCGCTTCGGGGTCGGCACGGATTCGAACGTCGAGATCTCCGCCTTCGGCGAGCTGCGCCAGCTCGAGTACGGCCAGCGTCTCACGAGGAGGGCGCGCAACGTGCTCGCCGGGGAGGCCGGCCGCTCGACCGGGCGGCGGCTGTGGGAGGGCGCGCTCGCCGGCGGCGCGCAGGCGCTCGGGCTGCCCGTCGGTGCGCTGGCGCCGGGGCTGCGGGCGGACGTCGTGACGCTCGACCTCGACCATCCCGACCTCGGCGGCCCCGTGGGCGACCGCACGCTCGACACCGCGGTGTTCTGCCTGGGCCGCGCGGCCGTGCGCGACGTGCTCGTCGGCGGCGAGCGCGTCGTCGAGAACGGACGCCACGGCGCCCGCGCGCGGGTCGCTTCGCGCTACGCCGCGCGCGTCGCCCGCCTCGCCGCCCTGGCCTGACGCGTGGACGCGCCGTCGACCCCTTCGACCCCTTCGCCCTCGCCGGCCTCGCTCAAGGCGCGAATCCGCGCCGACATCGAGCGTCGGATCCTCTCGGGGGAATGGCCGCCGGGGTATCGCCTGCCGACCGAGCGGGAGCTGACGGTCCAGTACGGCTGCGCCCGCATGACCGTGAACGGCGCGCTCGCGGCGCTCGTCGAGGCGGGCTTCATCGAGCGCCGGCGCCGGGCCGGCAGCTTCGTGCGCCGCACGCCGCTGCGCTCGGGCGCGCTCGAGATCCCCGACATCGCGGCGCAGGTGCGTGCCGGCGGCGAGGCCTACGGGCTCGAGCTGATGGAGCGCGTCGTCGGGCGCGCGACCGCGGCGGAGCGGGCGGATCTCGCGCTCCCCGCCGCCGCCCGCGTGCTGCGGCTCGCCGCCCGGCACTTCGCGGACGGCGTGCCGATCGCCTACGAGGAGCGCCTCATCCCGCTCGACGCGGTTCCCGAGGCGGAGGCGGCGGATTTCGCCCGCGAGCCGCCGGGCACCTGGCTGCTCCAGCGCGTGCCCTGGCAGGAGGCGCAGAACGTCGTCTATGCGGAGGCCGCCGACGCGCGCCTCGCCGCGCGCCTCGACGTCCCCGAGGGCGAGGCGCTCCTCGTGGTCGAGCGACGCACCTGGCGTGCCGGGCGCACGCTCACGAGCGTGCGGACCTGGCACCTCGGCTCCCGCCAGCGGGTCGTGGCGCGCTTCGGGCCGAGCGGCCCGCGCAGCGGTTGAGCGCCCGCGGCGTCCGGCGTCCGGCGCCGTTCGTCGCGCGTTCACCATGTGTGCATCCGGCGGCGGCGGCGGCGATCGCGCTTAACCCGCCCGTCAGCGGGGATGGGAAAGGATGCGGCTCCGCACCCGTGGGAGCCGTCATGCCCAAGAGCTTCTTCCGGCCGCAGGCCGTCGCCGCCGCGGATCGCCTCGACGCCCTGCCGCGCACGATGCGCGTGACGGGATCGGTGGTCCGCCTCGGGGCGGCCGGCCTCGCGGTGCTCCTCGTCGGCGGGGTCGTGGCGAGTGCGCACGTGGAGGTGCCGATCCGCGTGAAGGGTCACGGCGTCCTCGTCGACGCCACGGGCGCCCTCGTCTCGCCCGTGCTGGCGCCCGCCGCCGGCTACGTCGCACGCATCCACGTCGGCGTCGGCGACACGGTGGCCGTGGGCGATCCGCTCGCGACGCTCGCCATGCCCGACCGGGAGATCGCCATCGAGAGCGCGCGCCGCGCCCTCGGCGAGGCCGAGCGCCAGGAGCGGGAGAACGCGCGCCTGCGCGCCCTCGACGACGAGGCCGAGGCGCGCGCGCAGGTGCGTCGTGCCGAGAGCGCGCAGGAGCGCATCGCCGGCCTCGAGGAGAAGCTCGCCTGGCTGACGACGCGCGTCGAGGATCTCGCGGCGCTCGAGGGCCGGGGCTTCGCTACCCGGCAGTCGCTGATCGAGGCGCGCATCGCGCGGGAGGAGGCGGCGGAGGCGCTGCTCGACGCCCGCGCGGCGCGTACCGCCCTCGACACGGAGCGCGAGGAGGCGCAGTCGCGCCGGGCCCGGGACGCGCTCGCCGATCGCCTCGCCGTGGAGCGCGCCCGCGACGATCTCGCCGCCCGCGAGGCCGAGCGCGACCGCTACGCGACGCTCGTCGCGCCCGTCTTCGGCCGTGTGTCGGCGCTCGACGCCGCGCCCGGGGCGCTCGTCTCTCCCGGCGCGCGCCTCGTCGAGATCCTGGACGCCGCCGCCGCCGACGCGCCGCTGGAGGCGCTCGTCTTCGTCGCGATGGCCGACGGCAAGCGGCTCGCGCCGGGCGACCGCACGCTGATCGCGCCGTCCTCCCTGCCGGAGGCGAGCCGCGACCGGCTCGTCGCGCGGGTCGTCCGCGTCTCCGAGACGCCGGTGGCGCGCGAGACGCTGGAGCGGCTCCTCGGCGACGCCGATCTCGCGGCTGCCGCCGGGGCCGCCGGCCCGCCCTTCGCGGTCACGGTGGCGCTGGAGACGCGGCCGGACGGGGGCTATGCCTGGACGTCGGCGGGGGTCGACCCCGCGCCGCTCGGGCCGGGCACGCCGCTCTCCGCCGACGTCACCGTCGAGCGCACGCCGCTCCTCGCCCTGGCGCTCCCGGCGGTGAAGAAGCTCCTCGGCATGAAGCCTGACGCCTGGTCGGGGGCGCCGTCGTGAGCCGTCTCGCGAGCCGGATGCGCCCGATCCTCCAGATGGAGGCCGCCGAATGCGGGGCCGCCTGCCTCGCCATGGTGCTGGAGGCGCACGGGCGCGTGGTCGGCCTCGAGGAGGCGCGCGAGGCCTGCGGCACGTCCCGCGACGGCGTCGACGTCACGGCGCTCGTCGCCGCGGCCGGCGTCTACGGGCTCGACGTCAAGCCGCTCGCCCGCGAGCCGGAGACGCTCGCCGAGCTGCCGCTGCCCGCGATCCTGCACTGGCGCTTCAACCATTTCGTCGTCCTCGAGCGGGTGACCCGCGCGGGCTACGTCCTGCTCGACCCGGCGCTGGGGCGTCGCGTCGTCGATCGCGCGGAGATGGACCGCTCCTTCACGGGGCTCGTCCTCGCGCTCGCGCCGGGCGAACGCTTCGAGACGGGCGGCGCGCGGCCCTCGCTGCTCGCGACGCTCGCCGGCCACGCCCGCGGCTCGGGGGACGGGCTGTGGATCGTGCTCGCCTGCGGCCTGCTCGGACTCGTGCCTGCGATCGCGCTCGCGGGCGCGATCCAGGTCTTCACCGATCACGTGGTGGGGGAGGGGAGGGTCGCCTGGACGGCCGCCGTGCTCGCCGCGCTCCTCGTCGCCGCGCTGGCGCAGGCCGGCCTCGGCGCGCTGCGCGCCTGGAGCGTGGCGAACCTGAAGGCCAAGATCGGCACGGTGGTGGCGGCGCAGGGCTTCCGGCGCATGCTGACCCTGCCGCTCGCCTTCTTCGGCCAGCGCAACGCGGGCGAGCTGGTCGCCCGGCTGCGGATCGGCTCGGAGATCGGCGGCACCGTGGCGGGGCCGCTCGCGAGCCTGGTGCCCAACGTCCTCACGCTCCTTGGGCTCCTCGCCCTGGTGGCGCTCCACGACGTCGTCGTCGGCCTCGTCGTCGCCGGTGTCGCGGCGGCGTGCCTCGCCGTACTCACCACGCTCGCCCAGCGCATCGCCGAGGCGAACCGGGCGCAGCACGTGCTCGACGCCCGTGCCGGCGGCATCGGAGCGAGCGGGTTCGCCGCCTTCGAGGCCTTCCGCCTGACCGGTCGCGAGGCGCTGTTCGCGCGGCGCTGGATGGCGGCGGAGGAGGAGGCGCTCGACGCCGAGCAGCGGCTCGGCCGTGTCCGGGCGATCGCCGCGCTCGGACCGGCCGCGACGCCGCTCCTCCTCGCGATCGTCGTCCTCGTTCTCGGGGCGGACCGGGTGATGGCCGGCGACATGACGCTGGGCGCGCTCCTCGCGCTGCAGGTGCTGGCGGGCCTCGTCGCCGCGCCGCTCGCCGGCCTCGCCAGGGACCTGTGCGACCTGCAGGAGGCCGCCGGTGCCCTCGTGCGGCTGGAGGATCTGGAACGCCATCCCGCGGATCCGCTGATGGCGGCCGACGCGCCGGCGCGCCCGGCGATCGTCTCCGGAGCGCCCGCGCTGGCGTTGGAGGGGGTCGGCTTCGCCTACGGCGCGCACGCTCCCGTCTTCGCGGGCATTCGCTTCGACATCGCGCCGGGCACCCTCGTCGCGCTCACCGGTCCGTCCGGCTCCGGCAAGTCGACGCTCGCGCGCATCGCAGCCGGGCTCGTCGCACCGCATGCGGGACGCGTGCTGATCGCGGGCGTGCCCCTCGCGGACGTGCCCCGCGCGGACCTGCGCCGGCGTCTCGCCTACGTGCCCCAGACGAGCGCCGTCTTCACGGGCACGCTGGCCGAGAACGTCGCGCTCTTCGATCCCGCGATCGCGGACGAGGCGATCGTGCGCGCGCTCGAGATCGCCGGCGTCGATCGGCTGATCGCCCGCGCGGGCGGCCTGCGGGCGCCGCTCTTCGCCGAGGCGCCGCCGCTCAGCGGGGGAGAGGTGCAGCGCCTCGCGCTGGCACGCGCCCTGGTGCGACGCCCCGAGATCCTCGTTCTCGACGAGACCACGAGCGCGCTCGACCCGGTTCGCGAAGGCGAGGTGCTCGACGCGCTGCGCGAGACCGGCGCCTGCGTCCTGTGCGTCACCCACCGCCCCGGCACCCGCGCCCGCTGCGACCGCGTGATCGCGCTCGACGGGCGCGGCGGCCTCTCCGAGGTCTTCGAGCGGGCCGCCGTCCCCGCCGCGGCCGCACCCGAACCGACGAGGGCCAGCGCATGACCGCTCTCTCCGCCGCCCGCGTGCCGGCAGACGACGAGGCGGGCGACGCCGTCGCGTCGAGCGCCGGCCGCATCGAGGCCCTGCTCGGCTCCGGCGCCGTGCGTCTCTCCACCGTCCCGGACGCGCTCGGCGAGGCACTCGCCGCCGCCGCCCGCGCCGTCGGCGTGACCTTGCCGCCGCACGCGAAGCCCGCCCCCGGCGAGGTGCCCCGCGAGGCGATCGCCCGCATCGCCGCGACCTGCGGACTCGTCGCGCGTCCCGTCCCGCTGGCGGACGCCGCGGCGGGCGAGGCGGTGGCGCCGCTCCTCGCGCTCCCGCGGGAAGGCGCGGGCGTGGGCGAGGGCACCCCGGCGCTCATCCAGCGCAGGGGAGGGCGCACGACGCTGGCGGACGCGCAGAGCCGGTTTCGCCCGCGCCCCTGTAACCCGCAGGCGCTCGCGGCCTACGAGAGCGAGGCCTTCGTCCTCACCCCCGCGCTGCCGGACGCGCGCCTTCGGGTGCGTGACCTCCTGCGCTTCGGGCTTCCCCAGGCCCGCGGCGATCTCCTCGGCTTCGCCGGCGCGACGCTCGCCGCCGGCGCGGTCGCCGCGCTCCTGCCGTTGGTGACGGGGCCGCTGATCGAGGTCGTGGTTCCCGAGCGCGAGCACGGGCTGCTCGCGCAGATCGGGCTCTTCCTGGTGGTCGTCTTCGTCGCGAGCCTCGGCACGCGCTATGCCGCGGCGATCGCGAAGCTGCGCATCGACGGGCGCGTCGGGCTGATGCTGCGCATCGCAGCGATCGACCGCGCCACCCGCGTCGCCGATGCGGACGCTTTCGCCGGGCGCCCGCGCCCGCCGGCGCCGATCGCGGCGCTCTCGACGCGCTCGCTGGAGAGCTTCCACCGTGGGGTCTGGGGTCTCGTGCTCGCGCTGGCGAGCGCGATCCTGGTCGCGACGCCGAGTCTCGTCGTCCTGGCGAAGGCGACGCCAGCGGGCGCGGGGCTCGTCGCGCTGGTCTTCGCCGCCGGGCTCGCGCTCGGCGCCTGGCTCGCGCGCCGGCGCGCGCGGGCGCTCATGCACGGGCTCGTCGCCCCGCAGAGCTGGATGGCGACCGCCTACGAGGCGCTCGCCCAGGTCGACACGGTCCGCGCCGGCGCGGCCGAGGGGCGCGTGTTCGCGCGCTGGACCGACGGGTTCCTGTCGCTCCGCCACCGCTTCCTGCGCGCCGACCGGGTCGGCGTCGGCTCGACCGCGCTCGAGAGCGCCTTCGAGGGCGCGATCGTGCTCGCTGCCATCGTCGCGCTCGCGATCGCCGGCGCCCTCGCCGACGGGGCGACGACGGCCGCCTTCGTCGTCGCCGCGGGCGCCGTCGCGGGGGCGGGCTCGGCGGTGATCGGGTCCTTCGGCGAGGCGACTATGCTGGGGCTCCAGCGCCGGATGATCGCGCCGCTCCTGGAGGCGGTGCCCCCGCCGCGGCGCGCGGGCGCGGTTCTCCCCGAGCCGAGCGGGCGCATCGAGGTACGCGGTCTCGCGGCACGCCCCGCGCCCGCGGCGCCGCTCGTGCTGGAGGACGTCTCCTTCGAGATCGCGCCGGGCGAGCACGTCGGCATCGTCGGCCCGTCCGGCTCCGGCAAGTCGACGCTGGTGAAGGCGATGCTCGGCCTGATCCCGATCGAAGCGGGCGCCGTGCTCTACGACGGCGTCGATCTCGCGAGCCTCGACGCGCAGGCGCTGCGCCGCACGATCGGCATCGTCGGCCAGAGCGGCAGGCTCTTCCCCGGCACGCTCCTCGACAACGTCGCCGCCGGCCTCGACGTCTCGCCGCGGGACGCGGCGGGGGCGCTGGAGCAGGCGGGCCTCGGGGAGACGCTCGCCGCGCTGCCGCTCGGCCTCGCCACGCCGATCGGCGACGCCGGCGCGGCCTTCTCCGGCGGGCAGGTGCAACGCATCCTCCTCGCCCGTGCCTTCGTCGGGCGCCCGCGCCTCCTCGTCCTCGACGAGGCGACGAGCGCGCTCGATCCCGCCGTGCAGGCGCACGTCGCCGCCGCCGTCGACGCCATGGGCGCGAGCGTGATCGCCATCGCCCACCGTCTCGACACGCTGCGGCGGTTCCGGCGCATCCTCGTCATGGACGAGGGGCGCATCGTCGAGAGCGGGGACTGGGCCGGCCTCGCGCGTGCCGGCGGCCTGTTCGCCCGGTTGATCGCCGCGGAGGCGGGCGTACCCCGGAACCGGGTCCACGCCGACCAGCAGCGCCTGCGGGCGATGCTGGAGGGGTGAGCTTGGTTCTCCGTTAAGCATGCTCTCTCAAAGCCCGAGTATATCGAGGGTCGGCGGGAACTTTCGACAAGACGACCCGCCGGCTTAATCTCGGGGTAAGTCGGAATTCCTAGGCTTTCCGCATGCTCGACCTGGCACAGAGGGGCAGCGGAATGAACAAGATCTCACTGGACAATCTGGACGGCGCGGTCAGCCTCGACGACCTGAAGGGCGTCGCGGGTGGCGTGAAGGTGTTCTCCGACGGCGACGGCGGCTGGACCGATCCCGACGCCGGCGTCCATGCCGGGGCCTCGGGCTCCGTCGGCAACGACACGGCGGGCGCCTCCGGCTCGGTCCATGTCGGCGACGGCGTGTCCGGCCACGTCGACCACAATGGCGCGTCGGGCGCGGCGGGCGTCGAGGCGAGCGCCCACGGCGAGGCGCACGTGAACTCGCCGATCGGCAACGCGAGCGCCGAGGGCACGGTCTCGGCGGCCGCGGGCGCGTCCGGCTCGGTTCATTCCGATCACAACGAGACCTCGGCCGGCGTCAGCGCAGGTGCCACGGTCGGCGCGTCGGGCGAGGTCCATTCCACGATCGGCGACGCGAACGGCACCCATGTCGGCGACAGCGCCGGCGGCTCCGCCACGGCGGGCGCTCATGCCGAAGGCGACGCCTCGGTCCAGCACGGCCACGGCGCCTACGGCGCGGGCGGCGAGTACGGGGCGATGGCGGGCGCGGGCGCCGAGGGCCATGCGGGCGGCGAGGCCGGGATCAAGGGCGTCGGCTCGGCCGGCGGTCAGGCCGGCGGCGACGTCGGCGAGGTGGGCATCGGCGGCGAGGCGCATGCCGGCTACGCCCACCACCACCTGAATTTCGGGCTGGGCGGCGACGTCGCGCTCGGGCTCGGCATCCACTTCGACTTCCACGCCTCCATCGACACCCGGCCCTTCGAGCACGCCTGGAGCTTCATGAGCCACCACGTCGGCCCGGCGATCGCCCACGAGGCGAGCCACATCGGGCACGCCATTTCCCACGAGGCGCACCACATCGGCCACGCGATCGGCCACGAGGCGCAGCACATCGGCCACGCCATCTCCCACGAGGCCCACAAGGTCGGCCACGCCGTGAAGCACTTCTTCCACCATTGGTGAGCCGCGCCGACCCGCGCAGCCCGTTGCTCATGCGTACCTGGAGTGAATGATGACCGATCGTAATGCCGCCATCGCGACGATGGCGAAAGTCAAGGACACCCTGGTGGGCCTCGCCGCCTCCGGCGCGATGGTCTCCGGTTGGGACGACGGCCAGGCCGCCCTCCTCGGCGTGAAGGCCGAGGAGAGCGCGTCGGCCCGCATCGCGCTCGGCGAGGACACGGGCACCGCGCTCGCCTCCGCCATCGGCGAGGCCGAACTCGTGCTGATGCTCGACGTGTTCTCCCGCACGCTGGACGAGACGCGGGACGTCGGCCTCGCCTTCGCGGCCGTGATGGGCATCAAGCGCGCGGCGACCGCCGGCGTGCCCGGCGCCGACGAGGCGCTCGCCGCCGCCGAGCAGGCCTTCGCGGACGCGCTGAAGGGCGGGCTCGCCCCGCACGCGGCGCTCGCCAGCGCGTATGTCTCCGCCGCCGCCACCGCGCGGCTTTCGAGCGCGTCTACGAACTGACGACCCCGAGGGCGTTCAGCCGATCCCCGGGACCTTCCCGGGCGACAGGACGCCCGCCGGATCGAGCGCCGCTCGCAGGCGCGCGATCACGGCGGGCGTATCGCCTCGCGCCGCCGAGAGCGCAGCGCCGGTGGGCAGCGCCAGGCGGTAGGGCGGGAAGCCGTGCTCGAGGAAGCGCGCGAGGAGTGCATCGTGCGCGGCCATCGCCGCGTCGTCGGCACCGGGGCGGTCGCGGTCCCAGGCGAGGGAGACGTAGGCGTGAAGCGCCCGCGCCGACACCGCCTGGAAGCCGATCGCCGGCGCGAGCGCGGGATCGGCGGCGAGCGTCGCGACGTCCGCCTCGAGCGTCGCGACCGCCGGCCCGTCGAGGGGCACGACCGGGCACAGCCAGAGGAAGCCGCAGCCGTCCGCGTCCGGATCGCCCGGGAGATCGGGCGGGCTCGCCATGCCGGCATAGGCCGAGATCACGTTGCGCCCGTCCGAGAAGCCGGTGAGCGGCGTCTCCAGCCGGCGGCCGGCCGCGTCGCGGTCCGACTGCATGCTGCGCGCGCGCGTCACCGGCGTGAGTTCGCCCTCGACGAGCGCGAGCGCGAGCCGCATCAGCTCGGGATGGGGCGCGCTCAGGATCAGCGAGAGCGCCCAGTCGTCGGGGGCGATCGCGGCGGCGTCGGCACCGTGGCGACCGGGCAGCGAGGCGCGGCGCTTGGCGCCGTTCCACAGGGCCGCCGCGCTCGGTGCGACGAGGCCCGCGTCGATCAGGCGGCAGAGCGTGGCGAGCGCGGGTCCGAGCGCGTCCGCCGGCCCGATCTCGGCGACGAGGCTCGCGGCCCAGGGCAGCGTCGGCTGGAGCGCGATGCGGCCCGACAGCACCACGCCGAAGCCCGATTGCGAGAAGAGGCCCTCGAGCAGCGGACCCGCCGGACGGGCGTGGATCGCCGCGGCGTCACCGTGCCGATCGCCGCCGGTGGCGATACGCTCGCCCGTCGCCAGCGCGACGTCGAGGTCCCAGAGTGCGCCGAAGCGATCCCCCTGCGCACCCGCCCCCTCGCCGCGCTCCAGCGCGTTGGCGAGCACGCTCGCGTCAGGCGGCCCACCGAAACTGGGGACGTGGAAGGCGAGGCCCTCGCGCTTCAGCCGCGCCTGCAGCGCCGCGAAGGTCACTCCGGGCTCGATCCGTGCGGTGCCACGGCGCATGTCGAGGTCGAGGATGCGATCGCAGTCCCCGAGGTCGAGAACGACGGCGTCCCGCGGCGGCAGCCGCGAGCCGAGCCCCCAGGAGCGCCCGCGACTCACCGGATGGAGCGGGACGCGCGATCGTGTCGCCGCGGCGAGCAACTCGGGGACGACCGCGGTGTCCGGGGCGTGCAGGATCGCGCGCGCGCGGGCCGCCCACGGAAAGGTCGCGCGCTGCGAGGAGGCCGCGATCGCCTCGCCGCCGCGGACGCGATCGGCACCGCACAGGTCCCGCGCCGCCGCCAGGAAGCTCGCGAGGTCGCCGTCCATCCGCCCGTCTCCGCCCGCCACGTCGCCCGCAGCCTGCCAGAGCAGCGCGGGTGGCGCCAGCGGCCGCGCTTGCCCCGCGCCCGGTTTCCGTGTGAGTGAGCGGCGTGGAGCCTCCCGGA
>NZ_JBGMWH010000014.1:0-99065 GCF_041514305.1 Salinarimonas chemoclinalis
CTCGAGAGAGCATGAGGACGCGGCCGCGATCGTCGCGGCCGCGTTTCTGGTCCCGCGGCGGCAGAGCCGCCGGCGGGTCGGGTGAGGAAGACGGGGCAACCCATGAACGGTCAGAATATCCGCATTCGCCTCAAGGCGTTCGATCACCGCGTGCTCGACGCGTCGACCCGCGAGATCGTGTCGACCGCCAAGCGCACGGGCGCGCAGGTTCGTGGGCCCATCCCGCTGCCGACGCGCCTGGAGCGGTTCACGGTGTTGCGCTCGCCGCACATCGACAAGAAGTCGCGCGAGCAGTTCGAGATGCGCACGCACAAGCGTGTCCTCGACATCGTGGACCCCACCCCGCAGACGGTCGACGCGCTCATGAAGCTCGACCTCGCCGCGGGCGTGGACGTGGAGATCAAGCTCTGAGGCCCTCCGGGCTCTCAGGGACAGGCATCAACGCCGAGAGGGAACGCACATGCGCTCAGGCGTCATCGCGCAAAAGATCGGCATGACCCGCGTCTTCACGGACGCCGGAGAGCATGTCCCGGTCACCGTCCTCAAGCTCGACCAGTGCCAGGTCGTGGCTCATCGGACGAAGGACAAGAACGGCTACGTCGCGCTGCAGGTCGGCGCCGGACTCGCCAAGGTTAAGAACGTCTCGAAGGCCGAGCGTGGCCGCTTCGCGGTCGCCAAGGTCGAGCCGAAGCGCAAGCTCGCCGAGTTCCGCGTGTCCGAGGACGCGCTGATCCCGGTCGGCGCCGAGATCACGGCGGACCACTTCGTCCCCGGGCAGTTCGTCGACGTGACGGGCACCTCGAAGGGCAAGGGCTTCGCCGGCGGCATGAAGCGCTGGAACTTCGCGGGCCTGCGCGCCTCGCACGGCGTGTCGGTGTCGCATCGCTCGATCGGGTCGACCGGTGGCCGCCAGGACCCCGGCAAGACGTTCAAGGGCAAGAAGATGCCCGGCCATCTCGGCGTGGAGCGCGTCACGACGCAGAACCTGCGCGTGGTGCAGACCGATCCGGAGCGCGGCCTGATCCTCGTCGAGGGCGCGGTCCCCGGCGGCGACGGCGGCTGGATCTTCGTGCGGGACGCCGTCAAGCGCGCGCTCCCGGCCGACGTGCCGATGCCGGGCAAGTACCGTGAGAACGGGGCCGGCGAGGCGCCGGCCGAGGCCGGCGCCGCACCCGAGGCCCCCGTGGCCCAGACCGAGGAGAACGCGTGATGAAGCTCGCGATCACCACCCTGGACGGCGCCAGCGCCGGCGAGGTCGAGCTCGACGACGCGATCTTCGGTCTCGAGCCCCGCGCCGACATCCTGCAGCGCATGGTCCGCTGGCAGCTCGCCAAGCGCCAGGCGGGGACCCACAAGGTCAAGAACCGCGGCGAGATCGCCCGCACGACCAAGAAGGTCTACCGCCAGAAGGGCACCGGCAACGCCCGCCACGGCTCGGCCCGCGTGGGCCAGTTCCGCGGCGGCGGACGCGCCTTCGGGCCGCTCGTGCGCTCGCACGCCCACGACCTGCCCAAGAAGGTCCGCGCGCTGGCCCTGCGCCACGCGCTGTCCTCGAAGGCGCGCACGGACGCGCTCATCGTCGTCGACGAGATCGTCGCGGCCGAGCCCAAGACGAAGGCGCTCGTCGCGCGCTTCGCCAAGCTCGACCTGACGAACGCGCTGATCATCGGCGGCACGGAGCTCGACGCGAACTTCAAGCTCGCCTCGCGCGCCATCCCCAACATCGACGTTCTGCCGATCCAGGGCATCAACGTCTACGACATCCTGCGCCGCGAGAAGCTCGTGCTGACCAAGGCGGCCGTCTACGCGCTGGAGGAGCGGTTCAAATGAGCATGGATCCACGCCATTACGACGTGATCATCGCTCCCGTGATCACGGAGAAGTCGACCAACCTGTCCGAGCTCAACAAGGTCGTCTTCAAGGTCGCCATGGACGCGACCAAGCCGCAGATCAAGACGGCCGTCGAGAAGCTCTTCGACGTCAAGGTCAAGGCCGTGAACACCTCGGTGCTCAAGGGCAAGACCAAGGTCTTCCGCGGCATCCGCGGCCGCCGCTCGGACGTCAAGAAGGCGATCGTGACCCTCGAGGAGGGGCACTCCATCGACGTCACCACGGGCCTGTGAGGAAGGGATCTCCACAATGGCTTTGAAGCATTTCAAGCCCATCACGCCCGGCCTCCGGCAGCTCGTCATCGTCGACCGGAAGGGCCTCTACAAGGGCAAGCCGGTCAAGGCGCTCACCGAGGGCCTGTCGCAGAAGGGTGGGCGCAACAACACCGGCCGGATCACCGTCCGCTTCCGCGGCGGTGGCCACAAGCGCACGTACCGCGTCGTCGACTTCAAGCGCCGCGCGCGGCTCGGCGAGACGGCCACGGTGGAGCGGATCGAGTACGATCCCAACCGCTCGGCCTACATCGCGCTGATCCGCTACGAGGACGGGACCCAGTCCTACATCCTCGCGCCGCAGCGCCTCTCGGCGGGCGACACGGTCACCGCCGGCGAGAAGGCCGACATCAAGCCGGGCAACGCCCTGCCGCTCGCGTCGATCCCGGTCGGCACGATCGTGCACAACATCGAGCTGAAGATCGGCAAGGGCGGCGCGATGGCGCGCTCGGCGGGCTCCTATGGGCAGATCGTCGGCCGCGACCAGGGCTACGTCTCGATCCGCCTGACCTCGGGCGAGCAGCGTCTCGTTCACGGCCAGTGCTTCGCGACGGTGGGTGCGGTGTCGAACCCGGACCACATGAACACGTCGATGGGCAAGGCCGGCCGCAACCGCTGGCTCGGCCGTCGGCCGCACAACCGCGGCGTCTCGATGAACCCGATCGACCACCCGCACGGCGGCGGCGAAGGCCGCACCTCGGGCGGCCGTCACCCGGTCACCCCGTGGGGCAAGCCCACCAAGGGCCGCAAGACGCGGTCCAACAAGCGGACGGACAAGTTCATCGTCTCGAGCCGCCACGCCCGCAAGAAGAGGTGAGGACAGAGCCATGGCGCGTTCCATCTGGAAGGGCCCGTTCATCGACGGCTACCTTCTCAAGAAGGCCGAGGCGGCCCGCTCGTCCGGCCGAAGCGAGGTGATCAAGATCTGGAGCCGTCGCTCCACGATCCTGCCTCAGTTCGTCGGCCTCACCTTCGGGGTCTACAACGGTCAGAAGCACATTCCCGTCTACGTGACGGAGGAGATGGTGGGCCACAAGTTCGGCGAGTTCTCGCCGACGCGCACCTTCTCCGGCCACGCGGCGGACAAGAAGGCGAGGAGGCGCTGACATGGGCAAGCCCGCTCAAACCCGCTCGCTGCCCGAGAACGAGGCGAAGGCCGTGCTGCGCATGGTCCGCATCAGCCCTCAGAAGCTGAACCTCGTCGCGCAGCTCATCCGGGGCAAGAAGGTCGGCGTCGCGCTCGCGGATCTGGAATTCTCCAAGAAGCGCATCGCGCGCGACGTGAAGAAGTGCCTCGAGAGCGCCATCGCCAACGCCGAGAACAACCACGACCTCGACGTCGACGATCTCGTCGTCAAGGAGGCGTTCGTCGGCAAGGCGCTGGTGATGAAGCGCTTCCACGCCCGCGCCCGCGGCCGTGGCGCGCGCATCATGAAGCCCTTCTCGAACCTGACGATCGTGGTTCGCGAAGACACGGCGCAGGCCTGAGGAGGATACGATGGGTCACAAGGTCAACCCGATCGGGCTGCGTCTGGGCATCAACCGCACCTGGGACAGCCGCTGGTTCGCCGGCAAGGGCGAGTACGCCAAGCTGCTGCACGAGGACATCGCGATCCGCGACGCCCTGATGAAGCAGCTCAAGCAGGCCGCCGTCTCGCGCATCGTCATCGAGCGCCCGCACCGCAAGTGCCGCGTCACCATCCATTCCGCCCGTCCGGGCGTGGTGATCGGCAAGAAGGGCGCGGACATCGAGAAGCTGCGCAAGCTCGTCGGCAAGATGACCAAGGCCGAGGTGACGATCAACATCGTCGAGGTGCGCAAGCCGGAGACGGACGCGACGCTCATCGCCGATTCGATCGCGCAGCAGCTCGAGCGCCGCGTGGCGTTCCGCCGCGCCATGAAGCGCGCCGTGCAGTCGGCCATGCGGCTCGGCGCCGAGGGCATCCGCATCAACTGCGCCGGCCGTCTCGGCGGCGCCGAGATCGCGCGCCTGGAGTGGTACCGCGAGGGCCGCGTCCCGCTGCACACGCTGCGCGCCGACGTCGACTACGGCATCGGCACGGCGTTCACCACCTACGGCACGTGCGGCATCAAGGTCTGGGTGTTCAAGGGCGAGATCCTCGAGCACGACCCGATGGCGCAGGAGCGCCGGATGACCGAGGAAGGCGGCCGCTCCGGCGGCGACCGTGATCGCGATCGTGACCGCGGCCCGCGCCGCGACCGTGACCGTGACCGCGAGCGCGAGAGCGCCTGAGGCGAAGGCAGTTCTGGAGGCACGCCATGTTGCAACCCAAGAAGACCAAGTTCCGCAAGCAGTTCAAGGGGCGCATCCACGGCGTCGCCAAGGGCGGCACGGAGCTGAACTTCGGCCAGTACGGCCTCAAGGCCGTGGAGCCGGAGCGCATCACCGCGCGCCAGATCGAGGCCGCCCGCCGCGCCATCACCCGTCAGATGAAGCGCCAGGGCCGCGTCTGGATCCGCGTGTTCCCGGACGTCCCGGTCACGGCCAAGCCCACCGAGGTGCGCATGGGCAAGGGCAAGGGCTCGCCGGAATACTGGGCGGCCCGGGTCAAGCCCGGCCGCATCATGTTCGAGATCGACGGCGTGCCGGAGGACATCGCGCGCGAGGCCATGCGCCTCGCCGCGGCCAAGCTGCCGATCCGTACGCGCTTCGTCCAGCGCATCGCCGATTGAGGAGGGACGAGATGAAGTCGAGCCAGCGTCTGTCCGACCTGAAGGCGATGACCGGAGATCAGCTGCAGGACGAGCTCCTGAAGCTGAAGAAGGAGCAGTTCAACCTGCGCTTCCAGAAGGCCACGGGACAGCTCGAGAACACCGCGCGCGTGGCGCAGGTCCGCAGGGACATCGCCCGGGTCAAGACGATCCAGCGCCACAAGCAGGCCGCCGCGGCCACCGCCTGAGGATACCAGATCATGCCGAAGCGCGTTTTGCAGGGCGTCGTCGTCAGCGACAAGCAGGACAAGACCATCGTCGTGAAGGTCGAGCGACGCTTCACGCACCCGCTGCTGAAGAAGACCGTCCGCCGCACGAAGAACTACCACGCCCACGACGAGAACAACGTCGCCAAGGTCGGCGACGTGGTCCAGATCGAGGAGACGCGGCCGCTGTCGCGGCTGAAGTGCTGGGCGCTGGTGTCCGAGGGCGCCCAGGGCGAGGCCTCGCAGGGCTGAGTCCCTCTCTTCGAGGCTTGTGCGAGACGGGCGCTTCCTGTATGGGAGCGCCCTTCTCGCGATCATGAGCAGGGGGCGCGAGACCCCCGTCAGAAGTAGTCCGTCCGGGCAATCCCGCCCGTGCCGGAAACCTTTTGAGACAAGGAAAGGATCAAGGCCATGATCCAGATGCAGACGAACCTCGACGTCGCCGACAATTCCGGCGCCCGTCGCGTGATGTGCATCAAGGTCCTGGGCGGCTCGAAGCGGAAGTACGCCTCCGTGGGCGACATCATCGTCGTCTCGGTGAAGGAGGCGATCCCGCGCGGGCGCGTCAAGAAGGGCGACGTGATGAAGGCGGTCGTGGTGCGCACCGCCAAGGACATCCGCCGCGCCGACGGCTCGGTCATCCGCTTCGACAAGAACGCGGCCGTGCTCGTCAACAACAACAAGGAGCCGGTCGGCACGCGCATCTTCGGACCGGTGCCGCGCGAGCTGCGCGCGAAGAACCACATGAAGATCATCTCCCTGGCTCCGGAGGTGCTGTGATGGCGGCGAAGATCAAGAAGGGCGACCAGGTGATCGTTCTCACCGGTCGCGACAAGGGCAAGAGCGGCGAGGTCGTGCGCGTCATGCCCAAGGAGACGCGGGCGCTCGTGCGCGGCATCAATCTCGTCAAGCGCCACCAGCGCCAGACGGCGAGCCAGGAAGGCGGCATCGTCACCAAGGAGGCGCCGCTCCACCTGTCGAACATCGCGGTCAAGGACCCGAAGGACGGCAAGCCCACGCGCGTCGGCTTCAAGTTTCTGGACGACGGGCGCAAGGTCCGCTTCGCCAAGCGCTCGGGAGATCTGATCGATGGCTGAGATGAACGGCTACACGCCCCGGATGAAGGCGCACTACGAAGAGGTGGTGCGCCCGGGCATGATCGAGAAGTTCGGCTACAAGAACCCCATGGAAGTGCCGAGGATCGAGAAGATCGTCATCAACATGGGCGTGGGCGAGTCGACCGCCGATTCGAAGAAGGCGACCACCGCCGCGGCGGACCTCGCGATGATCGCCGGCCAGGCGCCGGTCATCACCCGCGCCCGCAAGGCGATCGCGAGCTTCAAGGTCCGCGAGAACATGCCGCTGGGCTGCAAGGTCACCCTGCGCAAGACGCGGATGTACGAGTTCCTCGACCGCATGGTCACGATCGCGCTGCCGCGCGTGCGCGACTTCCGCGGCCTGAACCCGAAGTCGTTCGACGGCAACGGCAACTTCGCGATGGGCATCAAGGAGCACATCGTGTTCCCCGAGATCAACTACGACCGTGTCGAGCAGATCTGGGGCATGGACGTCATCGTCACGACGACGGCCAAGACCGACGAGGAAGCGCGCGAGCTGCTGCGTTTCTTCAATTTCCCGTTCCGGCAGTGAGGCTGCAGGGCCTCAGACGCGGAAACCGGAGAGGAATTCATGGCTAAGAAGTCCCATATCGAGAAGAACAAGCGCCGCCAGCGGATGGTCAAGCAGTGGGCCGGCCGCCGCGAGCGCCTGAAGGCGATCGCCAACGACGAGTCGGTGTCGATGGAGGAGCGCTTCGAGGCGCGCCTCAAGCTCGCCGAGATCCCCCGCAACGCCAACCCGACGCGCGTCCGCAATCGGTGCGAGGTCACCGGTCGGCCGCGGGCCTACTACCGCAAGCTGGGCATGTCGCGCATCGCGCTCCGCGAGCTCGGCTCGCGGGGCCTGATCCCCGGCCTGGTCAAGTCGAGCTGGTAAGGAGGACGCATCATGGCGATCAACGATCCGCTCGGCGACATGCTGACCCGCATCCGCAATGCGCAGCTGCGCCGGCGTCCCACCGTGGGCACCCCCGGCTCGAAGCTGCGCGCGCGGGTTCTCGACGTGCTCAAGTCCGAGGGCTACATCCGCGACTACTCGGTGGCGGAGTTCGGCAACGGCCGGACCGAGTTCTCGATCGAGCTCAAGTATTACGACGGCGCGCCGGTCATCAAGACCATCGAGCGCGTGTCGAAGCCCGGCCGCCGGGTGTACATGTCCATCGACACGATGCCGCGCTACGCCGACGGCCTCGGGACGGTGATCCTGTCCACCTCGCGCGGCGTGATGGCCGACCACGAGGCCCGCGAGGCCAACGTGGGCGGCGAAGTGCTCTGCCGCGTCTTCTGACGCGCGGGCGATCTCGGAACCGAAGGAGAGCGACATGTCTCGCGTAGGCAAGAAGCCGGTCCCGGTCCCGCAGGGCGTCACCGCGTCCGTGGACGGTCAGACCGTGAAGATGAAGGGGTCGAAGGGCGAGCTCGCCTTCGTCGTCCCCGAGGAAGTGTCGGTCGCGATGCAGGACGGCTCGGTCGCCGTCCAGCCCCGCGACACGACGAAGGACGCGCGCTCCAAGTGGGGTCTCTCGCGCGCCATGATCGCGAACATCGCGACGGGCGTGTCGAAGGGCTTCGAGCGCAAGCTCGAGATCAACGGCGTCGGCTACCGTGCCGCGGTGCAGGGCAAGACGCTCAAGCTCGCGCTCGGCTACAGCCACGACGTCGATTTCGACATCCCGGCCGACATCACCATCGTGACGCCCAAGCCCACCGAGATCGTGATCTCGGGGATCGACAAGCAGCGCGTCGGCCAGGTGGCGGCGGTCATTCGCGGCTATCGCGGCCCCGAGCCCTACAAGGGCAAGGGCGTGAAGTACGCCGACGAGACGATCTTCCGCAAGGAAGGCAAGAAGAAGTAAGGACGCGAGCCATGGCGAAGAACCTCGATGCCGTCGCGCGCCGCAAGGCCCGCGTCCGCAAGGCCATCAAGTCGGTGGCCAACGGGCGTCCGCGCCTGTCGGTCTTCCGCTCGTCGAAGCAGATCTACGCTCAGATCATCGACGATGCGAAGGGCCACACGCTGGCGTCCGCGTCCTCCCTCGAGAAGGACATGCGCGAGAAGCTGAAGACCGGCGCGGACCGCGCCGCGGCGGCGGAGATCGGCAAGCTCGTCGCCGAGCGCGCCAAGGCGGCCGGCGTGACCAAGGTCGTCTTCGACCGCTCGGGCTACATCTACCACGGCCGGGTCAAGGCGCTGGCGGACGCCGCGCGCGAGGGCGGGCTGGAATTCTGATCGCGATGGGCGTATAGCCCGGCGATCGATCGAGACGGCGCGCGCGGGAGGGCCTCCGGCCCGGCCCGCGCGGAGCCATGACGGCGGCAAGCAACAAGGGGAGGGGGCGCGTGCGCGCTCCCGGGCGGGCGGGTATCCTCCCGGCGCCGATCCCCGGCAGCGAGCGGGAGCCGCCGCCCGCGTCAGTGAGAGAGACATGGCGAGAGAGAGAGACAGGCAGGATCGCGAGGAGCGCGACAGCGAGTTCGTCGACCGCCTCGTGCACATCAACCGCGTCGCCAAGGTGGTGAAGGGCGGCCGGCGCTTCGGCTTCGCCGCCCTCGTCGTCGTCGGCGACCAGAAGGGCCGCGTCGGCTTCGGCCACGGCAAGGCCCGCGAGGTGCCGGAGGCGATCCGCAAGGCGACCGAGGCCGCCAAGCGCGGGCTCGTGCGCGTGCCGCTGCGCGAGGGCCGCACGCTCCACCACGACGTCGCGGGCCGCCACGGCGCCGGCAAGGTCGTGATGCGCGCGGCGCCCGCGGGTACCGGCATCATCGCCGGCGGCCCGATGCGCGCGGTGTTCGAGGCGCTCGGCGTCCAGGACGTGGTGTCGAAGTCGCTGGGGTCGTCGAACCCCTACAACCTCGTGCGCGCGACCTTCGACGCGCTCAAGTCCGAGGACAGCCCGCGCTCCGTCGCGGCGCGCCGCGGAATCAAGGTCTCGGCCCTGCAGGCCCGCCGTCCCGGCGGCGGCGCCGACGTCGGCGCCGAAGGCTGAGGGAGGGCGACATGGCTGACAAGACCATCACCGTCGAGCAGATCGGCTCGCCCATCCGCCGCGAGGCCCGCCAGCGCCAGACGCTGATCGGGCTCGGGCTCAACAAGCTGCACCGGAAGCGCACCCTTCCCGACACCCCCGAGGTCCAGGGGATGATCACGAAGGTCAAGCATCTCGTGCGCGTCGTCGACGAGACCTGAGGAGGCGCGCGTCATGAAGCTGAACGAACTTCGCGACAATCCGGGAGCGGTCAAGGAGCGCATGCGCGTCGGCCGCGGCATCGGGTCGGGCAAGGGCAAGACCGCCGGGCGCGGCGTCAAGGGCCAGAAGGCCCGCTCCGGCGTCCGCATCAAGGGCTTCGAGGGCGGCCAGATGCCGATCTATCGGCGCCTGCCCAAGCGGGGCTTCAACAACCCCAACGCCCGCGACCTGAACGAGGTCAACCTCGGTCGCATCCAGCAGGCCGTCGACGCGGGCAGGCTCGCGACCGACGCGCCCGTGACGGTCGAGGCGCTCGTCGCCGCGGGCGTCTGCTCGCGGGTGCGCGACGGTGTGAAGATCCTCGGCGTCGGCGATCTCACCGCCAAGCTCGCCTTCGAGGTGACCGGCGCGTCCAAGTCGGCGCGCGAGGCCATCGAGAAGGCCGGCGGCAGCGTGAAGATCCTCGACGAGGCCGTTGCGCAGGCATGAGCCTGATCCCATCTTGACGACTGCGAGCGGCGGCCCGTGCGCGCGAGCGTGCGTGGCCGCCGTTTCGTCTCGACCAACCGAAGACGACGACCGACGGCGCGCCTCGAGGAGGGGACGATGGCCTCAGCAGCCGAGCAGCTTGCTGCGAATTTGAATTTCGGGGCGCTGGCGCGCGCCGAGGAACTGAAGAAGCGTATCTGGTTCACGCTGGGCGCGCTGATCATCTATCGGCTGGGCACCTACATCCCCCTGCCGGGCATCGACCCGGAAGCGCTGGCGCAGTCCTTCGAGGCGGCGGCCGGCGGCGTCTTGGGCATGTTCAACATGTTCGCGGGCGGCGCGGTGGAGCGCATGGCGATCTTCGCGCTCAACATCATGCCCTACATCTCGGCCTCGATCATCATCCAGCTGCTCACCGCGGTGAGCCCGACGCTGGAGGCCCTCAAGAAGGAGGGCGAGAGCGGCCGCAAGGTCATCAACCAGTACACGCGCTACCTCACCCTCGTCCTCGCCGTGTTCCAGTCCTGGGGCATCGCCGTCGGGCTTTCGGCGTCGGGGGGCATCGTGGTGAATCCCGGGCCGTTCTTCATCGTCACGACGGTGATCACGCTCACCGGCGGCACCATGTTCCTGATGTGGCTGGGCGAGCAGATCACCTCGCGCGGCATCGGCAACGGCATCTCGCTGATCATCTTCGCGGGCATCGTCGCGCACCTGCCGCAGGCGACCGCGGGGCTGCTCGAGCTCGGGCGCCAGGGGGCGATCTCGACCGCCTTCATCATCGGCGTCATCGTCATGGCGGCGGGCATCATCTACTTCGTCGTGTTCATGGAGCGCGCCCAGCGCCGGCTGCTGATCAGCTACCCGAAGCGCCAGGTCGGCAACCGGATGTACGACGGGCAGACCTCGTTCCTGCCGCTCAAGCTCAACACCGCCGGCGTGATCCCGCCGATCTTCGCCTCCTCGCTGCTGCTCCTGCCGACCACGGTGGCGAGCTTCTCGGCGGCGCAGGGCGGGGACGGGATCCTCAACACGATCGCGATCTATCTCGGTCACGGCCGCCCGGCCTTCATGATCCTCTACGCCTCGCTGATCATCTTCTTCGCCTTCTTCTACACGGCCATCGTGTTCAACCCGGCGGAGACGGCGGACAATCTCAAGAAGCACGGCGGCTTCATCCCCGGCATCCGCCCGGGCGAGCGGACGGCGGACCATATCGACTACGTGCTCACCCGGATCACCGTGATCGGGGCGCTCTACCTCACCGTGGTTTGCCTGATACCCGAATTTCTCATTTCCTACGCGGCGTTGCCGTTCTATCTCGGTGGAACGTCGCTGCTCATCGTGGTGACGGTGACGATGGATACGGTCGCGCAGGTGCACGGGCATCTGCTCGCCCACCAATACGAAGGCCTCGTCAAGAAGGCGAAGCTCAAGGGCGCGCGGCGCGGCCGCTGAGGCCGCACGGCCAGCGCGCACGGTGCCGGCCACGGCGCCGCGGATCGAGGGAACGCGGAGGGGGACAGGGATGAGGCTGATCTTCTTGGGACCGCCGGGCGCCGGCAAGGGCACGCAGGCCGCACGCGTCTCCGAGCGTTGGGGCATCCCCCAGCTCTCGACGGGCGACATGCTGCGCGCCGCGGTCGCGGCGGGCACGCCCGTGGGGCGCGAGGCCAAGGCGATCATGGATTCGGGCGCCCTCGTCCCCGACGCGGTCGTGGTCGGCATCGTCGCCGATCGGATCGAGGAGCCCGACGCCCGCAACGGCTTCATCCTCGACGGCTTCCCGCGCACGGTGGCGCAGGCCGACGCGCTCGACGCGATGCTCGCCTCCAAGGGCATGGCGCTCGACACCGTGGTCGAGTTCGTGGTCGACGAGGCGATCCTCGTCGAGCGCATCGCCACCCGCGCCCGGGAGACCGAGGCGCGCGGCGAGCCGGTGCGCAAGGACGACAATCCCGAGGTCTTCAAGACGCGGCTCGAGGCCTACCGCCAGCAGACGGCGCCGCTCTCGGCGCACTACGCGGGCAAGGGCATGCTCGACCGCATCGACGGCATGCAGCCGATCGACGCGGTGGCCGAGCAGCTCGTGGCGCTGCTGAGGACGTACGAGAGCTGATTTCGCGAGGGACGCCTTGACGCGCCGCACGCGGCCGTGTATGCGCGCCTCTTCCCAGGTCGACGGGCGGTCCCGGCGGGCTTCGCGAGAAGCCGTCCGGGGCTTTGCGCGCTTCGACCGTCGGCCCGCGAGGGCCCACACCGCGCAGGGGCCGGACTCCACCGGACGCGCGACACGACAACCCGCCGCCGCCCTCCCGGGCGCGCGGCCGACATGGAGACGAGACGTGGCCCGTATCGCAGGCGTCAACATTCCGACCAACAAGCGCGTCGTCATCGCGCTGCAGTACATTCACGGCATCGGGGCCAAGAAGGCTCAGGAGATCTGCGACAAGGTCTCGATCCCGGCCGAGCGCCGCGTGAACGAGCTCACCGACGCGGAGGTCCTCCAGGTCCGCGAGGCCATCGACCGCGACTACGTGGTCGAGGGCGACCTGCGCCGCGAGGTGTCGATGAACATCAAGCGCCTGATGGATCTGGGCGTCTATCGCGGCCTGCGCCATCGCCGGAACCTGCCGGTCCGCGGCCAGCGCACGCACACCAACGCCCGCACCCGCAAGGGCAAGTCGAAGCCGATCGCCGGCAAGAAGAAGTGATCTCGGGCGGCGCCCGTCGCCGCCCCCATCCCGAGCGCCTGGCATTACGGGCGCGCCAGAAGGACACGATAAGAGATGGCAAAGGACACCACCCGCGTTCGTCGCCGCGAGCGCAAGAACATCGTCTCGGGCGTCGCGCACGTGAACGCGTCGTTCAACAACACGATGATCACCATCACCGACGCGCAGGGCAACACGATCTCGTGGTCGTCGGCGGGCATGATGGGCTTCAAGGGCTCGCGCAAGTCGACCCCCTACGCGGCCCAGGTCGCCGCCGAGGATGCCGCCCGCAAGGCCGCCGAGCACGGCATGCGCACCCTCGAGGTCGAGGTTTCCGGCCCCGGCTCGGGCCGCGAGTCGGCGCTGCGCGCCCTCCAGGCGGCGGGCTTCACCGTCACCTCCATCCGCGACGTCACGCCGATCCCGCACAACGGCTGCCGTCCGCGCAAGCGTCGCCGCGTCTGACGCCGCACCGCCCGCGCGCCGCGCGTGCCACGCCCCGCTCGCGGGCCGGCGCGGCGCGCATCGATCGGTTCGGCGCGCCGCGCGCCTTTCCGCCATGCCCGTCTCACGAGAGGTGAGGTCGTGATCCAGAAGAATTGGCAAGAGCTGATCAAGCCGAACAAGCTGCAGGTCAGTGCCGGCGACGATCCCAAGCGCGTCGCCACCGTCGTCGCCGAGCCCCTCGAGCGCGGCTTCGGCACCACCTTCGGCAACGCGCTGCGGCGCGTGCTCCTGTCCTCGCTCCAGGGCGCCGCGGTCACCGCCGTCCAGATCGACGGCGTGCTGCACGAGTTCTCGTCGATCCCGGGCGTCCGCGAGGACGTGACGGACATCGTCCTGAACATCAAGGCGATCGCCATCCGCATGCAGGGCGACGGCCCCAAGCGCATGACGCTGCGCAAGACGGGCCCCGGCCTCGTCACCGCGGGCGACATCAACACGGTGGGCGACGTCGAGATCCTCAACCCGGACCTCGTCCTGTGCACCCTCGACGAGGGCGCCGAGATCCGGATGGAGTTCACGGTCAACACCGGCAAGGGCTACGTCTCCGCGGACCGCAACCGTCCCGAGGACGCGCCGATCGGCCTCATCCCGGTCGATGCGCTGTACTCGCCGGTGCGCAAGGTCTCCTATCGCGTCGAGAACACCCGCGAGGGCCAGATCCTCGACTACGACAAGCTCACGATGACGGTCGAGACCGACGGCTCGCTGACTCCGGACGACGCGCTCGCCTATGCGGCGCGCATCATCCAGGACCAGCTCGCCATCTTCGTGAACTTCGAGGAGCCGCGCAAGGACGAGCCTGCCTCCGTCTCGCCGCAGCTGCCCTTCCCGCCGGGCCTGCTCAAGAAGGTGGACGAGCTCGAGCTCTCGGTGCGCTCGGCGAACTGCCTGAAGAACGACAACATCGTGTACATCGGCGATCTGATCCAGAAGACGGAAGCCGAGATGCTGCGCACGCCGAACTTCGGCCGCAAGTCCTTGAACGAGATCAAGGAAGTGCTCGCCGGCATGGGCCTGCACCTGGGCATGGAAGTGCCGGGCTGGCCGCCGGAGAACATCGACGATCTCGCCAAGCGCTTCGAGGAGCACTACTGAGATCGCCGCCTGAGAGACCCGTGCTCCCGCCGGCCGGCGGGGGCGCCTTCACGAACGAACACGATCGGCCGTTCCTTGGCACGGCGGCCGGCAACGAAGGAGAGCCACCATGCGTCACGGATTCCGCGGTCGTCGCTTCAACCGCACCCCCGAGCATCGCAAGGCGATGTTCAAGAACCTCGCCCAGGCCCTGATCAAGCACGAGCAGATCGTCACGACGCTGCCGAAGGCGAAGGACCTGCGTCCCGTCGTCGAGAAGCTGATCACGCTCGGCAAGCGCGGCGACCTGCACGCCCGCCGCCAGGCGATCGCCCGCATCCAGGACGAGACGCTCGTCAAGAAGCTCTTCGACGTGCTCGGGCCCCGCTACAAGGACCGCCAGGGCGGCTACACCCGCGTCCTCAAGGCCGGCTTCCGTTACGGCGACAACGCCCCGATGGCGGTGATCGAGTTCGTCGATCGCGATCCGGACGCGAAGGGCAAGGATTCGGGTCCCTCCGCCGAGGCGGACGAGGCCGAGGCCGCCTGAGGCCGATCCGGCGCCGTATTCGGCGCCACTCCATCGAATCGCGAAAGGGCGGTCCCAGCGGGGCCGCCCTTTCGCATGTCCGGCCGCGATGCGCGGGCGGCAACGTCCGTGGCGCGGATATGAGACTGCTGTCCGGGTCGACCCGGACAGCGGTCCTCGCACGCCGCGACGAGACACTCCAGCCGGCCGTGCCGTCGATCGCGGCGCACTCCTTCGCCGGGTCGGGCTCGCGCGCGCCGTGGGCGCCTCGTCAAGGGACCGGATGGTAGAAGCACGGCCGCGCGCGGGCCTGCCAGGTCGTGCCGCCGCGGGCGGTCGGCACCACGGACTTGTCGGCGGCGCCGGCCCAGATCGACCAGTTCGCGCCGTGGACGGCGCTCACCTGGCTCGCCCAGACCGCCTGCGCGGCGGCGGCGCTCGGGCCCTGCGCCGTCATGGGAGCGGTCTTGCAGGTGCCGGGCTGAGTGGCGGGGGCGCGCAGCTGGAGCTGCGCGTCGGACGGGCTCGTGCCGATGCCCACGAGGGCACCGAGCGAGAGGGCGGCGAGGGCGGCGATGACGAAGGTCTTGCGCATGGTCGTAGGTCTCCCGTGTGTCGAGGCCGAGCCGCGCTCTCGCGGCCGGCGGGGCGCCGATCGCGCCCTTGCACGAGGTTCGTCGCGGGAGGCGCGCGAGAGGTTCGATGGAAGCGGGAGGTTTCTGCACGAGCCGGCTCGCCGTGCCGGCGGGCTCCGAGCGCGGTCGGACGCGGACGAATCCGGACGGGGGTGCGCAGGCGATCGCCACCAGTCTGATCGTGAAGCAAGTCGCGTGATCTGCGCGGCAAGACATACGTAGTAAAACATATTAATCGGTTCAATCTTGGATGTAAATTTTGAATTAGCTCCGAATTCATGCAGTTTAAGCATCTGTCAACAGGCCTGCCGCAGCATCATTCGACAACGAGAATTTGGGTTCTGGTAGCGCGGAGAAGAATGATGCTCGGACGTATTTCGGTAGGCGCAAAGATCGCGCTCGTGATCACATCGATGGCAGCCGCGACGATCTGTATCGCCACGGTCGCTTACACCAGCCTGGAATCCGTGGCGCGTGCGACGGCGCGCCTCGAGGCGACGACCCAGCAGATCAAGCTCGTCGCGGGCATCAACCAGGATGCCCTCGACATCTCGCGCAGCGAGTACAGGATCCTGGCGGAGCCGTCGAAGCTGGACGCCTCCCGCGCCGACATCGTCGAGCGGCGCCGCAGCTTCGAGGACCGCATGGTCCAGCTCGAGGCGCAGATCGACGATGGTGAGCGCCGTGCGATGCTGCGCGACATCGCGCGCCTGTCGCAGACGTTCTTCGCCGACCTCGACCTGGTCATCGCCGAAGGCGAGCGGCAGCGGGGGCGGGCAGTCGACGCGGCCCAGGCCCAGCTCGCCGACCTCGTCGCCAAGAGCCGCGAGGACGTCGAGCACCTGACGGCGACGCTCGACCGCTTGACGGAGGCGAGCGAAGCGCTGGCCGTCCAGGTCGCGACCGACGCGCGAGAGATGGCGCGCAGCAGCGAGATCCTGCTGATCACCATAGCAACCCTCGGCACCCTCGTCGGCATCGCGCTGGGTTTCGCGGTCTCCCGGTTCGGCGTCACCGGCCCGCTGCAGGGAATCGTCGCCTGCATTCGAGCGCTCGCCGGCGGCAATCTGGCCGTCGAGGTGACGGGCGCATCCCGTCGGGACGAGATCGGTACCCTCGCCACCGCCGCGATCGACCTGCGCGAGAGCCTGCGCCGCGGCGTCGAGGCGGAGCGCGAGGCGGCGGAGCAGAAGGCGGCCGCCGAGCGGGCGAGCCGCGAGGCCATGCTGCGCCTCGCCGACGAGTTCGAGCAGGCGGTCTCGGGCGTCGTGACGGAGGTGGGCTCCGCCGCCGAGCAGCTGCGCACCAACGCGACCGCGCTCTCCTCCGTCGCGGAGGAGACCGAGAGCCAGGTCCTCACCGTCTCGGCCGCGGCCGAGCAGGCGAGCGCCAACGTCGGCGCCGTCGCGGCGGCGAGCGAGGAGCTCTCCGCGGCGATCGCGGACGTCGTGCGCTCCATCACCGGCGCCGCGAACGGCGCGAGTGCCGCCAACGACGAGGCCGGTCGCACGACGGCCTCTGTGGCCGCCCTGCGTGACGTGGTCGGGCGCGTCGCCGCCATGACGACCCTCATCCGCGAGGTCGCCGAGAAGACCAACCTGCTGGCGCTCAACGCCACGATCGAGGCGGCGCGGGCCGGCGAGGCGGGCCGCGGCTTCGCCGTCGTCGCCGCCGAGGTGAAGCAGCTCGCCGAGCAGACGACGAAGACGACCGAGAAGATCGACGCCGAGATGGCCGACATGCAGTCGGCCACGGGCGTCACGATCGATGCCGTCGAGCGCATCGGCCGGATGATCGGCGAGATCCGCGAGGGCGCTTCCCTCGTCGCCTCGGCGGCCGAGGAGCAGGGCGCGACGACGAACGAGATCGCCCGCAACGTCAACGAGGCGGCCAAGGGCACGAGCGCCGTCTCCGAATCGATGTCGGCGATGACGCAGGCCGCGGCCGAGACCGGGCGCATGTCCGGCGAGGTGCGGGTCTCGGCGGAATCGCTGAGCGGGTCGGCGGACACGCTGAAGACGCGGGTCTCGGACTTCCTCGGACGTGTGCGCGCCGCCTGAGCGGCGTCTCGGAAGCGGGCGGGGTCAGAGCCCCGCCTGCGCCTCCACCACCGCGACCGCCGTCATGTTGACGATGCCCCGCGCCGTCACCGACGGCGTCACCACGTGGGCGGGCTTGGCCGGGCCGATCAGGATCGGCCCCACCGGCAGCGCGTCCGCCATCACCTTGGTGAGCTGGTAGGCGATGTTGGCGGCGTCGAGGTTGGGCATGATCAGCACATTGGCCTCGCCCGTGAGCCGCGAGTGCGGCAGCACCCGGTCGCGGGTGGCCTGGAGGAGGGCGGTGTCCGCCTGCATCTCGCCGTCGACCTCGAGCGCGGGCGCGCGCTCGCGGATCAGCTCCAGGGCCTGGCGCATCTTCCGCGCCGAGGGCGAATCGATCGCGCCGAAGTCCGAGTGCGACACGAGCGCGATCTTCGGCTCGAGCCCGAAGCGGGCGACGTGGCTCGCGCAGGCGCAGGCGACGTCGGCGATCTCCTCCGCCGTCGGGTCGGGCCGCACGTGCGTGTCCGCCAGGAAGTAGGCGCCCCTGCGGGTGATCATCAGCGAGAGCGCCGCGAAGTCCCGCGCGCCCGGTGCGAGGCCGATGATGGTGCGCAGGTGACGCAGGTTCGACTGGAAGCGCCCCTCCAGCCCGCAGATCAGCGCGTCCGCGTCGCCCCGTCGCACGGCGAGCGCCGCGATGACGGTGGCGTTGGTGCGCACCAGGGTGCGGGCCGCGTCCGGCGTGATGCCCTGGCGCCCGGCGATCTCGAGATAGGTCGCGACGTAGTCGCGGTAGCGCGGGTCGTCCTCCGGGTTGATCAGGTCGACGTCGCGGCCGATCTCGAGGGAGAGGCCGAAGCGCTCGAGCCGCGCCTGCACCACCGCGGGGCGCCCGATCAGGATCGGGCGGGCGATGCCCTCCTCGATGACGACCTGGGCCGCGCGCAGCACCCGCTCATCCTCGCCCTCGGCGTAGATCACGCGTCGTGGCGCCGCCTTCGCGGCGGCGAAGAGCGGCTTCATCAGGAAGCCCGAGCGGAAGACGAAGCCGCCGAGCGAGTCCTCGTAGGCCTTCAGGTCCGGCAGCGGTCGGGCGGCCACGCCCGAGTCCATCGCCGCCTTCGCCACCGCGGGGGCGATGCGCAGGATCAGCCGCGGGTCGAACGGGCTCGGGATCAGCGATTCCTTGCCGAAGGGCCGCGCCTCGCCGCCATAGGCGCGCGCCACCACCTCGGAGGGCGCCTCGCGGGCGAGCGCCGCGATCGCCTTCACCGCGGCCGCCTTCATCTCCTCGTTGATCGTCGTCGCGCCGACGTCGAGCGCGCCGCGGAAGATGTAGGGGAAGCACAGGACGTTGTTGACCTGGTTGGGGAAGTCCGAGCGCCCGGTACAGATCATGGCGTCCGGGCGCACCGCCTGCGCGAGTTCGGGCATGATCTCGGGCGTCGGGTTGGCGAGCGCGAGGATCAGCGGCAGCGGCGCCATGTGCTCGAGGTACTCGGGCTTGAGGACCCCCGCCGCGGAGAGGCCGAGGAAAACGTCCGCGCCCGCGATCACATCGGCGAGGGTCCGCGCCTCGGTCCTCTGCGCGTAGGCCGCCTTCCAGCGGTCCATCAGGCTCTCGCGGCCCTCGAAGACGACGCCCTCGATGTCCGTGACGAAGACGTTCTCGCGCCTGACCCCGAGCGTCAGCAGCAGGTTGAGGCAGGCGAGGGCCGCCGCGCCCGCGCCGGAGGTGACGACCTTGATCTCGTCGATCTTCTTGCCGGACAGCGCCAGCGCGTTCGTCACCGCCGCCCCGACGATGATCGCCGTGCCGTGCTGGTCGTCGTGGAAGACGGGGATGCCCATGCGGGCCTTGAGCCGCTCCTCCACCTCGAAGCATTCGGGCGCCTTGATGTCCTCGAGGTTGATGCCGCCGAAGGTCGGCTCCAGCGCCGCGACCGTCTCGACGAGCGCGTCGACGTCGGTCTGCGCCACCTCGATGTCGAACACGTCGATGCCGGCGAACTTCTTGAACAGGACCGCCTTGCCCTCCATCACGGGCTTGGACGCCAGCGGGCCGATGTTGCCGAGGCCGAGCACGGCGGTGCCGTTCGAGACGACCGCGACGAGGTTCTGGCGCGCCGTCAGCGTCGCCGCCTCGCCGGGATCGTCGACGATCGCCTCGCAGGCGGCCGCGACGCCCGGCGAGTAGGCCAGCGCGAGGTCGCGCTGGTTGCCGAGCGGCTTCGTCGGCTGGATCTCGAGCTTACCGGGGCGGGGATGACGATGGTAGAAGAGGGCGCTGGACTTGAGGTCCTCGGAAATGCTCTTCGTCACGCGCGCCCCCTCTTCCTTCCAGGAGGGCGTTTGTATACGCCGCTTCCGCCGCCGCGCAACTCGCCCCGCGGGATGGGAGCGTTCCGTAGGGGAAAGAGCTCCGCCCGCTCCGGCGCGTCCGGCAGGCTAGAACAGGAAATACCGCTGCGCCAGCGGCAGGCTCGTCGCCGGCTCGCAGACGAGCAGCTCGCCGTCGGCGGTGACCGCATATGTCTCCGGGTCGACCGTGATCGCGGGGCAGGCGGAGTTGTGGATCATGTCGGCCTTGGAGATGCCGCCGCGTACGTTCTCGACGGCGATCGTCTGCTTGGCGAGCCCGAGCCGCCCGCGCACGTCGCGCTCCATCGCCGCCTTCGACACGAAGGTGACGGAGGTCGCCGCCAGCGCCTTGCCGAAGGCGGCGAACATGGGGCGGTAGTGGACCGGCTGCGGCGTCGGGATCGAGGCGTTGGGGTCGCCCATGGCAGCGGCGACGATGGTGCCGCCCTTGAGCACGAGATGCGGCTTCACGCCGAAGAAGGCGGGATCCCAGAGCACGAGATCCGCCATCTTGCCGACCTCGATGGAGCCGATATGGCGCGAGATGCCGTGGGCGATGGCCGGGTTGATCGTGTATTTCGCAATGTAGCGCTTCACGCGGAAATTGTCCGCGCCCGATCCCTGGTCCTCCGGGAGCGCTCCGCGCTGCGTCTTCATCTTGTGCGCGGTCTGCCAGGTGCGGGTGATCACCTCGCCGACGCGGCCCATGGCCTGGCTGTCCGACGCGATCATCGAGAGCGCGCCGATGTCGTGCAGGATGTCCTCGGCCGCGATCGTCTCCTTGCGGATGCGGCTCTCGGCGAAGGCGAGGTCCTCCGGGATCGAGGGGTCGAGGTGGTGGCAGACCATGAGCATGTCGAGATGCTCGTCGATCGTGTTCACCGTGAAGGGCCGGGTCGGGTTCGTGGAGGAGGGCAGCACGTTGGGAAGCCCCGCCACCTTGATGATGTCCGGCGCGTGCCCGCCGCCGGCGCCCTCGGTGTGGAAGGCGTGGATGGTGCGGTTCTTGAAGGCGCGCACCGTGTCCTCGACGAAGCCCGACTCGTTCAACGTGTCGGTGTGGATCATCACCTGGATGTCGTATTCGTCCGCGACCGAGAGGCAATTGTCGATCGCCTGCGGCGTCGTCCCCCAGTCCTCGTGGAGCTTGAGCGCGCAGGCGCCGGCCTCGATCATCTCGACGAGCGCCCCGGGCAGCGCCGCGTTACCCTTCCCCGAGAAGGCCAGGTTCATCGGAAGGCCGTCGGCGGCCTCGAGCATGCGGGCCATGTGGAAGGGGCCGGGCGTGCACGTGGTGGCGTTGGTGCCGTCGGCGGGGCCGGTGCCGCCGCCGAGCATCGTGGTGACGCCCGACATCAGCGCATCCTCGATCTGCTGGGGACAGATGAAGTGGATGTGGCTGTCGAACCCGCCGGCGGTGAGGATCCTGCCCTCGCCCGCGATCGCCTCCGTCCCCGGCCCGACGACGATGTCGACGCCCGGCTGGATGTCCGGGTTGCCCGCCTTGCCGATCGCGACGATGCGCCCGTTCACGAGCCCCACGTCCGCCTTCACGATCCCCCAATGGTCGACGATGAGCGCGTTGGTGATGACGGTGTCGACCGCGCCCTGGGCGTTGGTGACCTGGCTCTGCCCCATCCCGTCACGGATCACCTTGCCGCCGCCGAACTTCACCTCCTCGCCGTAGACCGTGAAGTCGCGCTCCACCCGGATCGTCAGGTCCGTGTCGGCGAGGCGCACCAGGTCCCCGACGGTGGGCCCGAACATGTCGGCGTAGGCGGCGCGGGAGATGCGGTAGGGCATGGTGCGGGGCCTTTCTGGCGGGTGGGGCTAGACGGCGGATTGGCAGCCGGGTTCGCGAGCGGCGATCTGGTCGAACGTGACGAAGGGGGATGCGTCGTGCCGGCGTCCTATCGCGGCGGCCAAGTAGTCGGTGAAATCGGCGCGTCCCACCCGGAAGTCGCCGAGCGCCGCCTCGACCAGCTGCGCGTCTTCGACGGCCAGGTTTTCGTGATCGAGTATGGAGGCGAGCACGGCGGCGAGTTCGCCGCGCGTGACCTCGAAGGTGCGGCGCGCCACCCACGCGAACTCGGCCACGATCACATGGCTGACGAAGCCGGGCGACGACGGCGAGCAACGCTCGTCGATGATCGCCGAGGACGGTGTGTGATGTGGGTCGCCGCTGTCGAAGAAGTACCGGACGAGCACATTCGTATCGAGCGCGATCACGACGGGGATTTCTCCTTCGTCGGCTGCGAGAGCGTTCTCGAATAGCGCGCCTCGACCTCCTGCCCGATCCCCTCGTCGATGTCTTCCTCTGTGATCGGCCGGTCGACCTTGAACATGCCGCGGCCGGCGAAGGGGCGCGGCCGACGCACGCGCACGCCGAGAGACCCGTCGGCGTGCTTGAAGAAGACGAGCTCGTCTCCTTGCTCGATGCCGAACGCTCTGCGTATCTCCGCCGGGAGGGTGATCTGCCCCTTCGAGGTGACGACGGCGCCCATAGTCGGCTCCTTACGATTTCGATTTCGCCTTACTTTATATTGGATCCCCGGTGGTTAAAGCACAAGGACGGACGATGCCGCTTCATAGGATGCGTCGAGCGCCTTCCGGCAGACGCGCTACGGCACGAGCGCGAGGGGCGGATGGCGGGCGGCCTTGCGGTCGAAGGTGAAGGTCTGCGAGGCGCCGTGCGCCTCGTTGACGCGGGCGATGAGGCGGTCGGAGAAGTCGCCGAAGCCCGCGTCGTAGTCCGCGAGGGCCAGGCGGACCGCACGCGCGTCCGAGAGGACGATCGAGGGATCGTCGACGAGCTCGCGCAGACGGCGGGCGATCTCGGAGTTGCTCTCTTTCCGCGTGCGGAGCGTCCAGTAAACCTCGGCCAGCACGACCAAGCTGACGACGAATGCGTCGGGTCGCGAGCGGCTCGTCACGAAGTCCGCCGCGCGCCGCGTCTGATCGGGATCGTCGGCGAGAATCATGCGCAGCAGCACGTTCGTATCGAGACCGATGCGGTTCATTCGCGCCCCTTCCGAAGAATCGCCTCGCCGATCAGCCGCCGCCGTTCCTCGGGTGAAACCGGTGGACCTTCCGTCTTGAAGGCGCCGATGAGACCCAGAAGACCGGCGCCGGGGACGCCCGTGCGCGCAGGTTCCGGAGTACGGCGAAGGACGACTTCTCCGGCTGCTCCGATGGTGGCCTCCAGATCGTCGCCCTCGTGCAGGTCGAGCGCTTGCAGGACGTCCTCGGGTAGGGTCACCTGACCGTCCTTGCCGATTTTCGTGCGAACGTTCATGGCTCGTCCTCCGCGATCGATGCCCGATCCTACCACACCCCCCTCACAGCGCCCCCATCACCTTCCCCTGGAACCCGTAGACCTTCCGCTCGCCCGACAGCGCCACCAGCGTCACCTCCCGCGTCTGGCCCGGCTCGAAGCGCACGGCGGTGCCGGCGGGGATGTCGAGGCGCATGCCGCGGGCCTGCGCGCGGTCGAAGGCGAGCGCGTTGTTGGTCTCGGCGAAATGGTAGTGCGAGCCCACCTGGATCGGCCTATCGCCGGTGTTCGAAACCTCGAGCGTGAGCGTCTCGCGCCCCTCGTTCAGCACGATCTCGCCCTCCATCGGGCACACCGCGCCGGGGATGAATTCGCCGGTCGCGCCGCGGATCGGCTCGTGCACGGTGACGAGCTTCGTCCCGTCGGGGAAGGTCGCCTCGACCTGGACGTCGTGGATCATCTCGGCGACGCCGGGCATCACCTGCTCGGCGGTCAGCACGTGGGCGCCCGCCTCCATCAGCTCGGCGACGGTGCGGCCGTCGCGGGCGCCCTCGACCACATAGTCCGTGATCAGCGCGATCGCCTCGGGGTAGTTCAGCCTCACGCCGCGCTCGAGCCGCCGGCGTGCCACCATCGCCGCCATGGCGACGAGGAGCTTGTCCTTCTCGCGGGGGGAGAGCTTCATCGGGACACCTCAGGTGGACCAGGAGCGGGGGAGGGGGCGGCCGGAGAGCCGCGCGAGGAATCGGGCGAGACCGGCCCGCAGCCGCTGCGGATCGGGCGAGAGGAAGCGGGCGACCAGCATGCCGCCGACGCCGCCGGCGGCGCATTCGACCCGCGCCTCCGCCAGCGCCGCGCGCGCCTCCTCGACGCGCGCCTCCGCATCCGCCGACACGAGTAGCACGGTCGCGAGCGCCCGTGCGCCACCGCCGCAGGCCGGCCGTGCGAGGATGTCGGCGACGCCGCCTTCGAGCCGCAGATCCTCGGCGAAGACGAGGTGCCCGCCGCGGCGGATGCGCCAGCGATCCCGCAACGTGCCGGTCTCCACGGTCTCGCCCATGGCCAGGCGGCCGAAGACCGCGCTCTCGACGAGGAGCAGGCGCGCGTCCGCGGCCATGGCGACGTCGATGCGGCGGTGGAGCCGCGCGCCGTCGAACAGGATCTGCTCCTGCGGCAGCCAGTCGAGCGCCGCGCCCGGCCCGAGATCGAGCGCGACACGCATCGTCGTGGCGTCGCCCTGCGCGCGGTAGACCTTTTCGGCGGCCTGGGTGGTGAGCGTCGCCGCCGCGCCGGGCGCGAGCGAGACGTCGAGCGCGAGGTCGTCGCCACCCGCGAGGCCGCCGCCGGTGTTGAGGTAGACGCCCTCGCAGCGCCCGCCCGCGCCGACGAAGCGCACCCGGTAGCCGCCGCGCTCGGCGATGGCCATCGGCGCCGTGCCGCGCGCCGTCGTGCCCAGCGCGATGCGCACGCCCCCGGCTGCGCGGATCCAGCGCGGCGGGGCGGGGTCGGCGGCGGGACGTGGCAGATGCATGGGACGCGGGTCTCGGTACGGCATGGCATCGTCGCGCCCGCGCGATCCCGCATCAAGGCCACGCTCGGCGCTGGCGTGCCCAAAGAAGCGGCAGCGGCCGCTGCGGCGTGTGCAGACGATCGGGTGGCCGAGCACCTTCGTTCTTGATCTTCCACCACGGCGCGGTGAAACATATCGCATTCGGTGCATGCTCGCGGGCGGACCCTGATGGCGGAGTTGCTTCCCCACGATCTCGCGGCCAACCTGGTGCGCACGCTGCTCGGCTTCCTCGCCGGGGTGGCGCTCGGTTTCGCCGCGCGCCGGGGGCGGTTCTGCACGCTGGGTGCCATCGAGGACGCGGTCTATGCCCGTGACACGCGCCGACTGCGCGCCTGGGCGCTCGCCATCGGCGTCGCCATGGCGGGCCTCGTGCTGCTCGCGGGCGCGGCGGATCTCGACCTGTCGCGCACGATCTACGTCGCGCCGCGGCTCGAATGGGCCGGGGCGCTCGTCGGGGGGCTGGCCTTCGGGCTCGGCATGGCGCTGGTGGGCACCTGCGGCTTCGGCATGCTGCTTCGGCTGGGCGGCGGCGATCTCAAGGCGCTGCTCGGCTTCCTCGTGCTGGGCCTCTCCGCGCTGATGGCGATGCGCGGCCTCACCGGCGTCGCGCGCGTCTCGCTGATCGACCCGCTCGCGCTCGACCTCGCCCCGCGCACGGCGCAGACGCTGCCGGTGCTGATCGGTCTCGACCCCGCCGCGGCGGCGGCGCTGGCACTGGCGATCGCCGGCGGCTTCGCGGCGCTCGCGCTCGCGCACGAGGGGACGCGCACTTCCCGCAAGCTCCTCCTCACCGGCGTTGCGATCGGGCTCTCGGTGACGGCGGGCTTCGCCATCACCGGGGTGGTCGGGGTCGACCCGTTCGAGGACGCACGGGTGGAGAGCTTCACCTTCATCGCGCCGCTCGGCGAGACGCTGCTCTGGGCCGCGCTGGCGACGGGGATCGCGATCGACTTCCCCGTCGGCGCGACGCTCGGCGTCCTCGCCGGCGCCTTCCTCGCCGCGCGCACGGGCGGCGAGTTCTTCTGGGAGGCGCCGGACGACGCGCGCGAGACGAAGCGCCACGTGTTCGGCGCCTTCCTGATGGGCACCGGCGGCGTCGCCGCGCTGGGCTGCACGATCGGGCAGGGGGTCGGCGGGGTGGCGACGCTGTCCGTCGGCTCGTTCCTGGCACTCGCGGCGATCTCGGCCGGCGCACGGATCGGGCTGTGGGTTCTGGTGGAACGGTGAGAGGGTGCGCGCCGTGGGACGCGTCGCCCCTCAGCGCTCGGTGAGCTTGAACTCGATGCGCCTGTTGCGCGCGAGGTCCTCGTCCGCCTCGCCCTCGGCGATCGGCTGGAACTCGCCGAACCCCGCCGCGAGCAGGTGCTCGGAGGGCACGCCGGCCTCCTCGAGGTAGTTCACCACCGCGATGGCGCGCGCGGCGGAGAGGTACCAGTTCGAGGGGAACTGCGCCGTGGCGATGGGGCGCGCGTCGGTGTGGCCGTCGACGCGCAGCACCCACTCGATGTCCGGGGGGATCTCCTCGGCGAGTTCGAGGATCGCCTGCGCCATCGATTCGAGCTCCGGCTGCGGCCCGGCGCGCAGCGCGGCCTGGCCCGGCGGGAACAGCACCTCGGACTGGAAGACGAAGCGGTCGCCGACGATGCGGATGTCGGGCCGCGTACCGATGATCTGCCGCAGGCGGCCGAAGAAGTCCGAGCGGAAGCGCGCCAGCTCCTGGACGCGCTGGGCGAGCGCCACGTTGAGCCGCGAGCCGAGATCCGCGATGCGCGCCTGGCTGTCGCGGTCGCGCTGCTCGGAGGCCTCGAGCGCCGCCTCGAGCGCGCCGATCTGGCGGCGCAACGCGGCGAGCTGCTGGTTCAGGAGCGCGACCTGGTCGAGCGCGCGGTCGGTCTCCCGGCGCTCGGCGTCGAGTTCGCGGGCGAGCGCCGATTCGCGCTCGCCGGCGCCGAGCCCGTCGGCGAGCAGCGCCTGGAGACGCGCCTGCTCCTCCTCGGTCGCGACGAGCGTCGACTGCAGCGCGGCGAGCTCGTCCTCGCTCTCGCGGCGCTGGGCGCGCTCCAGTGCGAGGAGGTCGGTCAGCTCGGCGATCTGGCGGTTGAGCCTGTCGAGCGCGGTGTCGCGCCCGGCGATCTCCTGGGTGAGGAAGAACTGCCCGAGCACGAAGATCGACAGGAGGAAGACGATGACGAGCAGCAGCGTGGAGAGCGCGTCGACGTAGCTCGGCCAGTAGTTCAGGCCGCGCTCGCGTCTCGTGCGGCGGGTCGCGAGCGCCATGGTCTCAGGCCTTCTCGCCGGCGATCCGCTCGAGGACCTGCTTGAGCTCCTTCTCGCGCTGGGCCTGCGCCTCCACCCAGTCGCGGATCATCTGCTGCTCGGCACGCATGTGCTGCACGAGGCCCTGGATGCCCTCGGCGAGGTTCGCCATCGCCTGGGAGGTCTGGCGCCCGCCGCCGCCGGCCTCGACCACCTGCGAGAGCCGGGCGATCGCCGCCGCGAGTTCCGGCGGGACACCGGCCGCGCCGGCCTTGGCGAGGCTCGGCGGCGGCGCGTCCTCCACCGCGTGGGCGGAGAGGTGGTCCTCGAGTTCGGTGAAGAAGCGGTTCTGCGCCTGGCCCGCCTGCAGGTCGAGGAAGCTCACGACGAGGGAGGAGCCCAGCCCGAAGAGCGAGGACGAGAAGGCGATGCCGATGCCCGTCAGCGGTGCGGCGAGGCTCGACTTCAGCTCGTCGAACAGCACCGCGGCGTCTCCGCCCGAGCGCAGGGCCGCGATGTTGTCGCCCACCGCGCCCACCGTCTCGATCAGGCCCCAGAAGGTGCCGAGCAGGCCGAGCAGGATGAGGAGGCCCGCGAGGTAGCGCACGATCTCGCGGCTCTCGTCGAGGCGCGCCGCGACCGAATCGAGGAGCGAGCGCAGCGTGGCGACGGGGATGCCGACCGGCCCGCCGCCGGTCGTCCGCGCGTCGACCGCCTGCGCCACCGGCGCGAGCAGGATCGGGCGCTTGGTCGCGATCTGCTCGCCGGTGTCGAGGTCGACCGCGTTGACCCAGCGCGTCTCGCGGAACAGGCGCACGACCTGGCGGACGGCGAGCACGATGCCGATGAGGAGAACGCCGACGATGATGCCGTTGAGCCCGGGGTTCGCGAGGAACGCCTCCCAGATCGGCTGGTAGAGGATGAAGGCGAGGAAGCCCGCCAGCACCAGGAACACGCCCATGCGGATCAGGTAGATCCGCGGGGCGCTCAAGGGGGCGCTCGAAGGTCGCTTGCTCGTCGGATTTCTGGACGCGGCCGCCATCGTGCTCCCACTCACCCCGCTTCACGCATAGGTGACCACCTGCGAAGGCCCCGTCAAGCCGAATGCGCGCGTTCCGGTCGCGCTCAGCCGGCCTTGGAGGCCGCGCGCACGATCCGCAGGAGCTCGCGCTGGACCGTCTCGTTGCCCGCCACGACCGAGCCCTTCGTCATCATCTGCTCGCCGCCGTCGGCGTCGGCGACGTAACCGCCGGCCTCGCGCACCAGGATGAGCCCGGCCGCGATGTCCCAGCTTCGGACGTTGCGCTCCCAGTAGCCGTCGACCCGCCCGGCCGCCACGGCGGCGAGGTCGAGGGCGGCGGAGCCCATCCGGCGCACGCCGGCGACCTTGCCCATGAGGGTGGCGAGCTCGCGCAGGAATTCGGGATGGTTGCCGTGGCCAAGGAAGGGGATGCCGCAGGCGACGAGGCAGTCCGCGAGGTCCGTGCGGGCCGAGACGCGCAGGCGGCGATTGTTGAGGAACGCGCCCTGGCCCTTCTCGGCGACGTAGAGCTCGTCCTTGATCGGATCGTAGATCACCCCGGCGAAGATCTTGCCGTCGCGCTCGAGCCCCACCGAGATGGCGAACTGGGGGATGCCGTGCAGGAAGTTCGTGGTGCCGTCGAGCGGATCGACGTGCCAGACGTTCTGCGTGTCCCCGCCCTCGACCACGCCACCCTCCTCGAGCACGAAGCCGTAGCCCGGGCGCGCCTTCGCCAGCGCCTCGCGCAGGGTGGCCTCGGCCTTGCGGTCGGCCGCGGAGACGAAGTCGCTCGGCCCCTTGCGGGACACCTGCAGGTTCTCGACCTCGCCGAAGTCGCGTCGCAGCGTCTTGGCGGCCTTCATCACGGCGTCGACCATCACGGTCATGAGGGGGGTGCGGATCATGGCGGCTCCAGCGCCTCCCCGGGGACGGAGGCGGTCTTCGGGCGATCAACGCCGGTACGCGTCGCGAGGATGCGCGAGGGCAAACCACGCCGGGGGCCGGTCGTCAAGCGCGGCGGCGGAGCCGGAACGGGACGGGTGGAGCCGCGGGACCCCGCCCCTGATCCGCTTCGCGGATCGTCCCCGCCCCGAGGGGCGGGAGCGATGCGTCACTGGTTGACCGGCGAGGCCGGGTCCATCAGCAGGGCGACGATGTCCTTGATCTGGTCGATCGTCAGGACGCCGTTGGTGCCGAAGCGCGGCATCATCGAGCAGGGCAGCGCCGCGTGCGGGTCGTAGATCTTCTCGTAGGTCGCCTTCACGGCCTCGTCGGAGAAGCCGAGCATCTCGCCGTAGCCCGCGAGGCTCGGGCCGAGCGTGCCGTAGGAGACCTCCTGCGGCGTCAGCTGGTGGCAGGCGTAGCAATTGCCACCGGTCTCCCGCCGCGCCGGGTAGTCGGAGAAGCGCATCCCGTAGCCGGACTGGGCGAGCTTCTCGCCGTTCTCCCACGAGCCCATCAGCACGCCGTCGTCGGGATAGACGATCGTACCGGCGGCGCGGGTGCGGATCTCCTCGAAGACGTCGTCGGGCGGCAGGTTGGCGAACTGGTTGCACTGCTCCATCGTCGCGTCGGGCCGCAGGCGCGCGGCCCAGTCGGCGTCGAGGCCGGGGAAGGCCGCCTCGATCACCGCGTCCACCTCGGACGCCGGCGGCGCCGCGTCCTGCGCGAGGGCCGCCGCGGGCAGCCCGGCGGCGAACGCGAGGGCGAGAGCGGACGCGAGGGCGAAATCGATCGTGCGCATGACAGGCTCCCTCAGCGCTTGATGCCGGGCGCGGCGACGTCGCCGCCGGCGGCCTTGTCGACGAGGTAGGCGATCAGCGCCACGGAGGCCTCCGAGCCCATCTCGAGCTGCGGCATGCGCATCTGCCAATAGCAGTCGTACATGCGGTGCTGCATCGTCATCACGTGGGTCGACGAGACGCGGTAGGCCGGCCATTCGCCCACCGAGACCCGCGCCTCCTCGGGCTGCGAGAGATGCGGCAGCTCCTGGAGCCGGATGCGCTGGCCGGTCGCCGAATGGCAGGTGGCGCAGGAGAAGTCGAACGGGCCCGAGCGGCGGTTGAACAGCGCCTCGCCCATGGCGACCGCCCGCCGCCCGGCCGCGTCGTCGAGCGGCGGCGCGAAGACCTCGCCCTCGGAGCGGTTGGCGATCCAGGTCGCGATCGCGCCGACGTCCTTGACCGGTTGCCCGCCCGACGGATGCGGCTTCGCCACATAGGCGGCCACGTCGACGCCCTGGAGCTCCTGCATGCACCAGAGGATGCGGGTCTCGACGTCCATGACGCGGCCCGCGTCCTCGAACCAGCGCGGCAGCTGCGCGAAGGCGCCGTCGACGACGCCCGGCCCCAGGCCGAGGTCGCAATCCTCGAGCGTGGCGTTGCGCGGGCCCGCCGCCGTCGACCACAGCAGCTCGCCGCGGTCGGCGTCGAGGAGCGCGGGGTTCGACCACGGGTCCTCCCGCAGCATCTGGCGGAAGCGTTCGAGACCGCGCTGGGTCTCCTCCTCGGTCTGCGCGCCGGCCGGCGGCGCGGCCGCGGACAGCGCGATGGCGACCGCCATCGACCCCGCGAGCGCGAGGGTCGTCGACTTCCTGGTCATGAGCGTGTGCAAGGCCGTTTCCTCCCGAGCCTCGTTCTGGTCGTTGTGCGCCCGATGGTTGTTTTCGCGGATCGGCCCGGGGCCCGCCGTCCTTCCTCGCATGTTACATGCAAAAAATGCTATGGGAAGGTCCGATCTGGAAAGATTCCGATTGACGCATCGGCTCGCATCGGACAGCATCTCAAAAAATGAATGTGTTCGCCGGTCCAGGCTTCGAGCGAGGTCGATGGGCGAGGCGAGCCGGGGAGGGAGCCGAGGGCGTTCGCACGCTCGTGACGAGCGAGCCGCTTTTCGATCCCGCGACATGGACGTATCCTGGCGTGCATCCGTGCGCGCCGGGCGCGCGAGGCCACACGCACCGTCGGCGAGCCGGCGGGCGCGACGAGGGAGAGACATCCGATGAACCTGGTCCTCAACCGCAGGCAGGCGCTCCTCGCGGGCGTCGGAGCGGTCGCGGCGGCGAGCGGCATGGCGGGCGCCTCCGCCCCCGCGCTGGCCGCGGCGGACGACGCGAGCGCCGCCATCCTCGAGTTCACCGGCGGCGCCGAGCCGACGATGGGGCGTGTCATGCTCGACGTTCCCGAGATCGCCGAGAACGGCAACACGGTGCCGATGAACGTCTTCGTCGACAGCCCGATGACCGACGGCGACTACGTCGCCGAGGTGCTGATCGTCGCCGACGGCAACCCCCGCCCGGGCGTCGCGACGTTCCACTTCTCGCCGATGTCGGGCCGCGCCCAGGCGAACACGCGCATCCGCCTCGCGGGCACGCAGAACGTCATCGCGGTCGCCAAGATGAGCGACGGCTCGGTGTTCATGGACAAGAAGGAGGTGAAGGTCACGATCGGCGGCTGCGGCGGCTGACGCCCGCGCCCGATCCCACCGCCTTCACGCATCCGCATACGAGGACAATCAGGCCATGGCGACCCCGCGTCCCCGCATCCGTCTCGACCGCAACGAGATCTCGGCCGGCGAGACCATCGAGGTGAAGACCCTCGTCTCGCACATCATGGAATCCGGCCAGCGCCGCGACGGCGACGGCAACGTGATCCCGCGCAAGATCATCAACACCTTCAAGTGCGAGTTCGACGGGCAGGTGGTCTTCTCCTGCGACATCGAGCCCGCGGTCTCGGCGAACCCGTACTTCCAGTTCGTCGTCGCGCCGCCCCGCTCGGGCACGCTGACCTTCACCTGGATCGACGACGACGGCAGCGAGATCACGGCGACCGAGGACGTCGTCGTCAACTGACGCCCGCGAGCACGGGGCCGGCGGCGCCGCCGCCTCCCCGACGCACGACGATCGCCGCCCGCCGGGTCCCCGGCGCGCGAACGGCGACGCGTGCGCGAACCCATCGCCCGGACGAGGTGAGCGCCCATGCCCACGAGACGCGACTTCCTGCAGACGGCGGCGGCCACGGCGGCGATCCTGCCCGCCGCGCACTGGTCGCGCGCCTTCGCGCAGCAGAGCCTGACGCAGGAGGGGCTCGTCGCCATGGAGCCGGTGGGGCGGCTCTCGATCGTCCACGTCACGGACATCCACGCCCAGCTCGTGCCGATCCACTTCCGCGAGCCCTCGATCAACCTGGGCGTCGGCGAGGTGAAGGGCCTCGTGCCGCACGTCGGCGGGCGCGCGCTGCTCGACCTGTACGGCATCGCGCCGGGCTCGCCGATGGCGCACGCGCTCACGCACGAGGACTTCACCGCCCTGGCGCGGGCCTACGGTCGCATGGGCGGCCTCGACCGGGTCGCCACCGTCGTGAACGCCATTCGCGCCGAGCGCGGGGCGGAGAACACGCTCCTCCTCGACGGCGGCGACACCTGGCAGAACTCCTGGACCTCGCTGCAGACCCGCGGCGAGGACATGGTCGACTGCATGGCGCTGCTGCGCCCCGACGCCATGGTCGGCCACTGGGAGTTCACGCTCAGCGAGGAGCGGGTGAACGAACTCGTCTCCCGGCTCGGCTTCCCGTTCCTCGCCGGCAACATCCGCGACACCGACTGGGAGGAGCCGGTCTTCGACGCGATGACCATGGTCGAGCGCGCGGGCGTGAAGGTCGCCGTGATCGGACAGGCCTTCCCCTACACCCCCATCGCCAACCCGCGCTGGATGATCCCGTCCTGGTCCTTCGGCATCCGCGAGGCGGAGATCGCCGCCAACGTGGAGGAGGCCCGGGCGCAGGGCGCGGACGTGGTGGTGCTGCTCTCCCACAACGGCTTCGATGTCGACCGCAAGCTCGCCTCGCGCGTGCCCGGCATCGACGTCGTGCTCACCGCCCACACCCACGACGCGCTGCCCGAGCCCGTGCTCGTCGGCAAGACGCTCGTGATCGCGTCGGGCTCGCACGGCAAGTTCGTCTCGCGGCTCGATCTCGACGTGTCGGGCGGCGAGGTGAAGGCGTGGGGCTACAAGCTCATTCCGGTCTTCGCGGACGCGATCGCGCCCGATCCGGCGATGGCGGCGAAGATCGCCGAGATTCGCGCGCCCTACGAGGCGACGCTCTCCGAGCCGCTCGGCCGCACGGAGGGGCTGCTCTACCGGCGGGGCAACTTCAACGGCACGTTCGACGACGTGATCTGCGAGGCGATGCTCGCGCGGCGCGACGCGGAGATCGCGCTCTCGCCGGGCTTCCGCTGGGGCGCGTCCGTCCTGCCCGGCGAGACGATCACCATGGAGGACGTCACCAACGCCACCGCCATGACGTACCCCGAGACCTATCGCACGACGATGACCGGGGCGCGGCTCAGGGAGGTGCTGGAGGACGTCGCCGACAACCTGTTCAACCCCGACCCCTACTACCAGCAGGGCGGCGACATGGTGCGCGTCGGCGGCATCGCCTACGCGATCGACGTCTCCGCACCGATGGGCCGGCGCATCTCCGACCTGACGCTCCTGCGCACCGGCGAGCCGCTGGAGGCCGAGCGCGAGTACGCGGTCGCCGGATGGGCGAGCGTGAACGAGGGCACCGAGGGGCCGCCGATCTGGGATCTCGTCGCCGCGCACATCCGCGAGGCGGGCACCATCGCGCCGCAGGAGACCGAGACGGTGCGAGTGACGGGGACCTGACCCGCCACGAGACGACGATCATCACCGAGGGAACGAGACCGATGTCGAAGGACGAAGCCGGCAGGAACGGGCGAGCGGGGCCGGGAGCCTCGCGCCGGACCTTCCTGCGCGCGGGGCTCGCCGCCGGCGGCGCAGCGCTGGTGGGCGGGCGCGCCGCCGCCGAGACCGCCCACGTGATCGCCCCAGGGGCCGTCGCGGGCGATCCCGCCAACCTCCCGCCCAACGTGGCCGACTGGTCGCGCTACCTCGGCGACGGCGTCGCCGTGCGCGCCTACGGCCGGCCCTCCGAACACGAGAGCCACGTCGTGCGCCGCGACGTCGAATGGCTCACCGCCTCGCGCGAATCGTCGGTGAGCTTCACGCCGCTGCACGAGCTCGACGGGCCGATCACCCCCAACGGCCTGTGCTTCGAGCGCCATCACGGCGGCATCGCCGAGATACCCCCGCAGGACTACCGCCTGATCCTGCACGGGCTCGTCGACCGGGAGCTGATCTTCACCCTCGACGACATCAAGCGCATGCCCCGCGTCAACCGCGCCTACTTCGCCGAGTGCGCGGCGAACTCGGGCATGGAATGGCGCGGCGCGCAGCTCAACGGCTGCCAGTTCACGCACGGCATGATCCATTGCGTGATGTATACGGGCGTGCCGCTGCGCGTGCTCCTGGCCGAGGCCGGGGTGAAGCCGACGGGCAGGTGGCTGCTGCTCGAGGGCGCCGACGCGTCCGGCATGACGCGCTCGCTGCCCATGGAGAAGGCGCTCGACGACTGCCTCGTCGCCTACCGCATGAACGGCGAGATGCTGCGCCCGGAGAACGGCTACCCCGTGCGCATGGTCGTCCCCGGCTGGGAGGCGAACATGTGGGTGAAGTGGCTGCGCCGCATCGAGGTCGGCGACGCGCCCTGGTACCACCGCGAGGAGACGTCGAAGTACACCGACCTGCTCGAGGACGGCACGGCCCGCAAGTTCACCTTCGTGATGGACGCCAAGTCCGTGATCACGAGCCCGAGCCCGCAGGCGCCGGTGAACCACGCCCGCGGCTTCACGGTGATCTCGGGCCTCGCGTGGTCGGGCCGCGGCGCGATCTCGGCCGTGGACGTCTCGCTCGACGGCGGGCGCAACTGGTCCCGCGCGCGTCTCGACGGGCCGGTCTGGGGCAAGGCGCTGACGCGCTTCTACTACGAGTTCGACTGGGACGGCTCGCCGCTGCTGCTGCAGTCGCGCGCGGTCGACGAGACCGGCTACGTCCAGCCGACGAAGAACGAGTTGCGCGCCGTGCGCGGCCTCAACTCGATCTATCACAACAACGGGATCCAGACCTGGCACGTGATGGCCGGCGGGGAGGTCGAGAATGTCGAGGTTTCGTGACACGGCGTCCCGGGTGCGGGGCCTCGTCCTCGCCGCTCTGCTCGCCGGTGGCGCCGTCCTCGCGGGCGGGGCGCTCCTGCCGGCGCCGACGCGCGCGACCGAGACCACGGGCTCGGTCGGCGACGGCGCCTTCCCCGAGCTGCCGACCGGCCTCGGGCTCGGCCGCGCGGCGACGCCGGAGGAGATCGCGGGCTGGGACATCGACGTGCGCCCGGACGGGCTCGGCCTGCCGGAGGGCCGCGGCACCGCGCTCGAGGGCGAGGAGATCTACATCGTCCAATGCGCCGTGTGCCACGGCGACTTCGGCGAGAGCGCGGGGCGCTGGCCGATGCTGGCGGGCGGCGCCGGCACGCTCGCCTCGCACGATCCCGTCAAGACGATCGGCTCCTACTGGCCCTACGCCTCGACGCTGATCGACTACATCTACCGTGCCATGCCCTACGGCAACGCACAGTCGCTCGCGCCCGACGAGCTCTACGCGGTGACCGCCTACGTGCTCTGGCTCAACGACGTGATCCTCGACGAGGAATTCGAGCTCGACCAGGAGAACTACGCCGACATCCGCCTGGAGAACGTCGCGAGTTTCTTCCCCGACGACCGGGAGACGGCGGAGGCGCATTTCTGGCGGGAGCCGTGCATGACGGATTGCCTTTCGGGCACCGCCGAGATCACGATGCGGGCCCGGGCGCTCGACGTGACGCCCGAGCCGGGCCAGGGGCCGACCGTCGATTGAGGCGCGCGCGATCTCCCGCCGTCCGGATCGGCGCTACGGTCTTGCTCCGCAATCCGAGATGATGGAAACTGTCCTCATGCGTTTCTCGATCCCCCGTCTCCTCCCGCCGGTCGCGGCCCTCGCCGCGGCCGGCGTGCTCGTGCTCTCGCACGGCGCGCGGGCGCAGGGCCTCGCCGGCGACGCCGAGTACGGCGCCTTCCTCGCGGGGGAGTGCGTCACCTGCCACCAGGAGAGCGGCGACTTCGACGGCATCCCGCCCATCGTGGGGTGGCCGGTCGAGAGCTTCGTCCACGCCATGGAACTCTACAAGGACGGCACGCGCGAGAACCAGGTCATGCGCACCATCGCGGCCCGGTACGGGGACGAGGAACTCGCCGCGCTGGCCGCGTATTTCGCGGCGCTCGGCCCTGGTAAAGCGGAAAATCCACGATAAGATGGAAAATTCGTGATAAACACGCTATATACTGTGAAATGAGGCCCGCGGGCCGTGCTGGGAGGATCCGTCATGTCGTTCACCCGTCGAGACGTCGTCAAGGCCGGAGCCGTCGCGGCCGCCGCGGCGGCGCTGCCGTTCGGTCTCGCCGCCCCCGCCATCGCCCAGGGCGCGCGTCCGCGCCTCGTCGTGATCGGTGGCGGGCCCGGCGGCGCCACGCTCGCCAAGTACGTCGCGCGCGATTCGCAGGGCGCGGTCGACGTCACGCTGGTCGAGCCCAAGGAGCGCTTCGCCACCTGCTTCCACTCGAACCTCTATCTCGGCGACTTCAAGGGCTGGGACGAGATCGAGCACGGCTACGAGCGGCTCACCCAGGGCTACGGCGTCGTGCACGCGCGGCAAGCGGCGACGGCGATCGATCGCGCGGCGAAGACCGTGCGCCTCGGCGACGGCTCGGATCTTCCCTACGACCACCTCGTCGTCGCCCCGGGCATCGACATCATCTACGATTCCGTCGAGGGCTACTCCGAGGAGGTCGCGGAGACGCTGCCCCACGCCTGGCTCGCCGGGCCGCAGACGCAGCTGCTCAAGGCGCAGCTCGACGCGCTGGAGGACGGCGCGCAGATCCTGATGATCGCGCCGCCCAACCCCTATCGCTGCCCGCCCGGCCCCTACGAGCGCGTCTCGATGATGGCGCACGTGCTCAAGGCCAAGGGCCACACCCGCTCGCGCATCGTCATCCTCGACCCCAAGCCCAGCTTCTCCAAGCAGGCGCTCTTCGCGGCGGGCTGGCAGCGCTACTACACCGGCATGGTCGAGTGGCAGGACCCGAGCATCCACGGCGGCATCGGTGCGGTCGACGCAGCCTCGATGACGGTCGAGACCGGCTTCGGCCCCTACGAGGCCGATCTCATCAACGTCATCCCCGCCCAGCGCGCGGGCGCGATCGCCGTGCAGGCGGGGCTCGCCGACGAGACCGGCTTCTGCCCGATCCTGCCCGAGAGCATGCGCTCGGCGGTGGACGAGAACGTCACCGTGCTCGGCGACGCGACGATCGCCGGCGACATGCCGAAGTCCGGCTTCTCGGCGAACAGCCAGGCCAAGGTCGCCGCGAACGCCATCCGCGCCACGCTCACCGGCTCGCGGCAGTTCCCGGCGCGCTACGCCAACACCTGCTGGAGCCTGATCGCGGACGACGACGCGGTGAAGGTCGGCGGGCGCTACGAGCCGGCCGACGGCAAGATCACCGCGACCGAGACCTTCGTCTCGCAGCTCGACGAGGACGACGACCTGCGTCGCCAGACCCAGGCCGAGAACATGGGCTGGTACGAGGGCATCATCGCGGACATCTTCGCATGAGCACACGCCGCACGGCCGCGTCCGGCGGGGCCACCCGCCGGGCGCTCCTCGGGGCGGCCCCCCTCGCGGGCGCCGCCGCGCTCGGCCTCGCGGGCGGGCTCTCGGGCATGCCGGGCGGCGTGCGCCTCGCCCGCGCCCGGGCGAGCGACACGCTCGCGATCGGCGACATCCGCGTGCGGGTCGTCTCGGACGGGACGGTGGCGCTGCCCGTCTCCTTCACGCTGCCGGAGACCGACGGCGCCGACCTCGACGCGCTCTTCCGCGAGAACGGCATGGAGCCGCCGCGGGAGTTCGTGAATCAGACCAACGTCGTCCTCGTCGAGGCCGGCGCGCGGCGCATCCTCGTCGACGCGGGCTCCGGCCCGACCTTCCAGGCGACCGCCGGGCGGCTGACGGACGCGCTCCTCGAGATCGGCGTCGCGCCCGAGGACGTGACCGACGTCGTCTTCACCCACGGCCACGCGGATCATCTCTGGGGCGCGGTGGACGATTTCGAGGAGGGGCCGCGATTCGCGAACGCCCGCCACGTGATGGGCGAGACGGAGCACGCCTTCTGGACCGATCCCTCGACGCCCGACACCGCGCCGGATTGGCTGAAGGGCCTCGCGCTGGGCGCCGCTCGGGTGATCGACACGCTCGCCGATTCGCTCGAGCCGGCCGGTGACGAGGCCGAGATCGCGCCCGGCGTGCGTTATGTCGCCACACCGGGCCATACGCCCGGCCACGCCTCGGTGCTCGTCGAGAGCGCGGCGAGCCAGCTCCTGATCGGCGGGGACGCGCTCACCAACGTGCTGATCTCCTTCCAGAAGCCGGATTGGCCGCTCGGTACCGACCTCGACCGCGAGCGGGCGATCGCGACGCGTCTCGCGCTGCTCGACCGGCTGGCGACGGAACGCATCGGGCTCGTGGGCTTTCACCTTCCGTTCCCGGGAATCGGCTCCGTCGAAAGACGAAATGGCGCATTCATCTTCGCTTCAGGATGAGGCGCGCTATAAAGGCTGAGCTGGATCAGCTCCAAGCTCGACCCACATGCCCGAAGAGAGAGGAAACCAGCCCATGCGTAAGATCGCCCTCGTCGCCGCGTCGTTCGTGATGCTCGGCGGTATCGGATCCGCCCAGGCCCAGGACGCGGCCGCCGGTGAGCGAGTGTTCCGTCTGTGCAGCGCCTGCCACATGGTCGGCGAGAACGCCCAGAACCGCGTCGGCCCGCAGCTCAACGGCCTGTTCGGCCGCGAGGCGGGCTCCGTGGAAGGCTTCCGCTACTCCCCGGCCTACGAGAACCTCGACAAGGTGTGGGACCACGAGAACTTCGCGGTCTACATCAAGGACCCCCGCGGGGTGACGCCGGGTACCCGGATGGCCTTCGCCGGCCTGCGCAACGATCAGCAGGTCGCCGACCTGATCGCCTACCTCGATCAGTTCAACGAGGACGGCACGACCAAGTGAGGCCGCGGCGGCGCCGAAAGGCGCCGCTACGAACGCTCTCGCGAGACACGGAACGGCGGCGGGCCCCACGGGTCCGCCGCCGTTTCCTATTCCGCCGCCTGTGAGCGCCGGTCCTGCGCGTCGGAGAACTGCAGCCGGGCGAGGCGGGCGTAGAGGCCGCCGCGGGCGACCAGCCCCTCGTGATCGCCTTCCTCGACGATGCGGCCGGCGTCCATCACCAGGATGCGGTCGGCGGAGCGCACGGTCGCGAGGCGGTGGGCGATGACGAGCGTGGTGCGGCCCTCCATCAGCCGGTCGAGCGCCTCCTGCACCGCGTGCTCGCTCTCGGCGTCGAGCGCGCTCGTCGCCTCGTCGAGGAGCAGGATCGGCGCGTCCTTCAGGATGGCGCGGGCGATCGCGATCCGCTGACGCTGGCCGCCGGACAGGGTGACGCCGCGCTCGCCGACGAGGGTGGCGTAACCCTCGGGAAGCGCCTCGACGAAGGTGTCGGCGCTCGCGAGCCGCGCCGCCTCGCGCACCTGCGCCTCGGTCGCGTCCGGGCGGCCGTAGCGGATGTTGTCGAGGACGCTCACCCCGAAGATCGTGGGCTCCTGCGGTACGAGCGCGAGGCGCCGGCGCAGGGCCACGGGATCGGCCTCGGTGACCGGCACGCCGTCGACGCTCACGCGCCCGGCTTCCGGGTCGTAGAAGCGCAGGATCAGCTGGAGAACGGTCGACTTGCCCGAGCCCGACGGGCCGACGAGCGCCACCCGCTCCCCGGGTCGCAGGGCGAAGGACACGCCCTCGAGCGCCGGCGCCTCCGTGCGGGTCGGATAGTGGAAGCGCACGTCCTCGAAGGCGACGGAGCCGACGGGCGGGGCGGGGAGCGCGCGCGGGTGCGCCGGCGCGCTGACCCCGGGGAGCGCCTCGAGGATCTCGCCGAGCCGTTCCGCCGACCCGGCGGCCTGCGCGAGCTCGCCGTAGACCTCCGAGAGCTGACCCATCGCGGATGCCGCGAAGACGGCGTAGAGCACGAACTGGCCGAGCGTTCCGCCCGTCATCGTGCCCGCCAGCACCGCCTGCGCGCCGTACCAGAGCACGCCCACCACGCTCGCGGAGACGAGGAAGATCGCCGCCCCCGTGAGCATGGCGCGGGCGCGCACCGAGATCCGCGCCGCGTCGTAGGCCTCCTCCGCCGCGTGCGCGAAGCGACGGGCGGTCTCGCGCTCCATGCCGAAGGCCTGCATGGTGCGGACCGCGCCCACGGCCTCCGCCGCGAAGGCGGAGGCGTCGGCCAGCTTGTCCTGCGCGATGCGCGAGCGCCGGCGCACCTTGCGGCCCGAGACGATGATCGGCACGACGATGAGCGGCAGCGCCACGAGGACGAGGGCGGAGAGCTTCGGGCTCGTCCAGATCATCAGCGCGACCGCGCCGACGAGCAGCACGGCGTTGCGCAGCGCGATCGAGATCGAGGCGCCGAAGGCGGCCTTCACCTGCGTCGTGTCGGCGGTCAGCCGCGAGACCAGCTCCCCCGCCCGGCTCGCGTCGAAGAAGGCGGGGTCGAGCGTGGTCAGCCGCTCGAACACGGCGGCGCGCACGTCCGCCACCACCCGCTCGCCGAGGGTGATCACGAAGTAGTAGCGCAGCGCCGAGCCCAGTGCGAGGAAGCCGACGACGACGACGAGCATGCCGAAATAGGCGCTGATCAGGTCGCCCTGCGCGTCCGAGAAGCCGTGGTCGATGACGCGGCGCACGGCGAGCGGCACGGCGAGCGTCGCCACCGAGGCGACGACGAGGGCGGTCAGCGCCGCGGCGATCCGCCCCTTGTAGCGGGCGGCGAAGCCGACGAGGGGCCTGAGCGCGCTCAGGTCGGCGCGCCCGCTCTTCCCCTTCTCCGGCTTGCCCCCGGCGCCCCCGTTCTCGTCCGCCATGATGATCCCGTTCCTCGGCGCTCAGGCCTCGCTTGAACTCGTCCCGCCGCTGGGGTATAGCCCCGCGATCCCAGTCACTGGCTCGACATAACGTCGCAAGCCGTCGTCGTCACGCGGGACGCGCAGGCGACGGTGCGAGGAGGTTCAATCTATGCCCAAGGCCGCGACCAACCATCCGGATTACCACTTCATCACCGTCCAGATGACCGACGGAACGACGTACCAGACGCGTTCCACCTACGGCAAGGACGGCGACACGCTCGCCCTCGACATCGACCCGAAGACGCATCCGGCCTGGACCGGCGCGTCTCAGGCGCTGCTCGACCGCGGCGGCCGCGTCTCGCGCTTCAACAACCGCTTCGCCGGGATGAACTTCGGCCGCAAGTGAGCCGACGGGGCCTTCGGCGTCGCCGCGGCCCTCGCATCCCCCGAGATCGCCCGCGTCTCCGTTCACGCGTGCGCGCCCCGGCCGCCCCGCGGTCGGGGTCTTTCGCATCGTCGGACGTGTACGCGGCGCCCGCGCTTGCGCGCCCTCGTGCCGGCTGCTAACGCTGGCGCGCGCCGCCCAAGGCCTCCGGCCCGCCGCGCATGCCGGCTTAGCTCAGCTGGTAGAGCAACCGCCTTGTAAGCGGTAGGTCGTCGGTTCGATTCCGACAGCCGGCACCAGCGTTTTCAGGTACTTTGCGTGTCCGCGGCCCTTCCGTACGGACCACCCCGGCGGACGCGGTCGGACCGGGGGCGTTCTCGCGCAGGGCGCCGGCGTTCCGGGTCCGAGTTTCCGTCTCGGCCGCGAACGGCATGGCGGTCTCGCCCGATCGCCTATCGGCGAGCCGGCGTCGCGCGCGGGGGGGACGTCCGGGGGGCTCGACATGCGGCGCTGGTGGTACACCGCGATGGCGACGTTCGTCTGCGCCATGATCGCGACGGTCTGCGTCGGCCCGTCCCAGGCGACGGCGCTCGGCGCGCCGGGGCGCGGGTTCGTGGCCGAGGCGATCACCCTCGGCTCGTTTCTCGGACCGCTCGTTCTCGTCGTCGCCCTGGTCACTGCGGGGATCACGACGGCGCTTCGGCTCGTTGTCTCCAGTGCGGGCTCGCGTGCCGTCGAGATGCCGGCTGTGCGCTTTCTCCTCGGCCTCCTGCCGGTCGGGGTGCTCGTCGCCGTTCCAGCGAACGATTTCGGGGACATTCTCGGGCTGGCGGGAGCCTGGCTCGTCTCCGGCGGGGTCGGTGGCCTGGCCGTCGGGACGTCGGAGGAGGGGCGGGCGACGATCTCCTGGCGGGTCGTCCTGCTCGGCGGCGCCGTCGCCGTCTGCGCGGGATTCGCCATGGTATTCGTACAATCTAGTATCAATGCTCCATGACCTCTCCGCCCCGAGGATGCCGGAGAACATCTCCTTCGACGCCGCGTTCGACCGGCGGCTGCTTGTTGAAAACATTTTCCTATTCCGCTATGGAAGGTTCGTGTCGGTCGATCTCCTCGGGAGCCGGTCATGCGTTCGGCGCGGGCTGTGGGACTGTGCGGACTCGCTCTTCTCGCGTTCTCTGCCTCCGGGTGTGCGACGCGGGAGGAGTGCCGCGCCGAGGATTGGTCCAGCATCGGCCAGCGTGACGGAGCCGAGGGTCATGCGCCCTCGCGCCTCGAGCCGGCAGAGCTGGCCGCGTCGGCCTTCTTCGACCGGCTCGGTGCGCGCCGATGAGCGGCCGATCGTCTCCGCCGTGCGCGATCGTGCTGCGCGCCGCCGTGTCGTCCGCGGCGATCGCCCTGACGGTCGCGGTGTCCCACGCAGAGACGCGGCCGGCGCCGTTCTGCCCCGCCTCCCTCGGCGACGGCGCGGGCCTGCGATCCTTCGCGGTGTTCGAGGTCGTCGGCGGAGAGCGTTTCGAACTCGCGCCGGAGATCGACGGGGCGACGCTCGGATGGAGCATTCCCGCCGGCGCCGCGGACGCGACCGCTCTCTCGTGCGCGTACGAGGACGGCGCGACCGTCGAAATCACGCTCCCGCCGGGACGCGGCCTCGCGTGCACGGCCGTGTGGGACGAGGCGGCGGCGCGCTACGCGGACGCGCCGCGCTGCGCCGTTTCGCCCGCCCGGTGAAGCGGCGCTCGGCTCGCGCCGACGCCGCTCTCAGTGCCGCAGCCCCCGCTCCTTCGCCAACGCCGCGCGCAGCACGCGCCGCGCCGTGGCCGGCCCGAGCCGCTCGAAGGTGGCGCGGGCGTCCTCGGCGAGGACGTCGGGCAGTGCGCGGCCGAGCTTGGCGTGAATGAGGTGGTGCACCGTCTTCCAGCGGAAGTCGCAGGCCCGCGCGATCACGAGGATCGGCGCGTAGGTGGAGGCGTGGAAGGCGCGTGCCACGAATTCCACGGGCACGCCCTGGAGGATGGCGATGGCGCACAGGGCCTCCGCCGGCCGGCCGTCGAGGAGGGCGCCGAGCGCGTCGATCTCCGCGAGCCCGGTCTCGGCCGCGCGCGCCTGCATCGCCGCCATCGGCTCGGAGAACTGGCCGAGCAGCGTGCGCTTGTCGCCCCTCTCCGCGATCTCGGCCCCCACGCGAGAGACCAGCGCCTCGATCAGCTCGGGGTCGGCGCCCGTTTCCCGGGACAACGTGTCGCGCACGCGGGCGCGCGCCCTGGCGACGAGCGCGGCGATGCGCCCGGCGAAGGCGTCGTCGCGGGCCGCGAGCGCCCGCACCAGCGCGTCGTCGCTCTGCGCCCGCGCGACGAGGATCGCGGCTCCGTCCGCGGAGAAGGCCGCGCCCGGATTGCCGGCCGCGGTCGCGACGACCCGCCGCCCGCCGCGGTCGAGCAGGACGTCGGTCACGGCGTCGGGGACGGTCGCGCGCTTGGCGATGGCGGTGAGGTGCTCCTGCCCCTTGACGCGCGCGATGGCGAGGAGCGCGTCGAGGTCGAGGCGCGAGGAGCGCTCCAGCACCGGCCCGGCGACGCGGATCTCGTCGTCGCTCCCGAGGGCGAAGACGACCTTGCGCGGGGCGTTGGGGCAATCGGCGAAGCGCTCGGAGAGCGCCACGCGGGCGCGGAAGGTGATGTCGCCGACGAGCTTCTCCAGCACGTCGTCGAACAGCGCGACGTGGTCCTCCGACAGGCTCGGCGCGCGGGAGAGGAACAGCTCGGCCACGCGCTCCGCCGCGCGCCCCCGTTCCGCCGCGTCGCGGGCGGCGAGGACGCCGTCGAGATCGGCGAGGGTCGAGCGGTCGACGGTCATGGGTTTGGCGGCTCCATCGCGCCATGACCGTAGGGCACGATGGTTAACGTTTCGCGACCGCGGTCTTACGCTCCCGGTGTTCTCTCGTCGTCTCAGGCACTTGCGGTGGCGCCGGTCGCCGGCGACCGCCGTCCTCCGCTGGGATCACGCCCCCTGCAGGAGGGTCCGCACCTCCGGTGGCAGTGCGAAGGCACCGACGTGCACGTCCGGCGCGTAGTAGCGGGTCTCGAGTCGCGCCGCGGCGAAGCGTTCCCGCAGGAGCGGGAGATCGCCCGGGACGAGGTCGGCGTCCGAGGCGAAGCCGAGCGCGATCGGCCCGCCGGTGTAGGTCGGTACGGCCGCGAGGTAGACGGTCGCGTGCGCGAACAGCCGCGCGCGGAGGCGGTGCGCCTGCGCGACCTGCGCGCCCTGGAAGAACGGCACGCCGGCCTGCGTTACCAGCACGCCGCCCGGCGTCAGCCGGCGCGCGCAATCGCGGTAGAAGCTCTCGCCGAACAGCGCCGCCGCCGGGCCGACGGGATCGGTCGAATCCACCACGATCACGTCGAACCGGCGCTCCGTGTCGCGCACGTAGGCGAGCCCGTCGCCGATGACGATCTCGGCGCGGGGGTGGTCGAACGCGTCGGCGCCGACGAAGGGCAGGTGAGCGCGCGCGGTCTCGATCACCCGCGCGTCGATCTCCACGAGCGTGGCGCGCAGGGCCTCGTGCCGCAGGACCTCCCGCAGCACGCCCCCGTCGCCTCCGCCGATCACGAGCACGTCGCGCACGGCGCCGTGCGCGAGGACGGGCACGTGCGCGATCATCTCGTGGTAGACGTGGTGGTCGTGTTGCGTGAGCTGGACGATCCCGTCGAGCGCGAGCACCCGGCCGAAGCAGGCGTTGTCGAAGACGACGAGCTCCTGGTGCTCCGTCTTCTCGTAGTGCACCAGCCGATCGACCCGGAACGTCTGGCCGAAGCCGTCGTGGATCGCCTCCGCGAAGGTCAACACGGGATCATCCCGCGCTTGTGCTCCGCGAGCTGGATGCGCGCCGGCGCGAACGCCTCGCGCAGCACCGCGATCGCCGCGTGCGGGCGCGCGTCGCCGCACATGAAGATGTCGATCGCGGCGTAGGCCCGCTCGGGCCAGGTGTGGATGGAGATATGGCTCTCCGCCAGCACCGCGACCCCCGAGATCCCGCCGTTGGGCGTGAAATGGTGGAGGTCGATGGCGAGGAGCGTCGCCCCCGCGGCCTCGGCGGCGCGCCTGAGCGCGTCGTCCACCGCCGGCAGGTCGTCGAGACGCGATGCCTCCCACAGATCGACGATGAGGTGCGTGCCCGCGAAGCGCAGGCCGTCCTTCTCGACGAAATGATCGAGGCTCTCGTCGTGCCGTGTCGCGTCCGGCTCGGCTGCGACCGCCGTGGCGATCGGTGGATCGGCGATCTCGCTCCGCTGCGCGGCGGAAGTCCGATCGGTGCTCACCTCGTTGGTTCGAACGCCTGCGTCATGCAGGGTGAAGTCCATCCCCAATTCGGCGAGGCGGGTGTCTTCGCGCATCCCGTGCCCCTCCAAGACCAGCAGATGAACCCAGCCAGCTGTCGTGTCGCTTTCGGGTTAGGAGGGGGGTTGTGGCGACTTCGGACGGGGAGCGCAAGGGTGAGCGGCCGTTTTTTCGTGGTGGAGGGTAGGGCTGTGACGTGGCCCGGCCCCGGCATCCGACGCCCCGGCGATCATGGAATCAGCCGATGCGGAACACCAGCTCGGAGCCCGACCGTGCGGCATGGTGCCTTCCGCAGAGCTTCCGACGCCTTCGCCGCCGCGTTCGTGCCGGTCTCCGCCATCGAGGCGCTCCTGGACCTGCGACCGGACGCGTCGGCATCGCCGCGCGGCTCCGCGCCGGAGCCCTGCGAGGTCGCGCTCTTCGGCGAGGCGGGGCGCACGGTGCTCGGCACCGACGTCGGCAGCGAGCGCGCGGGGCGCGCCGACCCGGCCGCCATCGGGGCTCCTCCCGATTCCGGCGCGCGACGGCTCTGCTAGGCTTCTCGCCGTATGTCGTCGCTCGCCCCCGGAGCCCCGCCGTGGCCGCCTTCGTGCTCGCCCTCGTCCTGCCCTTCGCCGCGCTCGTGATGCGCGGGCGCTATCTCGCCGCCTGCGGCGCGCTGATCCTGCAGGCGACCATCCTCGGCTGGCCCATCGCGACCGTCTGGGCGCTCGTCGCCCAGCGTGCCGGGGACGAGGCCCCGCGCCGCCCGTCCGAGCCCTGACCGAAGCGCGCGACGCCCGCCGGACGGTCGGTCCGGCGGGCGTCGTCTCGACCGCGGCTCGGCGAGCGGCGTGTCGATCAGCCGTTGTCCTCGGCCTGGAGGCGGATCGCCTCGTGGGCGGACCAGAAGGGCGTCGCGCCGGAGACGCCGATCGGGGCGGGGGCGGTGAGGGAGCCGGTGACGTTCACGTCGGGCGTCACGCCGCGCTGCGCCTGGAAGAAGGCGTCCTTCTGCTGGGGCGCGTCGTAGAGGGTGACCTCGGTGGCGGCGGCGAAGGCGGGGCCGGCGAGCGTGACGGCGAAGGCGGCGAGGGTCAGGGTGCGGAGCGTCTTCATCTGGGTTTCTCCTGTCGAGGGTGCGGATCGTCCGGGTTCGGCGGAGCGGCGTGGCGCCGCCCCGTGGAGCGCTGCGGCGGGGCCGCGGCGGCTCAGTTGCTGTCCTGGGCCTGGAGGCGGATCGCCTCGTGGGCGGACCAGAAGGGCGTCGCGCCGGAGACGCCGATCGGGGCGGGGGCGGCGAGGGAGCCGGTGACGTTCACGTCGGGCGTCACGCCGCGCTGCGCCTGGAAGAAGGCGTCCTTCTGCTGGGGCGCGTCGTAGAGGGTGACCTCGGAGGCGGCGGCGAAGGCGGGGCCGGCGAGCGTGACGGCGAAGGCGGCGAGGGTCAGGGTGCGGAGCGTCTTCATGATCGTGTTTCCTTTGGTCTGGTTCGGGGGGCGGGAGCGATCGAGCGTCCCGTCCGATGCACCTGATTTCGGTGCGACGGCGCGAATTGCTACGGCTTCGTTCGCACGCACCGACTTGCACTCATGCAAGTAACGAACGGCTCCTGTGAGGCGCAGCGTGTGCGGGCGACGAGGCATGAATGGCGCTAGAATTCAGAATTATAAAGCGTTTCTACCACTCAAGCACGCCGACGGCATTTGGTTCCAGCTCGATAGCCTCCTCACAGGTCGCTCACGAATCCGTGTTCATGCAAGATATGGGCACCGACCGGGACGACCGGACCGTCCGCCCGTCGACTTGGATGTTCGGGCGCGCCCGCCATCCGGTTTCGGCCGGCGGCGGGAAAGCCGGGCGCGAACGCGATCGAGCGGCGGGAGGCCCCGCCGCTCGTCCGGAAAGCTCCGCGATGAGAGAGACTTGCGCCCGCCTCGCGGGCCGCTTCACGTCCGCGTGAGGATCACGCCGCCCGCAGCCGTGCGAGGAAATCGGCGACTCGCCCCGCGAGACCGTCCGCCTGCGCGCGCATCCGCTCGGTCGCCTCGCGGGCCCTGCGGGCGGCGCCGCCCGCCTCGCTCGCGAGCCGCGAGAGGTCCGAGACGTCCTGGGCGATGCCGTCCGTGCGCGCCGCCGCCGCCGAGATGCGCTCGGCGATCTCCGTCGTCGCCCCCGCCTGCTGGTCGACGGCGCCGGCGATGGTGCCGGAGATCGTGTCGATCTCGCGCACCACGCCTCCGATCTCGTCGACGGCGGCGACGGCACGCTTCGTCGTCTCCTGCATGGCGGCGATCTGGGCGGAGATCTCCTCGGTCGCGCGCCCGGTCTGGCCGGCGAGCTCCTTGACCTCCGCCGCGACGACGGCGAAGCCGCGGCCCGCCTCGCCCGCGCGGGCGGCCTCGATCGTGGCGTTGAGCGCGAGCAGGTTCGTCTGCTCCGCGATCGCGGCGATCAGCTTCGTCACACCCTCGATGCGACTGGCGGCGGCGGACAGCTCTGCGACCGTCGCGCCGGTGCGCGCGGCGCTGCGCGCGGCCTCGGTCGAGACCTCGGCCGCCCGGCGCACGCGCTCCGTGACGTCGCCGAGCGAGGCGGTGAGCTCCTCGGTCGCCGCGGCGACGCCGGTCATGACGCTGCGGCTCTCGCCGGTGTGGTGCGCCGCCGAGGTCGAGCGCTCGGCGGTCGTCGCGACGGCCGCGGCGAGCGCCCCGCTCGCGGCCTCCGCCTCGCCCGCGGCGGCGACGAGGCTCGCGGCGGCGGCGTCGATCGTCTCCTCGAGCGTGGCGGCGATGTCCTCCAGCGCCAGGCGCCGCTCGGCTTCCGCCTTCGCCCGCTCGGCCTCCTGCGCCGTGCGCAGGTGCTCCATCTCGCGCGCGTTGGTCTTGAAGACCTCGAGCGCATCGGCGAGGCGGCCGATCTCGTCGCGGCCGGAATAGCGCGCGGCGTCCACCGAATGGTCGCCCGCGGCGACGCGCTGGAGGAGGACGGTCATGGCATCGAGGCGTCGCGAGACCCGCAGCAGGATGAACCAGGAGAGCACCGCGAGGGCCACGAGTCCGAGCCCGAGCCCGACGCCCGCGAGCGTCGCGTCCCGCCGCGCCTCGTCCGCGAGCGCGCGGGCGGCTTCGACCGCGCGGGTGGCACCCGCCTCCGAGAGCGCGAGCGCCGGTGCGAGATGCGCGTCCGCCTGCGCGGCGAAGGTGTCGGCATCGAGCGGAAAGTTGCCGGTGCCGGCCTCCGCCAGCATCAGTCCTCGCAGCTCGGAATAGCCGCCGAGCCCGTCCGCGACCGCCGCCGTCGAGGTGCGCAGCGCCTGGGTGATCTCGGGGTGGCGGGCGAGGAGCCCGATCGCCGAGACGGCCTGCTCGGCGCGCTCGAAGGATTGCTGCGACTGCTCCACGGTCAGCCGGTCGAGCGGCCACTTGGCGATCGCGCCGATGAGCAGCATCGTGCGGTCGCGGCTGGCGAAGGCCTGCGCCTCCCAGCCGAGCCGCTGCATCGAGAGGCCGTGGGCGACGACGGACGGGATCTGCGCGCCCGCCGGCTCGGCCAGCGCGCCGATGTCGAAGAAGGTGCGCATCAGGTCGTCGTAGCCCGGCACGACGCCGTCCGCCGCGGGGGAGCGGCGGAAGGCCTTGAGGGCGGCCTCCTCGTCGAGCGTGGCGCGCAGGCCGACGAGCCGCTCCTCGGCGTGGCCGATCGCCGCCGCGAGGTCGTCGCGGCCCGCGATGCGCGAGACGCGATCCACGGTGGCGGCGAGATCGGCGAGCGCGGCGTCGACCCGGGGGCGCACGTCGCGGATCTGCGCGGCTTGCGCGGGCTCGAGCGGCTCGCGCAGCGTCAGCGCCAGCTGCGCGAGGCCGCGCTCGCTGGACACCGCGGCGCTCGCGGCGCCGAGCTGCGCCTTGACGGCGGCGACCTCCTCGATCTGCCGGGAGGCCTCGATCGCGCGCAGGTTCCCGTGCAGCACGAGCCCGAGCGACACGGTGAGCAGAACGGAGACCGCGAGACACACGGCCAGGCCGAGAGCACGGATGGACATCGGCAACCCCTCCTTCGTGACGACGGGAGGGGACCATGGATTGTCCTAAGGTTTTGCTTATCTATGCGTGCTCCGGCGCGCCTAACGTAACGTAAGAGTCGTCATCTGCGACGCCGCGTCGCGGAGCGTCAGGCGGCGCGCAGCCGCCCGACGAAGTCCGCGACGCGCCCGGCGAGGCCGTCGGCCTGGGCGCGCATCGTCGCCGCCGCCTCGCGCGCGGCGTGCGCCGCCCCGCCGGCCTCCTCGGCGACGCGGGAGAGGTCGGAGACGTCCCGCGCAACGCCGTCGGTGCGCGCGGCCGCGGCGGCGATGCGCTCGGCGATCTCGGACGTGGCGCCCGCCTGCTGGTCGACCGCGCCGGCGATCGCCGCCGAGATCGCATCGATCTCGCGCACCACGCCGCCGATCTCGTCGACGGCGGCGACCGCGCGCCCGGTCGTCTCCTGCATGGCCGCGATCTGCGCGGAGATCTCCTCGGTCGCCCGCGCCGTCTGGCCCGCGAGCGTCTTCACCTCGGCGGCGACGACGGCGAAGCCGCGCCCCGCCTCGCCGGCGCGGGCGGCCTCGATGGTGGCGTTGAGCGCCAGCAGGTTCGTCTGCTCGGCGATCTCGGCGATCAGCCGCAGAACGCCCTCGATGCGCCCGGCGGCGGCGGAGAGTTCGGCCACGGTGGCGCCGGTCCGCTCGGCGCTGCGGGCGGCCTCGCTCGAGACCGCCGCCGCGCGGCGCACCCGCGTGGTCACCTCGCCCAGGGAGGCGGTGAGCTCCTCCGTCGCGGCGGCCACGCCGGCCATGACGCCGCGGCTCTCGCCGGTCTGCCGGGCGGCCGAGCCCGAGCGCTCGGCGGTGACGCCGACGGAGGCGGCGAGCGCCCCGCTCGCCGTCTCGGCCTCCTGCGCCGCCGCCACGAGGCCCGCCGCCGCCGCGTCGACCGTCTCCTCCAGCATCGCGGCGATGTCCTCGAGCGTGCGCCGGCGCGCGGCCTCGGACGCCGCGCGCTCCGCCTCCTGCGCGGCACGCAGGCCCTCCATCTCCTGCGCGTTGGTGCGGAACACCTCGAGCGCGGAGGCGAGGCCACCGATCTCGTCGCGTCCGGCGAAGCGCCGCGCGTCCACGGCGAGGTCGCCCGCCGCGAGGCGCTGGAGCAGGTCGCTGATGGCGACGAGCCGGCCCGAGACGCGCAGCAGCATGAACCACATCAGCACGGCGAGCGCGACGAGGCCGACGCCGAGGCCGATGCCGGCGAGAACCGCGTGGAGACGCGCCTCGGCGGCGAGCGCGCGCGCCGCCGCGAGGGCGCCCTCCGCGCCCGCGTCCGACAGCGCCTTCGCCGGCCCGAGCAGGGCGTCCGAGCGGGCGAGGAAGTCCTCCGCCGAGAGCGGAAAAGCGCCGCTCGTCGCCTCCACCAGCATCCGAGCACGCAACTCGCCGTAGGCACCGAGGAGGCTGCTCGCCACGTCCTCGGCGGCGGCGCGCTGGGCGGGAGTGGTCTCGGGATGGAGCGCGAGCCGCGCCACCGCGGCGGCGGTCTGCGCGGCCCGGTCGAACTGCATCTGCGAGCCCTGCACGGTGACCGCGTCGAGGGGCCAGCGGGCCATCGCGCCGATCAGCAGGACCGTACGGTCGCGGTCGGCGTACTCGCGCATCTCCCAGCCGAGCCGCTGCAGGGTCAGGCCGTGGGCGACGACGGATGGGATGCGGGCGCCGGTCGGCTCCGCCAGCGCGCCGATGTCGAACACGTCGCGGGTCAGGGCGTCGAGGGCGGGCACGACCGTGTGCGCGGCGTTCGAGCGCCGGAAGGCGGTCTGGCCCGCCTCGGTGTCGAGCGCCTCGCGCAGGGCCGCGAGCCTCGCGGGCACGGCGTCGATCTCGCCGGCGAGGCCGGCGCGGGCGGGGAGCGTCTCGAGGCCGGCGACCGTCTCGCGCAGCGCGGCGAGCGCGGCGTCGACCCGTGGACGGACGGCGGCGACGTCGCCGGCGAGCGCCTCGTCGATCGGCGTGCGCAGGGTGAGCGCGATCTGGGCCAGCCCGCGCTCCGCCGACAACGCCGTGCTCACCGCGCCGAGCTGCGCCTTGACGGCGGCGACCTCCTCGATCTGGCGCGCGTCGTCGATGGCGCGCAGGTTGACGTGGAGAACGAGACCGAGCGCGAGCGCGAGCAGAGCGGAAACGGCGAGGCAGACGGCCAAGCCCAGGGACCGAATCGACATGTACCGACCCTCCTGACGGTTCGCCGTAGAGAAGAGCCGACAGTCCTGAATTTACGCTCACGGGATCGTCGCGATCCGACGAATTCGCATCACCGGACCGACGCGACACGCCGGACCGCGGGGCCGACGAAGCCCCCGGTCGTCACCGTCGGGCGACCCGGGCGGAAGCCCTGCGCGATGCCCGCCGCGGGGATGGCGACGAGGCCCGAGGGCGCCGCCTCGGAGACGCGCGCGGAGGCGACACGCACCGGTGCGGTGGCGGCAGCGGCGGGTGCCAGGCTGCGACCGGTGAACAGCGAGCGCAGCGCGCTGCGCTCGCGCTCCGGCAGCGCCGCGACCGTGTCCGCCGCGGGCGCGGCGCCGGGAGACGGCGCCCTCGCGGCGCTCGCGGTCGTGGTGGGCGCGGGCGGGGCGGCGATCGCGGCGAAGGCGTCGGCGCCGCCGCGCAGCGGCGGGATCGGCGCGAAGGCGCTCGCCACGACGGGTGGCGTGGCGGGCGGGGAGGCGGGGGTGGCCGGCGCGGCGCTCGCCGGCTGCCGATCGAAGCGCGGCGGCGGAACGGGTGCGAGGGCGATCTGGACGGGCTCCTCCGCCGGTGCGGCTTCCGCCGCTGGCACGCCCTGCGCTCCGGTCTGCCAGACGAGGCGCGGACCCGCATCCGCCGAGGCCGAGGCGGCCGCGGCGGACGGTGTCGCGGCGACGGTGCCGGCGCCGCCGAAGGCGGCCGGGCGGGGTGCCGGGATCGCGGCGAGGACGGTGGACGCCGCGGCGGCGGCGGCGAAGGTCGGCGCGGTATCGGTGCGCGCGGCCTCCTCGGCGAGGGCGGCGATCCGCGTGCGCTCCTCCGGCGCGACCGGTGCGAGGTCGGGCAGCGCCGGCCGGGCCGGCGGCAGCACGCTCGGGGCGGTGGTGAGGATCGGCGCGATCGGCACGGGCGCCGAGGGAAGCGAGGAGGAGGGAACCGGCGCGGATGGAACGGGTGCGGCGGCGACCGGCGGGTTGGGCGAGGCCGCGGCGACGCGGGTCGGCGCGGGCTCCGGCTCCGGATCGGGTGCGCGTGGCGCGGGCGCGGCGGGCTGGGCGCGGATCAGCGCGTAGCGCTGGTCGATCTCGGAGACGGCGGCGGGCAGGGCCGCGTAGGCCTCGTCGCCGCTCGCCTCGCCCTCGTCGTCGCCGAAAAGGGCGGACCACAGGCTGCGGCGCTGACCGCCGCCGCCCGCCACCGCGGTACCCTGCTCGCCGTGGACGATGCCGCCCGCGGCGAGGATCTGGCGACGGGCGTCGTCGTAGCCCGCGAGCGGGCGCCCGTCCGACGGCAGGTGCACGGTGCGGCCGTCCGGGAAGAGCTGGGCGAGCTGCGAACGCGTCATCCGCGGCCAGTGCCGCACGGAGCCGACGTCGATGTGCACGAAGGGCGTGTTCGCCCGCGGGTAGAAGCCGACGCCGCCGCGCTGGAGCCGCATGCCGATCGTGCGCAGCCGCGAGGCGGGAACGTCCGGCAGGTAGAAGTCCGTCGCGCGGCCCTCGACGTGCTGGCTCGTGCGCGCCACGCCGCGGGAGCGCGAGCGCAGCATCTCGTTGGTCGCCGGCGAGCGATAGGCGGAGACCACGTGAAGCGGCTGGCGCGAGCCGGACTGGCGATGCACCTCCCAGAGCGCGTCGTACAGGCGCGGGTCCATGTCGCGCTTCTGGTCGCGGCGCCAGTCGCGCATGATCCAGTCGAGCTGCCTGAGCGCGTCGCGGTCGTAGCGCCCGTTGCGGCGGAAGGTCACCGTGATCTGCTCGCGGGTGTGCATCTGCTTGACGGACAGGGTGCGGGTGTCGCCGTTGGCGATCGCGTCCTGGGTCCCGGAGGTGCCCGCGACGAGGAGGCCGAGGGTCACGGCGAGGCAGGCGAGCCCATGAGAAAGCCCACGGGAGAGGCCACGACGGATCCGGGAGGGGCGCTGAACGGTCAAGAGCGTCTCGTCTCTCTCATTCGGCGGTTGAAGGGACCGCGGCATCTCGGGTTCCGGCTGGCCGGCGAGGGCGAACTCGCCCGCGACCGCGTCGCATCCGGATGTTTCGAGGCAAACCGTTAAGGGGTCGTGAACCGAGCCGAGCCCGCTGCGCGAAGCAGCGACACCCGACTCGCCGCCTCGCGCGGACCGGGCGCCCCGGATTGGGAGCCGAATGCGGCGACGATGCGGCCGTCGGGAGACGCGCCCGAACGGCGCCGCGGTTTCGCCACCGCCGTGGCTTTCGTGTCACGGCTAGAGCCCGAGCGCCTCCCGCGTCCTGGCGTCGAAGCCGTAGATGTCCTCGTGGGGGACGACGCGCCCGTCCGCGTCGGCCTCGAGCGTGAAGTAGGCGAGATGCACGGGGACGTGCTCGTCGAGGTGCACGTAGCGCTCGCGCGACCCGATCAGCGCCCGCAGGCGCGCCTCCGGCCAGCCCTGCTCGGCGAGCAGCAGGTCGGCCAGCGCGAACGGGTTCTCGACGCGCACGCAGCCGTGCGAGTAGGCGCGGCGCAGCGTGTCGAACAGGCCGCGGCTCGGCGTGTCGTGCAGGTAGACGTGATGCCCGTTGGGAAACATGAACTTGATGTGGCCGAGCGCGTTGCGCGGCCCCGGCGGCTGGCGCACGGTGACGTGGTTGCCGGTGCGGATGACCTCGTACCCCCGCGCGGCGGCGTAGCCCGGATCCGCCCGCAGCCCCGGCAGGATCTCGTTGCGCATGATCGAGGGCGGGATCGTCCAGGACGGGGAGACGACGACGTACTCCATCTCGTCGGAGAAGATCGGCGTCTCCTGCCCCGGTTTGCCGACGATGACGCGCGACTCGTGCACGACCACGCCGGCCTCGCGCACCTCCATGCGGTAGGCGGGCACGTTGACGAAGACGGCCTTCTTCGCGCCGAGCTCCCGCGGCAGCCAGCGCCAGCGTTCCATGTTGGCGACGAGGTCGCCCTCGCGCCGCGTCGGGTCGGCGGAGGCGAGGGCGGCGATGGTCTGGTTGCCGACGATGCCGTCGACGACGAGCCCGTGCTCGCGCTGGAAGCCCTCGACCGCCTCGGCGAGAGCGACGTCGTAGACCCGCTCGTCCGTCTCGGCCGGCGCGTCCATGCCGAAGCGGGCGCGCAGGAGCGGCACGCGCGCGTCGCGGGCGCCGACGCGCAGGACCGGGCCGGGCGGCACGCTCACCATCGGCTCCGCCGGCGCGACGGCGGCGCGCTGCTGCGCCAGCGCCGCGCGCAGGCGGCGATAGCCCTCGTGCGGCGGGTTGTGGTCCGCGAGTGCGGCGGCGGGGTCGGCGGCGGCGGTGAGCCCCGAGAGGACGGCCTCCGCGCCGGGGATGTCGAGCGTCGGCGTGATCAGCCGGTGGAGGCGCGAGGGCTCGAGCCGCCCGCCGCGGGCGTCCTGCGCGTAGCGCACGAGCACGGCCGAGAGCGCGATCTCCGCGTCCGCCGCGCCGGCGGGATCGAGGCCCGGCCCCGCGGGGAGCGCGGGCGCGGGATAGGCCGAGGGGTCGAGACCCTCCGCGGCCGCCGCGGCGAGGACCCTCGTCAGAGCGCGCGCCGCGGGCGTCCAGGCGAAGGTCCCCTCGGGGGCCGGGGCGATCCACGCGGGCGAGAAGCCGCGCGCCTCGTAGAAGGCGCGCAGGCCCGCGACGTCCGCGGCGCCGTGCTCGAGCCCGAGATCGTCCGCGAGCCCGGCGAGCCGCCCGGCGAGCATCGGGCCGACGAGCGCCTCCGCGCCGATCGTCGGCGGCAGCGCGATCTGCGGGATAGAGCCCGTGCGCGGCGGGTATTCCGGCATCGCGTCGAGCGGGGAGGGCACGACGTCGGGGCGCGGCGTCGACACGACCTCGGCGGGCGCCGTGAGAGTCGGCACGGCGAGGGCCGCGAGCCGTGCCGGGCCGTCGTCCGGCTGCGCGTGGGCCGGCGTCGAAAGCCCCGGCGCGGCGGCCAGGAGCGCCGCGAGCGCCAAGGCCGGTGCGGCGGGGTACCGGGGGGGACGTGAGGCGAACGCGTTCATGCGGAGAATCCTGCCAACCTCGGCCGTCGTCATCAATCGCGGCGTGGGGCGCGCACGCGTTTTCCCGCGCGCTGTTGCACCGGCGCCGCAAGCGATCGGGCGCGAGGGCGCCGCTCAGGCGGCGGCCTCGTCCTCGAGCCCGAATTCCTTGAGCTTGCGGTAGAGCGTCGAGCGCCCGATCCCGAGGCGTCGCGAGACCTCGGACATGTGCCCGCGATAATGCCTGAGCGCGAAGCGGATGATCTCGAGCTCGAGCGCCTCCAGCGTGCGCGCCTGCCCGTCCTCGTCGAGGAGGGGCAGTGCGCTCGGGTCCTTCACCTCGACGTGGACGACCTCCCGCACCGGCGCCTGCGCGGTGCCGGTCTCGGCGAAGACGGGGGCCGGGGGGATGCGCACGTCGTAGCCGGCGACCTGGGCGGCGATCTGCGGGAACTCGTCCACCCCGAGCTGGTCGCCGTCGCACAGCACCACCGCGCGGAAGATCGCGTTCTCGAGCTGTCGCACGTTGCCCGGCCAGTCGTAGCGGGTCAGCAGCTCCATCGCCGCGGGTGCGACGCCACGCACGCGCTTGCCCTCCTCCGCCGCCACCCGCGCCACGAAGGAGCGCACGAGGTCGGGGATGTCCTCGCGGCGCGCCCGCAGGGGCGGCAGCGTCATCGGGAAGACGTTGAGGCGGTAGTACAGGTCCTCGCGGAACCTGCCCTGCTTGACGAGCTCTAGCAGGCTCTTGTTCGTCGCCGAGACGAGCCGGATGTCGACGCGCACGGAGCGCTTCGCGCCCACCGGATCGACCTCGCCCTCCTGGATGGCGCGCAAGAGCTTCACCTGCGCGTCGAGGGGCAGCTCGCCGATCTCGTCGAGGAAGAGCGTGCCCCCGCTGGCCTCCACGAACTTGCCCAGATGCCGCTCGGTGGCGCCGGTGAAGGCACCCTTCTCGTGGCCGAAGAGGGTCGATTCGACCAGGCTCTCGGGGATCGCCCCGCAGTTCACGGTGACGAACGGCTTGCCGCGCCGGTCGCCCGAGCCCTGGATGGCGCGCGCCAGCACCTCCTTGCCGACCCCCGATTCGCCCTCGATCAGCACGGGGATGGTCGACTTCGCGGCACGCTCGGCGAGGCGAATCACCCGCAGCATGTCCGGCGAGCGCGAGGCGAGGTCCTTGAAGCTCAGCGTGCCCTCGGCGCGGCGCTTCATGCGCCGGATCTCGTCCTCGAGCTGGTCGACCCGCAGCGCGTTGGTGAGCGAGACCTGCAGGCGCTCGGCGCCCACGGGCTTGACCACGAAGTCGATCGCGCCGGCGCGCATCGCCTGCACCACGGTCTCGATCGAGCCGTGGGCGGTCTGGACGATCACCGGCGCGTCGAGGCCGGCCTCGCGCATGGCGGCGAGCAGACCCATGCCGTCGAGATCGGGCATGACGAGGTCGAGCACGACGGCGCCGATCCCCGGCTCGGCGCGCAGCGTCTCCAGCGCCTGCGCCCCGCTCTCGGCGACGCGCACCTCGTACCCGAACCGCCGCACCATCGCCTCGAGCAGGCGCCGCTGCACGGGGTCGTCGTCCACGATCAGGATCGTCGAGGTCATTACAGGGCACCTGGATGTGGGCTGGCTCGGGGGATGTGTCGTTTCGGGGCACCTTGGGGCCAAGGGGTTAAGAGGGTGTTGACGCGGCGGCGCATGGTCGTGGACGGCAGCGGCGCCGTGACGCCCGGGGTCGCTCGACGGCGACGGTTGCGCCCGCGCGCCGAGCGGCCAATATGACGGCTCGCGCGTTGCCACCGTTTCCGACGAGGACCCCTCCCGCATGACCATCGATCGCTCGACCGTCCGCACGCTCCCCCGCGCCCCGAAGGCCGCCGCCGGGGGCGCCGCCGGGACGACCGACTTCGGCGCGCTGCCCGAATGGGACCTCACGCATCTCTACCCGGCGATGGACTCCCCCGAACTCGCCCGCGACATGGCCGCGGCCAAGGACGAGTGCGCCGCCTTCGCGCAGGCCTATCGCGGCAGGCTCGCCGGGATCGCGGCCGGGGAGGGGGCGGGGCAGGCGCTGTTCGAGGCCGTCGCCCGCTACGACCGGCTGGAGGACCTGCTCGGCCGGCTGATGTCCTACGCCGGCCTCGTCTATGCCGGCGACACGACGGACCCGAAGCGGGCGAAGTTCTACGGGGACACGCAGGAGCGGCTGACCGCCGCGACCGCGCAGCTCCTGTTCTTCCCCCTCGAGCTCAACCGGCTCGACGACGCGCGGGTCGACGCGCTCGTCGCGCAGGCGCCGCTGTCGCACTACGGGCCCTGGCTCGAGGACCTGCGCAAGGACAAGCCCTTCCAGCTCGAGGACCGGATCGAGGAGCTGTTCCACGAGAAGTCCGTGACCGGCCGCGGCGCCTGGAACCGTCTGTTCGACGAGACCATCGCCGCCCTCCGATTCACGGTTCGCGGCGAGGAGCTGCCGATCGAGCCGACCCTCAACAAGCTCCAGGACCGCGACGAGACCGTGCGCCGCGACGCGGCGGCGGCACTGGCCGCCACCTTCCGCGAGAACCTGCGCACCTTCACGCTGATCACGAACACCCTCGCCAAGGACAAGGAGATCTCGGATCGCTGGCGCGGCTTCACGGATGTCGCCGACCAGCGCCACCTCGCCAACCGCGTCGAGCGCGAGACGGTGGAGGCGCTCGTCGCGGCCGTGCGCGAGGGCTACCCGCGGCTGTCGCACCGCTACTATGCGCTCAAGGCCAAGTGGTTCGGCAAGCCGGCGCTGGAGTTCTGGGACCGCAACGCGCCGCTTCCCAGTGTCGAGCAGCGCACGATCCGCTGGGAGGACGCCCGCGCCACCGTGCTCGACGCCTATGCCGGCTTCTCGCCCAGGATGGCGGACATCGCGAGGCGCTTCTTCGACGAGGGCTGGATCGACGCGCCGACGCGGCCGGGCAAGGCGCCGGGCGCCTTCGCGCATCCCACGGTCCCCTCGGCGCACCCCTACGTCCTGCTCAACTACCAGGGCAAGCCGCGCGACGTGATGACGCTCGCCCACGAGCTCGGCCACGGCGTCCACCAGGTGCTCGCCGCGCCCCAGGGCGCGCTGATGGCGCAGACGCCGCTGACGCTCGCCGAGACCGCGAGCGTCTTCGGCGAGATGCTCACCTTCCGCCGCCTGCTCGACCAGACGACGAAGCCGGCCGAGCGCCGCGCCATGCTCGCCGCCAAGGTCGAGGACATGATCAACACGGTCGTGCGCCAGATCGCGTTCTACGAGTTCGAGCGCAAGGTCCACGTCGCGCGCCGCGAGGGCGAGCTGACGACCGAGGACCTGAACGCCGCATGGATGTCGGTGCAGGCGGATTCGCTCGGGCCGGCGATCCGGCTCTCGGAAGGGTACGAGACCTACTGGGCCTACATCCCCCACTTCGTCCACTCGCCGTTCTACGTCTACGCCTACGCCTTCGGCGACTGCCTGGTGAACTCGCTCTACGGCGTCTACGAGAACGCGTCGGACGGCTTCGTCGACCGCTATTTCGAGCTCCTCGCGGCGGGTGGCACGAAGCACTACGGCGCGCTCCTCGAGCCCTTCGGTCTCGACGCGACGACGCCGGAATTCTGGAAGATCGGCCTGTCGATGATCGAGCGGCTGATCGGCGAGCTCGAGGCGATGGAGGAGGGCTGACGCGGGGGAGGTGCGGGCGCTCAGGCGCCGCCTCGGCCGTCGAGCTCCTCGCGCAGCATCTCGAGCTCGAGCCAGCGCTCCTCGCTCTGCGCGAGCTTCGCCTGGGCGTTGCCCATCAGCGTGGTCAGCTTCTCGAAGCGGGCCGGATCGCGGGCGTAGAGGTCCGGGTCGTCGAGGGCGCCCTGGAGCTTGGCGATGTCGCGCTCCAGCGCGGCCATGAGCCTCGGCAGCGTCTCGAGCTGGTGCTTCTCGCTGCCCGACAGCTTGCGCTTCTTCTCCCGCGGGGCGGCGGTCTCGGCTCCGCCCTCCGGCGCATGCTCGGGCGAATCCTCGGGCGCGCGCTCCTTCACGGAAGCCGTCCTGGGCGCCGGCGAGACCGTGCGTGGGCCTATGCCGTGCCCCCGCTGGGCGACCATGTCCGAGTAGCCGCCGGCATACTCGACGAAGCGCCCGTCGCCCTCCGCCACCAGGGTCGAGGTCACGACCCGGTCGAGGAAGTCGCGGTCGTGGCTGATCAGGATCAGCGTGCCGGCATAGTCCGCGATCAGCTCCTCGAGCAGGTCGAGGGTCTCGAGGTCGAGGTCGTTCGTCGGCTCGTCGAGGACGAGCAGGTTAGAGGGCTGCGCCAGCGCCCGCGCCAGCATCAGCCGCCCGCGCTCTCCGCCGGAGAGCACGCGCAGGGGGGTGCGCACCTGCTCGGGCGAGAACAGGAAGTCCTTCATCCAGCTCGCCACGTGCTTGGGCTGCCCGCCGACCATCACGTAGTCGCCGCGCCCGCCGGTCATCGCCTCGGCGAGCGTCCAGTTCGGGTCGAGGCTCTCGCGGCGCTGGTCGAGGGTGACCATCTCGAGCGTGGCGCCGAGCGTCACCGACCCCGCGTCGGGCGCGAGCGCGCCGGTCAGCATGTTCAGCAGCGTCGTCTTGCCCGCCCCGTTGGGGCCGACGATGCCCAGCCGGTCGCCCCGCGCGATGCGGATCGAGACGTCCTTCACCACGTCGCGGCCGCCATAGGCCTTGGAGACGCCCTTCGCCTCGATCACGATCTTCGAGGAGGTCTCGCCTTCGGACGCCGTCATCTGCACCTGGCCGACGGCGCGGCGCTCCTCGCGCAGCCGCCGGCGCATGTCCTGGAGGAGACCGACGCGGCGCATGTTGCGCTTGCGCCGCGCGGTGACGCCGTAGCGCATCCAGTCCTCTTCCGCCGCGATCTTGCGGGCGAGCTTCTGCCGGTCGCGCGCCTCCTCCTCCAGCACGGAGTCGCGCCAGGCCTCGAAGCCGGAGAAGCCCTCCTCCATGCGCCGGGTGACGCCCCGGTCGAGCCAGACGGTGGCCTTCGACAGCGTCTCGAGGAAGCGCCGGTCGTGGCTGATCAGCACCAGCGCCCCGCGCAGCGCCTTCAACTCGGTCTCCAGCCATTCGATGGCGGGCAGGTCGAGGTGGTTCGTCGGCTCGTCGAGGAGCAGGATGTCGGGGGAGGGGGCGAGCGTGCGGGCGAGCGCCGCGCGGCGCGATTCGCCTCCCGACAGGCTCGCGGTGGGCTCCTCGCCGCCGAGGCCGAGCTCCTCCAGCAGATACCGTGCGCGATAGGGGTCGTCGCCCTCCGCGAGGCCGGCCTCGACGTAGCCGAGCACGGTCTCGAAGCCCGAGAAGTCCGGTTCCTGGGGCAGGTAGCGGATCGTGGCGCCCGGCTGCACGAAGCGCCGCCCCGCGTCCGCCTCGATCAGCCCCGCCGCGATCTTCAGGAGGGTCGACTTGCCCGACCCGTTGCGCCCGACGAGCGCCACGCGCTCGCCGGCCGCGACGGACAGCTCCGCCTTCGTGATCAGCGGCGTGCCGCCGAAGGTGAGGGCGACGTCTTGGAGGGTGAGCAGGGGAGGGAGCGCCATTGGCGGGATGTATGGGGTTTTGCGGCGTGGGTGAAGGGGGCACCTGTGGACGAGGACCCCGTGCCGCCGACGGACGCCGCGCCCGTCTCCCTGCCCATCTCCCACCCCGACCCCGACCGGAAGACCCTCTACGACGCCATCGCCGGCGGGCGCATGCGCGAGGGCCGACGCTCGGCGCGGCCGGACTCAGCCGCGGCCCGCGGCGATCTCGCGCTCGCGGAAGACGAGGGGGCGCGCCGTCGGGCGGCCGGTCTTGCGGCGGGTGAGGAAGCGCGGCCGGCGGCCCGAGAGGAGCCCGTGGCGGCGGCGCTGGCGGACCTCGCCGAGCGCCAGCGGCCCGATCTGCGGGTAGGGCGCGCTCAGGCTGCCGTCGGGGTTCTGGATCATCAGCGGCAGGCCGCTCTCCTGGCCGAGCCGGCGCCACACGGCGACGATCTCTTCCTCGTCGAAGCGGCCGAGCACGGTCGCGATCTCGCCCGTGCGGGCGATCGCCGCGATCTCGAAGGCCGGCGCGCCGGCGTGCTCGTCCGCGCCGCGCTCGGCGATGCGCATGGCGAGCCCCGCGAGCCGGCCCGGGGGCACGCACAGGCCCAGCGTGTCGCAGGCGCTCTCGTCCCCGTCGTGGAGGCCGGAGCCGTCCAGGTGGACGGCTCCGGCACCGTGTGATCTGTCCGCCATCATGCTCGACGCCCTGTCAGCGTTGGGTGGCCGGCGGCTTGTTCTTGGATGATCGCCGCTCGTTCCATGAGCCGATCATGCGGATGCTTCGCGTTCGGGGGCTTAAGCTTTTCGGTTAAAAGACGCTCAATCCCGGCGATGCTGAACGAATGCTTGCGGCGTTTGTGGAAAAGCGCGGCATCGACGCCGCCACGCTGGTCGCGGCGCTTGCGCCGGCCCCCCGTGGTCCCTACCTTCGTCCGGAGCGGACGTGCCGTCGCGGCCGCCGCGGACGAGACCCCGATGCCCCTTTCCCCACAGACCCGCGCCGATCTCGCCTCCGCGCTGGAGGAGGCCGCCCGCGAGGCGGGCGACATCGCCCGCGGCTGGTTCCGCGAAGGCGACAAGACCACCGCGCGGGTCTGGAACAAGGCCGGCGGCTCGCCGGTGACCGAGGCGGACGTCTCCGTCGACGCCTTCCTCAAGGTGCGGCTCTCGCAGATCCTTCCCGAGGCCGGCTGGCTCTCCGAGGAGACCCGCGACGATCCGGCGCGCCTCGACAGCCGCCTCGTCTGGATCGTCGACCCGATCGACGGCACCCGCGCCTTTCTCAACGGCATTCCGGACTGGTCGGTGGCGATCGCGCTCCTCGTCGACGGCGTGCCGACGCTGGGCGTGGTGCACGCCCCGGCGCGGGAGGGCTTCTACGAGGCGCAGGCCGGCGCCGGCGCGCGGCTCAACGGCACGCCGATCGCGACGGGGACCCGACAGGCGCTCGCGGGTGCGAACGTCGCGGGTCCCAAGACCATGGTCGACGCGCTCGCCCGCCGCAGCGGCCCCTTCGGCGCCGTCACCAAGGTGCCCTCCCTCGCCCTGCGGATCGCCCGGGTCGCGTCCGGCGAGCACGACCTCGCCCTCGTGACCGCCAATGCGCGCGATTGGGATCTCGCCGCCGCCGACCTCGTTCTCGCCGAGGCGGGGGGAACGCTGTCGGATTCCGCGGGCGCCGCGCCGCTCTACAATCGGCCGGAGCCGGTGCACGGGGTCCTCGTCGCGGCCTCGCGCGCCTTGCATCCGCGCCTCGTTGAGGCCATGACGAGCGACGATACCGACGGGCGGCGGCCCGCCGCCGCGGGCTGAGCCCGCGATCGCGGCACGCCCCGTGCTTCCCGACGACCGCGAGGCCCCGTTCCCGAGCGCAACGAGAGCAGCATGACCGAGATCGACACCCGCGCACCCACGCCCGCCCAGGCCGCGTCGCAGAGCGCCGCCGGCAAGGACGCGCAGCTCCTCCACCTGGTCTTCGGCGGCGAGCTGGACGCCCCCGAGCACGTCCGCTTCCGCGACCTCGACGGGCTCGACATCGTCGGCATCTACCCCGACTATGCGACGGCCTTCGCCGCCTGGAAGGGGAAGGCACAGGCGACCGTCGACAACGCGCACATGCGCTACTTCATCGTCCATCTGCATCGCCTGCTCGAGCCGCCGGTCGGCTGAACGACGGGCGGGCCGGGAAAAGTCACGGGCATGTCCCTCCTCAAGCGCATCGGCAGGCATCCGCGTGTCCAAGCCGCGGCGGGCTTCGCCTTCGCGCGCTATCTCGGGCTCGTGCGCCTGACCAACCGCTTCACGATGGACCCGCCGGACGCGCACGCGCGCGTCGGGCCGTTGATGCCCGTCATCGCGGCGATGTGGCACGGCCAGCACTTCCTGGTGCACCTCGCCAGGCGGCCGCAGGACCCGACCGCCTGCCTCGTCTCGCGCTCCGGCGACGGCGAACTGAACGCGATCGCGCTCGAGCATCTGGGCGTGCGGCCGATTCGCGGCTCGGGCGATCGTGGGCGCGGGCGGGTGCGCGAGAAGGGCGGCGCGCAGGCCATGCGCGCCATGCTGCGCGCGCTCGCGGGCGGCGAGAGCGTGGTGATGACCGCCGACGTTCCGAAGATCGCGCGCCGGGCGGGCGAGGGCATCGTCACCCTGGCGCGGCTCTCGGGCCGGCCGATCGTCCCCGTCGCGGTGGTGACGAGCCGGCGCAAGGTCTTCGACAGCTGGGACCGCGCGGCGCTCGGCCTCCCCTTCGGGCGCGGGGCCATCGTCATCGGCGACCCCGTCTACGTGGCGCGCGACGCCGGGCCGGATGCGATCGAGGCCGCGCGGCGCGCCGTGGAGGCGGGCCTCGACGGAGTCCACGCCCGCGCCTACGCGCTGATCGGTGCGGCGGACCCGGGCGGCGCGTTGCGCGCGGAGCCCTCGGGAGGCGGCGCATGAAGCGAGGCTCTCCGCTGCTGGCGGGTTACCGCCTGGGCGTGTCGCTGCTGACGCCCGCGGCCGCGGGGCTGCTGCTGTGGCGGCGCGGCAAGGGCAAGGAGGACCCCGAGCGCCTCGGCGAGCGGCGCGGCCATCCCGGTCGCTCGCGGCCCGAAGGCCCGCTCGCCTGGCTCCACGGCGCCTCGATCGGCGAGACGCTGGCGATCCTCCCCCTCGTCGAGCGGCTGACGCGCCGCGGCGTCGCCGTCCTCGTGACCTCGGGCACGCGGACCTCGGCGCAGCTCGTGGCGCGGCGCCTGCCGCCGGGCGCGATCCATCAGTTCGTGCCCCTCGACGTGCCGCTCTACGTCAAGCGCTTCCTCGACCATTGGCGGCCCGATCTCGCGCTCTTCGCCGAATCGGAGCTGTGGCCGAACTTCGTCCATGCGCTCGATCGGCGCGGCATCCCCCTCGTCCTGGTCAACGGGCGGCTCTCCGAGCGCTCCTTCCGGCGCTGGATGCGTGCGCCGAAGGCGGCGGAGGCGATCCTGTCGCGCTTCGCCTTCTGCCTCGCGCAGACGCAGGCGGACGCGGAGCGCCTGGCGCGGCTCGGCGCGCCGCGGGTCGCGGTTGCGGGGAACCTCAAGTTCGATTCGCCCGCGCCGCCCGCGGATCCGCGCACGGTGGCGAGCCTCCAGGCGCTCACCGCCGGGCGTCCGATCTGGATGGCGGCCTCGACGCATCCGGGCGAGGAGGAGATGGCGATCGCGGTGCACCGCGCGCTGTCCAAGCGCTACCCGAGCCTCCTGACCATCGTGGCGCCGCGCCATCCCGACCGCGGTCCGGACATCGCGGCGACGGCGCTCGAATCGGGCCTCGTCGCCGTGCGGCGGGCGGACGGGATGCAGCCGGACCGGTCGGTGGATCTCTACGTCGCCGACACGATCGGCGAGCTCGGCCTGTTCTATCGCCTCGCGCCGGTCGTGTTCATGGGCGGCTCGCTCGTGCCGCACGGGGGGCAGAACCCGATCGAGCCGGCGAAGCTCGGCGCGGCGATCCTGCACGGAACGCACGTGCACAACTTCACCGACGTGTACGCCGCAATCGACCGCGCCCGCGGCGCGCTGCCGGTCGAGGACGCGCGCGCGCTCGCGGCGGCGCTGGTCCAGCTCCTGTCGGACCCGGGGCGCATGCGCACGATGGGGCGCGCCGGCACGGCGGCGGTCGATGCCCTCGGCGGGGCGCTGGAGCGCACGATTCGGGCGATCGACCCGTTCCTCGTCGATCTGCGCGCGGGCGCGTCCGGCTGATGCGGGCGCCGGGCTTCTGGACGGCGGGCACGCCGAGCCTCCCCGCCCGCCTGCTGGCGCCCGCCGGCGCCCTGTACGGTGCCGTCGCCGCCCGGCGGATGGCGCGGGACGGTGCGCGCGCGGGCCTCCTTGTGATCTGCGTGGGCAACTTCACCGCGGGCGGCGCCGGCAAGACGCCGACCGCCGTGGCCCTCGCCGCCCTCCTCGTCGAGAACGGCTTCTCGCCGGCCTTCCTGACGCGCGGGCACGGCGGGCGGGCGCGCGCGCCGCTCCTCGTCGATCCCGCCCGCCACGACCATCGCGCGGTGGGCGACGAGGCGTTGCTCCTCGCCCGCGCCCGGCCGACGATCGTCTCGCCGGACCGCGTCGTCGGCGCCGCGATGGCCGCCGAGGCGGGGGCCGACGCGATCGTCATGGACGACGGCCTGCAGAATCCCGCGCTCGCCAAGGACCTCGCCTTCGCCGTCGTGGACGGCGAGACCGGAGTCGGCAACGGGCTGTGCCTGCCCGCGGGGCCGCTGCGCGCGCCGCTCGCCGCGCAATGGCCGCGGGTCGACGCGCTCGTGCTGATGGGTCGCGGCGCGGCCGGTGCACGGCTGGCGGAGGAGGCCCGCGCACGTGGCAAGCCCGTCTTCCAGGCGCGACTCGCTCCGGACCCGGTGGTGGGCGAGCGGCTCGACGGTGCGCGCGTCCTCGCCTTCGCCGGGATAGGCCGGCCGGAGAAGTTCTTCCGAACGCTCGAGGATTGCGGCGCGAGCGTCGTCGAGCGCGTCGCCCTTCCCGACCACCATGTCTACCGCCGCGGCGAGGCGGAGGCGCTCCTCGACCATGCCCGCGCCCGCGGGCTGGTGCCGATCACGACCGAGAAGGACGCGGCTCGCCTCCCGGCGCTGGAGGGGCTCCTCGCGCTGCCGGTCGCGGCGCGGTTCGAGGACGTCGAGGGCGTACGGGCGCTGCTCGCCGCGCGCCTGCGCGTCGCGACGTCGGTCTAGCCCTCCGCCGGGGGGGCGTTCTTCGCGTAGCCGAGACGCACCAGCGCCGCCTGAGGGCTCGCGTAGGCTTCCTGGCGCGGGACGCTCCAGTAGCGCAGCCGCTCGAGCGGGATCGCCTCTCCGGTCACGCCGCAGCGCACGAAGGTACCGGGCTTCACCACGCGGAAGCTCGAATCCAGGTACTCGACCTCCGCCTCGCCGCCCGGCCGCTCGATCTTGTTCATCGCGTCATCCGTTCCGCGGGCGGGGGGGCCCGCCGCTCCTCGGAGCAATAGCGGAAACCCGGGTGCGGGTTCAACTCGGCGCCGCAGGCGGGCGGACTACCTCCCGCCACCCTCCAGCATCCGCGAGAGCACCTTGGCCGTGTAGTCGACCATCGGCACGATGCGCGCGTAGTTGAGCCGCGTCGGGCCGATGACGCCGAGCACGCCGACGATCTTCTGCCCGCCGTCGCGGAAGGGCGCGGCGACGAGGGAGGAGCCCGACAGCGAGAACAGCTTGTTCTCCGAGCCGATGAAGATGCGCACGCCCTCGCCCGCCTCGGCGCGGCCGAGCAGGTCGATCACGTCGGTCTGGGTCTCGAGGTCCTCGAACAGGAGACGGATGCGCTCCAGGTCCTCGAGCGCCTGCAGGTCGGCGAGCAGGTTCGCCTGGCCGCGCACGATCAGGTGGCGCTCGACGGCGCCCTCCGTGGGCAGCGCCACGCCCGCCTCGATCAGCCGGGCGGTGAGCGCGTCGAGCTCGCGCTCCATCGCCTCGCGCAGGGCGCGGGTCTCGTCGCGGACCTCCGCGAGCGTCTTGCCGCGGATGCGCGCGTTGAGGAAGTTCGCGGCCTCGGTCAGGGCCGAGGCCGGCAGGCCCGGGGGCAGGTCGAGCAGGCGGTTCTCGACCGAGCCGTCCTCCGAGACCAGGACGACGAGGGCGCGGGCGGGGTCGAGGCGCACGAACTCGATGTGCTTGAGCCGCGGGTCCTGCTTCGAGGTGACGACGACGCCCGCCCCGCGCGAGAGGCCCGAGAGCATGGCGGAGGCTTCCGCGAGCGCGCTCTCGAAGTCGCGCGCCTGCGCGGCCGCGCGCATCTGCGCCTCGATGTTGCCGCGCTCCTCGAGCGAGAGGTCGCCGAGTTCGAGCATGGCGTCGACGAAGAAGCGCAGGCCCGTCTCCGTCGGCAGCCGCCCGGCGGAGGTGTGCGGCGCGAAGATCAGGCCGGCCTGCTCGAGGTCGGCCATCACGTTGCGCACGGAGGCCGGCGAGAGCGGCGCGTGGAGAAGCTTGGAGATGTTGCGCGAGCCCACCGGCTCGCCGGTGGCGAGGTAGCTCTCGACGATCTGCCGGAAGATCTCGCGCGAGCGCTCGTTGAGTTCGGTCAGCGCCTGCGCCTGGCCGGGAGGACGGCCGACGAGGTCGGCGCGGGATGGGCTCTCGCCTGTCATCGCGAGTGATCTTGCATCTGATCGTGCATGGTGTCGGTCATGCACGATTATGTGACCCGCCCCTCGCCCATGCGCAAGCGGCGGATCGGCGCGGTCGCGTCAGTTCGAGGCGCGCCGTGCCACCCCACCGCCGTCGATCGACACCCGCGAGGCCTCGATGATGCTCATGCCGATCTGCGTGCGCACCTCGATTCGCATCGGCAGCAGCACGCCCCCCGCGTCCACCGGGGCGAGCCAGACCGCCATGTCGCGGTTGTCCTCCATGAAGCGCACGGCCTCCTTGCCCTGGCGATGGCCCGAGACGGCGCGGAAGCGCGCCGTGCAGATCAGCACGGGGCCGGAATAGCCCGGCTTGTCGAGGTCGCGCGTGCCGCCGTAGCTCAGCACGATGTCGAAGCGCGAGGCGCCGTCGAACACCGGCAGGGTGCGCTCGCACTGGCCCGGGTCGGTCGGCGCGAGTCGCCCGCGCGCGGGGAAGAGAAAGGCGCTCACCGGGTCGACCACGCCGCGGCGATGGGCGGAGCGCACCGGCACCCGGTCGGGGTGCTCGGGGAGCGGGGGCAGGATCTCGACCGCCGAGACCGCGCCGCCGGAGAGGCCCATGCGCACGGTCCGGCTCGCGCGGCTCGACGCCGAATTCACCGCGAAGCTCGCGGGCGTCACCCGCTCGCCGTCGACGCGGCCCGTCGCGGTGGCCGCCCCGCGCCCGTCGGTGATCAGGCCCGCGAGCCCGACCAGGCGGGCCTGGACGGAAATCTCGTAGCGTCGCCCGTCGGAGGCGGACGTGACGTCCGCCTCGCCGATGGGAAATCCCGCGAGCCAGATGCCGTAGGTGGCGTCGAAGGACGAGCCGCTCGCGGCGGCCCCGCCCGGTGACGCGGCGAGGGCCGCCCCGAAGGCGGCGGCGAGCAGGGCTTGTGCGAGGCGGCGCGCGCGCATGGCGTTTCCTTGGGTCCCGTCGGGTCCCGTCGGCGCCGGGAGCCGGCGCACGACGTCGTCGTGAGAGGCTCCCCGGCGAATCGGGCGTTGTCGAGGCGATCTCGACCATCGAGCCGGAAGGTTAACGCTCTCCTATCCTTGACGCGCCGGGGGCTTTGCGCCTATAGGCTCCAACCTTCCAGGGACACCGGTGTCCGGTCGCCCCGCATCGGCGCGCGTCGCGCGCGGGAGCGTGGGGGAGAGACGCGGCCGCACCTCATCGACGATAGGACGTAAGAGATCATGTCGCGCCGTTGCGAACTGACCGGCAAGGCCGTTCTGACCGGCCACCTCGTGAGCCACTCGAACCGCAAGACGAAGCGCCGCTTCCTGCCCAACCTCGTCAACGTGACGCTCCAGTCCGACGCGCTGGGCCGCTCGGTGCGCATGCGCATCTCGGCCGCCGCGCTGCGCACGGTCGAGCATCGCGGCGGGCTCGACGCCTTCCTCGCCAAGGCGAAGGACGTGGAGCTGTCGCAGACGGCGCTCGGCGTGAAGCGCGAGATCGCGAAGAAGCAGATGGCGGACGCCGCCGCCGGCTGACCCGCGGCCCACGTTCCATCTCTCGCCGAGACGACATCGACGGGCGGCCTCGCGGTCGCCCTTCGCCGTTTCCAGCATCCGAAGGCCCGCCCATGTCCGCCCTGCGCAGCGACGACCGCAGCCCGATGCTCCTCGCCGTCGCGGCGATGGCGCTCGTGGTGGTCGCCTCGAACATCCTCGTGCAGCACCCGATCCAGGCCTTCGGCCTGCAGGACTGGCTGACCTGGGGCGCCTTCACCTATCCCTTCGCCTTCCTGGTGACCGACCTCGCCAACCGCCGCTTCGGCCCCGCCGGCGCACGCCGGGTGGTCTATGCCGGCTTCGCGCTGGCGGTGGCGCTGTCGATCTATTTCGCGACGCCGCGGATCGCGATCGCGTCGGGCGTCGCCTTCCTCTCGGCCCAGCTCCTCGACGTGGCGATCTTCAACGGGCTGCGCGCAAAGGCCTGGTGGATCGCGCCGCTCACCTCCTCGGTGCTGGCATCGGCGCTCGACACGGCGATCTTCTTCTCCCTCGCCTTCCATTGCGGGCCCGTCCTCGGCGACACGACGATCACCGGGATGCTCGGCGTCGTCGGTATCGCCGACGACTGCATCGCGCTGCCCTGGCAGACGCTGGCGCTCGCCGACTGGACGGTGAAGCTCGCCGTCGCCGCGGTCGCGCTCGTGCCCTACGGCGCGCTCGTCTCGCGCATGCGCCGGTGGGAGGACGTCCACGGCGCGGCGTGAGGCGCCACCTCCCCACTGGTCCCCGCGGGGAGGAAGCAGCGCGGGCGTTCACCCCACCGTCGGCCAGGCCCGCTGCGGCCCGCGCAGGCGCTCGAACGCCGCCGCGGCGCGCAGCACGGCCGTGTCCGCGAAGCGCGCGCCGGCGATCTGGAGGCCGATGGGCAGGCCGCTCGCCGTGTAGCCGCAGTTCACCGAGATCGCCGGCTGCTCGGACATGTTGAAGCCCACCGTGAAGCCGATGTGCTCGAAGGGGCGCCGCCAGTCGTTGGTCGGCGAGGCCCAGTCCGCCGGGTAGGTCGGCATCGGGGCCGTCGGCGAGATCACGAGGTCGTAGGGCGCGCTGGCGGAAAGCGTCGCCTTGCGCATGGCGTCGATCTGCGAGAAGCCGCGATAGACCGCCTCGCCCGACAGCTCCGCGCCGCTCTGCGCCCAGGCGTGGATGTAGGGCAGGATCGCCGCGCGCTTCTCCTCCGGCAGGCCGGCGATGTCCGCCCACGCCCGAGCGCGCCAGAAGCGGTCGAGGCCGTCGAGCATCTCGCGGGTCAGGAACGGCCCCGCCTCCTCGACGATCGCTCCCGCCTCGGCGAGGGCGGACGCGGCCCGCTCCACCGCCGCGCGCACCTCCGGCTCCACCGCGGCGCCCACCCCGCAATCCAGCACCAGGCCGATCCGCAGGCCCGCCACGCCGTGGTCGAGGTCGAGCCAGGGCAGGTCCGCCGGCGGCAGGCACATGGCGTCGCGCACGTCCGGGCGCGCGAGGACGCTCATGTAGAGGGCGGTGTCGGCGACCGTGCGGGTCATCGGCCCGGCGACGCGGCCGAGGAAGGGCGGGTCGATCGGCACGCGCCCGAAGCTCGGCTTGAAGCCGACGACGCCGCACCAGCCCGCAGGCAGACGGATCGAGCCGCCGATGTCGGTGCCGATGTGGAGCGGCCCGTAGCCCGCCGCCGCCGCGGCGCCGGCACCGGCCGACGAGCCTCCGGGGTTCAGGTCCGTGTTCCAGGGGTTGCGCGCGAGCGCGTGGAAGCTCGACAGGCCCGACGACAGCATGCCGTAGTCCGGCATGGTGGTCCGCGCCAGGATCACGCCGCCCGCCTCCCGGGTGCGCGCCGCCGGCGGCGCGTCGACGGCGGAGGGCACGATGTCGCGTGCGGCGGTGCCGAGCGGCATGCCGAGCCCCTTGGTCGCGATGTTCTCCTTGATCGTGACGGGCACGCCGTCGATCGGCCCCGCCGGCTCGCCCCTGGCCCAGCGCGACTCGGACGCCTTCGCCGCCTCCCGCGCCGCCTGCGGGTCGAAGGCCCAGAGCGCGTGCAGGGTGGGCTCCGACGCCTCGATGCGCGCGATCACGGCGTCGGTCACCTCGACGGGGGACAGGCGCTTTCCCTCGTAGGCGGCGACGAGGTCGCAGGCCGAGAGGTCGGCGAGGTCGGTGGCGGCGGCGGCGGTCATCGGAGCTCGTCCTTCTGGGTGGGTCGTCCGGTCGCCCGCGCCCGTCCTCCCGCGCGGGCGCGGCGATGGCGGCCCGGGACGGCGTCGAGGAGCGTGCGGGTGTAGTCGTGGGCGGGCGCGTCGAAGACGGCGTCGGTCGCCCCCTCCTCCACGATCCGGCCGGCCTGCATGACGCAGACCCGGTCCGTGATCACGCGCACGACCGAGAGGTCGTGGCTGATGAAGAGGTAGGCGAGGCCCAGCTCCTCCTGCAGGTCCATCATCAGGTTGAGCACCTGCGCCTGCACCGAGACGTCGAGCGCCGAGACCGGCTCGTCGCAGACGATCAGCGCGGGGCGGGTGACCAGCGCCCGCGCGATGGCGATGCGCTGGCGCTGGCCGCCGGAGAACTCGTGCGGGTACTTCTCCGCGGCGGATGCGGGCAGGCCCACCTGGTCGAGCGCCTCGCGCACGCGCCGCTCCCGCGCCGCGCCGTCGACGCCGTGCTCGAGCGAGCGGATCGGCTCGGCGACGATGCGACCCACGGAATGGCGCGGGTCGAGCGAGCCGTAGGGATCCTGGAAGATGGCCTGGAAGTGCCGGCGCTCGGCCCGCAGCTCGCCGCGCGAGAGCGCGAAGAGGTCGCGCCCGCGAAAGCGCACGCTGCCCTCCTGCGGCGTCTCCAGCGCCATGACGGTGCGCGCCAGCGTGGACTTGCCGCAGCCCGATTCGCCGACGATGCCGAGGCTCTCGCCGGGTCGGAGCGTCAGGCTCACCCCGTGGAGCGCGGTGAAGGTCGGTGCCGGCTCGAGCAGCGTGCGCCGGGGAAGGCGGTAGCGGCGCACGAGGTCGCGCACCTCGACGAGGGGCGCCGTCTCCTCGATCTCGCCGATGGCGGGGACGGTCATCGCGCGGCCTCCGGGGCCGCATGCCCGACGTCCGGCGCCGCCGCCGGCGGGTGCGGATGCAGGCACGCGGCGGCGTGGTCCGCGCGGTCGGGCCCGCCGAGCGGAACGAGCGGCGGCGGCGCCGCGCGGCAATCGTCCTGCGCGCGCGGGCAACGCGGGGCGAAAGCGCAGCCCGGCGGGCGATGGCGCGGATCGGGCACCTGGCCCGGGATCGCGGCGAGGCGGCGTTTGCGCCCGCTCGCGTCGCGCGCGCTGGTCAGGAGCGCCGAGCGCGGCGAGGCGGCGAAGAGCCCGCGGGTGTAGGGATGCGCCATGTGGGCGAACACGTCGTCCGTGCGCCCGCTCTCCACGACGCGCCCGGCATACATCACCATCATCCGCTCGCAGGTCTCCTCCACGACGCCGAGATCGTGGGTGATCAGGACGAGGGCCATGCCCATCTCGGCGACGAGATCCTCCAGCAGGTCGAGGATCTGCGCCTGGATCGTCACGTCGAGCGCCGTGGTCGGCTCGTCGGCGATGAGCACGTCGGGCCCACAGGCGAGCGCGATGGCGATGACCACGCGCTGGCGCTGCCCGCCCGAGAGCTGGTGCGGATAGAGGTCCAGCGAGAAGCGCGGGCCGGGCAGCCCGACGCGGTCGAGCAGCGCCCGGGCGCGCTCGGCGGCCTGCGCCTTCGAGAGGCGCAGGTGCAGGATCACGCTCTCGGCGATCTGCGCGCCGATGGTCTTCACCGGGTTGAGCGCCGTCATCGGCTCCTGGAAGACCATGGCGATCCGCCGCCCGCGGATCGCCTGCATCTCGCGCTCGGCGGCCGCCAGCAGGTCGCGCCCGTCGAGGCGGATCGCGCCCGACGCCCGTGCCGCGCCGGGCAGGAGCCCCATGATGGCGAGCGCCGTCATCGACTTGCCGCAGCCCGATTCGCCGACGATGCCGAGCTTCTCGCCCCGGTCGAGGGCGAGGTCGACGCCCTCCAGGATCGGTGCCGCGCCGGCGAGCGCGGGGATTTCGACGCGCAGGTTCTCGATCTCGAGGAGCCGGCTCATCGCGCACGCCTCACCTTGGGGTCCAGCGCGTCGCGCAGGCCGTCCCCGAGCAGGTTGAGGCCGAGAACCGCGATCGTGATGGCGAGGCCGGGAAAGATGGCGAGCCAGGGTGCGGAATAGATGTAGGTCTGCGCGTCGAACAGCATCTTGCCCCAGGACGGCTGCGGCGGCTGCACGCCGAGGCCCACGTAGGAGAGCCCCGCCTCGGCGACGATGGCGAGCGCGAATTGGATCGTCGCCTGCACCACGAGCACCGCCGTGCAGTTCGGCAGCACGTGCTCGATGGTGATGGCGAGATCGCTCTTGCCGGCGCAGCGCGCGGCGAGCACGAAGTCGCGCTTCCACAGCCCGAGCGCGGCGCCGCGGGTGAGGCGCGCGAAGACGGGGATGTTGAAGATGCCGATCGCCACGATCGCGTTCACCGCGCCCGGCCCGGCGAGCGCGGTGATGATGACGGCGGTCAGGAGGGCCGGGAAGGCGAAGGCGAGATCCGTCGAGCGCATGACGACGTCGTCGACGAGCCCGCCCCGCGCGGCGGCGAGCGCGCCGAGCGGCACCCCGATGCCGGCGCCGACCAGCACCGCGACCACCGCCACGACGATGGAGACCTGCGCGCCCGCCATGATCTGCGAGAGCACGTCGCGCCCGAAGAAGTCGGTGCCCAGCGGATGGGCGAGCGAGGGGGGCTTCAGCTTGTTCAGGATGTTCAGCGCCGTCGGCTCCCAGGGCGTCCAGACGAGCGAGAGGAGCGCCATGCCGACGAAGATCGCGGTGACGACGAGGCCCACGACGAGGCTCGGGCTCGCCGCCGGGACGAGCCGCGCGCGGGGTTTCCGAATCGCGCCGCTCATCGCGCGCCTCCCCGCGAGAGCCGCGGATCGAGGGCGGCGTAGGCGAGATCGACCACGAAGTTCACGACGATGACCGAGACGGCGAGCAGGGTGACGAGGCTCTGCACCGTGACGAGGTCGCGCTGGGCGATGGCCTGGAACACGAGGCGCCCGAGGCCCGGCAGCGTGAAGACGTTCTCGATGATGATCGTCCCCGCGAGCAGGAAGGAGAATTGCAGGCCCATGATGGTGACGACGGGAATGAGCGCGTTGGGCACCGCGTGGCGCCAAAGCGCCGCCTCGCCCGAGAGGCCCTTGGCCCGCGCCGTGCGGATGAAGTCCTCGCCCAGCGTCTCGATGACGGCGGAGCGCGTCACCCGCGCGAGGATCGCCGCCTGCGGCAGCGCCAGCGCGAAGGCGGGCAGGATCAGCGCCTCGAGCCCGGCGACGAGCCCCGCCTCCCAGCCGGGGAAGCCCGAGGCCGGCAGCCAGCCGAGCGTCAGCGAGAACAGGATGACGAGCATGAGCCCCAGCCAGAAGTTCGGCACCGCGACGCCCACCTGTGCCACGCCCATCGTCGCGATATCCCCGGTGCGCCCGCGCCGCGAGGCGGCGTAGACGCCGACGGGAATCGCGATCAGCGTGGAGAGGACGAGGGCGAGCACCGCGAGCGGCAGGCTCACCGCGACGCGCTGGGCCACCAGATCGGCGACGGGGACGGAGTACGTGTAGCTCGTGCCGAGATCGCCGACGAGGAAGCCGCCGATCCACTCCAGGTAGCGCCACGCGACCGGCTGATCGAGCCCCATCTCGGCCCTCAGCGCGGCGAGCGTGTCGGGCCGCGCGCCGGTGCCGAGGATGATCGCGGCCGGATCGCCGGGCAGCACGGCCATGGCGACGAACACGACGAGGCTCGCCGCGAAGGCGGTGAGCACGAGCGCGATCGTGCGGCCGAGGAGATAGCGGGGCACGGGGTGTCGATCCTCTCCAAGGATGTCATCCCGGACGCCGAAGGCGATCCGGGACCCCAACAGAACCGCAGGTGCCCGATGGAGCGGCGTGCCGACGTCGCGGCCACCGAGCGCCTGCATCGGCCTCACGTGGACGGACGCGCTCCCGCGCGCCCTGAGCCGAGCGGCACGTGTTCCGGGTCACGGCCTTGCTTCGCAATCCGCGATCACGTGCGGCGCCCTCCGAGGACTGCCGATCGGCATCACTGCGTCCAGCGCGCCTCGGTGACGTCGTTCGCCGGGATCGGCTGGTTGGTCCACAGGCCTTCCAGGCCCGCGCGCCAGACGCCGATCTTCGGCAGCACGTAGAGGAATACCGCCGGCTGGTCCTCCGAGAGGATGCGCTGGAGCTCGCCGGCGATCGCGGCCTGCTCGTCCGGATCTGTGGCGGCGAGGTAGCGCTGGTAGGTCTCCTTGTACTCCGCGCTGTCGTAGTTGAAGTAGTAGTCGTCGCGGGCGAAGATATCGAGATCGCGCGGCTCGGTGTGCGCGATGATCGTCGCATCGAAATCGTAGCCGCGGAAGACCTGCTCCAGCCACTGCGCCCACTCGATCGGCACGAGATCGACGTTCAGGCCGACCTGCTGGAGGTAGGCCGCGGCCACCTCGCCGCCACGCCGCGCGTAGGCCGGCGGCGGCAGGTGGATCGTGATCGAGGCGCCAGCCGCGCCGGCCTCCTCGAGCAGCGCGCGGGCGCGCTCGGGATCGAAGGGATAGGCGTCGGCGAGGTCGACATAGCCCGGGCTCGCCGGCGTCGAGAACGAGCCGATCGGCGTGCCGAGCCCGTTCTGCACGGCGTCCACCATGGCGTTCTTGTCGATGGCGTGGGCGAGCGCCCGGCGCACGCGCACATCGTCGAAGGGCGCGCGGGAGTTGTTGAGGGAGAGGATCACCTCGCCCTGCGTGGCGCCGATCGCCACCGTGAAGCGGTCGTCGTTCTCGAACTGGGCCAGCGCCTCCGGCGCGGGGAAGTTCGGAAAGGCGTCGAGATCGCCGGCGAGCATCGCCGCCGTGGCGGCGGAGGGGTCGGAGATGAAGCGGACGACGAGGGTCTCGATCGCGGGCGCGTCGCCCCAGTAGCCGTCGTAGCGCGTCATCTCCACCCGGTCGCCCTGCACCCAGCGCGCGAAGCGGTAGGGACCGGTGCCGATCGGGGTCGTCTTGTTGGTCTCGGCCGTGCCCGGCGCCACCATCACGGCGTCGCCCCAGGCCATGTTGAACAGGAAGCGCGAGGACGGCTGGCTCAGGGTCACCACCGCCGTGTTGGGATCGGGGCACTCGGTCGAGGCGATCGGCTCGAACAGCCCCTTCTGCGCGTTCGTCGACTCGGGCGCCACCGCCCGCTCGTAGGAGAACTGCACGATCGCGCAGTCGAACGGCGTGCCGTCGTGGAAGGTGACGCCCTCGCGCAGATCGAACGTGTAGACGAGCCCGTCCTCGGAGATGTCCCAGCTCTCCGCCAGCGCCGGTACCACCGAGCCGTCGCCGGCGATCCGGACGAGGCCCTCGAAAATGTTGGCGTAGGTCACCTCGCGGATCGCCGCGGCGGCGCCGGCGGTCGGGTCGAGCATCGGCGGCTCGAGCTGCATGCCGAGCCGCAGCGTATCGCGATCCTGCGCCGGCGCGCCGCCGGCGCCGAGCGCCAGCAGGCTCGCGGCGAGGGCGAGGGTGTTGAGACGCGAGGAACGCATCGGCCGATCTCCTTCCCGAGTTCGTTTGCCCGTTTTCGTCGGCCGGCAAGGGGCCGGCTGTGGCGGCGATCCGCCGAGGCTGCATCGACAATGCCCGAACCGCGGCCGTTCAAGCTAGCCGTCCGGCTCGTGCAGCCGCGCCCGATCATCCTGCGCGTCGCGCCACGGACGTCAATCGGGCGCTCCCCTCACGGATACAGCCGCTCCCGTGTCCAGCCCCCTCCCTCCACCGGCGTGAACACCACCCGATCGTGGAGGCGGAACGGGCGGTCGGCCCAGAACTCGATGCGCATGGGCAGGATGCGGAAGCCCGTCCAGTGCGGCGGGCGGGGGATCTCGCCCACCGCGTACCGCGCCGCGTTGGTCGCCACCGCCTTCTCCAGCGCGAATCGGCTCTCGAGCGGGCGCGACTGGCGGCTCGCCCAGGCGCCGATACGGCTCTGGCGCGGTCGCGAGGCGAAGTAGGCGTCCGCCTCCGCATCGGTCACCCGCTCGACGGCGCCGCGCACGCGCACCTGCCGGCGCAGGCTCTTCCAGTGCAGGCACAGCGCCGCCTGCGGGTTGGCGGCGAGCTCCTGCCCCTTCTGCGACTCGGTGTTCGTGTAGAACACGAAGCCGCGCGCGTCCCACCCCTTGAGGAGCACCATGCGCACGTTGGGCAGGCCGCTCGCGTCCGCGGTGGCGAGCGCGATGGCGTTGGGGTCCTCCGGCTCGGAGGCCGTCGCCTCGGAGAACCAGGTCTCGAACAGGGCGTAGGGCTCTTCCGTCTGCGTGAAGTCACCAGCCGTTAACTCGTCCACGGTTCACTCTCCAAGCCAGGAGCATCGTTCCGGCGGGCCGTCGCGGCCGCCTGGGGAACGATGCGGGACACGGGCATCCGGCGCGGCGCGCCGGCCGGCCGCGCGAGAAGGACCCGACATGCCCCTCCCGCACGGGGTCTCGTGCCGACATGATAGGGCGAAAGCGCGCCGTGGCACAGGCGCCGCGCGCGTCCTCGCGGTCGCGGGGACGTTGTGGCTCGGCGCCTGTGCCGGCCAGGGGCCGCTCGCGACGCTCGCGCCCGGCCTGCTGCCCGGCGAGCCGCTGACGACCGGCTCGCTCGCCGCGCCTCCGTCGGGGCGCGACCTCGCGCTCGGGCTCCGCGGCGGCGCCTTCGCCCGGGCGAGCCTCGCGCTCGCGGACGCGCTCGACCCGATGGGTGGCGGCGAGGTCGTCTCCTGGAACGATCCCGAGAGCGGCGCGCGCGGCACGATCGCCGCGGCGGGGCCGCCGGGCGTCGAGGGTGCGCTCGTCTGCCGGCGCTTCGACGCGCGCACGCTGGCTCCGGGTGGCGTCGCACCGACTCCGCGAGCCGTCCGCCACGAGGGTCGCGCCTGCCGCGTCGCCGCGCGGAGCTGGCGCATCGAGGAAGCCGTCCGGGCCGACGACGCCGACGACGTCGACGGTGCGCACGCGGACGCGGCGCCGGCGGGCCCGCCGATCGATCTGCAGATCGATCTCCCGCAGCGTCCGTCCGGGTGAGTGCGCAGGCGTGCGCGGCGACAGTTGCGTGCGCGCAACACCTCTCCCATATCGTCCCGCAGGGCGGGGCCGCGCGGGCCGCGCCCGCGAGACAGTCTCGACCCGAGCCGCACGAACCACCACCAGGCAAGAGCGATGCGCGATCCCTACGACGTCCTCGGCGTGTCACGCCAGGCGAGCGAGGCCGATGTCAAGAAGGCCTTCCGCAAGCTCGCCAAGCAGCATCACCCCGACCAGAGCAAGGACCCCAAGGCGGGGGCCAAGTTCGCCGAGCTGAACGCCGCCTACGAGATCCTCGGCGACGCGGACAAGCGCAAGCAGTTCGACCGCGGCGAGATCGACGCCGAGGGCAAGCCGCGCTTCCGCGGCTTCGAGGGCTTCGGCGGCGGCGCCCGCGGCCCCGGCGCGGGCGCGGGCGCTCACGGCTTCGAGGGGTTCGAGGGCTTCGCGCGGGCGCGCGGCGCCGGGGCGGGGGCGGGCGACGACCTGTTCTCGCAGATCTTCGGCGAGGCCTTCCGCCAGGCGGAGGCGCGGGGCGCGGGCGCCGGGCCGGGAGGCTTCGGCGGCTTCGCGGGCGGGCGGGGACCGGGGGCGGGCGCCGGAGCGGGCCGGCGCACGGCCGCCAAGGGCGAGGATCTCGAGGCCACGATGAGCGTCACGCTCGAGGAGATCGCGGCGGGTGCGACCAAGCGCGTGAAGCTCCCCACCGGTCGCGAGGTCGAGGTGATGGTGCCCAAGGGCGTCGCCGACGGCCAGGTGATTCGCCTGCGCGGGCTCGGCCGCGCGAGCCCGATGGGCGAGCCGGGAGACGTGATGCTCACCGTCGAGATCGCCCCGCACGAGCGTTTCTCCATGGAGGGTGCCGACCTGCGCGTGCGCATCCCCGTCCCTCTGGAGGACGCCATCCTCGGCGCCGCGGTGCGCGTGCCGACGCTGACGGGTGCCGTCGAGATGAAGATCCCCGCGATGTCGTCGGGCGGCCGCACCTTCCGCCTGCGCGGCAAGGGCCTGCCGACGAAGACCGGCACCGGCGACCTGCTGGCCGTGCTGGAGATCCGCCTGCCGGAGGAGCCCGACGAGGCGCTGATGGAGTACGCCCGCAGGAAGCGGGGGGTGAAGGCGTGAGCCCGGTGAGCGCGTAGAGACGTGCGTCGGCGTCAGCCGATCTTCCGTGCCCCGCGCTGCGCCGCGCGCTTCGCCTCGCCGGCCGCGTCGTCGACGTCCGGCGCGTCGATGTGCCGGTAGACCGCCTGGACGACGCCGAAGGCGCCGAAGGCGAACAGGCCGGCGGCGACGAGGCCCAGGAGCACCCAGCCGTAGGGCTGCTCCTGGAGCGTTCGCAGCGCCCCGCCGAGGCCCCGCGCCTCGCTCGACTGCGCCTGCCAGCCGGCCAGGACGAGAAAGCCGCCGATGATCAGGAACACCACGCCGCGCGCCGCGAAGCCCGCGCGCCCCAGCGGCACGACCCAGCCGCGCTGCTCGGGCGCGTAGCGCAGGTGCTTCGTCACGTCGCCCTTCCAGGCCCGACCGAGGAAGCCGATCCCCACGCCGGCGACGACGAGCCCGACGAGGCCGAGCAGCCAGCGGCCGAAGGGCTGCGCCAGGAGCCAGGCGGACCAGCCCTGCGCGCCTTCGTCGCCCGAGCCGCCGCCCGAGCCGCCGCCCGTCGCCCAGCCGAAGGCGAGGCCGGCGGCGTAGACCGCGAGCGAGAGGTAGGCGAACCCGCTGATCACGTGCGCACCGCGGATCGCGAGCCCCTTTCCGGACGAGCCGCGGTGATCCGCGTCGCTCACCGCCGCGACCTCCCGCCAGACGGCGAAGGCGAGGAGGCCGAGCGCGATCACGGCGAGCAGCACCTTGCCATAGGGCTCGTCGAGAAGGCTCGCGAGCGCGTCGCGGCTGCCGCCGGTGTCGCCGCCGGCGCCGACGGCCGCCATCAGGGCGAGCCCGCCGACGAGCATGTAGACGATTCCGCGGGCGGCGTAGCCGACCCGGGCCGTGGTCTCGAGCGTGTTCGTGTTCGCCATCGCGGCCTCCCCTGCGTCGCTTCGCCGAGAAGGAAGTCCGCGGCCGCGCGGCGGTTCCGGGCGCGGTGGGTCCCCGGCGGCGGACGCGACGACATCTTCCGGCCACGGCGGCGCCGCAACCGTCGACGACCTCGTGCGCGCGGGGCCTCGAACCCGATCGCGGCGCGTACCGACGAACCGGCAGGCGCACCCGTCGCCTGTGGGAGAGACGTCCATGAAGAATGGCGCGAACGATCGTCTGGAACTCTTCATCGGCGCCTGCGCCACGACCATCGGCGCCGCGTCCTACGCGATCCTCTTCACGCCGCCATGGCTGGAGCGGCTGGTGAGCGCGGTCGTCGGCTGAGGTTTCGGCTTCACGCCGCGCTCTCGCCGTCGCCGCTCTTGTCCTCGTGGCGCATGATCAGCGGCGTCTGGGCGAGCGCGAAGGCGAGCGTGATCGGCATGATGCCGAAGACCTTGAAGCTCACCCAGAAGTCGGTCGTCTGCGTGCGCCAGACCACCTCGTTGATCGCGGCGAGCACGAAGAAGAACAGTCCCCAGCGGAAGGTGAGCTTGCGCCAGCCCTCCTCGGTGAGCTTGAAGACGGAATCGAGCACGATCGTCAGCAGCGACTTGCCGAAGAAGAGTCCCCCGAGCAGCACCGCGCCGAAGAGGGAATTCACGATCGTCGGCTTGAGCTTGATGAACAGCTCGTCGGCGAGGATCAGCGTCAGGGCGCCGAAGACGACGACCACCACGCCCGAGACGAGGGGCATCATCGGCAGGCGCTTCACCAGCGCGTAGTGGATCGCCAGCGCGATCACCGTCGCCACCACGAAGACCGCGGTCGCCGTCATGATGTCCCAGCGCTGGTTGGCGAAGAAGAACAGCCCGAGCGGCCCGAGCTCCAGAGCGAGCTTGGCGATCGGGTTCAGGTGCGCCGGGTGGGCGGGATCCTCGGTCTTCAGCATGGCCCGGAACCTACGCGGCGCGGGCGCGCGGGGCAAGCGCCCCGAGGGTCGCGAACCCGAGACCGGCCGCGTTGCTCGCACAGCCGACGCGATCTATCTTGGTGAGGCCCGAGTGAACGAGGAAGGAGGCGCCGATGACGACCCTGACCCTCCACGACATTCCCGACGAAGAGACGCGGGCGCTCAGCGCGCGCGCCGCGCGCAACGGTCGCTCGCTCGAGGCCGAGGTCCGGGCGATCCTGCGCGAGGCCGCGCGGGGCGAGCCGAAGCCGGACGAAGGAGGGCTGGCGACGGCGATACGCCGCCGCTTCGCGCCTTACGGGGGTGTCGAACTGTCGTTGCCGACGCGATCGGAAGCGCGTGAGCCCCCGAGCTTCGAGTGATTATTCTCGATACGAACGTCGTCTCTGAGCTGATGCGGCCTGAGCCGGCTTCTGCAGTGTTCGCATTCGTCGACGCGTGATCCCGATCATCGCTCTTCACGACGACGATCGTGCAGGCGGAGATCCTCTCGGGCATCGCATTCATGCCGAGAGGGCGGCGGCGGGCTTCACTCCATGCCGACGCACAGAAGCTCTTTTCCTTCGATTTCGCGGAGCGAGTGCTTCCTTTCGACGACGCTGCCGCCGTTCATTTCGCGGAATTGCGCGCGCGACGTCGCGCGCAGGGCCGCCCCTTGATCGGTTTCGACGGGCTCATCGCAGCGGTCGCCCGCTCTCGCGGTGCAATCGTGGCGACCCGTAACGTCCGCGATTTCGAGGCCTGCGGGATCGATGTGATCGATCCGTGGACCCCCGCCGGCTGAATGTGCCGCATCGCCACCCTCTTCAAGCCGGCAGCGACCCGTTCGCCGCCAGCACGCTCCCCGCGAGATACAGCGACCCGCAGATCAGCACCCGCGGCGGCGCCTCCCACACCGTTTCGTTGAGGACGGCGAGCGCCGCCTCGACGCTCGGCGCGGTCGAGGTGACGAGGCCCACCGAGGCGGCGATGGCGGCGACCTCCTCCGGCGGGCGCGCGGCCATCTGCGAGGGGATGGGCACGCAGATCACCTCGCGCGCGAGGCCCGCGAAGTTCTCGAGGAAGCCGGCCGCGTCCTTGGTGCCCAGCATGCCGACGATCATCACGAGCGGCGCGTCCGCGCGCTCGGCCCGGTCGGCCATGGCGGCGGCGACGGCGCGGCCGCCGTCGGGGTTGTGGCCGCCGTCGACCCAGACCTCCGCGCCCTCCGGCGCGAGCGCCGGCAGCACGCCGCGGGTGAGGCGCTGGAGGCGCCCGGGCCATTCGACCGCGACCATCCCGCGCTCGAAGGCCTCCGTCGGCAGGCGTGCGAAGCCGGCCGCGCGCAGGCCGGCGATGGCGGCGCCGGCGTTGACGAACTGGTGCGCGCCGGGCAGCCGCGGCATCGGCAGGTCGAGGAGCCCGTCGTCGTCCTCGTAGACGAGCCGGCCGCCCTCCTCGTGAGTCGAGAAATCCTGCCCGCCGACGCGGATGCGCGAGGCCCGCGCGCGCTCGGCGGCGGCCACGAGCGTGCGCTCGGCCGCCTCGTGGTCCTGATGCGCGATCACCGCCGGGCAGCCGCGCTTGAAGATGCCCGCCTTCTCGCCGGCGATCTTCTCGATCGTGTCGCCGAGATACTCCGCGTGATCGAGGCCGATCGAGGTGACGATCGCCGCCGCCGGCTCGGCGATCACGTTGGTCGCGTCGAGCCGCCCGCCGAGGCCGACCTCGAGCAGGAGCACATCCGCCGGCTCCTCGGCGAACAGCGCCAGCGCGGCGGCGGTGGTGATCTCGAAGACGGTGATCGGCTCGCCCTCGTTCGCCGCCTCGCAGGCACGCAGCGTCTCGACGAGCCGCTCCTCCGGCACGAAGACGCCGCCGCCGGGACGACCGAGCCGGATGCGCTCGTGGAAGCGCACGAGATGCGGCGAGGTGTAGACGTGCACGACGAGCCCCGCCGCCTCCAGGATCGCGCGCATGAAGGCGATGGTCGAGCCCTTGCCGTTCGTGCCCGCGACGTGGATCGTCGGCGGCAGGCGCTTCTCCGGGTGCCCGAGCCGCGCGAGGAGCCGCTCGATGCGCACGAGCGAGAAGTCGATCGACTTCGGGTGAAGCGCGAGAAAGCGCGCGAGGATGGCGTCCGACGACTCCATGGGCGGCGGCCTGTGTCAGCGTTGGGGGTGCGGCGCGCGCGTCAGCCGCGCGCGGTCTCGGGTGCGGCGGGCTCGGGACGGCTCTCGGCGAGGCGCTCGACCCGGCCCTCCGCGTCCGCCGCATCCGTCTCGCCCGCATCGCCCTGCGGCCGCTCGATGGCGAGCGGCGCGTCGCCCGCGCGCTTCTCGAGCGACACGGCCTGCGGCGCGGCGGCGGTCGCCGCCTCGAGCGCGGGCGCCTTGGTGAGGAGGCGCAGGAGCGTGACGAGCGTGCCCTTCAGCTCGCGCCGGTCGACGACCATGTCGACCATGCCGTGCTCCTTGAGGTACTCGGCCCGCTGGAAGCCCTCCGGCAGCTTCTCGCGGATCGTCTGCTCGATCACGCGCGCGCCCGCGAAGCCGATCACGGCGCCGGGCTCGGCGATGTGGATGTCGCCGAGCATGGCGTAGGAGGCCGAGACGCCGCCGGTCGTCGGGTGGGTGAGCACCACGACGTAGGGCAGGCGCGCCTCCTTGAGGCGGCGCAGCGCCACCGTCGTGCGCGGCATCTGCATCAGCGACAGGATTCCTTCCTGCATGCGCGCGCCGCCCGACGCCACGAACAGCACGAAGGGCGTCCTGCGGGCATGGGCGGTCTCGGCGGCGGTGACGATCGCCTCGCCCGCCGCCATGCCCAGCGACCCGCCCATGAAGGCGAAGTCCTGCACCGCGACCGTGGTGTCGAGCCCGCCCACCGCACCGACGGCGACGCGCACGGCGTCGGGCATTCCGGTCTTGGCGCGGTTCTCCTTGAGCCGGTCGACGTAGCGCTTCTCGTCGCGGAACTTGAGCGGGTCGGTCGCGACCTCGGGCAGCGCGATCTCCTCCCAGGCTCCGTCGAAGACGCTGGCGAGCCGGTCGCGCGCGCCCATGCGCAGATGATGGTTCGACCCGGGAATGACCCAGAGATTGGCTTCGACGTCCTTGTGGAAGACCATCTGCCCGGTATCCGGGCACTTGATCCAGAGGTTGTCGGGCGTCTCGCGCTTGAACAGCGTCTTGATGCGCGGACGAACGACGTCGGAGATCCAGTTCATGGGCGGCTTTCCTCGCGCGCACGGTCGGGCGCGGTGGGCAGGGCGCTATGGGGTTGGTGCGCGGCTGGCGCCTCTCATAGTCCAAATGGCGGAGGGATGCCAATCCGAGCAGGCGCGGACCCGTGTGGCGAATCTTGCGGTGCCGCACGGATCCCGCGGCGCCCATGGTTGTGACGCATGGGAATTCTGGCACACTCCATGCCTCGCCGCGGCGGAGGAGGCCCGGACGAATGCAGGGCGCAGCCTACGACAGCCTGGAGGCCTTCTACCGGGCCGCCTACGGCGAGACGCTCGTCGAGGTGGCGGCGCCGGTGGCGCTCGGCACGACGCTGATCGCGGCGCGCCAGGGCGCAGGCGACTATTCCGACGCCCCCGTGCCGGACCTCGTCATCACCCGAGGGCTGTCGCGCCTCATTCCCTGCACGCTCGACGTGGGCAGCGGCCGTTTCCGGTCGACCGTGCCCCGCAACGGGTTCGTGGTGGTCCCGCCCGAAACGCGGACGACGATCCTGCTGGATCGGCCGAACATGATCGAGTTCCTGGCCATTCCCTACGCGCCACTGCGCGCGCTCTGCGCGGAGCACCCGCTGCCGGCGGACGGGCATTTCGGCGGGCTTCACAGCCGCGCGCTGGAGAGCCCCGCCTTCACCGCCGCCTTCGTGCGGATCACCACCGAGATCCGCGCGGGCAATCTCAACGGCCCGATGTTCGTGGAGGGGCTGCTCATGCAGATCGTCGCCATGATGATGGCGACGGCCGATCGCCCCCTGCCGATCCCACGCGGCGGGCTCGCACCCTGGCAGCTCGGGCGTGCGACGGACTACCTGCGGGAGCATCATGCCGAGGCGGTCTCGCTGCGCGAGCTCGCGACCCTCGTCGACCTCTCGGTCTTCCACTTCGCCCGCGCCTTCAAGATCTCGACCGGCTTGCCGCCCCACCGCTACCAGACGGCGATCCGCATGGAGCGGGCGCGGCTCCTGCTGGCGACGACGAGCGCGCCCGTGACCGAAATCGCCTTCGCGCTCGGCTACGACAGCTCCCAGAGCTTCGCGCGCGCCTTCCGCGGCGCGCATGCGATCTCGCCGACGCGCTTCCGGCAGGCGCGGGCACGCGTCGGCTGATCGCCGGAGCCCGCCTTCGTCGCACCCCTCCCGTCGTCTCGGGCGCGCGATGCGCGCCGATTTGCGCAAGCGCCGCCACCTCGCGCAATCCGCGGAACGACAGGGGCGCCCGGCATGCCACAGGGTCGGGGCGTCCGATGGACGGACCTGGAGACCTGTCATGAAAGCCCTCTTCGCCGGCGTCGCCCTCGCGACGCTCCTCGCCGTCTCGACGCCCACCGTCGCGGCCGACGACCTCTCCGCCAGCGCCCGCCTCGCCATGCCCGGACCGAGCCATGCCTTGCTCGAGCCGTTGATCGGCACGTGGAACGTCGAAATGCGCGTCTATCCCGGCCCGGGCGCCGAGCCCTTCGTGGCGCAGGGCCTCAGCGCCACGCGGGAATGGATCCTCGGCGGTCGCTATCTCCAGGAGCATCTCTCCGGCGACGTCTTCGGCGTGCCGTCCGAGCGCATCGCGATCCTCGGCTACAACAATCTCGAGCAGCGCTTCGAGCTCGCCACCTTCGACACGTTCGAGCCGGGATCGATGATCTACCAGGGCGCCGCGATGCGCGACGGGACGATCAGCGTCCTCGGCGACAGCACCGAGGCGGGCATGGGCGCGGAGCCGACCGGGCGCAAGCGCACCATCCGCTTCGAATTCGAGATGACGGAGGCGGGCTCGGTGGAGCGCATCTTCGTGCGCTATCCGGGCGGGGAGGAATTTCTGTTCGTGGAGCAGATCTTCACGGCGGGCTGACGGGCGTCACCGGGCGCGCGCTCGGCAGCGCGGCGCAGATCTCGACGATCCGCGCCCGCAGCCAGGCCTGCGCCCGGTCGCTTCTGGCGAACGGCGACCAGAGCATCTGCAGCCGCCAGGGCGCCAGCGCCGGAAGCGGCAGCGCGAAGACCCCGAGCCCCGCGCCGAAGCGCGCCGCCGCGCAGGAGGGGACGGCGGCCACGAGATCGCTCGCGCGCAGGATCTCGGGCAGCGCCATCAGGTGCGGGAGCGCGAGCCGCACCCGTCGCGACAGGCCCTGCGCGGCGAGCAGCTCGTCGACGATCCCGGTGGCGTCGCGCCCCTGCGTCACGAGCACGTGGTCGAGCGCGGCGAAGCCCGTCGTGTCGAGCGGGGTGCGCAGGACGGGGTGGCCGGCGCGGGCGACGCCGACGAGCCGCTCCGTGAGGAGCCCGGTGACCACCGTGCGCTCCGGCGGCTCTCCGAAGACACCGATGGCGACGTCGACCGCGCCGCGATCGATCAGGGCGCCGACCTCGCGCTTCTCGTAGCCGACGATGCGGAGATCGGCGCCGGGTGCGGCGTCGGCGAGGCGGGCGACGAGGGCGGGGGCGACGACGGCGCTGCCGTAGTCCGTCATGGCGACGGTGAAGACCGATGCGGTGGTCGCGGGGTCGAACGGGCGCTCCTCGTCGATCGCCCCGCGCAGGTCCGCGAGCGCGGAGAGGATCGTGGGCGCGAGGCGTCGCGCCTTCGGCGTCGGCTCCATGCGCCGGCCGACATAGGAGAAGAGCTCGTCGTCGAACTCCCGACGCAGCCGCCCGAGGGCGGCGCTCGTCGCCGGCTGGCTGAGCCCCAGCATCCGCGCCGCCGCCGACACGCTGCGGGTCTTGTCGAGGGCCTCGAAGGCGAGGAGCAGGTTCAGGTCCATCGGCTCGTCTATCCATGAAGTAGATAGATGCTATTCGACTGAACGAATTGCCGCCAGTCCGGCCCCGCCACATCTGCGCTCCATCGGCGGCACGAGCCGCTCCATCGGAGATCAGACCCATGACCACAACCCCCCTCGCCATCGTCGCCGGCGTCGGTCCCGGCGTCGGCGCCGCCGTCGCCCGCCGCTTCGCTCGCGACGGCTTCCGCGTCGCGCTCGTCGCCCGCGACGAGGCGCGCCTCGCCGACCTCGCGGCGCAGGTCACGAATGCCGGCGGCGTCGCCGCCTCGTATTCCGCCGACCTGTCCGACCACGTCGAGATCCGTCGCGTGATCGCGGCGATCCTGCGCGACCATGGCCGTCCGAGCGTGCTCGTCTGGAACGCCGCGGTGTGGGCGGAAAGCCCCGTGATGGCGCTCGAAGCCGATGCCTTCGACCGCGAGTTGCGGCTCGGTCTCACCGGCGCGGCGACCGCGATGCGCGCGGTCGCGCCCGCGATGAGCGCGGGCGGGGGCACGATCCTCGCGACCGGCGGCGGGCTCGCGCTCGTGCCGCAGTACGGCGGCGCCGTTCCGGCGCTGACCGCGGTGAAGTCCGGCCTGCGCGGCTTCGTCCACGCCGCCGCACCGGAATTCGCCGCGATGGGCATCCGGCTCGCCACCGTGACCATCGCCGGGCAGGTCGCGCCGGGCGGGCCGTTCGATCCGGACCGGATCGCCGAGGCCTTCTTCGCGGCACACGCGGCCCCGACGGCCGAGGTCGAGACGGTCTTCTCGGGCGCCTGACGCGCCCGTTCCGCGCCGGGGGAGCAAGCCGCGCCACGCGGCCGGCCCCGGCGCGCCCCATACAGAGCCTGCACGCCGTGAGGACATCGCCATGGTCACCCTTCCCGACACGATCGCCGCGCGCCGGCAGGCGCAGATGTTCCCGACCTTGACCGAGGAGGAGATGTCCCGCGCCGAGCGCTTCGGCGCGCGGGTCGCCTTCGCCGACGGGGAGCGCCTGTTCACGGCGGGCGAGCCCGGGGCGGGGCTCTACCTGCTCACGAGCGGGCGCGTGCGGATCACCCGCCGCGACGGGCTCGGCCACGTCGCCCTCATCGTCGAGCACGGGCCGGGCGCCTTCGTCGCCGAGGTGGGCCAGCTCTCGGGCCGCGCCGCCCTCGTCGACGGGCACGCGGTCGGACCCGTCGAGGCGGTGCTGCTGGCACCGGAGCGGCTGCGCGCGCTGATGGTGGCGGAGGCCGCGCTCGGCGAGCGCATCATGCGCAGCCTCATCCTGCGGCGTTCGAGCCTGATCGAGACCGGCGACGGCGGGCCGCTCTTCATCGGCCGGAAGGATTCCTCGGACACGGCGCGGCTCGCGAGCTTCGTCTCGCGCAACGGCTATCCCTATCGCATGCTCGACCCCGCCGACGACGAGGACGCGGCCCAGCTCGTCGCGCGCTACGCGCCGCAGCCCGCCGAGCTGCCGCTCGTCGTCACCGCGGACGGGAGCGTCCTGCGCAATCCGAGCGAGGGCGACCTCGCGCGCGCGCTCGGCATGATCGGCTCCCCGGAGGCCGGGCGCGTGTTCGACGTCGCGGTGGTCGGCGCGGGGCCCGCGGGGCTCGCCACCGCCGTCTACGCGGCCTCCGAGGGGCTCTCCGTCGTCGTGCTCGACGCCCGCGCCTTCGGCGGGCAGGCGGGGGCGAGCGCACGGATCGAGAACTACTTCGGCTTCCCCACCGGGATCACGGGCCAGGCGCTCGCCGCGCGCGCCTTCGTGCAGGCGCAGAAGTTCGGCGCGGAGATCGCCATTCCCGCGCGCGTCGAGCGCCTCGTCTGCGGCGCGGGCGAGGCCCCGCACCGGCTCGAGCTCGAGGGCGGCGGCGCCTATCTCGCGCGCACCGTGGTGATCGCGAGCGGGGCGCGCTATCGCCGTCCGCGGCTCGAGAACCTCGCGCACTACGAGAGCCGGGGCGTCTGGTACTGGGCCTCGCCCGTCGAGGCGCGCGTCTGCGCCGGGGCCGAGGTCGTCCTCGTCGGCGGCGGCAATTCCGCCGGGCAGGCGGCGGTGTTCCTGTCCGGCCACGCGGCGCGCGTGCGCGTGATGGTGCGCGGACCGTCGCTCGAGGCGTCGATGTCGCGCTACCTCATCGACCGGATCGAGGCGACGCCCAACATCGCGGTCATGACCCGCACCGAGCTCGTCGCTCTCGTGGGCAGCGACGCCGGGCTCGAGCGCGTGCGCTGGCGCGGCCCCGAGGGCGAGGCCGAGGCGGCGATCCGGCACGTGTTCCTGTTCGTCGGCGCCGAGCCCGCCAGCGAATGGCTCGCGGGTTGCGCCGTCGCGCTCGACGACAAGGGGTTCGTGGTCACGGGTCCGGACGGCGCGCCCACGCTCGCGACGAGCCGGCCGGGGATCTTCGCGGTGGGCGACGTGCGCTCGGGCTCCGTGAAGCGGGTGGGCGGCGCCATCGGCGAAGGCGCGGCCGTCGTCGCGCAGATCCACGCGCACCTCGCGGCTCTCGCCGACGAGCGCCCGGCCTAACGCGCGTAAACCAAGAAAATCGTTCGAAATCAATTGCTAGGCAATATCTGCAGCCCCAATCCGAGACGCATTTTCTGCGTCCCGCAAACGCGATCTTTACCCTGACGGCCGCATCCTCCGATCCGTTCAGTCGAGTACACGGTGCATGGCCATGGGTACCTCGCGTACCGGGGCCGCCGGCGCCGCCGCCCGGAAACTGGTTTCGCGTACCGGGCGAGCCGCGTCGGCGCCTCGGATGGGGATCACGCATCCCTCGAAGAGTCTCGCAATCCCGGGGCGCATCGCGCACGCAGATCCGCGAGAGGCGATCCGGGACACCATTCACGTCGGCGACTGCATCGCCGCCCTCGAGCGGCTGCCTGCGGAGAGCGTCGACCTCGTCTTCGCCGACCCGCCCTACAACCTCCAGCTCGAGAGCGCCCTCACGCGGCCGGACCAGAGCGTGGTCGACGCCGTCGACGACGACTGGGACAAGTTTGCGAGCTTCGCGGCCTACGACGCCTTCACCCGCGCCTGGCTGAAGGCCGTGCGGCGCGTGATGAAGAAGACCGCGACGCTGTGGGTGATCGGCTCCTACCACAACGTCTTCCGCGTCGGCACGACTCTCCAGGACGAGGGCTTCTGGGTCCTCAACGACATCGTCTGGCGCAAGGCGAACCCGATGCCGAACTTCCGCGGCAAGCGCTTCACCAACGCCCACGAGACCCTGATCTGGGCTGCCAAGGGACCGGACGCGAAGGGCTACACCTTCCACTACGATGCGCTCAAGGGCGGCAACGACGACGTCCAGATGCGCTCGGACTGGTTCATCCCGCTCTGCACCGGCGGCGAGCGTCTCAAGGACGAGAACGGCGACAAGCTCCACCCGACGCAGAAGCCCGAGGCGCTGCTCGCGCGCGTCCTCCTGTCCTCGTCCAACCCGGGCGACGTCGTCCTCGACCCGTTCTTCGGCACCGGCACGACGGGCGCGGTGGCCAGGAAGCTCGGGCGCCACTTCGTCGGCATCGAGCGCGACCCCGGCTACGCCGCGGCGGCGCGGGCGCGGATCGACGCCGTCGAGCCGCTGTCGCCCGACGCGATCGCGGCCGCGCCCGACAAGCGGGCGGAGCCGCGCGTACCCTTCCTCTCCATCGTCGAGAGCGGCTTCGTGCGCCCCGGCGAGCGGCTGATCTGCGGGCGGCGCCGCCACGCGGCGATCGTGCGCCCGGACGGGACGCTGGCGCTGGGCGGCATCGTCGGCTCGATCCACAAGATCGGCGCGCTCGCCCAGGGGCTCCCGGCCTGCAACGGCTGGACCTTCTGGCACGCCGAGCGGGAGCGCGCCCTCGTCGTCATCGACGAGTTCCGTAGCCGGGTACGCGCCACGATGGGCGCCGCCTGACGGGCGGCCGCCGAGAACACCCTGCTTCGAACGCGATACGGGCGGGTCCGGCGAGGACCCGCCCGTCGTGATTCATGCGCCCGCTCGGCGCGGGGGAGAGCGCCTCACACCAGCACGTCCCCGCGCCAGCCCGGGACGATCGCGTCCTGCCAGAACGTGCCGTAGCCGCTCGCGCGCCGGGGCAGCGCCGGCAGAACGATCGCGGCGGCGTCGGCGAAGCGCGCCGGGAGCATCGCGCCCGCGGGCGCCTTGGAGGCGCGAACGTGGCCGACGGCGACGCCGGCGTCCGCGGCGATGGCGGCGAGCGCCTCGACCTGCTCCCTCGTCGCCGAGCCCACGACCGTCACAGCCTCGACCGGCCACAGCCGCGTCGCGAGAGCCCACGCGGCGAGGCTCTGGGCGCGCCGCCCGCCGTCGTGCACGACCACGAGCGGGCCGCCCGCGCCGGCCTCGCAGCCGACGAAGAGGGTCGGCCCCTCGTGGCGGCGCGAGACCTCGAACAGCTTGTCGGCGAGCCGCTCCTCGAAGACCGGCAGCGTCACGCACGCGCCGTGATGGCACCAGCCGTCGGTGGGCAGGACGAGGAGTTCGCGGCTCTCCGGCGAGAGCGCCGGGATCAGCGTGAGCGGATCGCCTTCCTCGTAGGCGAGCGAGAGGGGTTGAGGGCGTTCGCGGGTCTCGCGGCGCATCTCCTCGATGGCCTCCGCGAGCTTCGCGCGGACGACGTCGCGGGCGCCGGGGACGCGGGCGCTCTCGACGCAGTCGCGGTCGATCACGGCGACGGCGGTGAGCCGCCACCGGTGCGTTTCGGCCAGCGCGACGGCGCGGCGCGTGACGAGCCCCGCGTGCGGGGCGATCAACGCGAAACGCACGCCGGAGAAGCCCGGCTCGACGGGCTCGACGGGCTCGTCCACCAACGCCGGGGCGGGCTGCGGCGCGACGGCGGGCGTCGCGGCCCCGGCGACCGGCGCGGGCGCGAGGAAGCCCAGCGCCATGCGCTCCTCGAGCGGATGCCGCGCGCGCGGCAGCACCCCGGCGAGCGCGTCCTCCCGCGAGCGCAGCGGCGCACCCGACACGTAGGCGGCACGGCCGAGCAGGTGGCCCGCCACCGGCATCGTGCCGATGAGGAAGACGAGGGTCAGGAACGCGACGACGGTCGCGTCCGTCGAGCCCTTGGCCAGCATGACGCCGATCAGCACCAGGCCGGCGCCCAGCGTGCCGGCCTTGGTCGCGGCGTGCATGCGCTGGAAGGGGTCCTCGAAGCGCAGGACGCCGACCGTCGCGATGACGAGGAAGCCGGTCCCGACGAGCTTGAAGACGAGGGCGAGGAGCGCGGTCATGACGTTTCCCTCTGCTTCTTCTCGAGGAAGGCCGCGAAGGCGATGGTGGCGACGAAGGCGATCAGCGCGAGGCCGAGCCCGACGTCGAGGAACTCGCGGCGCCCGGTGACGACGGCGGTGAGGCCGCAGGCCGCCACCGCGATGCCGGTGAGCATGTCGAGCGCGACGAAGCGGTCGGCATAGCCCGGCCCGACGACCATGCGGAAGGCGGCACCGGTGATGGCGAGGGCCAGCACGACCGTGAGCGCGAGGGCGACGGTGGTGAGGGCGGCGTCGATCTGCTCGATCATCCTTCGATCCTCCGGATCAGTCTCTCGAACGTGTTCTTGATGTCCGCGGCGACCGCCTCGGCGGAGGGGCTGTCGAGGACGTGGACGTAGAGCGTGTCGCGCCCCTCCGAGATGTGCAGCGACGTCGTGCCGGGGGTCAGCGTCACGAGGTTGGCGAGCGTGGCGATGCCGAGGTCGGTCTTGAGCGCGATCGGCACCGCGACGACGGCGGGGTTCAGCGCCGGGCGTGGCGAGAGCACCGCGATGGCGACGCGCACGGCCGACTTCACGAGCTCCACGACGAAGGTGACGAGGAGCTGGGCGAAGGCGAGGAGCCGCGCGGGGGAGAGGAGGATGCTCATTCGACGGCTCCTTCGGTGGCGATGACGGGGAGGGCCGTTTCGACGGTGCGCACGGGCTCCTCGCCGGGGAAGACGGCGGCGATGTAGTCGGTCGGATCGACGAGGACCGCGGTGGCCGTGCGGGCGTACTCGACGAACGGATCGGCGAAGAGGCCGATCGTCAGCGTCACGGCGCCGAGCAACGCGATCGGCACGACGAAGACCACCGGCACCGTGCGAGGCCGGGCGCGCACGAGTACGGGCTTCTTCCAGAACGCCTCCATCCAGATCTTCGACATCGAGAACAGCGTCAGCGCGCCGACGCCGAGCGCCACGATCGCGAGCCACCAGACCTGCTCGCGCAAGGTCGCGTCGATGACGAGGAACTTCGCCCAGAAGCCCGACAGCGGGGGCAGGCCGGCGAGCGAGAGGGCCGGGATCAGGAACAGCACAGCGAGCCAGGGGTGGGACTTGAGGAGCCCCCCCGCCTTGCGCAGGTCGTCGGTCCCCGCCGCGTGCTTGATCGCGCCCGCGAGCAGGAACAGGTTCGCCTTCACGATGATGTGGTGGACGATGTAGAAGACCGCGCCGGCGATGGCGACGGGGGTCGCGATGGCGAGTCCCATCAGCATGTAGCCGATCTGGCTGATGATGTGGAAGGACAGGATCCGGCGCACGTTCCACTGGATCGCCGCGCCGAGCACGCCCGTGATCATCGTCATGGCGGCGACGACGGCGACGATCTCGCGCAGGGCCCCGCCCTCCATCTCGAACATGAGCGTGAAGACGCGGAAGGCCGCGTAGACGCCCACCTTCGTCAACAGCCCCGCGAAGAGCGCGGCGATGGCGATGGGCGCCGTGTGGTAGCTCGCCGGCAGCCAGAAGAAGAGCGGGAACACGCCCGCCTTGATGCCGAAGGCGGCGAGGAACAGGAGCGCGGACGTGGTCAGCCCGGGCGACATCTCCATCTGCGGAAGGATGCGCGCGAGGTCGGCCATGTTCAGCGTGCCGGTCGCCCCATAGAGGAGCGCCACCGCGATCAGGAAGAGGATCGTGCCGAACAGGTTCATCGCGGCGTACTTGAGCGCGCCGTCGATCTGCGCCTTGCCGCGCTGGACCACGAGCAGGCCCAGCGTGGTGATGAGCATCACCTCGAACCAGACGTACAGGTTGAAGATGTCGCCCGTCAGGAAGGCGCCGTTCACGCCGGCGAGGAGCCCGTGGAACAGCGGGTGGAAGCCCGCGCGCTCGTGGCGCTCCTTGATGTCGCCGAGCGCGAAGATCCCCACCGCGAAGGCGAGGATGCCGGAGATGGCGACCATCGCCGCCGAGAGCGGGTCGGCCACGAAGCCGATGCCGAAGGGCGCGGCCCAGTCGCCGAACTGCTTGGCGATCACGCCCTCGTCGATCACCGCCGCGGTGAGCGCCAGCGAGGCGACGAGGAGCAGCGCGAGGCTCGCGAGCCCGATCCGACGCTGCGCCACCGGTCTGTTCCACAGCGCGGCCGTGAGCGCGGCGGTCGCGATCGGGATCAGGACCGGCCAGAGGACGAGGAGGGTGGCGGCGTCAGCCATGGTTGGTCACCGTCTGGGGGTTGGTCACCGTCCGGGAAGAAGACGGTGCGTCCGGCGCACCGAGCGCCTCGGCGGCCTTCATCTCGCGCACGTCGAGCGTGCCGAGGCTGTGGTAGGCCTTCAGCACCAGCGCGATCGCGAAGGCGGTCAGCGCGAAGCCGATGACGATCGCGGTGAGCACGAGCGCCTGCGGCAGCGCGTTCGCGGCGTCGGCCGCGAGCGCGTCCGCGCCCTGCGGGATCACCGGCGGCGTCGACGAGCCGATGCGGCCCGAGAGGAAGATCAGGAAGATCGCGCCGTTGGTCAGCAGCGCGAGGCCCAGGACCATGCGCACCGCGTGCCGCGAGAGCATCATGTAGAGGCCGCAGCCGACATAGGCGGCGATGGTGATGGCGTAGACGAGAGTCATGCCGCGTCCTCCGCGTAGAGCCGGAACATGAAGGAGAGGACCCCGCCGACGACGACCATGTAGACGCCGACGTCGAAGGCGATCGTCGTGCCGAGCTTCAGGCCCGCGAGCTCGCCCCATTGATGGGTGAGGAACGATGCGTCCGTGACGATCCCGGGCACGCCCGAGAGGAAGGCGATCCCGAGCCCCGCGCCCATCAGCACGACGGGATGGAGCACCAGCGCGCGTCGCGCCGCCTCGACACCGAGCGCGAGCGCCAGCACCGAGAAGCCGGCGGCGCCGACGAGCCCGCCGATGAAGCCGCCGCCGGGCTCGTTGTGGCCGCGCAGGAGGACCCAGAGCGAGCCGAGGAGCATGATGACGAAGAAGATCCGCACGACCGCGGTGAGGATGAGCGAGGGCATGGTTCAGGCTCCCTTGGTCGCGTTCTCGCCGGCGCGGCGGCGCGGCCCGCCCGTGCGCAGCAGCGCCCAGGCGCCGAGCGCCGCGAAGGCGACGACCGCGATCTCGCCGAACGTGTCGAGCGCGCGGAAGTCGACGAGGATGACGTTGACGACGTTGCGGCCGAAGCCCTCCGGCACCGAGGTGATCGCGAAGTACTCGGTCAGCTCCGGGTTGAAGGGCTTGGCGGCGATCCACAGCGTGGCGAGAAGGATGCAGGCCGCGAAGGCGGCCGAGAGCCCGCCGTCCAGCCAGCGCTCGCCCGGCGTGCGCGACGACCTCGCCACGATCGGCATCTTGAGCAGCACCGCCATGACGATGACGACGAACAGCGTCTCGACCGAGAACTGGGTGAGCGCGAGGTCCGGCCCGCCGTTGAGCAGGAAGACGAGGGCGAGCCCGTAGCCCGAGAGACCGACCGCGACGATCGCCGAGACCAGCGAGGGCACCGCGGCCGCGACGAGGCAGCCCGCGGCGATCAGAGCGCACACGACGAGGAGCGACGGCCGCAGCGGCTCGCCGCCGAGGGCGGGAAGCGCCAGGCCGCCGCTGGAGAGGAGACCGTAGGCGAGAAGGCCCGTGACCGTCGCCGACACCACGGCGGCGTAGACCCGCAGGTCGCCGTTCTGCAGCACCTTCGTCGACCAGCGCCCGAGCGCCAGCGTGCGCCCGAGCACGAGGTCGTAGCCGCGGTCGAGGAAGACCTCGTCGAGGGCGCGCCGGCGGCGCATGAACAGGTGGATCGGGTCCCAGAACCAGGCGAGCAGGGAGCCGAGCAGCACGACGAGGGCGGAGAGCGCGAGCATCGGCGTGAAGCCGTGCCAGAGCGAGAACGAGACCTCGATGTGGGCGCCGTAGATCGCGATCGCCGCCGGCTCGACCAGCGAGTAGGCGACGAGCGAGGGCACGAGGCCGAAGGTCACGCCCACCACCGCGAGCAGCAGCGGGCCCGACGTCATGCCCAGGCGCTCGCCGTGCTCGACCGTGAAGGGCTTGCGCGCCCGCCCGAAGAACGGGCGCAGTGCCAGGACGCCCGCGATGGCGACCATCACAGCGTTGACGATCACGCCGACGGCGACAGCGACCGTGTTCAAGGACGCCTCGAGCGACGCCTCGAACAGATACTCCTTCGAGATGAAGCCGATGAACGGCGGCAGGCCGGCCATCGAGAACGAGGCGAGCACGGTCGCCGCCGCGGTGAGCGGCAGGAGCCCGGCGAGCCCGCCCAGCGCGCGCAGGCGCGTCTCGTGCGTCGCGTGGATGACGATGCCGGCGCAGAAGAAGAGCGTCGCCTTGTAGAGCGCGTGCGCCAGGATGAAGCCCACGACCGCCACCGACGAGACGGGCCCGTCGAGCCCGATCAGCATGACGAGCGTGCCGAGCGAGGCCACCGTCGAGTAGGCGAGCACGGCCTTGAGCTCGATCGCGCGCAGCGCCTGCACGGCGGCGATCAGCATGGTGAGCCCGCCGAAGAAGACGAGCGTCGCGCCCACCCAGGGCGCGCCGGCGAAGACCGGATCGAGCCGCGCCAGCAGGTAGACGCCGAGCTTCACCATGGTGGCCGAGTGCAGGTAGGCCGACGCCGGGGTGGGCGCCTTCATGGCGTTGGGCAGCCAGAAGTGGAACGGGAACTGCGCCGACTTGGTGAAGGCGCCGATCAGCACGCAGGCGACGATCGCGGGGAAGAGCGGGCTGTCGAGCACGGGCGCGGGGTTCGCGGTGATCGCCGCGAGCGAGAAGGTGCCGGCCTCGACGCCGATGAGGATGATGCCCGCGAGCAGCGCGAGCCCGCCGCCGGCGGTGACGAGGAGCGACTGCAGCGCGGCCTTGCGCGCCTTGGCGTCCTCGCTCTGGAAGCCCACGAGCAGGAACGAGAGCAGGCTCGTCATCTCCCAGAAGACGAACAGCGCGACGAGGTTGTCGGCGGTGACCGTCGCCAGCATCGCCGTCATGAACATCAGGATGTAGAAGAGGAACTGCGCCCGCGCGAAAGGCGGCTTCGCGCTCATGTAGGACGCGGCGTACAGCACCACGAGTGTGCCGATGCCGGTGATGAGCAGCGCGAAGAGCAGCGAGAAGCCGTCGAGGCGGAACGTCAGGTCGATGCCGAGCGAGGGCACCCAGGGCACGACGTCGACGATCGGGCCGGCGCCGACCGGGCCGATCTGCCCGAAGAACCAGGCGAACAGCGCCGCCGGCAGGGCCGCGGCGAGCGGGCCGCCCAGCGCGCCGGCGCGCGCGACCACGAAGGGCGCGGCGATCGAGCCGGCGAGGGCGACGAGCAGGATGGTCGAGAGGTCCACGAGCAGAGCTCCTCCGTGAAATCGGGGAGGGCTCCGCAAACCGCATGCCAGAGACTTAAACTATTGACGAACCACGCCTATCGGCCGACCGTCCGCGGGTGGCGTCCGGGCTTCCGAACGTGCGGCCCGGCCCTGCGTCCGGATTTCCGAACGCGGGGCCGGCGCGTTCGGAGGTCCGGACGTGGGTCGCATCGCCGGGAGCGCGCGTGCCCGCCAGCGCCCCGTCAGTGTCCGCCTTGGCTCATCCGCGCGTCGCGCGGGGCGCCGAGGATCTCGGCGAGCGACTGGGAGATGTGGCGCGCCTCCTCGTCCTGGAGGCGCAGCATGATCGGCGGCAGCCGGCCGGCACGCAGGGAGACCACGGCGTGGCCGTCCTGGTCCAGGCCGATGTCGATCGTCTGGGAGGTCACGTCGACGACCTCCCCCTCGATCGTCTCGGGGCCGTCCTCGCCGTCCTCCTCCGCGAGCTGCCGGGCGAGCTCCTCGGTCAGCTCCTCGTCGGAGAAGGCCTCCTCCAGCTCGTCCTCGTCGAGCGCCTCGTCCATCACGTCGAGCAACTGCGTCAGCGCCGAGGCGAGCGTGCGCGCGGCGCCCGCGTCCATCACGATCGCGGTCGACTGGTCGTCCTTCTGGAACGAGAGCTGGATCTTGTCGCCTTCGACGGAAAGAGAGATTCCGGCCATGATGCTCCTTTCGGCGGTCGGGCATATATGGGAGCGGTGCAGGGCTCCTGTCCAGAGGGCGACGGAAACAGGCCCCGCTCCGGATCGGAGCGGGGCCTGCGTCGACGTTTCGGTGGCGGTCGCCCGCCGGCCCGCGTCCGCGCCTCAGCGGCCGCGGCGCGGCCGCTGCCCGGTGGGGCCGCCGGCGC
>NZ_JBGMWH010000015.1:0-89485 GCF_041514305.1 Salinarimonas chemoclinalis
ACGCCGCAGATCGGCATCGGACAGCCCGCGCAGGTCGGACGGGTCGCGGATCGTGTCGAGGAGGGGGGTGTCTGCGGGCATGGAACGCTCGAAACCTCTGGAGGGAGACGCTGATATGGGTCGCGGGGGCCGGTCCGTCAAAGCGCCGACGTGCATGCTCCAACGTATACGATCAAGGGCCGAAAGCCGCGGGGGTTCCGCGCGCGGCGCGAGACTCAGGGCTCCACGTCGAGGGGGCCGGTGCCGCGCGCGGTCCCGTCCGAGCCGAGGCCGATCTTCTCGATCCGCGCCTCCGCGCTCTTCAGCAGCGTCTCGCAGTGCTTCTTGAGCGCCTCGCCGCGCTCGTAGACACGGATCGACTCCTCGAGCGGCACGGAGCCCTGCTCGAGCTTGCGCACGATCTCCTCGAGCTCCGCGAGCGCGGCTTCGAAGGGCATCTGCGCGATGTCGGTGGGGCTGTGCTCTGCCATGAGGCTGCTCGGTTCCGTCCTGTCGTCGCCGGAGGTGGAGGCATAGCCCGTGGGCGCACGGCCTGGCAAGTTTCCACACCGCCCGCGCCGTCCGCGCATGGCCCCGCCGCGCGGCATGCCGTCCGGCGGTCTTCCCCCCGTCGCACCGGCGCCCTAGCCTCCGATCCGATGCGAGCGTGCGAGGGTGACGGGCGGGCATGGACGAGAGCAATCCTCTGGCGACGACCAAGTTCGGCGTGGGGCAGCCGGTGCCGCGCACCGAGGACCCGATGCTCCTGCGCGGCGAGGGCCGCTATACGGACGACATCGAAATGGAGGGTGCGCTCCATGCGGTCGTCGTGCGCTCCAGCGTCGCCCACGGCGTCCTGCGCGGGGTCGACGTCGCGGCCGCCCGCGACGTGCCGGGCGTGGTCGCCGTCTACACGGCGCAGGATCTCGCTCGGACCGGCACGCTCCCCGCGGGCATCGCCGCGACGCTGAAGAACGCCGACGGCTCGGCGATGGTCGTCCCCGCCCGCCCCGCCCTCGCCACGGGCAAGGTGCGCTGCGTCGGCGACCCCATCGCCCTCGTCGTCGCCGAGACGGCCGCCGCCGCCCGCGACGGCGCGGAGGCGGTGATGCCCGACGTCGAGGCGCTCCCCGCCGTCGCCGACCCGCGCGAGGCGCTCGCCCCCGGCGCGCCGGCGATCTGGGACGAGGTGCCCGGCAACCGCGCCGTCGACTGGGCCTTCGGCGACGCCGCCGCCTGCGAGGCCGCCTTCGCCCGCGCGGCGCACGTCACCCGGCTGAGCGTTGCCTCGAACCGGGTCGTGCCGAGCCCGCTCGAGCCGCGCGCGGCGATCGCCTCGTTCGACGCCGCCGAGGATCGCTTCACCCTGCGGCTCGGCAGCCAGGGCGTGTTCCCCATGCGCGGGCTGCTGGCCAAGGCGATGGGCGTCGCGCCGGAGCGCATCCGCGTGCTCACCGGCCAGGTCGGCGGCTCGTTCGGCATGAAGTCCGCCGTCTACCCGGAATACGTGGCGCTGCTCCACGCGGCGAGGGCGCTCGCGCGCCCCGTGCGCTGGGTCGACACCCGCTCGGAGAGCTTCCTCTCGGACCACCACGGCCGCGCGCTCGTGCTCGACGGGGCGCTGGCGCTGGACGCCGAGGGACGATTCCTGGCGCTGCGCATCGAGGGCGTCGCCGATCTCGGCGCCTGGCTCAATCCGGTGGCGCCGCTGTTCTCGACGATCAACATCCCCAAGAACGCCGTCTCGGTGTACCGCACGCCCGTGGTGCACGCGCGAATCGCCTGCGCCTACACCACCACGACGCCTGTCGGCCCCTATCGCGGCGCCGGGCGGCCGGACGGCAACTACCTGATGGAGCGCCTCGTCGACACGGCCGCCGCCGAGATGGGGATCGATCCCGTCGAGCTGCGCCGCCGCAACCACGTCGCACCGGACGCGATCCCGTTCGAGACCGCCGCCGGCACCCGCTACGACAGCGGCGACTTCCCGGCCATCCTCGACGCCGCGCTCGCCGCCGCGGACCTCGCGGGCTTTCCCGCGCGCCGGGCCGAGAGCGCCGCGCGCGGTCTGCTGCGCGGGCTCGGCATCGGGCAATATTGCGAGGTCACCGCCGTCGTCACCTCGGAGATGGGCGGCCTGCGCTTCGAGAAGGACGGCACGGTGACGCTGCTCACCGGCACGCTCGACTACGGCCAGGGGCACGCCACCGCCTTCGCGCAGGTGCTCTCGCAGCGCCTCGGCGTCCCCTTCGCGTCGATCCGGCTCGACCAGGGCGACAGCGACCGTCTCGTGGCCGGCGGCGGCACCGGCGGCTCGAAGTCGATCATGGCCTCCGGCGCCGCCATCGTGGGCGCTGTCGCGCGCGTCGTCGAGGCCGGCCGTCCGCTCGCCGCGCACGCGCTCGAGGCGGCGACGGTCGACATCGTCTTCGAGGACGGCCGCTTCGCCATCGCCGGCACGGACCGGTCGATCGGCGTGATGGAGCTCGCCGCGCGGCTGCGCGACGAGGGCTTCGTCGCCGCGCTGCCGGACGACGTGCCGCGCACGCTCGACGTCACGCACGTCCACGAGGCCTCGCCGTCGGCCTACCCGAACGGCTGCCACGTGGCCGAGGTGGAGATCGACCCGGAGACGGGCGTCGCGCGCGTGGTGCGCTACACGGCGGCGAACGACTTCGGCGTCGTGGTCAACCCGCTCCTCGTCGAGGGGCAACTCCACGGCGGCGTGGTGCAGGGGATCGGCCAGGCGCTGATGGAGCGCGTCGTCTTCGACGCGGACGGACAGCCGCTCGCGGGCTCCTTCATGGATTACGGCCTGCCGCGGGCGGACGACGCGCCGTTCCTCGCGGTGGAGAACCTGGAATTCCCCGCGACCACGAACCCGCTCGGCGTCAAGGGCTGCGGAGAGGCCGGCTGCGCCGGCGCGCTGCCGGCGGTGATGAACGCCGTCGTCGACGCGCTGCGGCCCCGCGGCATCCGCCACATCGACATGCCGGCGACGCCGCAGGCCGTGTGGCGCGCGCTGCGGGCCGCCGAGAAGGGCACGCGGGGCGCCGCCGCCTGACGCGCCACCCGCCCGCGAATCGGCTACAGTCGCGCACGAAGCGGGAACGGTCGGCGGACGAGGGGCGCGATGCTGCGGCGGTTGGTGATCGGTGCGGCGGTGCTGCTGGCGCTCGGCGTGGGCGCGCTGGCGCTCGTGCCGCTCGTCGTGCCGGCGGAGACGGTGCGCGCGCGCATCGCCGCCGAGATCGAGGCGCGCACCGGCTGGCGCGTCGCCTTCGACGGGCCGGTGTCGCTCGGCGTCTTCCCGGAGATCGCGCTCACCGCCGAGCGGCTGCGCATCGAGAGCGCGGCGGACGCGCACGACGCGCTCGCCGCCGACGTCGAGCGCGCCGCCTTCGGGCTCGCGCTGGCGCCGCTGCTGTCGGGCTCCGTCCGGCTGACCGAGATCGCGCTGGAGCGCCCGGTCGTGCGGATCGTGCGCGGCATCGGGCAGGCGCCGGAGAGCGACGCGCCGGAGGCCGACTCGGGCGCGCTCGCGGGCGTGGCGATCGACCGGCTGACCGTGACCGACGGCCTCCTCGTCCTGCGCGGGGCCGCCGGCGAGAGCCGGCTCGACGACCTCTCCCTCGTCCTCGCCATGCCCGACCCCGCCCGGGAGACGACGCTCGAGGCGACGGGGAGGCTCGACGGGCGCACCTTCGCCCTCGACGCGCGCGTCGATTCGCCCGCAGCCCTGCTCGCCGGCGAGGACGCGGCGATCGCGCTGGGGCTCGAGGCGCCGGGCCTGCTGCCGGCGCGGCTCGCGGGAGAGGCGCGGGCGGCCTTCTCGAGCCCCCGTCTCGTGCTGCGCGACCTCGTCCTCGAAAGCGGCGAGAGCCGGCTCGCGGGCGCGGCGGACATCGTGCTCGGCGGTACGGCGCCGGCGATCGACCTGCGCCTCGCCGGCCTGCTCCTCGATCTCGACGCGCTCCTCCCCGCGGGCGACGGGGGCGCGGGGCCGCGGGCGATCGATCTCTCCCCGCTCGGCGTCGTCGTCGGCGACGTCGAGCTGGCGCTCGAGCGCCTGCGCGTCGCCGGCCGCGAGATCGCGCCGGCCCGCCTCCAGATCCAGTTCGAGGACGAGGCGGCGAGCCTCGTCGTCGACGAGGCGGGCTTCGCCGCCGGCAGGCTGTCGGGCGAGGTGCGGATCGGCCGCGACGGGGCGCGGGCGCGCGTCTCCGGCAGCCTCGCCGCGCGCGACCTCGACGCTTCCGTGCTCGGGGCCGCCCTCGCCCCGAGCCTCGGTGCTGCGGACGCGCCCGCGCTCGCGGGCCTCGTCGCCGCCGACCTGCGCTTCGCGCTGGCCGGGGAGACGCCGCGGGCGCTGCGCGCGAGCCTCAACGCCGCCGGGCGCATCGCGCTCGCGCAGGGCGAGGCGCGGGTGCCCGCCCTCGCCGCCGTGGCGCCGGGGGCGGAGGCGACGCGGTTGTCGCAGATGACGCTCGCCGTCGAGCTTCCGGACCTGACGCGGCCGGTCGGGATCTCGGGGGACGCCGTCTGGCGCGGCGAGCGGATCGGGCTCGACGGCTCGCTCGACCTGCGCGCCCTCGTCGAGGGCCGCGCGGCGCCCCTCGACCTCGCGCTCTCCGCGCCCCGGTTCGAGGTCGGCTATCGCGGCACGCTGGCGCCGGGGGGCGCGACCGCCGGCGAAGCGTCTCTGCGCACCGGCTCCCTGCGCGACCTCCTCGCCTGGCTCGGCCGGGCGCCGACGACGCCCGGCGGGCTCGGACCCTTCGCCATCGCGGGGCGTGTCGACGTCGCCCCGGGCGCCATCGCGGTCGACGACGCGCGGCTGTCGCTCGACGGCGCGAGCGGCACCGGCACGGCGCGCCTGCTCGTCGGCGGCGCGCGACCACGGCTCGAGGCGCGGCTCGCGCTCGACCGGCTCGACCTCAACCCCTACTTCGGCCTCTCCGCGGCCCCGAGCGGCACCGGCGACGGCGGCGGTTGGAGCGAGGCGCCGGTCGACCTCTCCGCGCTGCGGGCGCTCGACGCCATCCTCGACCTCTCGCTGGGCGCCCTCGTCTTCCGGGGCATCGAGACCGGCCGCGTCGCGCTCTCGGCTCGTCTCGAGAACGGGTCGCTCGCCGCGGACCTGCAGGAGATCGCTCTCTATGGCGGGGGCGGCAACGGCCGCGTCGAGGTCGACGCCGACCCGGCCGCGCCGCGGCTCGGGGCACGATTCGCCTTCGCCGACCTCGACGTGCGCCCGTTCCTGACCGACGCCGCCGGGTTCGAGCGTCTGGAGGGGCGCGGTGGCGTGCGGCTCGACGTCTCCGGGCGGCTCGTCACGCAACGCACGCTGATGGAGAGCCTCTCGGGCAGCGCCGGCTTCGCCTTCCGAGACGGGGCGATTCGCGGCGTCGACGTGACCGCGCTGGCGCGGCTCCTCGCGACGGGCATCGTCGACGGCTGGCGCCTGGCGGAGGGCGCGCGCACGGAACTCTTCGCCTTCGAGGCGGGCTTCACCATCGCGCAGGGCACGGCGCGCACCGACGACCTGCGGCTCGTCGGCCCGCTCGTCGACATGAGCGGGACGGGCGCGATCGACCTGCCGGCCCAGCGCCTCGCCTTCACGGTGGAGCCGCGCGTCGCGCTCGAGCAGAGGCGGGGCGAGGGCGTGCGGCTCGTGGGCTTCGGCGCGCCCGTGCGGATCGAGGGGCCGTGGGCGCGTCCGCGAATCTACCCCGACATCGCCGGCGTGCTGCAGGATCCGGTCGGGGCCTATGCGCGGCTGCGCGAGCTCGGCACGGGCGTCTTCGGGATCGATCTCCCGGGCATCGATCTTCCGGGGGTCGCCATTCCGGGGGGCGACGCGCGCTCCGCGGGCGAGGCGCTGGAACGGGCCGTCGGCACGGAGGCCGCGCGCGGGCTCGAGCGCCTCCTCGGCGTGCCGCAGGCGCCCGTGCCGCCGCCGCCCGCCGCGACGCCCGGTGTGGACTCGCCCGCGGCGCCGCCGCCACCCCGCGACCCGGCGGTGGAGGCGGCGCGTGGGCTCATGGATCTGCTCTTGAACAACCGTTGAACCCGGGCATGCCGCGTCGGCAACCCGGCTCGACCGAGAAACGGCCGAGATCCGGCTCTTCCCGGATGCGGCACGGTTGACCCCGGGGCGCGGGGCCATTCTAAATACGTCGAAACGCGGCACCGCCGCGCGACAGGGAGGATTTCATGGCCGACACGACCAAGCGTTCGTTCCTCGCCGCCGCCATGGCCGGCACCATGCTCGCTCTGGCGCCCCACGCGGCGTCCGCGCAGGAGAGCCAGGACTACCTGCTCGCCACCGCCTCGACCGGCGGTACGTACTACCCCGTCGGCGTCGCCATCGCCACCCTCGTCAAGGTGCGCCTCCAGAACCAGGAGGGCATCAACATGTCGGCGATCAATTCCGCCGGCTCGGGGGAGAACATCCGCCTGCTGCGCGACAACGAGGCTCAGTTCGCGATTCTCCAGGGCCTCTTCGGCGCCTATGCGGCGAACGGGACCGGTGACCTCGCCGATGCCGGTCCGCAGGAGAACCTGCGCTCGATCGCGCAGCTGTGGCCCAACGTCGAGCACTTCGTGCTGCGCGCCGATCTCGCGCCCACGGGCACGATCGCGGACATGGAGAACGCCAAGGGCATGGCCGTGTCGATGGGCCTGCAGAACTCGGGCACGCTCGGCTCCAACGAGGTGATCATGTCGAACCTCGGCATGCCGCTGTCGGAGTTCGAGCTCGCCTACATGGGCTACAACCCGTCCGCGGACGCACTGCAGAACAACCAGATCGTGGCGGCCTCGATGCCCGCCGGCGTCCCCGTGTCCGCGGTCACCCGCAGCTTCGCAGCGATGGGCGACGGCGTGCGCCTGCTCGGCTTCAGCGACGAGCAGATCGCGCAGGCGAACGGCGAGTTCGAGGACCTGTGGGTTGCCTACCCGATCGCGGCGGGCACCTATCCGGGCCAGACGGACGACATCGTCACGATCGGGCAGCCGAACTTCCTCGCGGTGAACGCGGACGTTCCCGAGGAGACGATCTACCTCATCACCAAGGCGATCTACGAGAACCTGCCCTTCCTGCAGGCGATCCACCCCGCCACCAACGAGATGAGCCTCGACAATGCGCTGGCCGGCCTGCCGCTGCCGCTGCATCCGGGCGCGCTGCGCTACTACGAGGAAGCCGGCCTGACGATCCCGGATCGCCTGCGTCCCTGATCCGGGCCGAGGCCGGAGGGCGGCGCGCGCCGCCCTCCGGCACGCGCCGGCGCACCCGCCTTCACGCGCGGGTGTGCTCGACGAGAGAATACCGGTTGCGCCGGCCGGGCTCGTGCGGCGGTGCGCGGCGCGCGACGCCGCGACAGTGAGAGACCCCTCCCCATGACCGACGACGCGCCCGCGCCACGCCTCGATCCGGCCGCAGACGACCGGACGCGGGGCAAGCCCGTCGCGGCGGGCGGGCGCGCGCAGGCCGAGGACGTCGAGGGCGAGGTCGAGGCGCACGTGCGCTCCTTCGAGGGGACGCTCGTCGGCCGGGTCGCCTGGGCGGTCGGCATCGCGCTCGCGCTCTACCATATCTGGGCCAACACGATCGGGACCTTCAACCAGGTCTGGCTGACCGCGATCCACTTCGCCGGCTTCGCCTTCCTGTGCGCCCTGCGATACCCGTTCGCGCGCACGCGGACCCCCGCCGCCAATCGCGCGATGCTCGCCTTCGACGTCGCCTTCGGTCTCGTCGTGGCGATCTCCACGCTCTGGCTGATCTCCAACCAGGACGCGATATACGCCCGCGGCGTGCGGCTCTCCACGCTCGACGTGGTGCTCGCCTTCATCGTCATCGCCGGCGCGATCGACCTGACGCGGCGCGCGACCGGCTTCATCATCCCCGTGCTGATCCTCGTCGCGCTCACCTACGTGGTCTGGTGGGGACCCTCGGCGCCGGGCGTATTCCGCTTCGCGGGCCTTTCGCTCGAGACGCTGCTGTTCCGCTCGATCTTCTCCGACGAGGGCATGTTCGGCTCGATCGCGCTGATCTCGGCGACCTTCGTCTTCCTGTTCATCCTGTTCGGCGCCTTCCTCGTGCGCTCGGGGGCGGGCGAATTCATCATCGACCTCGCCCGCGCGGTGGCCGGGCGCTTCGTCGGCGGGCCGGGCTTCGTCGCGGTGATGTCCTCCGGGCTCACCGGCACGATCTCCGGCTCGGCGGTGGCGAACACCGTCTCGACCGGCGTCATCACCATCCCACTGATGAAGCGCGCGGGCTTTCCGCCCAAGTTCGCGGCCGGCGTCGAGGCGGCGGCCTCCACCGGCGGTGGCCTGATGCCGCCCATCATGGGCGCGGGCGCCTTCGTCATGGCGACCTATACGCAGATCTCCTATCTCGAGATCGCGGCGGTGAGCCTCGCGCCGGCGCTGGTGTACTTCCTCTCGGTCGCCTTCTTCGTGCGCATCGAGGCGAAGAAGCTGAACCTCGTCACCAACGACCCGGACGCGCCGTCGGCCTGGGCGGTGCTGAAGAAGGGCGGGCCGACCTTCCTGATACCGGTCGCGGTGCTGATCGGACTGCTCATCGCCGGCTACACGCCGGTCTACGCCGCGGGCTTCGCGATCCTCGCCTGCATCGCGGCCTCCTGGCTGACGCCCAAGCGCATGGGACCGAAGGCGATCCTCGACGCGCTGGCGCTCGGCGCGCAGAACATGATCATGACGGCCGTGCTGCTCGTCGCGGTCGGGCTCGTCATCAACGTCATCGCCATGACGGGCGTGGGCAACACCTTCTCGCTGATGATCAACCAATGGGCCGGCAACAGCCTGATCATCGCGCTCGCGCTGATCGCGCTCGCCTCGCTCGTGCTCGGCATGGGCCTGCCGGTGACGGCGTCCTACATCGTCCTCGCGACCCTGTCGGCGCCGGCGCTGCACGCGCTCATCCAGAACAACGCGCTGATCGACGTGCTGGTGGACGGCGGCGTGCCCGAAGCCGCGCGCATGACGCTCATGCTCGCGGACCCCACCGCGCTGACCACGCTCGCCGCGCCGATGACCCGCGAGGCGGCGGTCGCGTTCATCGGGGCGATGCCGCCTGAGGTGCTCAGCCTCGTCTATCCGCAGGTGCTCGACCCGGTCACGGTGAAGCTGGCGCTGCTCTCGGCACACATGATCATCTTCTGGCTCAGCCAGGATTCGAACGTGACGCCGCCGGTCTGCCTCACGGCCTTCGCGGCGGCGGCGATCGCCAAGACGCCGCCGATGGCGACGGGCCTCGTGTCGTGGAAGGTGGCCAAGGGCCTCTACCTGATGCCCATCCTGTTCGCCTACACGCAATTCCTCGGCGGCCCGCCGCTCGAGGTGCTGCACATCTTCGTCATCGCGACGGTGGGCGTCTACGCGCTCGGCGCGGCGATCGAGGGCCACATGGAGGCGCCGCTGAACTGGCCTCTGCGCATCCTCCTCTTCGCGGCGGGCGTGGCGCTGATCTGGCCGAACAACACGATCGTCGAGACGCTCGGCGCCGTGGGCGTGATCGCGATCTTCGTCTGGAACGTGCGGGAAGACCGCAGGCGGCGCCGGCCCGTGCCGGCCGGCGCCTGACGCGGGCTCAACCGCAGCCGGCGACGAGGCCGCGCAGCGCGGGGCCCGCGCCCGCGAGCGGGAACGTGCCGGCATCGGCGCCGTCGATCGTCACCGACACCGACATCGTCTGTGCCGCGGCCATCGCCGCGACCAGCGGCGTGCGCTTCGAAATCCGCTCCACGCTGGCGAAGAAGGTGCCGTTCCAGCGCATCGGCATCTCGGTCGCCTGCGCGCCCGCCTCGAAGCGCGCGGTGACCTCCGGCTCGGCCTCCGCGCCGGGCACCAGCGCCGAGAGCATGTAGATGCGCAGCGCGTCGACGTCGCAGGCCACCGTCAGCGCCTGGCCGCGCGCAGGGCTGACGCTGGCGCTCAGCGCCCGCGGGTTGAAGGTCCACCCGTCCACGCCCGGCGCTTGGCCGATGGCCGCGCCGGACGGCAGCCACACGGCCAGCATCGCGGCGATCCCGATGCGCGACGAAACTCCTCTCATGCCTCGCTCCTCTCTCGGTGCCGGATCCAGCCGGCGCGAGATGGATGTCGCTCGCCCCACGTCCGCGGCAACAGCGGCATGCGGTCGCGACATCGTCCTGTCGTGGTCGTCCGTTACCCGCGGCGGGATGGCCGTCGCGACGGCCGAAGGGAGTACGGAATGCGCGGTGACGAGGAGACGCCGGCCCTCCTGGCGGAGATGGAGGCGCTGCGCGACGAGGTCTCGCGGGACGGGCGGCGGCGGTGGGAGGCCTTCCGCGCGGACGTCGACCGCACGCCCTTCGCCGTCGGCGCGCTCAACCTCGCCCATTACCTCGCGCTTCGCCGGCGCGATCACCGCGCGCTCCAGCGCGCGCTGATGCTGCGGGGCCTGTCCTCGCTCGGGCGGCTGGAAGGCCGCGTGCTCGCCACGCTCGACGCCGCCACCGTCGCGCTCGCGGCGCTGGCGGGCGAGGAGACGTGCCGGCATGCGCCGTCGCAGCGGCAGTTCTTCCGCGGCGAGACCCGCCTGCGCGCCGCGACGGAGCGCCTGTTCGGGCCCGCGCGGCCGGAACGGCAGGGGCGCATCCTGGTGACGCTGCCGAGCGAGGCGGCGGACGATCCCGCGCTCGTCGCGGGCCTGGCGCGCGCCGGCGCCGACGCGCTGCGGATCAACTGCGCGCACGACGACCCCGAGGCTTGGCGCGCCATGATCGCGCACGCCCGCGCCGCCGAGCGCGAGACCGGACGGCGGCTGCGCATCCTCATGGACATCGCCGGCCCGAAGATCCGCACCGGCGCCGTGCTCGCGCCCGACGAGCGCGCGCGCATCGGTGTCGGCGACCGGCTGCTTCTGGCCAGGACCCTCGCCCCGGGCTTCGCGCAGTCCTTCCCCTTCCAGGCCACCTGCACGGCGCCCGAGGTGCTCGACGCCGTCGGCGTGGGCGCGCGGGTCGCCGTCGACGACGGGCGCTTCTCCGGCCGCGTCGTCGCCCGGGCGCACGACGGGCTCGTCGTCGCGATAGACCAGGCGAAGCTCGGGGGCGCCCGGCTGAAGCCCGAGAAGGGGCTGAACTTCCCCGAGACGGCGCTCGCCCTCGACCCGCTCACCGACAAGGACCGCGCCGACCTCGACGTGGTGGCGCGGGAGGCCGACCTCGTCGGCTATTCCTTCGTGCAGACAGCGGGCGACATCCGGCGCCTGCAGGCGGAACTCGCCGCGCGCACGTCCCGCTGGCGCGAGATCGGCCTCGTCGCCAAGATCGAGACGCCCGTCGCCGTGCGCAACCTGCCGGAGATCATGGTGGCGGCGGCGGGGCGGCAGCCCTTCGCGGTGATGATCGCCCGCGGCGATCTCGCAGTGGAGATCGGCTTCGCGCGATTGGCGGAGATGCAGGAGGAGCTGCTCTGGCTCGCGGAAGCCGCGCACGTGCCGGTGATCTGGGCGACTCAGGTGCTCGAGCGCCTCGTCAAGTCCGGCCTGCCCTCGCGGGGCGAGATGACGGACGCGGCCATGGCGGCGCGCGCCGAATGCGTGATGCTCAACAAGGGCCCGAACGTCGAAGCCGCCGTCGATGCACTCGACGGCCTGTTCCGGCGCATGGGCGAGCATCAGTCGAAGAAGACCCCGACGCTGCGGGCGCTTCGCACGTGGTGAGGGCGGCGCCCCGCGCGGAGCGCCGCCCGCTCGACTTCACCTCTGCGACGTCACTGCGGCTCGATGGGCTCGGCCGGCAGCACCGGCGTGTCGGCCTGCGGGTCGATCGGCACCGGCGCCGGGGCCGGCTCCTCGATGGCGCCGGTCACCGGCACGTCGGTCGCGGTGTAGCCGTCCATCAGGAAGAAGGCCAGGATCGCGCCGATCACCACGATCGCGCCGATCACCCAGGCCATCCCCATCCCCGAGCGCCGTGCGGGCCGCGCCATGCGGTCGTCCCTCGCCGCGTGCCCCGGAAAGCGCGTCGCGTCGGTGCGCGCCGCCACCGGGTCGACGGGATCGGCCGGGCGCGGGTCCGGGCCGGCGCCGCGGGTGGTCTCGCCGGGGCGGATCTCGCCGGGGCGCGTGCCGAACGGGTCCGTCGGCGCGGTCGCCGGCAATGGATCGACCACGCGGTCGGTCCCGGTATGGGGCGTGCGCGGATCGGCGGGGTCGCGTCCATCGTTCGTCGCCATCGTGGCCTCCTTTCGGCTCGAGCGGCGTGATCCGGCCTCAACGCCCGGCGGGGCCGCGGGTTTCCGTCGCGTCGGGCGCTTCGCGGCGGCATGCGACTTGAAGCGCGCGCGAGAGAGCGCTAACCGTCGAGACCGCGCACACGAGGACGGACGAGCCGATGAACGCCCCTGTCGATCCCAAGAAGCTCATCAAGGGCGCCACCGGCGACTGGGAGGTCGTCGTCGGCATGGAGATCCACGCCCAGGTGAATTCCCAGGCGAAGCTGTTCTCCGGCGCCTCGACGGGCTTCGGTGCGGCGCCGAACTCGCACGTCTCGCTCGTCGACGCGGCGATGCCGGGCATGCTGCCCGTGATCAATCTCGAATGCGTCCGCCAGGCGGTGCGCACCGGCCTCGGGCTCAAGGCGCGGATCAACCTGCGCTCCATATTCGACCGAAAGAACTACTTCTACCCGGACCTGCCGCAGGGCTACCAGATCTCGCAGTACCAGCACCCGATCGTCGGCGAGGGCGAGGTCGTGGTAGACATGCTCGACGGGCCGTCCTTCACGGTGGGCATCGAGCGGCTGCACCTCGAGCAGGACGCGGGCAAGTCGATTCACGACCTGCACCCCACCATGTCCTACGTCGACCTCAACCGCTCCGGCGTGGCGCTGATGGAGATCGTCTCGAAGCCGGACATGCGCACGTCCGAGGAGGCCAAGGCCTACGTGACGAAGCTGCGCACCATCCTGCGCTATCTCGGCACCTGCGACGGCGACATGGAGAAAGGCAACCTGCGCGCGGACGTGAACGTCTCCGTGCGCCGCCCCGGCGAGCCGCTCGGCACGCGCTGCGAGATCAAGAACGTCAACTCGATCCGCTTCATCGGCCAGGCGATCGAGTACGAGGCCCGCCGGCAGATCGGCATCCTCGAGGACGGCGGCAGGATCGACCAGGAGACGCGCCTGTTCGACCCGGCCAAGGGCGAGACGCGCTCGATGCGCTCCAAGGAGGAGGCGCACGACTATCGCTACTTCCCCGATCCCGACCTCCTGCCGCTCGAGCTCGAGCAGGACTTCGTCGACGGCCTCGCCACCGGCCTGCCGGAGCTGCCCGACGAGAAGAAGGCGCGCTTCGTCGCCGACTACGGCCTCTCCCCCTACGATGCCGGCGTGCTCGTCGCCGATCGCGAGCAGGCGGACTATTTCGAGGCGGTGGCGAAGGGCCGCGACGGCAAGGCCGCCGCGAACTGGGTCATCAACGAGCTGTTCGGGCGCCTCAACAAGGAGGGGCTCGACATCGCCGCCTCGCCCGTCTCCGCCGACCAGCTCGGCGAGATCGTCGACCTCATCGCCGACGGAACCATCTCCGGCAAGATCGCCAAGGACCTGTTCGAGATCGTCTGGGCCGAGGGCGGCTCGCCCCGGCGGCTCGTCGAGGAGCGCGGCATGAAGCAGGTCACCGACACCGGCGCCATCGAGGCGGCGGTGGACGCGGTGATCGCGGCGAACCCCGACAAGGTCGAGCAGGCCAAGGCGAAGCCCTCGCTCGCCGGCTGGTTCGTCGGCCAGGTGATGAAGACGACCGGCGGCAAGGCGAACCCCCAGGCGGTGAACGCCCTCGTCAAGCAGAAGCTCGGGGTGGAATGACCCCGCGCATCCGCCCCGTCGGCCCCGACGATCTCGCGGCGGTGCGCGCGGCGCTCGTCGCGAGCTGGCACGCGACCTACGACGCGCTCCACGGCGCCGCCAAGGTGACGGAGATCACCGACCGCTGGCATGCGCTTCCCGCGCTCTCCCGGCAGGTGGATCGGCCGGGAACGGTCTTCCTGATGGCCGAGGGGGCGGACGGCGGCGTGCTGGGCTCGTCGCTGGCGCATGTCGACGAGGGCGAGGAGGCCTGCCTGCGCCGGCTCTACGTCGCGCCCGGCACGGAAGGGCGCGGGCTCGGCAGGCTCCTCCTCGACGAGACGCTGGCGCGGCTCGCCGAGCGCGCCGCCTGGCTCGAGGTCGAGCCCCGCAACACCCGCGCGATCCGCTTCTACGAGCGCGAAGGCTTCGTGCTCGACCGGCCGGCGCAGGGGTGCGGCGGGCGTGCCGATCTCGAGGCGGTGATCATGCGCCGCCCGGAGCGCCCGATCGCACGCGCGGTCGTGGACGCCGACGCGCAGGACCTCTTCGGGCTCCTGACGCTCGCCTTCGCCGAGTATCCCGGTTGCTACGTCGATCCGCACGACGACTACCCGGAGATCGTCCGGCCCGCGACGCGGCTCGCGCAGGCGAAGACCACGTTCTGGGTGATCGAGGATCGGTCCGGCCGCGTGCGCGCCTGCTGTGGTGTGACGGCGCCGGAGGCGGACGGCACGGCGGAGCTCACCAAGCTCTACGTGCGCCCCGACCAGCGCCGCCGCGGGCTCGGGGCGTGGCTGATCCGCCTCGTGGAGGACGCCGCCCGCGCCGCCGGTGCCCGCCGGCTCGTCCTGTACACGGACACCCGCTTCACGAAGGCACACCGGCTCTACGAGCACATGGGCTTTTCCCGATTCGGCGCGGAGCGGGTGCTTCACGACGTCTCGGGGTCGGTCGAGTACGGCTACGGGAAGGCGCTGGGGTAGAGTCCGCGGAACCCGCGCACGGCCCCCGCGCGTTGCGCCCGATACCGGCATCGCCAATCGATGGCGTTGCGCCTATGCTCTCGACCGGAGCCGCACGCGAGGAGGCCAGAGCCGTGACCACGATCGATCTCGGGCCGGCGGTGTCCGGCGAGCGCCGCGAGACGCGCCGGCGCGCGGGCAGGCTCTCCTACTACGTGGCCGGCGAGGGGCCGCCCGTCCTCCTGATCCACTCGATCAACGCCGCCGCCTCCGCCTACGAGATGCGCCCGCTCCACGAGCGCCTCTCGACGCACCGGCGCGTCTACACGGTGGATCTGCCGGGCTACGGCTTCTCGGACCGATCGGCGCGCCCCTACGACATCCGGCTCTTCACCAACGCCGTGCTCGACATGGCGGACGTCATTCGCGAGGCGCACGGGCCGCGGGCCTTCGACGCGGTCGCGCTGTCGCTGTCGTGCGAGTTCCTCGCCCGCGCCGCCCGCGAGGTGCCGGACGCCTTCGCGAGCCTCGCCTTCGTGACGCCGACCGGTTTCTCGAAGGGCTCGCACCGCAAGCGCGAGGCCCCGGAGACGCCGATGCGCGTGCCCGGCATGCGCTCCTTCCTGAACGCGCCCTGGGGCCGGCCGCTCTACCGCGCGCTCACCTCCGAGCGCTCGATTCGCTACTTCCTCCAGCGCACCTTCGGACGCAAGGACGTGCCGGAAGACCTCGTCGCCTACGACTGGCGCACGGCGCACCAGCCCGGCGCCGAGCGCGCGCCGTTCGCCTTCCTGTCGGGGAGCCTCTTCGCCCGCGACGTGCGTGTCCTCTACGAGGACCTGACGCTCCCCATCTACGTGCTCCACGGCACGAAGGGCGATTTCAAGGACTTCTCGGAGGCGAATTGGGCGATCGCCCGCCGGAACTGGCTGTTCTCGGCTTTCGACACCGGCGCGCTGGTGCATTTCGAGAAGCCCGACGAGTTCCTCGGCGCCTACCAGCGCTTCCTCGGCGACGTCGCCGGCATAAGGGCTGCTGCTAGCTGACGGAGTGTCCAGTTCCTGTTACGCTCGCGACAGGATGAACATCTTGACACCCCCTCCCGGCACGGCGCACCCCGTGCCCTTCGACGCCGAAACCGCCGGCCGCCCCCACGCCGTGGTGATCGGCGCCGGCTTCGGCGGCCTCGCCGCCGCCGTGCGCCTCGGCGCGCGTGGCTATCGCGTGACCATCGTCGAGAAACTCGACCAGCCCGGCGGCCGGGCGCGGGTCTTCCGCGAGGGGGCTTCACCTTCGACGCGGGCCCGACGCTGATCACGGCGCCGCAGCTCTTCGCCGAGCTGTGGGAGCTGTGTGGCAAGCGGATGGAGGACGACGTCGCGGTCGTCCCGCTCGACCCGTTCTACACGATCCGCTTCGACGACGGCGAGACCTTCCGCTACAGCGGCGACACGGCCGCCATGCGCGCCGAGATCGCGCGCCTCGCGCCCGGCGACCTCGCCGGCTACGAGCGGTTCATGAAGGTCTCGGAGGAGATCTGCCGCGTCGGCTTCGAGGAGCTCGGCCACGTGCCCTTCGCCTCCATCGGCGACATGCTGAAGGTCGCGCCGGACCTCGTGCGGCTGGGCGCGCAGCGCTCCGTCCACGGGCTCGTGTCGCGCCACTTCGCCGACGAGCGGCTGCGCACGGTGTTCAGCTTCCACCCTCTGCTGATCGGCGGAAACCCGTTCTCCGCCAGCGCGATATACGCGCTCATTCATCATCTGGAGAAGCGCTGGGGCGTGCACTACGCGGTCGGCGGCATCAACCGGCTGGTGTCGGGCATCGTCGGGCTGATCGAGGGCCAGGGCGGCCGCGTGCGGCTGTCGGCGCCGGTCGAGCGCATCCTGCTCGAAGGCCGGCGCGCCTGCGGGGTGCGGCTCGAGAGCGGCGAGATCATCCGCGCCGACATCGTCGTCTCGAACGCCGATTCGACGGCCACCTACGCGAAGCTCCTGCCGGACGCGCGGCGCACCCGCTGGGGACCCGCCCGCCAGCGGCTGGCGCAATGGTCGATGGGGCTGTTCGTCTGGTACTTCGGCACGAAGCGACGCTATGACGACGTCGGCCACCACACGATCCTGCTCGGGCCCCGCTACCGGGAGCTGCTCGACGACATCTTCCGGAAGAAGCACCTGGCCGAGGACTTCTCGCTCTACCTCCACCGCCCGAGCGCCAGCGACCCGAGCGTCGCGCCCGACGGCCACGACGCCTTCTACGTCCTCTCGCCGGTGCCGAACCTGCTCGGGACGACGAATTGGGACGAGACGGCGGAGGCCTACCGGCGGAAGGTCGTGCGCCGCCTGGAGGAGACGGTGCTTCCCGGCCTGTCCGACGAGATCGTCGTCTCGCGGCTGCTGACGCCGGCGGATTTCGAGCGCGACTACGCCTCGCTGCACGGGGCGGGCTTCGGGCTCGAGCCGGTGATGTGGCAATCGGCCTGGTTCCGGCCGCACAACCGCTCCGAGAGCATCGAGAACCTCTTCCTCGTGGGCGCCGGCACGCATCCCGGCGCGGGCATGCCCGGCGTGCTCTCCACCGCGCGCGTGCTCGACCGCGTCGTGCCCGATCCCGCACAGTTCCAGACGACGACAGCGAGGCCCCATGCGCGCACCTGACCGCCGCGAGCACCCGTCCGCGCAGGGCGACATCGCCGCCTGCGCCAACCTGCTGCGGGGCGGCTCGCGCTCCTTCCACGCGGCCTCGCGGGTGCTGCCCAGGCGCGTCGGTGAGCCGGCGGCGGCGCTCTACGCCTTCTGCCGGGTGGCGGACGACGCGGTCGACCACGGCCACGACCGGCACGCGGCGCTCGCCCTGCTGCGCGAGCGGCTCGACCGGGTCTATGCCGGCCACCCCGCGCCGCAGGCGATCGACCGCGCCTTCGCCGCGACGGTGACCCGCTACCGCATCCCTCGCGCGCTGCCCGAGGCGCTGCTCGAGGGCTTCGCCTGGGACGCGGAGGAGCGCACCTACGAGACGCTGTCGGACGTCGCCGCCTATGCCGCGCGGGTCGCGGGCACGGTGGGCGCGATGATGACGCTGATCATGGGCAGGCGCGAGCCCGCGGTGCTGGCGCGCGCCTGCGATCTGGGCGTCGCCATGCAGTTCACCAACATCGCCCGCGACGTCGGCGAGGACGCGGCCAACGGGCGGCTCTACCTGCCGCGGCAATGGCTGCGCGAGGCGGGCGTCGACGTGGCGGCCTTCCTCGCCGATCCGCGCCCCTGCGCGGGCGTGCACGCGGCGACGCGGCGCCTGCTGGTCGCGGCGGATGGGCTCTACGCCCGGGCGATCGCCGGGATCGCGGCGCTGCCGCGGGACTGCCGGCCCGGCATCCTGGCCGCGCGGACGCTCTACGCCGAAATCGGGCGGGTGGTGGAGCGCGGCGGGCCGACGAAGGCGCTCGAGCGCGCGGTCGTGCCGCGCACGCGCCAGCTCGCCCTCGTCGCCGGCGCGCTCGCCCGCGCCCCCTTCCTCGCCGCCCGTCCCGACGACACGCCGCCCCTCCCGGAGGTCGCGTTCCTGGTCGAGGCCGCCGTGGGCGCAGGCCGCCACGAACTGCCGCCCCAGGGCCTCGAGGAGCGCATCGCCTGGCTCGTCGACCTGTTCGAGCGGCTGGAGCGGCGCGACCCGGTGGGCTGAGGCGCTCCCTCATCCCGGCAGCGCGTAGGTCCCCGTCGCGTGGCAGACGGGCTCGTCGGCGCCCTCTGAGCGGATCGTCACCTCGCCCACGGCGAGACGGCGGCCGAGCTTGAGCAGGCGGGTGTCGGCGACGAGGGCGGCCCGGGGCGGCTTGCGCAGGAAGTTGAAGGAGAGGTTCGTCGTCACCGCGAGCGCCACCGGCCCGACATTGGCGAGGACGGCGACGTAGAGCGCGAGATCGGCGAGCGTCATCATCGCGGGTCCCGACAGCGTGCCGCCCGGGCGGACGTGCCGCGGGTGGAAGGCGAGCCGCATGCGCGCTTCCAGGGGACCCACGTGCTCGACCCGCCAGATCCGGCCGTCGAGGTAGATCTCGGGGAACTCGCGCTCGAGGAAGGCCTCGACCTCCGGTGCGCTCATCACCGGCGGGGTCGCGCGCTCGCGCATTGCCGGACGCTCGCTCATCGGGCACTCTCCCTCGACGCCGCGGGTCTCGCGCCCGCTCGGCGCATCCAAGCCCGCGCGCGACGCGAGATCAAGCGCACCCGCCGTTTCACCCGTCCGCCACCCGTGCGCCAGCGGAGGAGAGCATGAACGCCCATCCCGGCCTCGACGCGCCCCCGGTCCGCCGCGGCGACGAAGACGGCGTGTGCACGCTCACCCTCGACCGGCCACGCACCCGCAACGCCTTGTCGGACGCCACGATCGCGCTCCTCCACGAGACGCTCGACGCCGTCGCGGCCGACCGCTCGGTGCGCTGCGTGGTGCTGGCGGCGGAGGGGCCTGCCTTCTGCGCCGGGCACGACCTCAAGGAGATGACCGCCCGGCGCGCCGACGATGACCGCGGGCGGGCCTATTTCGAGGACCTGATGCGGCGCTGCTCGGCCATGATGCAGGCGATCGTGGCGCTGCCCCAGCCGGTGATCGCCGCCGTGGAGGGCGTCGCCACCGCCGCCGGCTGCCAGCTCGTCGCCACCTGCGATCTCGCCGTCGCCGGCGAGGGCGCGCGATTCGCCACGCCCGGCGTCAACATCGGCCTGTTCTGCTCGACGCCGATGGTGGCGCTCTCGCGCAACCTCGCGCACAAGCACGCGATGGAGATGCTCCTCCTCGGCGAGCCGGTCGACGCCCGCGAGGCGCACCGGCTCGGCCTCGTCAACCGCGTCGTGCCCGCCGGCGAGGCGCTCGCGCAGGCTCTGGCGCTCGCGCGTGCGATCGCCGGGCGCTCGACGCTCGCCGTCGCCACCGGCAAGCGGGCGTTCTACCGGCAGGCGGAGATGGGCCTCTCCGAGGCCTACGACTACGCGGCGTGGGTGATGGCGACGAACATGATGGCGCGCGACGCGGAGGAAGGCATCGAGGCCTTCGTCGAGAAGCGCCCGCCCACCTGGGAAGACCGATGACCAACGAAGCCGTTCCGCGCCGCGACACCGCCGCCCCGCTCGCCTATCCCGATGCCCTGATCCGCGACGTGCTCACCACGACCGAGTCGATCGCCCTCGTGGGTGCGTCGAGCAATCCGGCTCGGCCGAGCTTCATCGTGATGAAGTACCTCCTCGGCCGCGGCTTCGAGGTGATCCCGATCAATCCCGGACAGGCGGGCGGCGAGATCCTGGGCCGGCGCGTCTACGCGCGCCTCGCCGACCTCGATCGGCCGGTGGACATGGTCGAGATCTTCCGCAACTCGGCGGCGGCCGGCCCCATCGTCGACGACGCTCTGGCGCTGGAGCCGAAGCCGCGCACGATCTGGATGCAGCTCTCCGTGCGCAACGACGAGGCGGCCGCACGGGCCGAGGCGGCGGGCGTGCGGGTCGTGATGGATCGCTGCCCGAAGATCGAGTTCGGCCGCCTGTCGGGCGAGATCTCCTGGCAGGGGGTGAACTCCCGCGTGCTCTCGGCGCGCAAGCCCACCCGTGCCGCCGGCGGCGTGCAGAAGCTGACGCTCGGCCCGAAGCGCTCGTGAGCCCCGTGCGGGACGCCGACGGCGGCGCGCCGATTTCGGCGCTTCCCCGGCCGCACGCGGCGCGCTAGCGTCGCGCGCGCTCGCCCGAGGGCGAGCCCCACGAGGATTCGCGCGATCATGACCGCTCCCCGCTTCCTGCTCCACGGCATCTGGCTCTCGGGGCCGACCTACAAGGTCGCGCTCTTCCTCGCGCTGGCGGGGGAGCCCTTCGACTTCGAACTCGTCAACCTGCGCGAGGGCGCCCACAAGGCGCCGGGCTACGTGGCGCGCCAGCGCTACGGCCAGGTGCCGCTGCTGGAGGATCGCTCGAACGGGCGCGGCCTGTGCCAGGCGGCGTCGATCCTCGAGTACCTCGCCGACGTCACCGGCGAGATGGGCGGCGCCACCCTGGACGAGCGCATCCGCGCCCGCGAGTGGATGTTCTGGGACTACGACCGCTTCGCCGTGCCGATCTACCGCTGCCGCGGCGTGAAGCTCGGCCTGCGGCAGGCCCCGGAGGAGGCGGTGGCGATATGGACGGCCGAGGGCGAGGCGGCGCTCGCGGTGCTCGACGGGCATCTTCGGGGCCGCGACTTCGTCGTCGGCGAGGGGCCGACCATGGCCGACGTCGATCTCTACGGCGTCGCCTGCTACGCCGAGGCCGGCGGGTTCTCGCTCGAGGCGCTCCCGGCGCTGCGGGCCTGGATGGCGCGCATCGAGTCGCTTCCGGGCTTCGGGCCGCCGGACGCGATCGTGCCGAAGGAGACGAGGATCACCGCGTGAGCGACTTCGTCCTGCGCGAGGCGCGCACGAGCGACCTCGAGGCGATCGTGCGCCTCTACGCCGCCGACACGCTCGGCGGCCACGACGACGCCTGGACCGACGAGACCGCGCCCGCCTACGCGGCGGCCTTCGCGCGCATCGTCACCAGCGAGGACCACAGGGTCTTCGTCGCCGAGGCTGGGGGCCGCATCGTCGGCACCTTCCAGGTGAGCGTCATCCCCTGCCTCGTCGATCGCGGCGCGACGCGGGTGCGCATCGAATCGGTGCACGTCGATCCCGCGCGGCGCTCGCAGGGGATCGGCACGTCTCTCGTCGCCCATGCCGAGGCGTGGGCGCGGGAGCACGGCGCGGCCTTCGTCGAACTCGCCTCGAACGCGTCGCGCGTGGACGCGCACCGGTTCTACGGGCGACTCGGCTACGGGCAGACGCATCTGGGCTTCAAGAAGGTGCTGTGACGGCCGCCCGAGCGGCCCGTCACAGCCGCGCCAGCCGCTCCGTCAGGAGGGCGAAGAAGCCGTCGGCGTCGATCTCGCGCAGCATCGTGGCGTTGGGGGCGGCGTCGACGACGCCCCACCAGTCCACCACCGTCATGCCGCGGGTGAGCTCCGAGCCGGTCTCGACCGCCACGTGGACGCGCTTTCCGCGGAACAGGTCGGGGCGCAGCAGCCAGGCGATCACGCAGGGGTCGTGCAGCGGCCCGCCGTCGGTGCCGTACTTCGCCTCGTCGAAGCGCTCGAAGAAGTCGAGCCAGCCGGCCACGGCCTGCGACAGCGGCGTCCCGAGCGCGCGGATGGCCGCCGTCCGCTTGGCCGTCGTCAGCGCCCTGTGGGTGCAGTCGAGGGGGATGAAGGTGACGTCCGCGCCGGAGGCGAAGACGCGCTGCGCGGCCTCCGGGTCGACGTAGACGTTGAACTCGGCCGCGGGCGTGCGGTTGCCGCCCTCGAACACGCCGCCCCCCATCAGCACGATTCCCTGGAGCCGCTCCGCGAGGCGCGGCTCCTTGGCGAGCGCGAGCGCGATGTTGGTGAGCGGTGCGAGCGGGCAGAGCGTGACGGTCCGCGGCGGGCGGCTCATCACCGTCTCGACGATGAAGTCCACCGCGTGACGCGAATCGAGCGGCATCGTCGGCTCGGGCAGATCGGCGCCGTCGAGGCCGGTCTTGCCGTGGACGTACTCCGCCGTGACGAGGGGGCGCAGCAGCGGCCGGTCGGCCCCGGCGAAGGCCGGCACGTCGGTGCGCCCGGCGAGCTCCAGCACCTTGCGCACGTTCACGCTCGTCAGCGCGAGCGGCACGTTGCCGGCGACCGCGCACACGCCCAGGACCTCGAGTTCGGGGGAAGCCAGCGCGAGCAGGATCGCGATCGCGTCGTCCTGGCCGGGATCGGTGTCGATGATGATGGCACGGGTCACGACGGCTCTCCGGTGTGCGTGCGAAGCGCCGCCTCGATGGCGGCACGGGTGGGGGAGGCGGCCTGGGCGCCCACCGCGAGGCAGGCGAGGGCGCCGGCGACCGCGGCGCGCGCGAGCGCCTCGCCGGGCGGGAGGTGCTCGGCGAGCGCCGCGGCGAGCGAGCCGACGAAGGCGTCTCCGGCGCCGGTCGTGTCGATGGGCTCGACGGGGAGCGCGGGCACGTGCAGCGTCTCACCGCCGCGCGTCGCGGCGCGCGCGCCGGCGGCACCGAGCGTGACGACGACGTCGGCATCGCAGCGCGCGGCGAGCGCGGCGTCGCGGGCCGCGCCGTCCGGACCGGGGAGGGCGAGGAGGGCGCAGAGCGCGTCGGCCTCGTGGGTGTTGAGGACGAGGACGTCGGTCGCCGCGAGGAGGGCGTCGAGCGCGGCGCGATCCGGGTTCGTCGGCACCGGGGCGAGGTTGAGGACGACGCGCGCGCCGGCCTGCGCGCCCATCCGCGCCGCGGCGGCGACGGCCGCGAGCGGCACCTCCATCTGCAGCACGAGCACCGCGGCACCGACGAGGAGCGGCGCCAACCCGTCGGCCCGGGCGAGCGCGTTCGCGCCGGACGCGACGGTGATGGCGTTCTCGCCATCCTCGTCGACGGCGATGAAGGCGACGCCGGTGGGCGCGTCGCTGGTCTCGAGCGGGGAGGGGTCGACGCCGTTCTGCGCGAGGTTGGTGCGAGCGGCCGAGCCGAGGGGATCGTCCCCAACCGCACCCGCCATGGCGACGCGGATCGCCCCGCCGGCGGCTCGGGCGGCGGCGATGGCCTGGTTGGCGCCCTTGCCGCCGTGGTGGCGCTCGTGGGTGGGCGCGAGCACGGTCTCGCCCGGACGCGGGATGCGCGGCACGCGCGCCACGAGATCGACATTGACCGAGCCGAACACGACGATCATGCGCGCCCCTCCGCGACCCCGATGGCCGAGGACCATCGTTTAGCGCGGCTGCGCCGGTGTGCAACCTTCGACACCGGTCGGGAGCCGAACGGAGTTGGCACCTCGCGCGCGTCCTGCTACCGTTCGCCACCGGCATCGCGCCCCGAGCGGGCCGGCTTTCGGAGAACGCCAATGGCCTGCGTCGAAGCCCGCGAGGGACGACCGCGCATCCTCGTCGTGGAGGACGAGTACTTCATCGCGGACGATCTCGCCCAGGCGCTGGCGGCGGAGGGCGCGGAGGTGATCGGGCCCGTCGGCGACCCGCGCGAGGCGCTCGCGCTGATCGCCCGCGAGCGGATCGACCGCGCCGTGCTCGACATCAACCTGCGCGGCGAGCTCGTCTTCGAGGTGGCCAGCGCCCTGAAGGCGCGGGGCGTGCCCTTCGTCTTCGCGACGGGCTACGGCGCCAATGTCGTGCCCAGCGGTCTCGGCGACGTGCCGCGCTGGGAGAAGCCCTTCGACGCCACCAGCCTCGCGCGCTTCCTCGCGACGGGACTCGCCGCCTGACGGCGGTGGCCGCCGCTCCCGCCGGCCGCGCCCACCCGCGTCACAGCCGCCCGGCGGCGGCGAGGTGGCGGCGGAGGATCGCCACGTTGCGCTTGTTGGCCTTGTAGAGCGCGTCGAACACGAAGCCGAGCACGGGAACGGCGCCGAGCACGCTGTCGAGCCCGATGTTGGCGAGCATCGCCGCCAGCGTCGCGCGCGGCGCGCCGAGGCGATAGGCCTCGATCACGACGTAGGCGGACACGCCCGCGCCGACGAACGAGCCGACCACCGGCACGATGCTCAGGATCGGATCGAGGCCGAAGGTGAAGCGCGTGCCCGGCACGCGGATCGAGGAATCGAGCAGGCGCGCCAGGGCCTCGAGCCGTTCGCTGGCGCGGCGGGCGTGGTCGCGGCGGGCCTCCCGGTCGTAGCTTCGGCCGGCGTCGGCGCCGGGGCCGTAGGTGCTGGCTGTATCGGTCACGGGCGTGCTCCCGGCTGAGTGCGGTCTCGAGATGGTGTCGACGACCCGAACGCGCGAACGGCGCGGAGGGTCCGATCGTCGCGCAGATGCCGCTTGACGGACGGGTCGGCGAGGCGCAGCGTCCCGTCGCCCGGACCGCCGCCCGCGCGGCCGGACCGCTTCGGCGGCTGGCGGGTCGGACGACATCCGTGCTCGATCGCGAGCTGATCTCCAGGGGCATGGCGGCGCGCTTCTTCCTCGCCGCGGCGCTGGTTCTGGCGTGCGCCTATCTCAGGCCGGTCGACGCGGTCGCGCTGCCTGCGCCGACCGCGCCCGCCTGCGTCGCCGCGCACGCGGCTGCCGCCGTCCTCGACGCCGATGCCCGGTACGCGGGCCTGCGGCTCGAGGGTGCGCGGACGCAGACGCTCGGGCCCAAGCCTTCCCGCGACGGCCGGCCCGCGCCGCGCCGTCCGCGCGTGCCCGCGCGCAGCGCCGCACGTCGTGCGCCGTCTCTGCCGGAGCGGGCCGGGGTAGCCGGGTCCGGCGCACGCCCCCGCGCCCATGCCGCGCGCGGGCCTCCCGGCAGGCCGCCCGCCGCCGCCTGACCCCCACCGATCCCGATACTTCGAGGCCGCGGTCCCGCGCGCGTCCGCAGCGACGCCCGGACCGGCCCGCATGCGCCTTCCTTCGACGGGGAAGGCGGGAGACCTCCCATGTCGATCCTCCACGGAACCGTTCTTCTCGCGCTGGGCGTCGCGCTCACCTATGCCGGCATGCCCAACGCCGCCGGCGTGTCGCCGCGCTTCGTGCGCGGCTTCCTCGGCGAGACGTTCTACCCGCTGTTGTGCACGGGCCTCGTCGTGCTGGGCTTCAGCACGATGCTCGCGGTCGCCCTCGAGCGCATCTGAGCCGTCCGCCCGCGAAGACGACGACGCCCGCGGGGAGGTCTCTCCCCGCGGGCGTCGCGAACGTCTCCCGAGGTCGTGCCCGGCTCAGGCGACCCCGTCGGCCACGCGATAGGCGCCCTGCGTCTTCGCCGCGATCTCGTCGAGGGTGACTCCCTCGGCGAGCTCGACCAGCGTCATGCCGCCGTCGCCGTGCTTGTCGATGGCGAAGACGCCGAGATCGGTGATCACCATGTCGACGACGCGGGTGCCGGTGAGCGGCAGGTCGCAGGCCTCCAGGAGCTTGGGCGCCTCCGAGCCGTCCTTGCCCTTGGCGACGTGCTCCATGACGACGACGACCTTCTTCACGCCGGCGACGAGGTCCATGGCGCCGCCCATGCCCTTGACCATCTTGCCCGGAATCATCCAGTTGGCGAGGTCGCCGTTCCGGGCCACCTGCATGGCGCCCAGGATGGACAGGTCGATGTGGCCGCCGCGGATCATCGCGAACGAGTCGGCGGAGGAGAAGTAGCTCGTCGTCGGCAGCTCGGTGATCGTCTGCTTGCCGGCATTGATCAGGTCGGCGTCCTCCTCGCCTTCGTAGGGGAACGGGCCCATGCCGAGCATGCCGTTCTCGCTCTGCAGCTGAACGGTCATCCCCTCGGGGATGTAGTTCGACACCAGCGTGGGGATGCCGATGCCGAGATTGACGTAGAAGCCGTCGCGCAGCTCACGGGCGGCACGCGCGGCCATCTGCTCACGGGTCCAGGGCATGGTCTGTCGCCTCCCTCAAGCCGCCCGCGGGCGGGTGGTGCGCTGCTCGATGTGCTTCTTGGCGTTCGGCACGTGGATGATCCGCTGCACGAAGATGCCGGGCGTGTGAACCTGGTCCGGGTCCATGTCCTTGGGCTCGACGAGGTGCTCGACCTCGGCGACGGTCGCCTCGGCGGCGGTGGCCATCATCGGGTTGAAGTTGCGCGCGGTCTTCCGGTAGATCAGGTTGCCTTCCGTGTCGCCCTTCCAGGCGTGGACGATGGCGAGGTCGGCGAAGAGGCCGCGCTCCATCACGTAGGTCTCGCCGTCGAACTCGCGCACCTCCTTGCCCTCGGCGATCAGCGTGCCCACGCCCGTCTTGGTGAAGAAGGCGGGGATGCCCGCGCCGCCCGCGCGGATGCGCTCGGCGAGCGTGCCCTGCGGGTTGAACTCCAGCTCGAGCTCGCCGGCGAGGTATTGCTGCGCGAAGGTCTTGTTCTCGCCGACGTAGGACGAGATCATCTTCCGGATCTGGCGGGTCTCGAGCAGGACGCCGAGCCCGACGCCGTCGACGCCGGCGTTGTTCGAGATCACGGTCAGCCCCTTCACGCCCGAGAGCTCGATCGCTCCGATCAGCGTCTCGGGAATGCCGCACAGGCCGAAGCCGCCGGCCATGATCGTCATGTCGTCCTTCAACAGCCCCGCGAGCGCCGCCGTCGCGTCGGGATAGACCTTCTTCATGGCCGTCCGCCTCCAGGTTCGGGTTCGCGTCTCCTGTACAGGATCGGTGCGGGGGGAGGCAACGCGTTGCGGTGCACGATCACGGCGCACGGCGGTCCGGTCGCTGCGCTCACTCCCGCGGCGGCTCTCCTGCGTCGCGCCGGCGCTGGAGCGTGTCGGAGAATGCCGCGGCGAGGATGCCGGTGGGCATCGCGATGAGGCCGATGCCGACGACCGCCGTCGCGGCGGCCAGCACGCGGCCGAGCGCCGTGACGGGATAGATGTCGCCGTAGCCGACCGTCGTCAGCGTCGCGACCGACCACCACATCGCCCGGGGAATGCTGCCGAAGGCGTCGGGCTGCACGCCGCTCTCCACGAGGTAGAGGAGCGTGGAGGACAGCAGGAGCAGGACGAGCGCGGCGGCGCTCGTCACGGCGAGCTCGTAGCGGCGCGCCCGGAGCGCCTCCGAGAGCGCCTCGCCCGCGATGGAGAAGCGGCCCAGGCGCGCGAGCCGCAGGACGCGTGCGAGGCGAAGGAGCCGCAGGACGACGCCGTTGCCTTCCGCGAGCGGCGCGGTGAGCGAGGCGAGGGCGAGGAGGTCGACGAGCGCCATCGGCGTCATCGCCCAGCGCAGGCGCCCGATCATGCCGCGATAGCGCGGGTCCTCGCCGGCGCACCAGACCCGGGCGGCGTATTCCAGGGCGAAGAGGAGCGCGAAGCCGAGCTCGACCGCCCGCAGCAGGCCCTCCCGTCCGGCCGAGACGGCCGGCTCCGTCTCGAGGACGACGAGCGCCGTCGAGGCGAGGATCAGGGCGACGATGCAGCGGTTGAGCGCGGAGAGGCCGGGCCGCGAGCGGGCCTTCGGGTCGAGCTGACGCGTGAGGGCGGCGCGGAGGGACACGGGCGGGGAGGGCGCTCTCGAGAGGGTCGGGGCAGACGAGCCGAGGGAGTCGTCCGGCGCCCGATTCGTCAATCGACGATCGTCCGGCCGTGTGCGTTTCTCACAGCTCCCTGTACCGATCCCCACCGAGTCCCTCCTCTCTGCGCAGGCCGACGTCGCGCAGCAGGCGATCGTCGAGGTGGGCGAGCGAGCGGGCGCTCAGGCGCGCGGGGCTCGTGGGGCGCACGCCGAGCGCGAGCAGCAATCGAACGAGCGCCCGCCTCAGCAGGAACCAGCGCAGCGGCCAAGCCGACCCGCGGACGCGGCGGGAGGGCGGGGGGACGGGGAAGGCGGGGTCGGGACGCATGGGAGCCTCGCGGTTTGACGGGGGAGGCTCGCAGGGATAGAACCTCGAGTAATGTCGAGGTCAAGGGGGCGTGCATGGCGGCGCGCATCGATCGGTCGATCCTGCTCGGGCCCGGCGAGGTGGCCCGCCGGGCCGGCGTCGCGGTCTCGACGCTGCACTTCTACGAGGCGCAGGGGCTGATCGAGTCGATCCGTACGGCCGGAAACCAGCGCCGCTACGCCCGGGACGTGCTGCGGCGGATCGCGATCGTGCGCGTGGGCCAGCGCGTCGGCATCCCGCTCGCGGAGATCCGTGCGGCCTTCGACGCGCTGCCGGCGCACCGCGCCATCAACGCGGCGGACTGGGCGCGGCTCTCGTCGGGCTGGCGGGACGAGATCGACGCGCGCATCGCGCTCCTGTCGAAGCTGCGCGACGATCTCTCGGCGTGCATCGGCTGCGGCTGCCTCTCGCTGGAAGACTGCTCGCTGCGCAACCAGGGCGACCGGCTTTCTCGCGAGGGACCGGGCGCGCATTTCCCGCCGCCGCCGTCCGCTCAGAAGAAGTAGGCGACGATCGCGATGGCCGCTACGACGAAGACCGCCGCCGAGATCAGGCCGAGCCTGCCCATGTAGCGGGCCTGGGCGTTCTCGTCCGGGTTCGGGTCGACGTTGTCGATCCGCCCCGGCTCGCGCCGGGCCGGAGCGCCGGACTTGCGGCGCTTCCAGGTCTGGTACGCGCCGAAGGCGATGGCGAGCCCGAGCAGGACCGGCATCACGATGATGGTCAAAGACCAGATGAGACCTTGTGCACCGTCGACGTCCACGCGTCATCCTCCTCGTCACGCTACGCTGTCGGGGTCAACAATGGCTCGCGCGTCACGGTTCCGCAGGGGAGGAGGAGAGGCATGCAGGCGATCATCTTCGAGGTCTGGCCGCGGGACGGCCGGCGCGGCGACTACATGGCGATGGCGGCGGAGCTGCGCGGCCTGCTCGAGACGATTCCGGGCTTCGTCTCGGTGGAGCGCTTCGAGAGCCTGACCGAGCCCGGCAAGCTGCTCTCGCTGTCCTTCTGGGAGGACGAGGACGCGATCCGCGCCTGGCGCGAGACCCGCGCCCATCGCGTGGCGCAGGCTCTCGGCCGCTCGACGATGTTCGCCGACTACCGGCTGCGCGTCGCGGCCGTGTCTCGCGACTACGGGATGACGCGCCGCGACGAGGCACCCACGGACAGCCGGGCGGCGCACGGGTGAGCCGGCGCGGGCGCTCGGGCCGGCAGCGTGGGTCAATACGACCGCGGCAGGCCGAGCACGTGCTCGGCGAGGTGCGCGAGGATCAGGTTCGTGGAGATCGGGGCGACCTGGTAGAGGCGCGTCTCGCGGAACTTGCGCTCGACGTCGTATTCCTCCGCGAAGCCGAAGCCGCCGTGGGTCTGGAGGCAGGCGTCGGCGGCCTCGGACGAGGCTTCGGCTGCGAGCATCTTGGCCATGTTCGCCTCCGCCCCGCAGGGCGCGCCCGCCTCGTAGAGCCGTGCGGCCTCGCGCACCATCAGCTCGGCGGCGCGCACGCGGGCGTAGGCCCGGGCGATGGGGAACTGCACACCCTGGTTCCGGCCGATCGGCCGACCGAAGACCACGCGCTCCCGGGCGTAGGCGCTCGCGGTCTCGACGAACCACTTCGCGTCGCCGACACACTCCGCGGCGATGAGGATCCGCTCGGCGTTCATGCCGGTGAGGATGTAGCGGAAGCCGCGGCCCTCCTCGCCGATCAGGTTCTCGGCGGGAACCCGCAACCCGTCGAGGAAGACCTCGGTGGTGGCGTGGTTCATCATCGTGCGGATCGGGCGCAGCGTCAGCCCGCGGCCGAGCGCCTCGCGCATGTCGACGAGGAGGACGGAGAGCCCGTCGGTGCGCTTGGCGCAGGCGTCGCGCGGCGTGGTGCGCACGAGGAGGATCATCAGGTCGGAATGCTCGGCGCGGCTCGTCCAGATCTTCTGGCCGTCGACGACGTAGTGGTCCCCCTCGCGCCGCGCGACCGTGCGCAGCGCGCCGGTGTCGGTGCCAGAGGTCGGCTCGGTGACGCCGAAGGCCTGGAGCCGCAGCCGGCCGGCGGCGATCTCCGGCAGCCAGCGCGCCTTCTGCGCCGGCGAGCCGTGCCGCAGCAGCGTGCCCATGACGTACATTTGCGCGTGGCAGGCGGCGCCGTTGCCGCCGGAGCGGTGGATCTCCTCGAGTATCGCGGCGGCCGCGGAGAGCGGCAGGCCGACGCCGCCGTGCTCCTCGGGAATCAGCGCGGCGAGGTAGCCGGCCTCCGTGAGCGCCGCGACGAACGCGGCCGGGTAGCGGCCCTCCCGGTCGAGCGCGCGCCAGTATGCGCCGGGGAAGCCGGCGCAGAGCCTCGCCACGGCCTCGCGGATCTCGGCATGATCCGCCCGCGCGTGGGCCTCGACCGCCTCGTGGGTCTCCATCGTCGGTCCTCCTCGCGCCGTGCCGTCCTGCCCGTCGTAGCGGGTGAGCGGCGTCGCGGGAAGGCGTCGGACCGAGGCAGGGCCCAGACGGCTCTTCCGGTCGAGCGGACGAGCCGATCGGGAAAAGCGAGCCGATCGGGACGGCGGGCCGATGGGGACGACCACGACGGCATCCGCGCACAGCTCCCCGCGCGCGCAACGCCTTAGCCGAACGTCTCAATTACCGATCCTGGAATCTCGTCCATAAAGTGGCGCAGGCTCGGCTACGCGCAAGCGGACCCGGGCAGCCGCGTCGCGCCGGGGAGGTGCGAGCCGGATGCGAGACCGACGGAACAACGTCGGCACTGAGCGCCGGTTCCTGGGGGTCGCGGTGGGAGAAACGCCAAGCCATGAGGTGGGCGCCGTCATGATGAGCCAAAACGACCGAGATCAAAGCTATTGGAAGGCGAATCTAAGCCTCGTACGCAACTGCCTGATCGTATGGGCGGTGATCGCGTTCGGGTTTTCGATCGTCTTCCGTCCGCTCCTGTCCGGCATCTCCATCGGGGGAACCGACCTGGGCTTCTGGTTCGCGCAGCAGGGATCGATCATCGTCTTCCTGGCGCTGATCTTCTACTACGCGTGGCGGATGAACAAGCTCGACCGCGATTTCGGCGTCGAGGAGTGAGGCGGGGACGATGGAAACGCAAACCCTGATCTACATCGTCGTCGGCGCGACCTTCGCGCTCTACGTCGGCATCGCCATCTGGGCCCGGGCGGGCTCGACGGGCGAGTTCTACGCCGCCGGCCGCGGCGTCCACCCGGTCACCAACGGCATGGCGACGGCCGCGGACTGGATGTCGGCGGCCTCCTTCATCTCGATGGCCGGCCTCATCGCCTTCACCGGCTACGGCAACTCGTCCTTCCTCATGGGCTGGACGGGCGGCTACGTGCTGCTGGCCATGCTGCTGGCGCCCTACCTGCGCAAGTTCGGCAAGTACACGGTGCCGGAGTTCATCGGCGACCGCTTCTACTCGCAGACCGCACGCCTCGTCGCCGTCGTGTGCCTGATCATCATCTCGGTGACCTACGTCATCGGTCAGATGACCGGCGTCGGCGTGACCTTCGCGCGATTCCTGCAGGTCGACACCTCGACGGGTCTCTTCATCGGCTCGGCGGTGGTGTTCGTCTACGCGGTCCTCGGCGGCATGAAGGGCATCACCTACACGCAGGTGGCGCAGTACGTGGTGCTGATCACGGCCTACACGATCCCGGCGATCTTCATCTCGCTCAACCTCACCGGCAACCCCGTGCCTCCGCTCGGCCTGTTCTCCGAGCACACGGCGTCCGGCCAGCCGCTGCTGCAGCGGCTCGACGAGGTGATCGTCGGCCTCGGCTTCGCGCAGTACACCACGCTGAACACCTCGATGTTCAACATGGTGCTGTTCACGCTCGCGCTGATGATCGGCACCGCGGGCCTGCCGCACGTCATCATCCGCTTCTTCACCGTGCCGAAGGTCGCCGACGCCCGCTGGTCCGCCGGCTGGGCGCTCGTCTTCATCGCGATCCTGTACTTCACCGCTCCGTCGGTGGGTGCGATGGCGCGCCTCAATATCGTCGACACGATCCAGATAGGGGAGGTCGGCTCGCCCGAGGGCAACCTCGCCTACGAGAACCGTCCGGACTGGTTCCAGACCTGGGAGACCACCGGCCTCCTGCGCTTCGAGGACAAGAACAACGACGGTCGCATCCAGTACTACAACGACGGCAACGCCGCCTTCGCGGCGCAGGCGCAGGAGTGGGGCTGGGCCGGCAACGAGCTGACCGTCAACCCGGACATCCTCGTGCTCGCCAACCCGGAGATCGCCAACCTCCCGGGCTGGGTCATCGCGCTCGTCGCGGCGGGCGGCCTCGCGGCCGCGCTCTCCACCGCGGCGGGTCTCCTGCTCGCGATCTCGTCGGCGATCTCGCACGACGTGCTCAAGAGCGCGGTCATGCCCACCATCTCGGAGAAGGGCGAACTCATGGCCGCGCGCATCTCGATGGCGGGTGCCATCGTGCTCGCGACATGGCTCGGGCTCAACCCACCGGGCTTCGCGGCGCAGACCGTGGCGCTCGCCTTCGGTCTCGCGGCGTCCTCGATCTTCCCCGTGCTGATGATGGGCATCTTCTCGAAGCGCATCAACAACCTGGGCGCGATCGCGGGCATGCTCACGGGCATCCTGTCGACCTGCCTCTACATCTTCACGTACCTGGGCTGGTTCTTCATCCCGGGCACCAACATGATCGCCAACACGCCGGAGAACTGGCTCTTCGGCATCGCCCCGGCCTCGTTCGGCGTGGTCGGCGCGATCCTCAACTTCGCGGTCGCCTACGGCGTCTCGCGCGCGACCGCCGCTCCCCCGAAGGAGATCCAGGATCTCGTCGAGAGCGTGCGCATCCCGCGCGGTGCCGGCGGCGCCGTGGCGCACTGAGCCTCACGCTCCGTACGCGTCGCACCCGGGTTGATCTTTCGGGTGCGACGCGGACACTCTCGCGGAGCCCGCACGCGGGCTCCGCACGCGCATCCGCCCCGCGGATCCGCAGGACACATCGCCAGGAAGACCCGCAGATGACGCAGCCCGCGTCCAGCGCCTCGACCGCCGACAGCGCGCCGCACGAGGCGGCGAGCACGTTCCTGGCGCGCCATCATCCCTTCGACCTCCTGCCCGAGGACGCGCTCGCCGCCTTCGCCGCGTCGGGCGAGGTCCGCACCCATGCCGACGGCGGGGTGCTCCTGCGCCACGGCATGCCGGCGGCGCGTGTCGAAATCCTGCTGTCGGGCGCGGTCGACGCCTTCTCCGCGGAGGGCGAGCGCGTGACGCGCTACGCGCCGGGCGAGGCGGTCGGCGCCCGCGCGATCCTGCGCGAGAAGCCCTCCAGCGTCCGTGCGGTCGCCATTGCGCCGACCCGCACCCTCGCGGTGCCCGCGAGCGCCTTCCTGGCGCTGCTCGCCGCCCATCCCGCCGTCGACGCCTTCTACGACCGCCTGCGCACGTCGGCCGCCCGGCGCGCGCCGCCGCGCGAAGTGCCCGGCGAGAGCGGGCTCGCCGCCCCCCTCTCCGACGTGATGACCGCGGACCCGGTCTGCGTCTCCCCGTCCACCTCCGTGCGCGACGCGGCCGCGCTGATGGCCGAGCGCGCGATCTCCTGCGTGCTCGTGGCGGACGAGGCGGGGCGTCTCGTCGGGCTCCTGACCACGGGAGACCTGACGAGCCGGATCGTCGCGCGCGGCCGCTCGGCCGACACCGCCGTCGCCGAGGCGATGACGCCCGATCCGGTCACCCTGACGCCCGACGCGCTCGTCTACGACGCGATGGTGCTGATGTCCGAGCGCGGCTTCGGGCATCTGCCGATCGCGCGCGGGGGGCTGCCGGAGGGAATCCTCACCCGCACCAACCTCGTGCGCCGCCAGACCATCTCCGCGATGTACCTGCTGGCGGACATCGCCAAGGCGGCGGACGGGTCGGCACTCGCGGGCGTCGTGGCGAAGCTGCCGGAGCTGCTCGTCCAGCTCGTCGGATCGGGCATGCCGCCACACCGCGTCGGCCACGCGATAACCGGCGTCGCCGACGCGGTGACCCGCCGGCTCCTGGCGCTCGCCGAGGTGCGACTCGGCCCCGCGCCGGTTCCCTGGCTCTGGCTCGCCTGCGGCAGCCAGGGGCGGCGCGAGCAGACCGGCGTGTCCGACCAGGACAATTGCCTGATCCTCGACGACGCCTATGACGAGGCCCGCGACGGTGCCTATTTCGCGGAGCTGGCGCGCGTCGTCTGCGACGGCCTCGACGCCTGCGGCTATTTCTATTGCCCCGGCGAAATGATGGCGACGACGCCCCGCTGGCGCCAGCCCCTCGCCGTCTGGCGCGGGTACTTCGCCGGCTGGATCGCGAGGCCCGACCCGATGGCGCAGATGCTCGCCTCGGTCATGTTCGACCTGCGCCCGATCGCGGGGGAGGCGGGCCTGTTCGCGGGGCTGCAGGGCGAGACGCTGGCGGCCGCGCGCCAGAACAGCATCTTCCGCGCCCACATGATCGCGAACTCGCTCAAGCACACGCCGCCGCTCGGGCTGTTCCGCGGCTTCGCGCTGATCCGCTCCGGCGAGCACAAGGACGCGGTGGACCTGAAGCACTCCGGCGTCGTGCCGATCGTCGATCTCGCCCGCGTCTACGCGCTCGACGGCGCCATCGCAGCGGTGAACACCCGCGAGCGGCTGCTGGCCGCACGCGAGGCGGGGACGCTCTCGGAGAGCGGGGCGGCGGATCTGATCGACGCCTACGATCTCGTGAGCGAGACGCGGCTCGCGCACCAGGCGACGCAGGTGCGCGCCGGCACCCGGCCGGACAACTTCCTCAAGCCGTCGAGCCTCTCGGCGCTCCAGCGCAACCATCTCAAGGACGCCTTCGGCGTCGTGAAGGGCCTCCAGGCCGCGCTCGCCCACGGGCGATCGGCGGCCTGAGGCACATACGGGAACAATCGGTCCATGTGGTTCAACCTGATAGCGGTGGTGGTGCTGGGCGTCGCGGTGGCGGGCGTGGTGATGCTCGCCTTCAAGGCTGTGGGCAGGAAGCCGCCACGCTGGATCCTGCCCGTCATGGCGGGCGCGGCGATGATGACCTACACGCTCTACAACGACTATTCCTGGTTCTCCCGTACCGCCGGCGCCCTGCCGGGGACGGTGACGGTCGCGCGGACCTACGAGCAGACGCACCCGCTCCAGCCCTGGACCTACCTCGTCGCGCCGGTGAACCGCTTCGTCGCCGTCGGCACCGTCGTGGCGGCGCCCGGCGATACCGGATACCGGCTCGCCGAGGTCCACCTGCTCCAGCGCTACGTGCCCACCGCGACCGCCGCGATGGTGTTCGACTGCGCCGGTGGGCGGCGGGCGGATCTCGTCGATCTCGACGGTTTCGACGCGAGCGGGCAGCCGGTCGGGGGCGCGTGGCGCCCGCTCGCGCAGGACGACCCGCTGCGCGCGATCGTGTGCGAGCGGGGAGGGCCGCCGAGCGCGTGAGGCGCGAGGCGGCACGGTCGGGGCGAGCGCGGAACCTACCGCGCCGCTCGAGAGGACGCCCGGGGAGGGCACGAGGAGGTGGCGATGGTGGCGAGACGCGTTCTCGTCGCCGAGGACGAGGAGCCGATGCGCGTCGCGCTGGCGCGCCTCCTCGCCGCGGCGGGGCACGATGTGGAGACGGCGGGCGACGGCGAGGCGGCGCTCGCCGCCCTGCGCCGCGCACCGCCCGATTGCGCCGTGCTCGACGCGATGCTCGCGGGCCGCGACGGCTGGGACCTCTGCCGCGCCGTGCGCGCCGACCCGGCTCTGGGGGGCATCCGCATCGTGCTGACGAGCCCGCGCGGCCGGCCGGTGGACCGCGAGAAGGCCCGGGCGCTCGGCGCCGACGCCATGCTGACGAAGCCCTTCGGCTTCGCCGATCTGATGGCAGCGCTGGCCGGCACCGAGGCGGCGCCATGAACCCCGACCGCTGGTCGCTGCGCGTGCGCATCTTCCTGTTCTTCGCGCTGATCGCGCTCGGGGCGGGGGCGGGGATCGTGGGGGCGCTCGTCTACGTGGGCCGCGCCCTCGAACCCGCGAGCGCGGCGCCGCTGGTGCTCGCCGGGCTCGTCGCGAGCGGGGTGACGATCGGGCTCACGGCGTGGGTCTGGCTCAAGTTCGACGAGCACGTGGCGCGGCCCCTCGTCGCCATCGCCGCCGACGTGCGCACCGCCGTCCACACCCGCGCCGCACGCCAACCGCCCTCGCTCCAGCGGGGCCGCTATCTCGGCGTGCTGGCGCCCGCGGTGGCCGAGTTCGGGCAGGCGCTCGACGAAGCCCGGCTCGAGGTCGATGCCGCGGTGGCGGCGGCGACCGCTCGGGCCGATCGGCAGACGCGCAACCTCGAGATCGTCCTGCGCGACCTCCGCCAGGGCGTCGTCCTCTGCACGCTGGCCCACAAGGTGACGCTCTACAACCGGCGCGCCCTGGAGATACTCGGCGCCTGCGGCGAGATCGGGCTCGACCGGCCGTTGACCGAGGTGCTCTCCGGCCGCGTGCTCGCCCACACGCTGGAGCGCCTGGAGGACCGCTTCCGCACCGGCCGTCACCAGATCCACCGCGACGGCCTGACCACGACCCTCGTCGGCGCGACCGCCAGGGAGAACGCTCGCATCGTCGGGCGCATGTCGCTGATGCTCGACCCGGACGGCGCGCGACCGACCGGCTACGTGCTCTCCTTCGAGGACGTGACGAACGCGCTCGCCGCCGGCGTGTGGCGCGACCGGCTGCTCCAGGACGGCATCCGCGACATGCGCGAGCGCGTCGCCGCCCTCGCCCTCGCGGGCGACCTGCTCGCTCGCCGGGAAACGCCCGACCGCGAGGACGTCGCCTTCGCCCGCGACCTGCTGCTGCGCGAGCCCGCCGAGCTCGGCGACCGGCTCGACAGGCTGGAGGAGGCGGCCTCCGACCTCGTCTCCGGCGCCTGGCCGATGGCGACCACCCATTCGCCGACGCTGTTCCAGCTCGTGCGCGTGCGCCGCTCGGAGGGGCGCGACCTCGTCTTCGAGACGCACGGCGAGCCCTGCTGGCTGCGCTGCGATTCCGCCTCGATCACCGCGCTCGTGGAGCATCTCCTCAACCGCATCGCGGTCCATGCCGGCACCGAGGCGTTCCGGCTCCGCGCGGTGGCGGAGAACGGGCGCGTGCGCCTCCTCGCTTCCTGGGCGGGCGAGGCGCCCGCGCCTTCCATGGTGGAGACATGGCTCGCGGAACGCCTGGAGGACGGCGCGGGGGCGGTGACCGGGCACGACGTGCTCGCCCGCCACCGGACGGACCTGTGGTGCGTGCCGGACGCGGCCGCGCCCGGGCGCGCGCGACTCGAGCTGCCGCTCGCGGCCGCGCAGGAGGAGGACCTCCCCATCGCCAAGGCGCCGGTACCGGTGCCCGAGCGGGCGGAGTTCTACGATTTCGGGCTCCTGGGGAGCCTCGCGCCGACGCCCCTCGACGACCGCCCGCTGCGCGCGCTCACCTTCGTCGTCCTCGACACCGAGACGACCGGGCTCGACCCGGCGCGGGACGCGCTGTGCTCGATCGCCGGTGTGCGCATCGTCAACAACCGGCTGATGACGGGGGAGCTCTTCGACGTCCTCGTCGATCCCGGCCGGCCGATTCCGCCGGCGTCGAGCCGGGTGCACGGCATCACCGACGCGATGGTGGCGGGTGCGGAGCCCGCGAGCGTGGTGCTCGCGCGCTTCCGCGCCTTCGTCGACGAGGCGGTGCTCGTCGCCCACAACGCCGCCTTCGACCTCGCCTTCCTCGAGCGCGGGGAGAGGGCGGCGGGCGTGTCCTTCGCGGGACCGGTCCTCGACACGGTGCTGCTCGGCGCGCACCTCTTCGGCACCCAGGAGAGCCTGACCCTCGATGCGCTGGCCGCGCGTTTCGGTGTCGTCATCCCGCCGGAGGCGCGGCACACGGCGCTCGGCGACGCGCGGGCGACGGCGCGGGTGCTGCTGGGCCTCATCCCGCTGCTCGAGGCCGATGGCGTGCGCACGCTTCGTGACGCACTCGCCGTCTCCGACAAGCAGGCGCGGCTGCGGCGGCGGATGGCGGCGCAGGGGTGACGCCGAAAACACTCATGAGAATGTGAAATACGATAATTCACACCTCGGCTATTGACGTCTTCTCGGATCGTTCGTTATACCGAACGACATGGCCGCTCGGCTCCTTCCGCCGAGCCGGTTCGCGCCCAGCCCGACCAGGGGTTCCCGCCGACCCGATCTCATCCGAGGACCGCCCGATGACGCTCAATCGCCGCACCTTGCTCGCCGCCCTCGGCGCGGGCATCGCCGCCCCGTTCGTGCTGACGAACCGGTCCGTCGCGCAGGACGCGCCCGGCCGGATCACGGTCGACTACGCCACCTACAACCCCGTGAGCCTGCTCCTGCGCGAGCGCGGCTGGCTGGAGGAGGCGCTCGCCGCCGACGGGATCGCCGTGCGCTGGGTGCAGACGCTGGGCTCCAACAAGGCGCTCGAGTTCCTCAACGCCGAGGCGATCGACTTCGGCTCGACGGCGGGCGCGGCGGCGCTGGTGGGGCGGCTCAACGGCAACCCGATCCGTACGATCTACCTCTACTCGCGCCCGGAATGGACCGCCCTCGTCACCCGGCCCGACACCGGCATCGAGACGGTGGCCGACCTCGCCGGGCGCCGCGTCGCCGTCACCCGCGGCACCGACCCGCACATCTTCCTGGTGCGCGCGCTCGCCGGTGCCGGCCTGACCGAACGCGACGTGCGCCTCGTCCTGCTCCAGCATCCCGACGGGCGGCTCGCGCTCGAGCGTGGCGACGTCGACGCCTGGGCCGGCCTCGACCCGATGATGGCGGCGGCCGAGCTCGAGAGCGGCGCGACGCTCTTCCACCGCGACCCCGGCGCCAACACCTTCGGCACCCTGAACGTGCGCGAGAGCTTCGCGCAGGCCCACCCGCGGATCGTCGAGACGGTGCTCGCCGCCTACGAGCGCGCCCGCGCGGAGGCGATCGCCGACCCGGCCGCGCTCGCGGCGGTTCTCGGCGACGTCACCCGGCTGCCGCCGGAGATCGTCGCGCGCCAGCTGGAGCGCACCGACATCACGAACCCGGTCCTCGGCGCCGACGAGCGCGAGACTATCCGCGCCGCGGGCGTCGCGCTCGTGGAAGCGGGCGTGCTGCCCGCGGGCTCGGACATCGACGCCACGCTCGACGCGCTCATCGACACCGGCTTCACGGTGGCCGCGCGATGAGCGCAGGGGAGGGGAGCCTCGCGGCGCGCCCGCCCGAGCGGTCGGCTCCGCGGATCGGCTGGCGGCTGCCGCGCCCGGGTGCCGGGGCCGGGCTCGGGCGCTCCCTCGCGCTCGGCCTCGCCCTGCCGCTCGCGGCGGCGCTCGGCTGGGAGGCCGTGGTCGCCGCGGGGCTGGCGCAGGGGCGGCTGCTGCCACCGCCGTCGCGGGTGATCGCCACCTTCGTGGATCTCCAGGCGCGCGGCGAGCTGGTGCTCCACGTCGCGACGACGCTCTGGCGCGTGCTCGTCGGCTTCGGGCTCGGCGCCGGGGCGGGCCTCGTGCTCGGCGCGATGTGCGGCGCGAGCCGATTCGCCCGCGAGACCCTCGACCCGACGCTCCAGGCGCTGCGGGCCATCCCCTCCATCGCCTGGGTGCCGCTGTTCATCCTGTGGCTGGGCATCTTCGAGGCGTCGAAGGTGGCGCTGATCGCGGTGGGCGTGTTCTTCCCGGTCTATCTCGGGGTGTGCGACGCGATCCGCTCGATCGACCGCAAGCTGCTCGAGGTCTCGCGCGTGTTCCGGCTCTCGCGGGTCGAGACCGCGCGGCGCATCCTCGTTCCCGCAGTGCTGCCGGAGACGATCACGGCCCTGCGCTCGGGGCTCGGTCTCGGCTTCATGTTCGTCGTCGCCGCCGAGTTCATGGGGGCGTCGGAGGGGCTCGGCTACCTGCTCGTCGACGGCCAGCAGATGGGCAAGCCCGACCAGATCCTGGCGGCGATCGTCGCCTTCGCACTGCTCGGCAAGGCCTGCGACCTCGTGCTGGTCGCGGCGACGCGCCCCCTCGTCGCCTGGCAGGACGTGGCGCGCGAGCGCCTCTGAACACGAACCCCCGGAAGGGAGACCCGCCATGCTCGCCATCGAGCGCCTCTCGAAGACCTATGCGGACGGCAAGCGCGCGCTCGCCGACGTCGACCTCGACGTGCGCCGCGGCGAGATCGTCGCGATCGTGGGCGGCTCGGGCTGCGGCAAGACCACCCTGATGCGCCTCCTCGCCGGGCTCGACCGGCCGAGCGCCGGCACGATCGCCATCGACGGCGAGGCGGTGCGCGACCCCCATCCGAAGATCGGCGTCGTCTTCCAGGAGCCGCGGCTCTTGCCCTGGCTCGACGTCGCGCGCAACGTCGGCTTCGGGCTCTCGAGCCTGCCCGCCGCCGCGCGTTCGGCGAAGGTCGCGGACGCGCTCGCGCGCGTCGGCCTCTCGGAGCACGCCGAGCGTCTGCCGCGGGATCTCTCGGGCGGCCAGCAGCAGCGCGTCGCCATCGCCCGCGCCTTCGCGGCGGGGCCCGAGGTGCTCCTCCTCGACGAGCCGTTCTCGGCGCTCGACGCCTTCACCCGCGCCGACCTGCACGCGCATCTGCTCGCGCTGTGGAAGGCGACGGGGCTCACCATCGTGATCGTCACCCACGACGTCGCCGAGGCGGTGGTGCTGGCCGACCGGGTGATCGTCATGCGTCCCGATCCGGGGCGGATCCACGACGAGGTCGAGGTGCTGCTTGCGCGCCCCCGCGAGCGCGCGAGCCCGGGCGTCGAGGCGGTCTCGCGCACGCTCTACGCCGCGCTCGACGAGGCGCGGCGCCCCGCCGCCCGCGAGAGCGAGCAGGAGACGGCGGGGCTGTGGTGGTAGCGCCGCGCGGGACGCGGAGACGGCTGCCGTCTTCCTGGCGATGACGCGCCTGCCGCGGGCCGCCCGACGGCTCTCCGCGCCCCACACCCCCGGCCCCTCTCGGTCGTGTCCCCGCTTGTGGTGTAGCTCGGCGAGCGTGCAGCGACACGCGCAACCTGCTCCCCTCTCCCTCGTGGAGAGGGGTGGGGGGTGTGGGGCGGGCAGGATGACGCGCTTTCCGTCGATGCGGGAGGCGTCCCCTTCATCCCCCGGCGCGGGCAGCGATCATCTCCGACGCCAGCGCGACCTGCCGCTCGAACATCTCCATGTCCGGCTCGCGGTCGATGCCCATGATCAGCCGCATGAAGGCGTAGCCCTGGACGATCTGCAGGAAGCCGCCGGCGAGGAGGCGCACGTCCTGCGCGGGTAGCCCCGGCGCGTGGGCGGCGATAAGCTCCGCCGTGCGCACCAGGACGGGCGTCACCGCCCCCTCGAAGAACAGCTTGGAGACGTCCGGCGTGCGCTCCGCCTCCGAGAGCGCGACGCGGTAGGTGCCCAACCGCCGCGGGTGGGTGATCAACTCGACGAAGGCCCGCCCGAGCGAGCGCAACTCTTCCCCGAGCGTCGCGCCAGGCGGCGCGGGGGCGTCGACGAGGGTGCCGCCGCAGATCTCGCGCAGCATGTCGCGGAACAGCGCGTCCTTGCTGCCGAAATGCCGGTAGACCGTCATCTTGCCCACGCCGGCGGCCCGGGCGACCTCGTCCATGCTGGCCGCGGAGAAGCCGTCGCGCAGGAAGACCTCCTGCGCGCCCTCCAGGATGGCACGGCGCTTCGTCGGGTCGAGGCCGCGGCCGACGGGATTGTTCGCGTTGGCGTGATCCATGGCTCTCCCTAGCACGTAGGACGCCCGTTGACGAGACCGACCGGTATCGTCTAAGGCTATTCGAGACGATACGGTATCGTCTCGTTTTTCTGCTCCGCGTTCGCTCCGTTCCTGATCGGGAGTGTGCCATGCCAACCCGCCTCGGCCGCGTGATTTCCCTCGTCGTCCAGATCGGCGTCGTCGCCGCGGCGGGGGCGGGCGTCCTCGCCGGCGTCGGTCTGCTCCAGGATCGCGCGGACGCCCGCGCCGAGGCGGCGCGCGCCGAACCGGCGCCGTTGCCGGTCGCCGTCACGCGGCTCGTGCGCGAGGACGGCTACGAGGTGGAGGATCGCTTCCTGGGGCGCCTGGAGCCGGCCCGCGAGGCGGATCTCGCCTTCGAGCGGCCGGGCCTCGTCGTCGCGGTCCTCGTGGAGGAGGGGGACGCGGTCGCGGCCGGCGCCCCGGTGGCGCGGCTCGACGTCGCCGCGCTCGAGGCCGAGCGCGCGCGGCTCCTCGCCCAGCGCGACCAGATCGTCGCCGCCCGCGACCTCGCCGGGCGCACGCTCGTACGCCAGGAGGCGCTCGGTGACGCCGGGCACGCCTCGAGCCAGCGCCTCGACGAGGCGCGGCTCGCCGCCGCGGTGGAGGCCGCACGCGAGGCGGAGATCGAGGCCGCCATCGCCCGGCTCGACGTCGATCGCGACAAGGCGACCCTGCGTTCGCCCTTCGCCGGCACGATCGCCGCGCGATCCGTGGACGAGGGCGCGGTGGTGGCGGCGGGCACGCCGGTCGTCTCGCTGATGGAGACGGGCGCGCCGCTGGCCCGCGTCGGGCTCTCGCCGGAGGCGGCGGCCGGGTTCGCGCCGGGCGATCGCGCGCGACTCGTGATCGCGGGCGAGAGCGTGCCGGCGCGCCTCGTCGCGCTGCGGCCGGACCTCGCGCCGGCGACGCGCACCGTCACCGCGCTGTTCGCGCCCGACCGCCCGCCCGCCGCCGCCTTCGGCACGACGGTGGCGCTCCACCTGCCGCGCCGGGTGGAGACGCCGGGCTACTGGCTTCCCGTCGCGGCGCTGAGCGAGGGCCGGCGCGGGACCTGGAGCGTTCTCGTCGCCCAGGAGCCCGCCGACGCGCCGGCCCGAATCGTGCGCGAGGCCGTGGAGGTGCTCCACGTCGCCGACGAGCGCGCCTTCGTGCGCGGCACCCTGCGGCCGGGCGCGGCCCTCGTCGCCGGCGGCGCGCATCGCGTCGCGCCGGGGCAGACGGTCGTGCTCGCGCAGGCGGAGCGGTGAGATGGACACGCTGTTCTACCGCAGCCCGCGGCTCCTCTGGCTCGCGATCCTCACCGCGCTGGCGCTCGGCGCCGCCTCGCTCCTGACGATCGCGCGCCAGGAGGATCCGACCATCACCAACCTCTTCGCGACCATCGTGACGCCCTTTCCCGGCGCGGCGCCGGACCGGGTCGAGGCGCTCGTCACCGAGCCGATCGAGGCCGAGCTGCGCGGGCTCGCCGAGATCGAGGTGGTGGAGTCGACGTCGGCCGCCGGCGTCTCCTCGGTGACGATCGAACTGTCGCAGTTCCTCCCGGACGATCGGCTGGAGCAGGTCTGGTCGGAGGTGCGCGACGCGGTCGACGCGGCGGCGCGGGGCTTCCCCGCCGGGGTCGGCACGCCGGACTTCGACAACGACCGTGCCGGTGCCTTCACCGCGATCGTGGCGATCGTGCCGCGCCCGGGCGTCGAGGAGCCCCCCGCGATCCTGCGGCGCACGGCGGAGGAGCTTCGGGACCGGCTGCGGCGCGTGCCCGAGACGCGGCTCGTCGCGCTCTACGGCGCGCCCGACGAGGAGGTCGTCGTCACCCTCGATCCCGCCCGCCTCGCGGCGCTGGGGCTGACCGCCGCCGAGGTCTCCCGCGCCATCGCCGCGGCGGACGCCAAGGTGGCGGCGGGGCAGGTGCGCGGCGCGACGGGCGACCTCATCATCGAGGTCGCCGGCGCCATAGAGGACATCGCCCGGGTGCGCGAGATCCCGGTCCGTCTCGGGGCGGAGGGCGCGAGCGTGCGGGTCGGCGATCTCGGGCGCGTGGCGCGCTCCGAGCGCCTGCCGCCGGCGACGCTGGCCCTGTCGCAGGGCGACGCCGGCGTGCTCGTCGCCGCGCGGATGGAGGCCGATCGGCAGGTCGACGTGTGGTCCGCGGCCGTGCGCGCGACCCTCGACGCCTTCCGCGCCGAGCTGCCCGCCGGCCTCGAGGTGCGCCTCCTCTTCGACCAGTCCGAGTACACCGCCGCGCGGCTGGGGGAGCTCGGCGTGAACCTCGCGCTCGGCGTCGGGCTCGTCGTCGCGGTGCTCCTGGTGACGCTGGGCTGGCGGGCCGCGCTGATCGTGGCGGCGGTGATCCCGCTCGCGGCGCTCGTCTCGCTCACGGTGATGCAGCGCACCGGGCTCACGATCCAGCAGATGTCGGTCGCGGGCCTCATCGTGGCGCTGGGGCTCCTCGTCGACGCGGCGATCGTGATGACGGACGAGGTGCGCCGGCGGATCGCCGAGGGCATGGCGCCGGTCGCCGCCGTGTCGGGCTCCGTGCGCCGCCTCGCCGTGCCGCTCCTCGCCTCGACGGTGACGACGGTTCTCGCCTTCCTCCCGATGGCGCTCCTGCCGGGCCCGGCGGGGGACTTCGTCGGCTCGATCGCGCTCGCGGTCATCATCATGCTCTTCGCCTCGCTGGCGATCGCGCTGACGATCACGCCGGCCTTCGCCGGTCGGCTGCTCGCCGGCCGCGGCGCCGGAGGCGGGGGCGGGGGCATTCTCGCGAATGGCGTGACGATCCCGGTGCTCGGCCGGTTGTTCGACCGCTCGATCGCGCTCGCCCTGCGCCATCGTCTCGCGGCGATCGCGGTGTCGCTGGCGCTGCCGGTGGCGGGCTTCCTGTCCTTCCCGACGCTGACCGCGCAGTTCTTCCCCGGCGTCGAGCGCGACCAGCTCTACGTCCAGGTTCTCCTGCCCGCGGGTACCGCCATCGGCGAGACGGCGCGCGTCGCCCGGGCGGCGGACGCGCTGACGGCGCGGGCGCCGGAGGTGGTCTCGACGCATTGGGTGATCGGCCAGAGCGCGCCGGCCTTCTACTACAACATGCAGGCCAACCGGGACGCGACGCCCCACTTCGCCGAGGCACTCGTCTTCACGACGAGCCCGGAGGCGACGGAGGCGCTCGTGCCGCGCCTCCAGGCGGAACTCGACGCCGCGCTGCCCCAGGCGCAGATCCTGGTTCGCGGGCTCGTGCAGGGCCCCCCCGTGTCGGCCCCCCTGGAGATGCGCCTCGTCGGGCCCGACCTCGAGACGCTGCGCGCCATCGGGGCGCAGGCGCGCGCGCTGATGGCGGACATCCCGAGCGTGATCCACACCCGCGCGACGCTGGAGGGCGGCGCCCCCAAGCTCGTCTTCCGCCTCGACGAGGACGCCGTGCGCCTCGCCGGCCTCGATCTCGGCGCGGTGGCGGGCCAGCTCCAGGCGACGCTCGAGGGCGCGACCGGCGGCTCTCTGCTGGAGGAGACCGAGGACCTGCCGGTGCGCGTGCGGGTGGGCGCGGGGACCCGCGGCGACCTCGCGGCGGTGCGCGCCCTCGACGTCCTGCCCGCCGCCGCGGCCGCCGCCGGGGCCGCGCATCCCGGCGTGCCGCTCTCCGCGCTCGGCACCTGGGAGATGCGGCCCTCCGAGAGCCCGATCGCGCGACGCGGGGGCGAGCGTATCAACGTCGTGCAGGGCTACCTCGCCCACGGCGTGCTTCCCGAGGAGGCGCTCTCCGTCCTGCGCGCGCGGCTCGACGCCGGCGCGCTGGCCCTGCCCGAGGGCTACCGGCTGGAGTTCGGCGGCGACAGCGACGCCCGCGCCGAGACCGTGCGGAACCTGGTCTCGACGCTCGGCCTCGTCGTCACCCTCACGGTGGTGACGATCGTGCTCACCTTCCTGTCCTACCGGCTCGCCCTGATCGCGGGGATCGTCTGCGTTCTGTCCTTCGGGCTCTCGGTGCTCGCGCTCGCGGTGCTCGACATGCCCTTCGGCGTGCAGGCGCTGATCGGGGCGATCGGCTCGATCGGCGTGTCGATCAACGCGGCGATCATCGTCATCACCGCGATCCAGGAGGACGAGGCGGCGATGGCGGGGGACCTCGACGCCATGCGGGCGGTGGTGGTGCGCTCGGCCCGCCACATCGTCTCGACGACGATCACGACGGTGGGCGGCTTCCTGCCGCTGATCCTCGCCGGCGGCGGCTTCTGGCCGCCCTTCGCGGTGGCGATCGCCGGCGGCGTGCTGCTGTCGACGGTGGTGTCGTTCTACTTCACCCCGCCGATGGTGGCGCTCGTCGTCGCGCGGCGGCGGCGCGGCGGAACCCCGAGAGCCGAGCCTATCGCGGCGGCCGCGGCGTGATCAACGCACGCTGGAGCGCCACGGCTGCGACGACGCCGTCGATCACGGGCACGGACACGCGCGGTGCGAGGGCCGGCGCGAGGCCCGCGAGCGGCCCGCCGCCCAGCACGATCGCCGCGCAGCCGTCGTCCTGCGCACGCACGCACAGGTCCGCCAGCGGCGCGACGAGGTCCTCGTCGATCGCCGCGTGTGGGCCGCGTATCGCGTCCCGCGGCGCGTGCAGGCCCGACAGCCGGTCGGACAGGCCGTAGCGGGCGACGACGGCGCGCAGCGACGGTGCCACGGCCGGGCTGAACGTCACGATCGAGAATCGCTCGCCCACGGCCAGCGCGGCGAGAAAGGCCGCGCGCGCGATGCCGACGACGGGAACCGGCACGCGGGCCCTCACGGCGTCGATGCCCGTGTCGCCGAAGGAGGCGATGACGATGCCGTCGTATCCGGCGCGCCGCGCCTCGACACAGGCGACGACCGCACCCGCGGCGACGGCGCCGTCCTCCTCGGTCACGATCAGCGCGGGACCGAACGGCGCACCGACGGTGTCGACGACGTCGCCGGGCGCAGCCGCCGCGACCGCCGCACGCGCGATCGCGCGTGTGACCGAGGCCGACGTGTTGGGATTGACGACGAGGAGACGCATCACAGCAGGACCGAGGGCAGCCACAGGGAGAGTGCGGGGAAGGCGTTCACCAGGAGGAGCGCGACGAGCATCGCCGCGATGAACCACAGCATCGAGGGCAGGATCTGCCCGATCGAGATCTTGGCGATGGCGCAGGTGATGAGCACCACGGAGGCCACCGGCGGCGTCTGCTGGCCGATGCCGAGGTTGATCGTCACGATGAGCCCGAAATGCACCGGATCGATGCCGAGCTCGCGCGCCAGCGGCAGGAAGATCGGCACCAGCATCAGGATCGCCGGCGTGCCGTGGACGATGGTGCCGGCGAGGAGGAAGAACACGTTGATGGCCAGCAGCACCACCCAGTATTGGTCCGAGATGCCGAGGATGGCGCGGGCGATCTCCTGGGGGATCTGCTGGTTGGTGAGGTACCAGCCGAGCAGCGTCGAGGTCGCGACGATGAACATCAGCATGGCCGAGCGCTTGCCCGCGAGGCGCAGCGTCTCGACGAAGCCCGCGAGCGTCAGCGTGCGGTAGAGCACGGCCGCGAGCACGATCGACCAGAGCGCCGCCACCGCGCCGGCCTCGGTCGCGGTGAAGATGCCCCCCAGGATGCCGCCCAGGATGAGGATCGGCAGGGTCAGCGGCACCACCGCGTCCTTGCCGGTCTCGCCCACGCGCGCGAGCGAGAACTTGCCCTCGATCGGGTAGCCGCGCTTGACGGAGATCACGTAGGCCGTGCCCATCAGGAGCGCGCAGACGAGGAAGCCCGGGAGGATGCCCGCGGCGAAGAGCTGCGCGATCGAGGCGTCGGCGACGTAGGCGTAGAGGATGAGGTTGAGGCTGGGGGGCACGATGATCGCCATCGTCGCCGAGGTCGAGGTCACGGCGGCCGCGAACGCAACGGGATAGCCGCGCTTCTTCATCTGCGGGATCATCACCGAGCCGATGGCGGCGGCGTCCGACGTGGCGGTGCCGGAGATCTCCGAGAAGAACAGCGAGGTGAGGATGTTGACGTGCGCGAGCCCGCCGCGGATGTGGCCGACGAGCGAGCTCGCGAAGGCGATCAGCTTCTCGGCGATGCGGCCCTGGTTCATCACCTCGCCGGCGATCATGAACAGCAGCGCCGCCACGAGCAGGTAGTTGTTCGCGCCGCCGAAGGGCACGAGGCCCATGATCTGCGGCACGACGGCGGGATCGAGCAGGATAAGCGTCATGGCGGTGACGCCGAGCACGAAGGCGATCGGCATGCCCATGACGAGCAGCACAACGAGCAGGATCAGGATGAGGTATCCGGGATCGATCGGCATCAGGCGTCGGTCTCCGGCAGGAGGCTGTCGGGGGAGATGCGCCCCATCAGGAGGGCCGCGAGGCGCACGAGGCAGATCGCGCAGATCAGCGCCGCGCCGAGCGGCATCGCGCCGCGGAAGAGCGCCATCGGCAGGTCGACGGAGATCATCTGGCGGCTGGCGAAGCTCGCAGCCGCGATCGCGCCGTACCAGGCGAGCAGGCCCGAGAACAGCGTCATCAGCGCGAGGTTGACCGCCATCACCGCCCGCTTGAGGGCGGGCGGCAGGATCTTCACCACGCTGTCGAAGCCCAGATGCTCGTTGGTGCGCGTGAGGTAGGCGGCGCCGATGAAGGTCAGCACCGCCAGGAGATGCGCCGGCAGCTCCTCTCCCCACGAGACGGAGGCGTTCATCACGAAGCGCGAGAACACCGCCCAGTTCAGGAGGACGAAGAGGAGGCCCGCGAGCGCGATCACCGCGATGTCGAGCACGCGGGTGAGAGCGCGATCGGCGTAAAGGACGGCTTTCTCGAGCATGGCGGGCCTCCTCTCAGGCGTGGCGCGTCACTGGCCGGAGATGGCGGCGCGGGTGGCGGCGATCATCTCGGCCCCGATCACCTCGACGAAGACCGGATCGTCGAACAGCGGCGCGGCCGCCTGCTGGAAGGCGGGGAAGTCGACCTCGTTGATCGCGATCTTGCCCTCGAGCTCGGCCAGCGTCTTGGCGTCCGTCTCGTCGCCCCAGGCCATGGTCCAGGGCGCCATCTCGGCGGCGATGGTCTCGATCGTCTCGCGCATCTCGGGCGTCATGCGGTCGAGAAGCGAGGAGGAGAACAGCAGGAAGGTCGGCAGGTAGACGTGGTTCGACAGCGACATGTAGTCCTGCACCTCGTAGAAGCGCGAGGAGGCGGCGACGTGCGCGGGGTTCTCCTGGCCGTCGACGACGCCCTGGTCGAGGGCGGAATAGAGCTCGCCGAAGGACAAGGGCGTCGCGTTGGCGCCGAGCGTGTTGAACATCGCCACCCGCTGGCGGCTCGTGGGCGTGCGGATCTTCAGGCCCGCGAGGTCGGCGGGCGTCACGACCGGGCGCACGTCGTTGGTGATGACGCGAAAGCCGTTGTCCCACAGCGCGAGGAGCCTCATGCCCTGGCCCTCGAAGCCTTCCGCGAGGAGCGCGCCCGCCTCGCTCTGCGCGAAGGCCTGGACCGCGGCGCGGTCGGGGAAGAGGTAGGGCAGGTCGAACACGGCGGCGCGCGGGTTCACCTGGGTGACCGCGGAGGCGGAGAGCGAGGCGTGGTGGGTGCCCAGGCTCATGCCCTGGAGCACGTCCTCCTCCGAGCCGAGGGTGTTGCCCATGAAGATCTGCAGGTCGATCTCGCCCGGCAGCGCGGCCTCGAGCCGGCTCTCGAACTCCTGCAGGAAGACGTGGGCGAAGGAGCCCTCGGGGAGCGAGGAATTGATCTGGACGACCTGCTGCGCCGCGGCTGGTTGCGCGGCGGCGAGGGCGAGGCCGAGGGCGGCGGCGATGCCGGTTACGGGGCGAAGCGTCATGGGGTGTCTCCTGTCATGCCGTGGGGGCGTTTCGAGAGAGACATTTTTCGTGCCAACCGTATGAGAAAAATTATTTTCACAACACGTACAGATGCTTATGCTCGATGACTCGCACGAACTCCCGCGAGCCCGCGCGCTCCGGGTGGTCACGGCCGCGGCAGTGCCGCGCGCGCGGCGCACAGAAAACAGGCGGGCTCCGCGCCTCCTCAGAGCTCGTCGAGCGCGTCGTGCAGGCCCTCGATCGCCGTGAGCCGGCGGCGCCCCTCGGGTCCGGCCCGCTCGATCACCCGCGTCGCGATCAGGTGCGCCAGGCCGACCACGGCGACGTGGTTGAACAGCGGCCCGGGCGCCGCGGTCTGGCAGCGCAGGTGCCAGGTCGGCCGCGGATCGTGCGGCGCGCTCTCGTCGGTGACCCACGCGACGCTCGCGCCCGAGCGCAGGATCTGCTCGAGCACGACGTCGAGCTTCGCGGGCCGCCGACGCAGGCCGAAGACGACCACGCAGTCCTCCCGGCGCATGCCCGCGATGTGCTCGCCGAGGGTCTCGCCGGCGCCGGGAACCACGCTCACGGTCTCGAGCGCCTGGAGCACCTGCCATCCGAGATACTGCGCGAAGGCCGCGCTCGTGCGGAAGCCGACGATCCAGACCCGTCGGGCGGCGAGCATCCGGTCGGCGACGGCGTCGATCTCGGCCTCGGCGATGGCGCCGAAGGTCGCCGCCAGGTTGGCGCCGCCCTGCGCGGCGTGGCGAGCCACGCGATCGCCGGTTTCGCCGCTGCGCGCGCCGACGAGATAGAGCGCGGCGCCGGTCCGGCGCTCGGCGCGCACGTGCCGACGGGCCTCCTCGTAGCCGGAATATCCGAGCTTGCGCACGAAGCGGGTGACGGTGGCGTTGGAGACGTTGGCGAGACGCGCGAGCTCGGTCGCCGTGTAGCTCGCGAGCTCGCCGGGGAAGTCGAGCAGGAAATCGGCGAGCCGCCGCTCGGTGGGGTGAAGCCGGGGCAGGGCGGTGCGCACGCGCGCGAGGAAGGACGGCTGGGCCTTGGGCGACATGGCTCCTTGTGTCGCCCACACGCGTGCGGTTCGCAAGCCGCCTCGACCCGCGTCGCGGCTCACGAGGCGTCGCGTTTCGCGATCCAGTCGAAATCCGGGTGGTTGGCGAAGCGCCAGGCGCGGCGGGGGCCGGCCATGACGTTGAGGTAGTACATCTCGACGCCGTAGGGCGCCGCGCAGGGGTGGTGGCCCCTCGGAACGAGCACGACGTCGCCGTCCGCCAGCGCCATGGTCTCGTCGAGCGATCCGTCCTCGGTGAAGACGCGCTGGAGGCCGAAGCCGCTCGCCGGGTTCAGGCGGTGGTAGTAGGTCTCCTCGAGGTAGGTCATTCGCGGATAGTCGTCCTCGTCGTGCCGGTGGGGCGGGTAGGACGACCAGTGCCCCTGGGGCGTGAACACCTCGGTGACGAGGAGCCGGTCGGCGACGTCGCGCTCCTCCATGGCGATCGGGTGGATGTGGCGGGTGTTCGTGCCCCGCCCGCGGGTCACGGCCTCGATTTCGTCCGGGCGGATCACCGTCACGGGCCGTGCGCCTTCGCCCGGCGCCGTGCACACGGCGAGCGTGAGCGGCGTCGTCGCGCGGGCCGACCAGGCTGCCCCCGCAGGGACGTAGACGGCATGGGGCCGCTCGCCGGAGAACACGTCCATCCGGCTCCCCAGCTCGCCGAGCGCCTGCCCGGCGGCCTCGATCTCCGCCTTGCCCTCGACGAGCACGAGCATGGCCTCGCGGTCGCCGGTCGCCTCGGCAGCGCCCTCGCCCGGGGCGAGGCGGTAGAGCGAGAAGCCCACATAGGTCCAGCCGGCATTCTGCGGCGTGATGGCGTGGACGCGCCCGTGCGTCCCGTCGGGCTTGCGCAGGAGGTTTCCCATCACGGCGCCTCCGGGTCGAGGCCGGCCTCGCGGGCGATCCGGCGCAGGGCCTCGAGGCCCATCCTCTGGTAGACTTTCGGGTCGTGCACGGCCGGGTCCTGCTCGGCCTCGATCACGAGCCAGCCGTCATAGCCGCGCTCCGCCGCGACGCGCAGGACGGGCAGGAAATCGACCCCGCCCTCCGGATCCCCCGGCACGGTGAAGACGCCCCGGCGCACGCCCGCGAGGAAGCTCAGGCCCTCCGCCTCGACCGCGCGCTTGATCGCCGGGCGCACGTTCTTCGCGTGGATGTGGCGCACCCGGTCCATGTGCCTGTGCGCCAGTGCGGCGGGGTCGGCCCCGGCGAAGAAGGCGTGGCCGGTGTCCAGCAGCAGCTTCGTCGCGGGCCCGGTCTCGCGCATGAGCCGGTCGATCTCGGCCTCGCTCTGCACCACGGTGCCCATGTGGTGGTGGTAGACGAGGTCGATCCCGCGCTTCGCGCAATGCGCGGCGAGTGCCTCGACGCCGTCGGCGAAGGCGGGCCACTCCGCCTCCGAGAGAACAGGGCGCCGGCTCAGGGGCGCGGCGTCGTCTCCGTGGATGGCGTTGGAGGTCTCGCAGACGATGCAGATCCGCGAGCCCATGGCCGCCAGGAGGTCGAGCACCGGGTCGAGCGCCGCCTTCTCCTCCTCGACGCTGCGCGCGAGCAGGTTCAGCGAGTGCCAGCCCGAGACGTAGGCGAGGCCGTAGGGGGCCAGCGTCGTCTTCAGGGCGGCGGCGTCTTCGGGGAACTTGTGCCCTTTCTCGATGCCGCCGAAGCCGATGGCGGCGGCGTCGCCGAGGCACTGCTCGAGAGAGATGTGCGCGCCGAGCGTCCTGTCGTCGTCGTTGGACCAGGCGATGGGGTTGGTGCCGTAGCGGATCATGGGACGTCCTCAGGGGAGGCGGCGGGCGGTGGCCTGCTCGTAGGCGGCGCGGGCGGCGCGGACCTCCTCGCGGGTCGAGACTTCCGGCACGGCGACGTCCCACCAGGCGCCGCCGGCCTGCGTGGTGATCATCGGGTCGGTATCGATGACGATGCCGTAGGTGGATTCCGACGCCCGCGCCCGGGCGAGCGCGGCCTCCAGCTCGGCGATGCCCGCGACCTTCTCGGTGCGCGCCCCCATCGCCGCCATGTGCGCGGCGAAGTCGATGCGCGCCGGCGTCTCGTGCAGGGCGTCGTCGAGGAGGTTGTTGAAGCTCTCGCCCCCGGTGGCGCGCTGGAGGCGGTCGATGCAGCCGAAGCCGCGGTTGTCGAGCACGACGACGATCAGCTTGCGGCCGAGCATGACGGCGGTGGCGAGCTCGGAATTCATCATCATGTACGAGCCGTCGCCCACCATGACCACGACCTCGCGCTCGGGCAGCGCCATCTTCACGCCGAGCCCACCGGCGATCTCGTAACCCATGGTCGAGTAGCCGTACTCGACATGGTATCCGTTCGGCCGCGAGGCCCGCCAGAGCTTGTGGAGCTCTCCCGGCAGCCCGCCCGCGGCGCAGACGACGACGGTGTCTTCGTTCGAGGCGCGCTGGACCGCGCCGATCACCAGCGCGTCCGAGGGCAGCGCGTTGTCGCTCGCCGGCGCGGCGGTGGCGGCGTCGACGGCGGCGTCCCACTCCGCCTTCAGGGCTGTGAAGTCCCCGTCCGCCCGCCAGCCGGCCAGCGCCGCGTCGAGATCGGCGAGGCCGGCCGTGGCGTCCGCGACGAGCGGCAGCGCGCCGTGCTTGCCGGCGTCGAAGGCCGCGACGTTGAGGCCGACGATCCGCAGATCGGGGTTTCCGAACAGAGCCCACGAGCCGGTGGTGAAGTCCTGCAGCCGCGTACCCACCGCGAGCACGACGTCGGCATCGGCGGCCACCGCGTTCGCCGCGCTCGACCCGGTGACGCCGATCGAGCCGAGGTTGAGCGGGTGGTCGTGGGGAAGCGCCGACTTGCCCGCCTGGGTCTCCGCCACGGGAAGGTCGTGCGCCTCGCAGAAGGCGGCGAGATCGGCCGCCGCCTCGGAATAGAGCACCCCGCCGCCGGCGATCACCAGCGGGCGCTTCGCTTGGGTGAGCGCCGCGACCGCGGCGGCGATCTCGTCCACGTCCGGCCGCGGGCGGCGCGGGCGCCACAGCCGCGCCGCGAAGAAGCGCTCCGGCCAGTCGAAGGCCATGGTCTGCACGTCCTGGCAGAACGCCAGCGTCACGGGCCCGCATTCCGCCGGGTCGGTCAACACGCCCATCGCCCGGGGGAGGGCGGCGAGCAGCTGCTCGGGGCGGGTGATCCGGTCGAAATAGCGCGAGACCGGGCGGAAGCAGTCGTTGGCGCTGATCGTCCCGTCCCCGAGATCCTCCACCTGCTGGAGCACCGGGTCGGGCAGGCGGCTCGCGAAGACGTCGCCGGGCAGGAAGAGGACCGGCAGCCGGTTCACGTGCGCGAGTGCGGCGGCGGTGATCATGTTCGTCGCGCCCGGGCCGATCGAGGAGGTCACCGCCATGGCGCGGCGGCGGTTCGACGCCTTGGCGTAGGCGATGGCGGCGTGCGCCATGGACTGCTCGTTGTGGCCGCGGAAGGTGGGCAGCCGGTCGCGCACGCCGTGCAGCGCCTCGCCCAGCCCCGCCACGTTGCCGTGGCCGAAGATCGCCCACACGCCGCCGAGGAACGGCACGCCCGGCGCGCTCTCCTGCGCCGCGAGCCAGCGCACCATGGCCTGGGCGGCCGTCAGCCGGATCGTGGTCATCGCGTCCCCTTCTCGATTCCCTGCCGAGCTTCGTCCCAGATCGCACAGAGACGCGCGAAGCGCCCCGCCATGTCGGCGACCGCGGCCTCGTCGTCCATCTCCCCCGCGAGCCAGCCGCGCGCGGCCTGCGCGAAGATCGTGCGCCCCACCGCGAAGCCCTTCACTCGCTCGTGCCGCGCGGCGAGGCCGAAGCTCTCGCGCAGGCCGTCCTCGCCCTCGCCGAGGCCGAGCACGACGATGCCCCGGCACCACGGGTCGCGGTCCTCGATCACGGCGCAGGCGCGCGCCCAGGCGGCGTCCGCGCGCAGCGGCTCGAGCTTCCACCAGTCGGGCTTCACCCCGAGGTCGTAGAAGCGCGCCATGGCCCGAGCGGTGGTGTCGTCGTCGAGGGGGCCGGCCTTCGAGGCGACGATCTCCAGCAGGAATTCGAGACCGTTGGCGCGCGCCGCCTCGGCGAGGCGCAGGACGGTGTCCTCCTGCGCAGCCTTCGTCTCCGGCGCATCGTCCGGATGATAGAAGCAGAGCACCTTGACGACGTGCTCGAGCGGCCATTCGGCCAGCGCGCTGCCGTAGTCGCGGCCGATCTCGAGCACGAGCGGGCGCGAGCCGGGCGTCTCCACCGGTCGGCCGATCCACAGCCCAGAGCTGGCGGCCGCCATCAGCGCGTCGCCGCCGAGCCGCGGGTCGCACAGGATGCCGTAGCCCGGCCGCCCGTCCGCGACGCGCCGCGTCGCGTCCAGGCACAGCGCCTTGAAGCGCCCGATCCGCTCCGCCCCGGCGCCGGCCGCGGCGGCGATCTCCTCGATCTGCGCGCGATGGTCGAAGGCGAAGACACGCAGGGCCGGCCAGTCGCCACGCCGGGTCGTCGCCCAGTGGATGTGCGCGAGCTCGGCGTCGTGCCGCAGGGCCGGCGTGACGACGCCGCGGCGCAGGAAGAAGTCGAGCTCCGCCCAGGTCGGGTAGGCCGGCGCGCAGCCGTGGCGCGACACGGCGAAGGCGCCGCAGGCGTTGGCGTAGGCGAGCGCGCGCTCCCACGCCTCGCCGTCGAGCCAGCCCTTGAGCAGCCCCGCCATGAAGCCGTCGCCGGCGCCGAGCACGTTGTAGATCTCGATCGGGAACCCCGGCCCCGACAGGCCCTCCGCGAGATCGTCCGGGATCGCGCCCGGGAAGGCCACCGCGCCCATCGGCCCGCGCTTGAGCACCAGCGTCGCCTCCGAGACGGCGCGCACGGCGCCGAGCGCCTCGCCCATGTCGCGGCTGCCGCCGGCGATGGCGAACTCCTCCTCGGTGCCGACGATCAGGTCGAAGAGATGCAGCGTCCCCAGGAGCTTGGCCGTGACGGCTTCGGATGCGATGTAGCGCTCCTCCCCGGCGTCGTGGCCGGCGAGCCCCCACAGGACGGGGCGGTAGTCGATGTCGAGCGCCGTGCGCAGGCCCTTCGCCCGGGCGAGCCTCAAGGCCTTCAGCACGGCCGCCTCGGTGCGCGGATGGGAGAGGTGCGTGCCCGTGGCCACGACGCAGCGCGCGTCGGCGATGAAGGCCTCGTCGACGTCGTCTTCGCACAGCGCCATGTCGGCGCAGTTCTCGCGGTAGAAGATCAGCGGGAACCGGGTCTTGTCGCGGATGCCGAGGATGACGAGCGCGGTCAGCCGCTGCGGGTCCGTGATCACGCCGCGCGTGTCGACGCCCTCGCGGGCGAGCTCCTCGCGCAGGAAGCGGCCCATGGCCTCGTCGCCGACGCGGGTGAGCACGGCCGAGCGCAGGCCGAGCCGCGCGGCGCCCACCGCCATGTTGGTGGGCGAGCCGCCGACGTACTTGCGGAAGGAGGCCATGTCCTCCAGCCGCCCGCCGACCTGCGCGCCGTAGAGATCGACCGAGGAGCGGCCGATGGTGATCACGTCGAGCGTCATGACGCCTGGTCTCTCATGGCCCTTCTCACGCCTGCGCCACCGCGTCCTCGAGCGAGGCGAGCTCCTGGCCGCCGGCCATCAGGTCCTGCAGGCTCTCGTAGTCGATCTCGCCCTTCCGCGCCGTGCCGAGCGTCTGGCCACGGTTGAGCACGGTGAAGCGGTCGCCCACCGCGAGCGCGTGGCGGACGTTGTGGGTGATGAACACGACGCCGATGCCCTGCTTGCGCACCCGGGCGATGGTGGCGAGCACGTTCGCCGTCTGGCGCACGCCGAGCGCCGAGGTCGGCTCGTCGAGGATGAGCACCTTCGCGCCGAAATGCACCGCGCGGGCGATCGCCACCGTCTGGCGCTCGCCGCCCGACAGCGTGCCGACCGCCTGCTCGGGGCCGCGCAGGGCGATGCCCATCGCGCGCATCGCCTCCAGCGTCACCCGATTAGCGTGGGCGAAGTCGATGAACTTCAGCGGCCCGAAGCGCTTGACCGGCTCGCGGCCCATCCAGAAATTTCGCGTCACCGACATCAGCGGGATCATCGCCAGGTCCTGGTAGACCGTGGCGATCCCCGCCGCCATCGCCGCACGCGGGCTCTCGAGCACGGTGGGCCGTCCCGCGACCAGAATCTCGCCGCGGGTGGGCTGGTGGACGCCGGACATCGTCTTGATGAAGGTCGACTTGCCGGCGCCGTTGTCGCCGAGGAGGCAGTGCACCTCGCCGGGAAAGACGGAGAAGGACACGCCGTTCAGGGCGATGACGGGCCCGAAGTGCTTCTCGATGTCGCGCAGCTCGATGAGCGGGGTCGTCGTCATCAGCGCTCCCCCGTGATCAGGCGGCGCGTGTACGTGTTCATGATCACCGCGAGCAGCAACAGCACGCCGAGGAACACCCGGAACAGCGAGCTCTCGACGCCGGTGAAGAACAGCCCCTGCTGCACCACGCCGAAGATCAGGGCGCCGAGCGCCGCGCCGATCACCGTGCCGAAGCCGCCGGTGAGCAGAGCCCCGCCGATGACGACGCAGATGATCGCCTCGAATTCCTTGAGCAGCCCGCGATCCGCCGCCGCCGAGCCGAACTCCATCACCTGGCAGGTGGCGAAGACCGTGGCGCAGAAGGCGGTGAAGACGAACATCGAGATCTTCACCCGCTTCACGGGAACGCCGGTATAGCGCGCCGCCTGCGCGTCGCCGCCGGACGCGAAGATCCAGTTGCCGAAGGGCGTCTTCGTCAGGAGCACGTGGGCGAAGACGATGAGGACGACGGCCCAGACCATCATCATCGGGATGCCGTCGACGATCGGCTCGCCCGCGCGGGTGCCGCGGGTGAAGGTGGAGATCAGGCCCGCATCCGCCAGCCATACGAAGAGGCCGCCGAGGATCTTGCCGCCGAACAGCGGGGCGAGCCAGTCGCCCTGCGCCGCATCGCGCACGCCACCGACGATGGTCTGGCGGGTCGCGGAGATCGAGAGGAAGATGGTGAGCCCGCGCAGGATGAACAGCGAGGCGAGCGTGACGATGAAGGAGGGCAGGCCGGTCTTCACGACGATCCAGCCGTTCAGCGCGCCGATGATCATCGCGAGAACGAAGGCCGTGAGGATCGCGATCCAGATCGGATAGCCCCAGGCCACGCCCACGATCGCGATCACCATGCCCGAGAAGCCGATCATCGAGCCGACCGAGAGATCGAATTCGCCGGCGATCATCAGGAGGCAGGCGCCCACCGCGATGATCGCGAACTGCGCGGCGACGATGCCCCAGTTCATCACGCCCTCGGCGGAGAACATGCCGGTGTCGCGCGCCACGAGGAAGAAGAACACGAAGACCAGGAACGTGCCGCAGATCGCCCCGAGCTCGGGCCGCAGCATGGCCTTGCGCAGGGGCGACATGGGCTTGAGGCGCTCGTCGTGCATGGCGCCGCCCTCCAGGGTGCCGAGATGGGAGCCGGTGCCGGGGGGCGCGCCGCTCGCGCCCCCCCGCCGTCGCGTGCGTCGGGGATTGTCCCGGCTCAGCGGTACTCGCCGGCCAGCGCCTCGACCTGCTCGATGTTGGCCGCCGTGATGAAGCCCGGGCCGGAGTTGATGTGGCCCGACGGCAGCACGCCGTAGCGGCTGAGGTTCGTCAGGATGACGACGGGCAGGTAGCCCTGCAGGAAGGGCTGCTGGTCGATGGCGAAGTCGATCGTGCCGTCCTTGAGCGCCTGGGCGATCTCGCCGGACAGGTCGAACGTGCCGAAGAACATCTCGCCCGCGAGCCCGGCGTCCTGGAGCGCGGCGATGGTCGGGTGCGCCGAGGTGGGGCCGAGCGTGAGCACGGCCCCCGTCTCGGGGTTCGTGTTCAGGTACGCGGACACGCGGTTGCGGATCTCGCCGGGATCCTGGCCGGCGTCGATCATCTGGTCGCCGAGGTCGGTGCCGATCGCGTCGGCGAAGCCCTGGCAGCGCTCCACCGAGGCCGGGTTGGTGATGTAGTGGTTGACGCACAGGAACGACGAGACGCCCTCCGCCGCCGCGCGCTCGCCGGCCGCGAAGCCCGCGTCGTACTCCGGCTGGCCGACGTGCATCAGCGCGCCGAGCGCCTCGGACTGATCCTGCGTGCCCGAGTTGATGGTGATCACCGGGATGCCGCGATCGACGGCGTCCTGGATCGGACCCTGGAGCACGTCGAAATCGGCGATCGTGACGATGATCCCGTCCGGGCCGGAGGCCGCGGCCTGCTCGACGATTCGGGCCATGTCGGCGAGGTCGCCGGTGGTCGGGTTGCGGTACTCGACCGTGGCGCCCATCTGCTCGCCCGCCACCGCGATGGCGTTGCGGATCGTGTTCCACCAGCTGTCCGAATCGGGCGCGTGGCTGATCAGGACGAACCGCTCGCCCTCCGCCTGGGCGGGGGCGGCGAAGGCCGCGGTCGCCGCCACTGCGAGCGCGAGCGCCGAGATGGTGTGCTTCATGGTTTCCTCCCTTGGTCACGGCGATCCCGTGATCCGCCGAGCGTCGTCTGCGCGACGTCCCGAGCCGCCGTGCGGCCCCCTGTTGATCAGGGTGAAATGGAGCGTACATTCCATTCCGCGGCACGGCAAGTTCATTTCGGCCGAGATGGAACAGAAATTCCGCGCCGGATCCTCGCCCATCGGGGGAAGTTGATCGGCGGCGCAGCCGACGAGACGGGGGGTGCGCCGCGAGGCGCGCTTCGGCGAAGCCGAAATCCGCCGGCGTCGCACTGCGGGACCCCGCCCCTGATCCGCTTTCGCGGATCGTCCCCGCCCCAATGGGGCGGGAGCGCGCTCCTCCCTCATCGAGGGAGGTGGATCGGCGGCGAAGCCGACGAGACGGAGGGGGTGCGCCGCGAGGCGCCTTCGGCGCAGCCGAAATCTCCGCGGGCGTCGCGCAACGGGACCCCGCCCCTGATCCGCTCCGCGGATCGTCCCCGCGCCGAGCGGGCGGGACACGGTCAGCCGCCGTCGAGCGCCGCCCCCGTCGCGACCGCCAGCGTCGCTGCGAGGCAGAAGGTGGCGGCGAGCGAGCGGAAGGCGCCGAAGTCGAGCTCGTCGACGCCGAGCACCACGTCGGCATGGGGCGCGAGCGGGGAGAACTGGCTGTCGGTGATGGCGATCACCGAGAGGCCACGGGCCTTGGCGTGCTGCGCCAGCGCCACCGTCTCGGTCGTGTAGGGTGCGAAGGAGATGGCGAGCAGCGCGTCGTCGGCGGCGAGCATGCCGCCGTGGTCGAGGCGCCCCGCCATGTCGTGCAGCATGGTGGGCCGCCCCACCTTCTCGAAGGAATAGGCGAGATAGGCCGCCACCGAGAAGGCGCGGCGCAAGCCCACCACGTGGAGGATGCGCGCGGCCGCGAGCCGGCGCACCGCCTCCTGCAGCCGCTCCGGCTCCAGCGCCAGCGCCATGCGCGAGATCGAGCCGCGCGAGACCTCGGCGAATTCGGCGAGCACGCTCTCCGGGCTGCCGGCGCCGGCGGTCTTGAGCCGGGTGAGGCGCGTCGAGTAGTCCGGCCAGACGTTGGAGAGCCGCGCCCGGAAGACCCGCTGCATCTCCGAATAGCCGGAATAGCCGACGAGCTTCGAGAAGCGGATCATCGCGGACGGCGGCACCTCGGCGGCGGCCGCGGCCTCGGCCACCGTGTCGAAGGCGATGCGGTCGGGCTCGCGCAGCACGTAGGCGGCGCATTGGCGCAGGCGTTTGGGCAGCCCGTCGTGCATCGCCGCGAGGCGCTGGCGCAGGTCCTCGAAATCGCTCGGCGGGGTGGGCTTCATGCGGGGGGCTTCGTCTCGGTATCGGGCTGCCGGCACGCGTGCGCGCCGACCGCGGACCTTGACAGCCCCTGCGGCGGCGCGCAAGCATCGATGGAACGAAAATTCCATTTCTGCGGCGCGACCGCGGGCAGGGAGGTAGGCATGGCAATCCGTTTCGGGCTCCTCGGCGCGGGCCGCATCGGCAAGGTCCACGGCGCGGCGGTCGCAGCCGTCGAGGGCGCGCGGCTCGTCGCGGTCGCGGACCCGCTGGCGGAGGCGGCGGACGCGCTCGCCGGCGAGCACGGCGCCGCGGTGCGCACGATCGAGGCGATCGAGGCCGCCGACGACGTTGATGCCGTCATCGTCGCGACGCCGACCGACACCCATGCCGACCTCGTCGAGCGCTTCGCGCGTGCCGGCAAGGCGATCTTCTGCGAGAAGCCGATCGACCTCTCGCTCTCGCGCGTGCGCGCCTGCCTCGCGGTGGTGGAGGAGACCGGCACGCCGTTCATGCTGGGCTTCAACCGCCGCTTCGATCCATCCTTCATGGCGGTGAAGGCCGAGATCGCGGCGGGGCGGATCGGCGCGCCGGAGATGGCGACGCTGACCTCCCGCGACCCCGGTCCGCCGCCGATCGCCTACATCGAGGCCTCGGGCGGGATCTTCCGCGACATGACGATCCACGACTTCGACATGGCCCGCTTCCTGATGGGCGAGGAGATCGACCGGGTCACGGCCCGCGCGGCGGTGATGGTCGACCCGGCGATCGGCGAGGCGGGGGACTACGACAGCGCGAGCCTCGTGCTCGAGACGGCCACGGGCAAGCAGGTGATCGTCTCGAACTCGCGCCGCGCCGCCTACGGCTACGACCAGCGCATCGAGGTGCACGGCTCCAGGGGCATGATCGCGGCGGAAAACCAGCGCCCGGCCATGATCGAGGTCGCCGACGCACGCGGCTTCACCCGCCCGCCGCTCTTCGACTTCTTCATGACCCGCTACACGCAGGCCTACGCCAACGAGATCGCGGCGTTCGTCGCGGCGCTGCGCGACGGCACGCCGGTCGCGCCGGGCGGCGCCGACGGTCTCGCCGCGCTGATCCTGGCGGAGGCGGCGCTCCTCTCGGTGCGCGAGGGGCGCACCGTGGCGGTCTCGGAGATCGGCTGACGAGGAGGGGACCATGGTCGGGATCGGGCTGATCGGGACGGGGTTCATGGGCAAGTGCCACGCGCTCGCCTACCGGGCCGTGAGCGCGGTGTTCGGCGACGTGGCGGCGCCGCGCCTCGCCGTCCTGTGCGACACGCCGGCGGAGGCGGCCGTGCGCTTCGCGCGCCAGTTCGGCTTCGCGCGGGCGACCGACGATTGGCGCGATCTCGTCGTCGACCCGGCGGTCGACCTCGTGTCGATCACCACGCCCAACCGACTCCACTTCCAGATGGCGCTCGCGGCCTTGGCGGCGGGCAAGCACGTCTATTGCGAGAAGCCGCTCGGGCTGACGCTGGAGGAGGCCGAGGAGATGGCCGCCGCGGCGCAGGCGGCGGGAGTGGTCACCCAGGTCGGCTACAATTACCTCAAGAACCCCGCCTTCCTGCACGCGCAGAAGCTCGTCGCCGAGGGCGCGATCGGGCGCATCGTCCAGTTCCGCGGCGTGGTCGACGAGGACTACATGGCCGATCCGGCGCTGCCCTGGTCCTGGCGCTGCCGCGCCGAGGAGGCGGGGCTCGGCGCGCTGGGGGATCTGGGCTGCCACCTGGTGTCCCTGGCCCAGGCCCTGTGCGGGCCGATCGGCGCCGTGTGCGCCGACATGCAGACGGTCCACGCGACGCGGCCGATGCCGGACGGAGCGGGGGAGGGACCGGTCGAGAACGAGGACGTCGCCACCGCGCTCGTGCGCTTCGAGAGCGGCGTCTCGGGCGTGCTGACCACCTCGCGGGCCGCCTGGGGCCGCAAGGGGCGGCTCGCCTTCGAGGTGCACGGGTCGGCGGGGATGATCGCCTTCGACCAGGAGCGGATGAACGAGCTCCAGCTCTTCCAGGCCGAGCCCGACCGCTCGCGCCACGGCTTCCGCACGATCCTGAGCGGACCCGCGCACGAGCCCTACGGCGCCTTCACGCCGGCGCCCGGCCACGGGCTCGGCTTCAACGACCAGAAGACGATCGAGGTCGCGGGCCTGCTGCGCGCCATCGCCGGCGCGGGGCGCGCCTCGCCGGATTTCGCCGAGGCGTTGCGCATCGAGCGCGTGATTCACGCCATCGCCCGCTCCGCCCGCGAGGGGGGCGGCGGCTGGGTGCGCCTCCCGGCGTGAGGGCCGCGGGGGTTTTCCCGGACCCCCGCCCGCGTGCTACACGGGGGTCATGAGACGCCTGATCCTGTTCCGCCACGCCAAGTCCGCCTATCCCGACGGGGTGGAGGACCACGACCGTCCGCTGGACGAGCGCGGCCGCGCCGATGCCCCGCGCATGGGGGCCTACCTCGCCGCCGAGGCGCTCCTGCCCGATCTCGTGCTCGTCTCGTCCGCGCGGCGCACGCGGGAGACCTTCGCGCTCGCCGGCTCCGCGCTGGGACCGGTGGACACGCGTGAGGAGCCGCGCATCTACGAGGCGCCGGCGGAGCGCCTGCTGGGCGTCGTGCGCGAGACGCCCGATGCCGTGCGCACGCTCCTGCTCGTGGGCCACAATCCCGGCATGGAGGACCTCGCGTCCACGCTCGTCGGGTACGGTGACCGCTACGCCTTCGCGCGCCTGCAGCAGAAGTTTCCCACCGCCGCGATCGCGGTGATCGATCTCGAGGCCGAGCGCTGGTCCGAGGTGGTCGCCCGCGAGGGCCGAATGGAGCGCTTCGTGACGCCGAAGGGGCTCGCCACGACCGAGGGATGACCGGGCCGATTCCGGCTCCGCCGCCGATCCACCTCCCTCGATGGGGCCCCGATGGGGTAGGAGCGCTCCCGCCCCATCGGGGCGGGGACGGCGAGCGGAGCGAGCCAGGGGCGGGGTCCCGTGGCGCGAAGCCGGCCGGTTTTCGGCTCCGCCGAAGCGCCTGCCGGCGCACCCCCTCCGTCTCGTCGCCTTCGGCGCCGATCCACCTCCCCCGATGAGGGAGGAGCGGGGCGCTTGGGAAATCGCGCCCTCGTCCCTAAGTGAGGGCGAGCGTTCTCTCGTCTCACCGGTCCCACGCGCGTGCCCGCACCCTCCTTCGCCTCCAGCGCCTTCGACGTCCTCGCGAGCCTCGGGGACTACGCGTCGCGCACGGTCGACCCCGGCGTGCGCATCGGGGTGACCGGGCTCGCCCGCTCGGGCAAGACCGTGTTCACGACGGCGCTCGTGCACAATCTCGTGCAGAACGTCCCGCTGCCGGCCTTCCGGGCCTCGCACGAGGGCCGCATCCGCCGCGCACGGCTCGCGGCGCAGCCGGACGACGCGGTGCCGCGATTCGCCTACGAGGACAACCTGCGCATGCTCGCCGAGGAGCGCCGCTGGCCCGCCTCGACCTCGCGGGTGAGCGAGCTGCGAGTCGACATCGACTACGAGCGCGGGCGCGGCGCCTGGCGCTCGGGGCCGGCGCGGCTGCATCTCGACATCGTCGACTACCCCGGCGAATGGCTGCTCGACCTCGCGCTGCTCGACCAGGATTTCGGCGAATGGTCGCGCGAGGTGCTCGACGGCGCCGCGCGGCCCGACCGGGCGCCGCTCGCCGCGCCCTTCCTCGCGGCGCTCGCCGCGATCGATCCCGACGCCGAGCCCGACGAGCCGGCGATCGCCGGTCTCTCGGCGGCCTTCAAGGACTACCTCGTCGCGCTTCGCGCCGGGCCGGAGGCGGTGGCGACGACGCCGCCGGGGCGCTTCCTCATGCCGGGAGACCTCGAGGGCTCGCCGGCGCTCACCTTCGCCCCCCTGCGCCACGCCCCCGGTGCCCGCCCGAAGCCGAGGAGCCTCGGCGCGCTGATGGAGCGGCGCTTCGAGTCCTATCGCCATCACGTGGTGCGCCCGTTCTTCCGCGAGCATTTCCAGCGCATCGACCGGCAGATCGTCCTCGTCGACGTGCTCGCGGCGATCGATGGCGGCGCCGGCGCGCTGGCGGAGCTCGAGCGGGCGCTCGACCGGGTGCTGCTCGCCTTCCGGTCGGGACGCAACACGCTCGTCTCGCGCCTGTTCGCGCCGCGCGCCGAGCGCGTCCTGTTCGCGGCGACGAAGGCCGACCACGTCCATCAGACGAGCCACGCGCGGCTCGAGGCCGTGCTGCGCCTCCTCGTCGAGCGTGCGGTGAAGCGCGGCGAGGCGGCCGGCGCCAAGGTCGGCACCGTGGCGCTCGCCTCCGTGCGCGCCACCCTGGAGACGCTCGTCCACGAGCACGGCACCCGGCTCGAGGCGGTGGCCGGCGTGCCGGAGGCCGGCGAGACGATCGACGGCGCGGTCTTCGACGGAAACACCCGCGCCGCCGTCTTCCCCGGCGAGCTGCCCGAGCGGGCGGCGGCGGTACTGGAGGGCGCCGTGCCGCCGGGGAGCCTGCGCTTCCCGCGCTTTCGCCCGCCCGAGCCGAAGCCGGACCCGGCCGGACGCGCGCCGCGCCTGCCGCACATCCGGCTCGACCGGGCGATCGAGTTCCTGATCGGCGACCGCCTGGCCTGAGGAGAGCGCACGCACATGTCCCGCAAGCCCCGCGCCTTCCGCCTGGACGACCCCGACGTCGCCGAGACGCGCCTCGGCGAGGAGGCCGACCGCCCCGCCCGCGTGCGCGTCGAGATCCAGCCCGACGAGATCCTCGAGGCCGCCGACGGCACGCCGGTGCCGATGGGCCGCAAGCGCGGCCTGCCGTGGGGCGGCATCCTGCTGTCGGCGCTCTGCGCCCTCGTGCTGCTGGCGCTGGGCCTCGCGGCCGAGAACCTCGTGCGCGGCCTGTTCGAGGTCGCGCCGTGGCTCGGCTGGGCGGGGCTCGCCGCGCTCGCGCTCGCGCTCGTCGCGCTCGCGGTGCTGGTGGGGCGCGAGGTCGCCGGGCTGCTGCGCGAGAAGAAGATCGAGGATCTGCGCGCGCGTGCGCTCTCCGCCCGCGAGGCCCGCGACGGCGAGGCGGCGAAGCGGGTCGTCGCGGAGATCGTCGCGCTCTACGCGGCGCGCCCGGAGACCGCGCGCGCCCGCGGCCGCATCGCCGAGGTCGCCGACGAGATCCTCGACGCCGAGGACCGTCTCGCCATCGCCGAGCGGGAGTTGCTCGCCGATCTCGACGACCGCGCCGCCCGCGCGGTGGCGGACGCGGCCAAGCAGGTCTCCCTCGTCACCGCGCTCTCTCCGCGCGCGGCGATCGACGTCGGTTTCGTGATCTTCAACGCCGCGCGCGTGCTGCGACGAGTCTCGGCGATCTACGGCGCCCGGCCCGGCACCCTGGGCTTCCTGCGCCTGATGCGCGCGGCGCTGACGCACCTCACGGTGACCGGCGGCGTCGCATTGGGCGACGGGCTGATGCAGCAGGCGCTGGGGCTCGGCATCGCCGCGCGGATCTCGGCGCGGCTGGGGGAGGGCGTGCTCAACGGCATCATGACCGCCCGCTTCGGGCTGGCCGCCATCGCGGTCTGCCGCCCGCTTCCGTTCGTGGCGCTGGAGCGCCCGAAGATCGGCGACGTGGCGGGGGAGCTGATCCCGAAGCGGGTGGTGGAGGAGGCGAAGGGGTAGCGGGCCGCCCGTCCCCTTCGAGGAACGCGCCCGCTTCACCCCTCCATCACGCGCCCCTCGTTGGGGGCGAGCCGCTCCGCGGCGGGCGCACCGGCCCGGGTCGAGAGCAGCACGGCGCCGCGGTGCCCGAGCGGCCGTTCGGCATCCGAGAAGTTCAGCGCCACGACGAGCCGCCGCGCGCCGTGCCGTCGCTCGAAGACGAGCACGTCGTCGGACGCGGACAGCGTGCGATACGCCCCCAGCGACAGCGCCGGCTCGGCGCGGCGCAGCGCGGTCAGGCGGCGGTAGAGCGCGAGCATCGATTCGGGGTCGCGCTCCTGGGCGGAGACCGGCGCGGCGCCGCCGATGGGGAGCCAGGGCACACCCGTGGTGAAGCCGGCGTTCGACCCCTCGTCCCAGGGGATCGGCGTGCGCACGGGATCGCGGCCGAGGCCCTGGCCGGGGGCGTTCTTCTCCATCGGGTCGTGGACCATGCCCGGCGGGATCGGCACGTCGACCATGCCGAGCTCCTCGCCCTGGTAGATCGTGGGCGTGCCGCGCAGCGTGAGGAGCAGCATGGCCGCGACGCGTGCCTGCGCGGGGCCGATGCGCCCGGCGATGCGCGGGCGGTCGTGGTTGCCCATCACCCAATTGGGCCAGGCGCCCGCCGGCAGCGCCGCCTCGTAGCCCTCGACCATGCGTGCGATGCTCGCGGCGTTCCAGTCCGCGAAGATCAGCTGGAAGTTGAACGGCAGCTGGAAGCCGTCGAGCCCCTCGCCGCCGTAGTACGCCATCACCTCCGCGAGCGTGCCGTAGGCTTCGCCGATCAGGAGCCGCTCGGGCGCGTAGTCCCGCGCGACCCGCCGCATGGCGCGGGCGGCGTCGAACACTTCCGGCTGGTGGGCCGTGTAGGCGCGCTGCAGCGCGCGGGCCTCCTGCATGCCGGGCCGCCACGCCGGGTCCGGCGGGTTGTCGGTGAGGGCGGCGGAGGGGACGAGATGCTCCACCGCGTCCACGCGGAAGCCGTCGACGCCCCGATCGAACCAGAAGCGCATCACGTCGAGCATGGCCGCCTGGACCGCGGGGTTGCGCCAGTTCAGCGCCGGCTGCTCGCGCAGGTAGATGTGCAGCCAATATTGGCCGGTCGCCTCGTCGAGGCTCCAGGCCGGCCCGCCGAACTCCGACAGCCAATTGTTCGGCGGCCAGCCGCCGGGCGCCGGGTCGGCCCAGACGTACCAGTCGCGCTTGGCGCTCTGGCGAGAGGCGCGGCTCTCGCGGAACCACGGATGCGCATCCGAGGTGTGGCTCGGCACGAAGTCGAGCAGCAGCTTCAGGCCGCGCGCGTGCGCGGCGGCGACGAGATCGTCGAAATCGGTGAGCGTGCCGAAGATCGGGTCGACGGCGCAATAATCCGAGACGTCGTAGCCGAAGTCCCGCATCGGCGAGGGATAGAACGGCGAGATCCAGATCGCGTCGACGCCCAGCGCGACCACGTGGTCGAGGCGGCGCGCGATGCCGGCGAGGTCGCCGACGCCGTCGCCGGTCGTGTCCTGGTAGGAGCGCGGGTAGATCTGGTAGACGACGGCGCTTCGCCACCAGGGCGTGGCGTCGGGGCTGTGCGTCATGCACGCGGCTCCGGCATGAGGTTATTCGGGATTGCACCCCGCATAGGCGATCGGGCGCGTCGATGCCAGGGAAAATCGATCCAAACTGCGGCGCGGGTCGGCGCGGTAGACGAGGGCGTCGAAGCGGCGGCCCGCGCGCGGCTCCTCCTCCGCCCGCCACCACGCGTCCGCCCCCGCAGCCATGGGCCGAGTCATCGTCGAGAATCGACACGAATGTGAGCGCAACAGCGAAGATGCCCCCGGGTCTCCCCGGGGGCCTCCGCGTTCGTCGCGTCTCGCGTGTCGGTGACGCGGGACGAGCGCCGGGCTCAGAAGCCCATGTCGCCCATGCCGCCCATGCCGCCCATGCCGCCGCCGCCACCGCCGCCGCCGGCGGACTCGCGCTTGGGCGCCTCGGCGATCATCGCCTCGGTGGTGATCAGCAGGCCCGCCACGGAGGCGGCGTCCTGGAGCGCGGTGCGCACGACCTTGGCGGGGTCGACGATGCCGGCCTGCAGCATGTCGACGTACTCCTCGGTCTGGGCGTTGAAGCCGTAGGTCTCGGAGGCGTTGTCCTGGATCTTGCCCACGACGATCGAGCCCTCGACGCCCGAGTTCTCGGCGATCTGGCGGATCGGCGCCTCGAGCGCGCGCAGCACGATCTTGATGCCGGCGCGGATGTCCGGGTTGTCCGAGGTGAGCTTCTCGACCGCCTTCTTGGCGCGCAGCAGCGCGGTGCCGCCGCCGGGGACGATGCCTTCCTCGACCGCCGCGCGGGTGGCGTTCAGCGCGTCGTCGACGCGGTCCTTCTTCTCCTTGACCTCGACCTCGGTCGCACCGCCGACGCGGATGACGGCCACGCCGCCCGCGAGCTTGGCGAGACGCTCCTGGAGCTTCTCACGGTCGTAGTCCGAGGAGGTCTCCTCGATCTGCGCCTTGATCTGCTGGACGCGGGCCTCGATGTCGTCCTTCGAGCCGGCGCCGTCGATGATCGTGGTGTTCTCCTTCTCGATGCGCACGCGCTTGGCGCGGCCGAGCATGTCGAGCGTCACGTTCTCGAGCTTGATGCCGAGGTCCTCGGAGACGGCGGTGCCGCCGGTGAGGATGGCGATGTCCTCGAGCATGGCCTTGCGGCGATCGCCGAAGCCCGGAGCCTTGACGGCCGCGACCTTGAGGCCGCCGCGCAGCTTGTTGACGACGAGCGTGGCGAGCGCCTCGCCCTCGATGTCCTCGGCGACGATCAGCAGCGGCTTGCCCGACTGCACGACCGACTCGAGGATCGGCAGCATCGCCTGGAGCGAGGAGAGCTTCTTCTCGTGGATGAGGATGTAGGGATCGTCGAGTTCGGCGATCATCTTCTCCGCGTTCGTGATGAAGTACGGGGAGAGATAGCCGCGATCGAACTGCATGCCCTCGACGATGTCGACCTCGGTCTCGGCGGTCTTCGCCTCCTCGACCGTGATGACGCCCTCGTTGCCGACCTTCTGCATGGCGTTGGCGATCATCTCGCCGATCAGCGCGTCGCCGTTGGCGGAGATGGTGCCGACCTGAGCGACCTCGCCGGTCGAGGCGACCTTGCGGGCGCGGGCCTGGATGTCGGCGACCGCCGCGGCGGTGGCCATGTCGACGCCGCGCTTGAGGTCCATCGGGTTCATGCCCGCGGCCACCGCCTTGGCGCCCTCCTTGACGATCGACTGGGCGAGAACGGTCGCGGTCGTCGTGCCGTCGCCGGCGAGGTCGTTGGTCTTCGAGGCCACTTCGCGCACCATCTGCGCGCCCATGTTCTCGAACTTGTCGGCGAGCTCGATCTCCTTGGCGACGGTGACGCCGTCCTTGGTGATGCGCGGGGCGCCGAACGACTTCTCGATGACGACGTTGCGGCCCTTCGGGCCGAGCGTCACCTTCACCGCGTCGGCGAGAATGTCGACGCCGCGCAGCATGCGCTCGCGGGCGTCGGCCGAGAACTTCACTTCCTTGGCTGCCATGTGCTCAAATCCTCGAGTATGCGGCCTCGGGGCGGCTCGGGAGGAGCCGACGCGCGCGAGGCCCGGTCAACGGACGGGGCGGCGGACCGCGCGCCTCAGGCGGCGACGACGCCCATGATGTCGCTCTCCTTCATGATGAGGAGATCCTGGCCGTCGATGCGCACCTCGGTGCCCGACCACTTGCCGAAGAGCACGCGGTCGCCGGCCTTGACGTCGAGCGGCTGGACCTTGCCGGTCTCGTCGCGGGCGCCGGGGCCCACCGCCACGATCTCGCCCTCCTGGGGCTTCTCCTTGGCGGTGTCGGGGATGATGATCCCGCCCTTCGTCTTCTCCTCCGCCTCGATACGGCGGACGACGACGCGGTCGTGCAGGGGACGGAAGTTCATGGATGGCGTCCTCTATGCAGGCGGGGCGCGGTCGGATAGAACACGCCCGCCGTCAGGGTTGCTCGTGGCTGTTGGCACTCACGCGAAGGGAGTGCCAAAGCATGCTCGCGAGATAGGCGGGTTGGGGCGTCGTGTCAAGGACGACACGCCTATCGCCGCGACGCCACCACAGCCCCCGCCACGATCAGCCCCGCGCCGGCGAGCGTCGCCCAGCCCGGCACCTCCCCGAACATCACGAGCCCCAGGGCCGCCGCCCAGACGAGCGCGGTGTAGTCGATCGGCGCGATGCGGGCGGCTTCCGCCGAGCGGAAGGCGCGGGCCAAGAGCAGGTGGCCGCCGACGCCCAGCGTGCCGACGAGGCAGAACAGGAGGGCGAGGTCGCCGGTCAGGGGCTCCCAGACGACGGCGGCGGGGCCCGCGAGCACGAGGGCGGGGAACAGGTGCTGCAGCGCCACGATGGTGACGACGCCGTCGATGCGCGCGCGGGCGCGCACCAGCACCATGGCCAGCGCGTAGAACACCGCCGCGGCCAGCCCCGCGGCGACGCCGATCGGATCGAGCGTCACGCCGGACGCGAAACCACGAGAGAAGCCTCCCTGGCCGAACACGATCACCAGCATGCCGGCGAAGCCGATCGCGAGCGCGGCGAGCGCGCGGGCGCCGACCCGCTCCTTCAGGATCAGCGCGCCGAACAGCGCCATGAAGCCCGGCGCGAGGAACGACAGCGCCGTCGCCTCCGCGAGCGGCAGGCGGGAGAGGGCGGTGAAGAAGCTCAGGCCGGTCGCCACCACGAGGAGCCCGCGCACGAAGTTGATCCGCAGCGTCTCCCAGGAGGGGACCCGCGGTCGCGTCCACGCCACCACCGCCGCGATCGCGAACGCCCCGAAGGCGAAGCGCAGGAACGTGACCTGCACGACCGGCAGGCTGGCGGTCGCGAGCTTCACGGCCGCGTCCATCGCCGACAGGAGCCCGATGCCGAGCACCGCGTCGCGGATCGCGCGGGGGAGGGAGGCGGGGGCCGCGTCGCGGCCGGTGGGGGCGGGCATGGGGGACGGGGTCCGGTTGGCGAGGCGACCTTCTCGCACGCACCGGGCCGACGCGTAAGGCCTCCGCGGCCGCTCACGTGGAGATCGTTCGCCGCCACCGCTCCGGCGTGATCCCGAAGGCCGCCTTGAACTGCCGCGTCATGTGGCTCTGGTCGGCGAAGCCGGCGGCCAGCGCGGCCTCCGCCAGCGGGGTGCCGGTGCGGATCGCGACGCGGGCCTGCTCGAGGCGGCGCATGACGAGGTAGCGGTGGGGGCTCGTGCCGTAGCGGCCGCGGAACTGGCGGGCGAACGTGTAGCGGTCGAGACCCGTGAGAGCTTCGAGCGCCTGCGAGCGGACGGGCTCGCCCGCCGCGGTGGCGTGGGCGGCGAGGTGGTCGCGGGCTCTCTCCAGGGCGGCGGCGATGCCGGGCCGCGCGGGGCGTCGCACCGCCGACGGGTCGAGGGCGACGAGGGAGTCGGCGAGCGCCGCCAGCGCGGCATCCGCGGCGAGCGGCTCCAGCGGCGCGTCGAGATCGGCGAGGAGGCCTCTCACGGCGGCGACGAGGCGCGGGTCGCGCGAGACGGGATCGCGCAGGAAGGGCAGGGCGCCGAGCGCTTCCCCCGCCGCCTCGCGCACGAGCCGGGGCTCGACGTAGGCCATGCGGTAGGCGAAGCCGGCCTCGTCGCCCGCGCGCCCGTCGTGGCGCTCGTCGGGATGGATGACCAGCGCGCAGCCGGTGCGCCCGTCCGCCCGGGTGCCGCGGTAGTCGAAGCTCTGAACGCCGCCGAGCGTGAGCCCGATCGCGTAGGAATCGTGCCGGTGCGGTTCGTAGGCGCGGCCGGCGAAGCGCGCGGCGATGCGCTCGACGCCCGGCGCGCCGGTGCCGAGCCGAATCGCATCGCGCGCGGTCGCGCACGATCGTTCAAGACCGCCCTGCGAGGCGTGGGGCATGGGCGAGGCTCCGATCGCGCTTCGACAGGAGACGAGCATGCCCGACGAGACCACGCACGCAAAGGCCCGAGGTGCCGGCTCCGCCGCGGACGCGCCCCTCGCCACCTATGCCCAGCTCGCGCTGGCGACCCTGCTCTGGGCAGGGGTGTTCGTGGCCGGCAAGATCGCGCTCGAGGTGCTCGACCCGGTCTTCCTCGCGGCGGCGCGGTTCGCGGTAGGGGCGCTGGCGGTCGGGGTGGTCGTCGTGGCGACTCGGCGCGTCGCGCGGGCGAGCGCGACGGAGCTCGCGCTCTTCGCGCGCATCGGCTTCCTCGGCGTGTTCGCCTACAACATCCTGTTCACGATCGCGCTCGACCTGTCGACGCCGCTCCACGGCCTCGTGATCATCGCCACCACGCCGGCCTGGACGGCGGCGCTCTCGCTCGTCCTGCTCCGCCTGCCCGTGCGAGGTGCCCAGGCTCTCGGCTTCGCCTGCGCCTTCGCGGCGGTGCTCGTCGTCGTCGCGTCGGAGGCGCGGGAGGCGGGATGGAGGCTCGCGGCGGGGACGCTGTCGGGCGACCTCCTCTTCGTCGCCGCCGCCGTCGTCTGGGCGCTCTACACGATCGCGGTGAAGCGGGCGCTGGCGGTTCATTCGGCGAACGTCCTCACCGGCTGGAGCCTCGTCCTCGGTGCTCTGATGCTGGCGCCCGCGGCCGTGTTCGCCACGAACGTCCCCGCGGAGATCGCCGCGATGCGGCCCTTCGACGTCGCCGCCGTGCTCTACATGGGCGTGCTCGCCACCCTCGTCGCATTCTGGCTCTGGTCGCGCGGTGTAGCCGACATCGGGCCGGCGCGGGCGTCGGTGTTCCTCAACCTCGTCCCGATCTGGGGTGCCGCGATGACGGCGATCGCCTTCGCGACGCTGCCGTCGCCCACGATCCTCGCCGCGATCGCGTTGGCCATCGCGGGAGTGGTCCTGGTCCAGACGGGTGGCCGCCGGGGGTAGACGCCGCGGGGCCTGCCATGCTGGGCTCGCTGCGATGAGTCCAAGCAGGCCGGCCCGATGTCCCTCGCCCCGCTCCTCGCCGCCCCGACCCTCGTCCAGGTCCACGCCTTCGCGGCCATCGCCGCGCTCCTGCTGGGCGTTTTCCAGCTGCGCCGCCCGAAGGGCGGCGGCGGGCACCGGCTCGTCGGCTGGATCTGGGTCTCGCTCATGCTGATCGTGGCGATCTCGTCCTTCGGGTTCGTCTACGACCCGCTGATCGCCGGATTCTCGTGGATCCACGGCCTCTCGGCCTTCACCGTCGTGATGGTGACCATGGGCGTCGTGGAGGCGCGGCGGCAGAGGGTGGCGGCACACCGCACGACGATGATCATGCTGTTCTGGTTCGCCCTCGTGCTCACCGGTGCGTTCACGCTGCTGCCGGGGCGAATCATGCACGCGGTCGTCTTCGGCGGGTGATCGTGCGCTCAACCGGCGCGGGCGATCCGCCTGCGGTTGGCGCGCACGCGCCGCCGGTAGAGCCGCACCACGTCCTCCGCGGTGGCGGGGCCGCGGCCGGTGAGGGCCGCGCGGGCGACGAGGTAGTGCGCGTCGGCCAGCGCACCGAGCTTCTCCGGCACCATCAGCCCGGCTTCGCGCGCGGCGGGCAGCGCGCCCGTCGCCATCCCGAAGAGGCGCAGACCCACGACCGCCTGCGATTCGAGCCCGAGCCGCGTCGTGGCGAGCCAGAGGTCGAGCCAGGGGCGCTGGAGGCGGGCGAAGGAGGCGAGGGCGGTGCGGGTCATCGGGTCGGTCTCTCGGGGGAGCGCGCCGGCGGGCGCGCGGCCTGCGCGAACCCGCGGCGGCGGGTAAGGTTCGGCTCGCGGGAGCCTAACCGTTCCCGCGCCGTCGCGCGAGGCTCATCCGAGCCGGTGTCCCATGCGCCCGGCGAGGTCCTGGATGAACTGCCAGGCGGTGCGCCCCGAGCGCGCGCCGCGCGTCGTCGCCCATTCGAGCGCCTCCCGCCGTACGGCGTCGCGGTCCGCCGCGTGGAGCCCGAGCGCGTCGCGATAGCCGAAGACCATGGCGAGGTACTCGTCCTGCGAGCACTTGTGGAAGCCGAGCCAGAGCCCGAACCGGTCCGACAGCGAGACCTTCTCCTCCACCGCCTCGCCGGGGTTGATGGCGGTCGCGCGCTCGTTGTCGACCATGTCGCGCGGCATCAGGTGGCGGCGGTTCGAGGTGGCGTAGAACAGCACGTTCTCGGGCCGGCCCTCGACGCCGCCCTCGAGCACCGCCTTCAGCGCCTTGTAGGAGGTGTCGTCGGCGTCGAACGAGAGGTCGTCGCAGAAGACGACGAAGCGGTGCGCGTCCGCGCGCACGAGGTTCATCAGGTCGGGCAGGCTCTCGATGTCCTCGCGGTGGATCTCGACGAGCTTGAGCGGGGTGCGCGACCCGCGCCGCTCGTTGACCTCGGCGTGGACCGCCTTGACGAGCGAGGACTTGCCCATGCCGCGCGCGCCCCACAGGAGCGCGTTGTTCGCCGGCAGACCGTCCGCGAAGCGCCGCGTGTTGTCGAGGAGTGTGTCGCGGACCCGGTCGATGCCGTGAAGCAGCGCGAGCGGAACGCGGTTGACCTTCGCGACGGGAGCGAGGCGGCCGCGGTCCGGCTTCCAGACGAAGGCGTCCGCCGCCGTCGGGTCGAAGGCGGCGGGCGGCGGCGGGGCGAGCCGCTCCAGCGCCTCCGCGATGCGGCGGGCGAGGCTCGCGAGCTCTGCTGCGTCTGGCGTGTCTGCGGTCATCCGGATGCGCTCCCTGGCGCGCTGCGCATCCGGTGCTTAGCCGAGCCGGGAGGCGGGTTCAATTCTCCCGCCCCGGGGCGCGGCCGATGCCTCGGAGCGCGCCTCAGCGCTTGCGGAAGTGCAGGACGCCCCAGGCGAGCCAGCCGGAATCCGCCGCCTTCACCCACTCGTCGAGCCCCACCAGCATGCGGTCGACGAAGGCGGTCGAGGAGACCGCGACGATCTCGTCGTAGCGTGCCCGCAGCTCCTCGCCCACCCGCTCGTAGTGCCGGCGCAGGTTCGGCGTACGGTCGTCGAGCGAGAGCGTCTCGAAGCCGAGCCGCTCGCCGAGCGCGCGGTAGTAGCCGAAGGAGCCGAGGCTGCGCAGGTGGATGCGGTCGTAGACGGGCTGGAGCACGCCCTCGGGCACGTCGTCGGCCTGCATCGGATCGGTGAAGACGAACTCGCCGCCCGGGCGCAGAACCCGCTCCACCTCCCGGAAGACCTTCTCTCGGTCGCCCGCGTGCAGGATCGCGTCCTGGGACCAGACCACGTCGCAGGAGGCGTCCGGGCGCGGGACGTCCTCGAAGGAGCCGTGCACGACGCAGACGCGGCGGGCGAGGCCCTGGCGGCGGTTGAGGAAGCGGTTGGTGTCGTTCTGCGCGTCGGAGATGTTGAGGCACACGACGTCGCAGCCGTGAGTCCGCGCGAGATGGCGCGCCGAGCCGCCGTAGCCGGCGCCGATGTCCAGCACGCGGGTGCGCTCGGACAGGCTCGTCAGCCGCTCGGCCATGGTCTCGACGGTCCGGCGGCTCGCGGTGCGGATGTCGGCCGTCTCCTCGTACATGCCGACGTGGATGTCCTCGCCGCCCCAGATGTTGAAGTAGAAGTTGTCCGCCTCCGGGCTGTCGTAATAGTCCTCGGTGATGCGGCTCACCGACTTCTCGCCCCTCGTCGAGATCGCCGGCGGGGTGGGCGGCGAGTCCGCGCGCAGGAAGGCCTTTTCGGCGACGTGGATGAGGAAGTCGGGCTCGGTGTCCTCGAACGTCTCCTGGAAGTCGCCGTAGGTGCGGATGCGCTGGAAGCCGGCTTCCTCCAGCAGGCGCCGCATGTAGGCCTTGCGCAGCGGAAACATGTTGAGCGTGTACTCGGACGCGTCCGGGAAGGTGTACTTGAAGCGCGCCAGGCCGTCGTCGACGTATTCCGGCTCGGCGCTCACCCGGTCGCCGCAATAGTAGTACTTGTGCTTCGTCGAGAAGCCCTGGTCGAGTATGGCGTCGTAGTTTCGCTGGTCGATGATGAGGATGCCGTCGTGCTTGAGCGCGGCGTAGAACTCCGCCAGCGCCCGGCGCCGGTCGCCCTCGTCGTGGATGTGGGTGAAGGAGTTGCCGAGGCAGATGATGGCGTCGTACTTGCCCTGGATGTCCCGGTTGAGCCAGCGCCAGTCCGCCTGCACGAGCTTGGGGATCATGTCGCGGGCCTTCGCGTTCTCGAAGGCCTGGGCCAGCATCGCGGCCGAGCCGTCGACGGAGGTGACGTCGAAGCCCGCCTGGGTGAGGCGCACGGAGTGGAACCCGGTGCCGCAGGCGACGTCGAGGATCTTGTGCTTGCCGCGCGAGCGCAGCACGTCGATGAAGAAGTCGCCCTCGCTCTCGGCGCGCGCCTCCCAGTCGATCAGCTCGTCCCACTTCTCGACGAAGCTCTTCACGTACTCGGCTTCGTAGTGGCCGGTCTCGCGCTTGGCGATCGGGTCGTCGCCGTAGAGCTGCTCCTGCGGCACGATCCGCGCGTTGCCGAGCATGCGGGCGTTGGTCGAGCGGGCGGTCGTCATGCGGGCCGTCATGGCGTCTTCCTTCCGTCGTCGTTCTTCGAGCGGCCGGGATCGTTCGCGCCCGCGGGTGCGGACGCGGCCGGGCGGCCGTAGCGGAACGCGGCATCTGCCGCGCGTCGGCTGGTGCGCGTGGCGACCGGACGGGCCCATCGGGCGGGGGCGAGGAGACCGCGACGGGGCACCACGGGAGAGGTCGTGGAGCCGCGAGGCGGGCCGCGGGCGAGCCGCCGGTGGGGCTGGCTCGGGCGAGGCGGCGGGATCCACGCGCTGGACGGATAGGACACTACGCCGCTGCGGGTGAATTGTCAGGCTTACATCTCGGATTTATTCGTGCTATGCGGAGCGATCACACAGAATTCGTCGCGGTGCAGCGAAGTCGATCGGCCGAGGTGTCCCGGCGGTGGCTCGATCGTGCGCGATCGGTTGCGAGGCAAGCGCCGGGGAGCGACTGCGCGTGCGCTCGACCGATAGCCTCGACGGGCGATTCGGAGCCGGCGAGATCGTTGGCGCGGCGCGCCTCTTCTGCATCGCGGCGGCCGCGCCGACCGGTCCGCGCGGCCGCGTGGTCCGGCGTGCGCCACGCGGCTCCTGCGACCCGCGCGCGCGGGTCGCGGCCCGTCCACCGTCGCGCGACGCTCGCGAATTGCTTTCGCGCGCTCGGTCGCTATAGTCCGCGCCGCTTTCCGACCTCGTCGAGCGGATGCGTGCCCTCCGATCAGCGCCGCCGGCGCGGGCCGCGCCGCGCGCTTCGCCAATGGAGCCAGCGTGCCATGAGTGAACCCAACGTCTTCCTGCAGCTCGTCCCCTTCATCCTCATTTTCGTCATCATGTGGTTCCTGATCATCCGCCCGCAGCAGAAGCGGGTGAAGGCGCATCAGGAGATGGTGAAGGCGCTGCGCCGCGGGGACCAGATCGTCACCTCCGGCGGCATCGTGGGCAAGATCTCCAAGGTGGTCGACGACGCGGAGATCGAGGTCGAGATCGCGGAGGGCGTGCGGGTGCGCATCGTGCGAGGGATGGTCACCGAGGTTCGCTCGAAGAGCGAGCCGGTGAAGATCGACAAGTGAGCGTCGATTCGGCCCGCTGAGGCCGCGGCGTCGGCACGCGTCCGGACCCGCGGAACCCACGGGCGCCGGCGCCGGGCCTCGGGCGCGAGAGGAAGGTTCGTTCGGGAATGTTGCGCTTCAAGACCTCGACCACGATCGCCATCCTGGTGGCCGTCGCCTTCGGCATGCTGCTGGCCATGCCGAACCTGCTGTCGCAGAGCCAGCGGGACGCGCTCGCCGCGGCGACGCCGAGCTTCGTGCCGTCCTTCCTGGTGCCGACCCAAGGCATCGTGCTCGGGCTCGATCTCCAGGGCGGCTCGCACGTCCTGCTCGAGGTCGACGTCGACGAGCTGATGCGGCGCGAGGCGCAGAACCTGCGCGACCAGGTCCGCCAGGCCCTGCGTGAGACCCGCACGCCGCTCGAGGGCGGCATCCAGACGACCACCCGGGGCGTGAGCGTGCGCGTGCCCGACGACGCGGCGCGCGCCCGGCTGCTGCCGCTGCTGGAGGAGCTCGAGGTGCCGCTCCAGAACGCCGCGATCGGCCAGTCGGCGACGGCCGTCGTCGTGACCGAGGGGCCGGGCGGGCTGATCAACGCGGGCTTCACCGAGGCGGGCGTCACCGAGCGCGTGTCGCGGGCGGTCTCGCAGGCGATCGAGGTGCTGCGCCAGCGCGTCGACGCGCTCGGCACGACGGAGCCCAACATCCAGCGCCAGGGCGAGGACCGCATCCTCGTTCAGGTGCCGGGCCTGCAGGATCCCGAGCGTCTCAAGACCATTCTCGGCGAGACGGCGCAGCTCGAGTTCCGCTTCCTCGCCAACCCGGGCGACAGCGACGTCGAGATGCTGCCCTCCGAGGATCTCGGCGGGGAGCCGGTCGCGGTCGAGCGGCAGATCATCGTGGGGGGCGAGGACCTGATCGACGCCCAGCCCGCCTTCGACCAGCAGACCAACGAGCCGGTCGTCAACTTCCGCTTCAACGTCTCGGGCGCCCAGCGCTTCGGCGACGCGACGACGCGCAACGTCGGCCGCCAGCTCGCCATCGTGCTCGACGACCGCGTGATCTCCGCGCCGCGCGTGCAGTCGCCGATCACCGGCGGGTCGGGCCAGATCTCGGGGCGCTTCTCCGTCCAGGAGGCGAACGACCTCTCGGTGCTCCTGCGCGCCGGCGCGCTGCCGGCGCGGCTCACCATCGTCGAGGAGCGCACCGTCGGGCCGGGGCTCGGGGCCGATTCGATCCGCGCGGGCGTCACCGCTGCGATCGTGGGCGCGCTCCTCGTCGTGCTGTTCATGGTCAGCGCCTACGGCTTCTTCGGCGTGCTGGCCACGATCTCGCTCACGGTCAACGTGATCCTCATCCTCGGCCTGCTCTCGGCGCTGGGCGCGACGCTGACGCTGCCGGGCATCGCAGGCATCGTGCTCACGATCGGCATGGCGGTCGATTCGAACGTGCTGATCTTCGAGCGCGTGCGCGAGGAGGAACGGCTCGGCCGCTCGGCGGTCTCCGCGCTCGACACGGGCTTCGCCCGCGCGCTGGGCACCATCCTCGACGCCAACATCACCACGCTGATCGCCGCCGCGGTTCTGTTCTTCCTCGGCACCGGCCCGGTGCGCGGCTTCGCCGTGACGCTGTCGCTGGGCATCATCACGACCGTCTTCACCGCCTACACCCTCACCCGCCTGATGGTCGCGACCTGGTTCCGGGTCCGCCGGCCCAAGTCGCTCGCGGTTTGAGGAGGAGCACCGGCCATGTGGCTCGTTCGTTACATTCCCGTCGAGACGAAGTACGCCTTCATGCGCTGGCGGCGCTGGAGCTTCCCGTTCTCGGCGGCGCTCTCGATCCTGTGCGTCGCGGCCTTCTTCGGGCTCGGCATGAACTTCGGCATCGACTTCCGCGGCGGCACGCTCGTCGAGCTGCAGTCGCGCGAGGGGCCGGCGAACATCGCCCAGATCCGCGACGAGGCGAACGCGCTGGGCTTCGGCCAGGTGGAGGTGCAGGAGTTCGGCACCCCGCGGGACGTCTCGCTGCGCGTCCAGGTGCAGGTGGCGCGGGACGGCCTGACCGAGGAGGAGGTGCAGCAGGAGGTCGTCGCCGACCTGCGCGCGACCTTCGAGGACGACTACGTCTTCCGCCGCGTGGAGGTGGTGGGGCCGCGGGTCTCCGGCGAACTCGTGCAGTCCGGCACGCTCGGCGTCGTGTTCGCCATCTTCGGCGTGCTGGTCTATCTCTGGTTCCGCTTCGAATGGCACTTCGCGGTGGGCGCCGTCATCGCCACGCTGCACGATCTCGTGCTGACGATCGGCTTCTTCGCCATCACGCAGATCGAGTTCAACATGACCTCGATCGCCGCGATCCTCACCATCCTCGGCTATTCGCTCAACGACACGGTGGTGGTCTACGACCGTATTCGGGAGATGCTGCGCAAGTACAAGCGCATCACGGTCCATCAGGTGCTCGACGTCGCCATCAACGCCACGCTCTCGCGCACGATCCTCACGGGCGTGACGACGTTCCTCGCGCTCCTCGCTCTCGCCTTCCTGGGCGGCGAGGTGATCAAGGGGTTCGCCTATGCGATGATCTTCGGCCTCGTGGTCGGCACCTATTCGTCGGTGTTCATCGCCGCGCCGATCCTGATCTATCTCGGCGTGCGTCCGGCGAGCGAGATCGCCGAGGCGGAAGCGGCGGCGCGCGCGCAGCCGGCCGAGTAGGGTAGGGTGACGCCATGGCCGCGGACGATCCCCGGGGTGGCCGGCTGCACGACGGCTTCGTCCCCGGCCGCTGGCCGATCGACGCCTACGGCGCGGGCGGCTTCCGCTTCGCGGACATGTCGCACCGCGGCTCGATCCTGGCGCTGCCGTCCGGCATCCACGCCTGGGACCCGGCGACGCCCGCGGATTTGACGCTGGCCGCCTTCGTCCCGGCTCTGCGGGAGGCGGAGGCGATGGAACTCCTGCTCGTCGGCGTCGGGGCGGATCTCGTGCTCCTGCCGGAGGAGGTGATGTGGGGACTGCGCGAGAGAGGCCTACGGGTCGAGGTGATGCAGACGGGTGCGGCGGCGCGCACCTTCACGATCCTGCTCGGCGAGAGGCGCCGCGTCGGCGCGGCGCTGCTCGCCGTCCCCTGACCACATCCCGGCGGTCCCCGCGATGAGCGCGGACGACGCCGCCCTTCGCGGCAGCGCCCTCGCCGAGGACGCACCGGAGCACGCGCGTGCCTGCGAGCGCATCGTGCGGCGCGACGATCCCGATCGCTGGCTCGCCACGCTCTTCGCTCCCGCCGCGGCGCGCCCGGCGCTCTTCGCCCTCTACGCCTTCGCCGCCGAGGTCGCGCGCGTCCCCGAGCGCGTGCGCGAACCGCTGCCGGGCGAGATCCGCCTGCAATGGTGGCGCGACGCGCTCGAGGGGACGCGGGCGGAGGAGGCGCGTGCGAACCCCGTCTTCGCGGCGCTGGAGGAGACGATCGCACGCCATCGCCTGCCGCGCGCGCCCCTCGTCGGCCTCGTCGAGGCGCGCATCCACGACCTCTACGACGACCCGATCGCCACCGTGAACGACCTCGAGGGCTACGCGGGCGAGACGTCCTCCGTGCTGATGCGGCTCGCGAGCCTGATCCTGGCCGGCGGCGCCGACCCCGGCCATGCGGACGCCGCGGGGCACGGCGGCGTCGCCTATGCGCTCGCTGGGCTGATGCGCTCCTTCCCCTGGCACGTCCGCGACGGCCGGCTCTACGTGCCGCCGGTGGAGACGCTCGCGCGCCACGGGCTGACCCGCGAGCGCGTGCTCGCGGGGGAGGGCGGCCTGCCGCTCCAGGCGGCGCTCCAGGACATGCGCGCGCTGGCGCGCCGCCACCGCGCCGAGGCGTGGCGCGCGCTCGCCGGCGCGCCGCGGGCGATCGTGCCCGCGTTCCTGCCGCTCGCGCTCGTCGAGCCGGCCCTGAAGGCCATGGAGCGGCCCGGCTTCGACCCCTATCGCAGCGTCGTCGAGATCCCGCAATGGCGCCGGCAGCTGGCGCTTTGGTGGGCGTCGCGGCGGATGTGAGGTCCGCACCTCACGCGGCGGGAAAGCGCGTCGTCGCGACGAGGACGATGGCGACGAGGAGCACGGCCCCGGCGCCGCGCGCCACCAGCCGGCGGCGGCGCGGGCTCCCGACCCAGCGCCGGCTGCCGGCATCCGCGAAGAGGCCGGCGGCGAAGTAGAGGACGAGGCACAGCCCGCTCGTCGTCGCCCCGAGCAGCAGCGCCTGGCTCCACAGCGGCCCCTGCGCCGGCGAGACGAACTGCGGCAGGATGGCGAAGTAGAACAGGATGCCCTTCGGGTTGAGCGCGCTGGTCAGCACGCCGAAGGCGAAGTCCTCGCCCCGCGAGATCCCGGGCACGTCCGCGGTCTCGACCAGCGATCCGTCCGACGTGAACAGCCGGTAGGCGAGCGAGGACAGATAGGCGAGGCCCAGCGCCTGGACGACCCTGAAGACGCTCTCCTCCAGCTGGAACACGAGCCCGACGCCCAGCGCCACGAGCCCCGTGAACACGAGATACCCCGCCGCGATCCCCGACGCCGCCCAGAAGGCGGCGACGCGCCCGCGGGTCATGGAGCGGCCGACGACGTAGAGCATGTCGGGGCCGGGGACCATGATGAGGCTGACGACCGTCGCGACGAAGAGGAGGTAGGAGGTGGGCATGGGGATCTCCGGCATTCGGCCATCGCCGGATCTTTCCGGCTGTGATGCGGCGGTTGCTTGGTGGCGGCGATCAGAGCATGATCCTACGCCGGCTGCAGCCGAACGATTTCCCGCATGGAGCCAGTCACGTGCGCCTCGACCGAACCGATTTCGAGATACTCCGCGTTCTCCAGAACGACGCCCGGACGCCCAACAAGGTGCTGGCGGCGGAGGTCGGGCTCGCCGGCTCGACGGTGCACGAGCGCGTGAAGCGGCTGGAGGCGGCGGGCGTGATCCGCGGGGCGACGGTCACGCTCGATCCGGCCGCCTTCGGCGTGGGGCTCGAGGCGATCCTGATGGTGACGCTGGCCAAGCACGACCGCGCCCTCGTCGACCGCTTCATGACGGAGGTGGCGCAGGTGAACGAGGTGCGTGCCCTGTTCCTGATCTCGGGGCGCTGGGACGTCGTCGCCCATGTCGTCGTGCGCGACGTGGCGCACCTGCGCGACCTCGCGCTCGACGCCTTCACCAGCCGCGAGGGGGTCGAGCAGATCGAGACGGCGGTGGTCTTCGAGAGGCGCGAGAGCCGTGCGCTGGCGCCGCTGTTCGCGCCCGGGTGACGTCGTCGCTCACGCCGCCACGGCCGCCGCAGACGGGCGGCGGCAGAAGGTCTCGCGGATGATGCGGGCGAGGTCGTCGACCGCGCGCATGCCGTGGTCGCGTCGCAGGTAGAGGCTCACCGAGAGCGGCGGCACCGGCGGCAGGCCGCAGTCCGGCGGCAGGATCTCGAGGTTGGACGGCACGGCGGAGGCGAGCATGGTCGTCACGCCGAGGTCGCTCTGCACCGTGGCGTTGAGCGCGTCGACGTTGGCGATCTCGACCACCGGGCGCCAGTCGACGTCCGCGGCGCGCAGGGCGGCGAGTGTCGGCGGGCGAATCGAGCAGGTCTCCGAGCCGATGGAGATCGGCACCGGGCGCTGCAGCCACGCGTCCCCGCCGCGGGCGCCGACCCAGACGAGGCGGTCGACCATCAGCGTCTCGCCGTGCGGCTCGGTCGAAACCTCCTCGACGATGCCGAGATCGATCTCGCCGCGCTCCACCGCCTCGCGGATCTCGCGCGAGGCGTGGCTGAACAGCCGCACGCGCACGCGTGGGCAGCAGCGCGCGAAGCGCTTGAGCACGGGCGCCGCGTAGCCGGGCACGAGATCGTAGGGGAAGCCGAGCCGGATCTCGCCGGTCTCGACGGGGGCCGTCATCTCCGCCCAGATCTGGTCGTTGACGGCGAGGAGGCGCTTGGCGAGGCCGAGCAGGCGCTCGCCCTGCGCGGTCAGGGCGAGGCCGCGACGTTCGCGCTCGAAGAGCAGGCCGCCGAAGCTCTCCTCCAGCCGCTTGATCTGCTGGCTCACGGCGGCCTGCGTGAGGTTGAGCACGCCTGCCGCCGCCGTCATGCCCCCTGTCTCGGCCACGGCGACGAAGGCGCGCAGCAGGGCGGTGTCGAGGTTTCGGGCCATGGCGCGCTCCGGGATAAGGCGTCGTTATCCTGTGCATCATGACCATTCGTTTCCATGATGCAAGCGCCTTCGCTAGCGTCTCCTCATCGCCGCTTCGGCGAGCCACAGGAGACGAGCCATGTCCGCAACCTGCCTCTCACACACCTGCTCGGATCGCGCGCTCGGGAGCGTGCCCCTCGTGCCCCGTCGGGCGAAGGCGGAGCCCGGGCTCTTCGGCGGGCTCATCGCCCGCCTCGCCCGCGAGCTGCGGCTGCGCCGGGCCGCGCGGACGCTCGAGGCGATGCCGGATCATCTGCTCTCGGACATCGGGCTCGCGCGCGGGGACATCCCGGACGCCATCCGCAACGGCCGCGCCTGGCGCGAGGACGGCCGCTGAGCGATCCCCTGCGCCGGGCGCGAACCCTCGGGCGGGACAGCGCGTTTCCAGTCGTCGCCGCAGCGATGCGGCCTCACGAGGGAGGCGCGCCATGCCCGCCAAGTCGACGAAGCAGCAGATGGCCGCCGGCGCGGCGCTCTCCGCGAAGCGCGGGGAGACGAAGACGTCGGATCTGAAGGCCGCCTCGCGCTCCATGGTCGAGTCCATGAGCGAGGAGGAGCTCGAGAAGATGGCGCACACCGACCGCAAGAACCTGCCGGAGAAGGCCTCCGAGGACTGACGGTCGCGTGGCCGACGCGGAAACGGAAAGGGCGGCCCGCAGGCCGCCCTCGAACGTTTCATGACGACCCGGCGAGAGCGCGGGATCAGACGTCCTCGCCCGTCTGCGGCGCGTCCTCGTCGGAGCCGCCGCGGCCTCGGCTCTCGTACTCCTCGAGCGCCGCGCCGACCTCCAGGCCGAGTTCGTCGAGGTCGAGTTCCTCGCGGGCGAAGACGTCCTCGCCGCGGGCCAGGCGCTCGGCCTCGTCGGGCGAACGGGCGACATTGACGGTCACCATCGCCTCGACCTCCGGGTGGAGCAGGATCGCGACCTTGTGCAGGCCGAGGGTCTTGATCGGCTGCGAGAGCTGGATCTGCTGGCGCGAGACGGTGAAGCCGGCGCCCGTGATCACGTCGGCGAGGTCCCGGGTGGCCACCGAGCCGTAGAGCACGCCGGACTCGCCCGCCGAGCGGATCAGCACGAAGCTCTGGCCGTCGAGCTTGGCGTTGACCTCCTGCGCTTCCTGCTTGCGCTCGAGGTTGCGGGCCTCGAGCTGGGCGCGCTGCTGCTCGAAGCGGGACTTGTTGTCCGCGGTGGCGCGCAGCGCCTTGCCGAGGGGGAGCAGGTAGTTGCGGGCGTAGCCGTCGCGAACGCGCACGGTCTGCCCCATCTGGCCGAGCTTGGGAACGCGCTCGAGAAGGATGACTTCCATCGGTCTCACTCCTTGGGAGGTTTTCTGACGATCGTGGGCGGGCCGCCCGAGAACCAGCGCCGGCGCAGCCGGAAAGCGCTGTCGGCGATGCCGAACAGCAGCATCGCGATGAGGATCAGCCCCTGGCTGAACAGAATCAGCAGGTAGGTGCCGAAGAGCAGGAAGCCGCGACCGGGCCGGCCGCGGCTGACGTCGTGAAGCGCCGCGAGCCCCTGCAGCGCGAAGGCCATGACGAAGGCGCCCGTCAGCGCGGCGGCGAAGACGCCGACGAAACCGCCGACGAGGTTCGCGACGAGGACCGCGCCGAGGAAGGCGAAGACCGCCTGGCGCGGCATCAGGGTGGAGGGGATGTCGGGCCACGGCCGGGCGAGGCGCCCGGAGATCTGCACGATCTTTGCGCCGAGCCAGACGTAGAGCACGAGGATGACGGTGAAGCCCTGCGCTGCGAACACCGGCGCGAGCTCCGCGATCGTGCCGGCGAGCGCGTCCGGGTCGACGCCCTCGGCGCCCGACAGCGTGGGCTCGGCGGCGAACAGCGCCGCGGTCGCCTCGCGCACGCGCTCCTGATAGGTCGCGTAGTCGAAATCCGGGACGGCCGCGGCGGCGACGAAGGTCAGCGCGGCGACGGCGGCGATCCAGGCGAGCAGCCGGCCGAGCGGGTACCACTCCATCGTGCCGTCCGCGTTCGCGCGGCCCAGCAGCACGAGATAGGCGAGCCACCAGGCGGGCAGCCCGCTGGCCAGCGCGAAGCCGAGCCCGGAGACCGGCTCCAGCGCGATCGCGAGCGCGATGCCGCCGACCACGGCGCCGACGAGGCCGGCGCGGTGGTCCCAGCCGAGCGCGGCGACGAGGATCGGGATCGGCGCGAGCAGGTACAGGAGCAGCGCGATGGCGCTGCCCTGGATCACCGTCGCGGTGAGCAGCGCGGACACGAGGCCGGCGCCGATGCCGATGAGGATGAAGTGCTGCACGTCGCTGTCCCGTCGCGGTCTCGCGAGGTTAGGGACGGCTCGAAGGCCCACGGGATCGCGGGCCCGGCCGCCCCAGCGCGCCCGGCGCGGACGCCGGGCGAGGGGGTATCACGCGCGTCGGGGCGCGCTCACTTGATCACGAAGGGGATCAGCCCGAGAATACGCGCGCGCTTGATCGCCTGGGCGAGTTCGCGCTGCTTCTTGGCCGACACCGCCGTGATGCGGGAGGGGACGATCTTGCCGCGCTCGGACACGTAGCGCGAGAGCAGCTTGACGTCCTTGTAGTCGATCTTCGGCGCGTTGGCGCCCGAGAACGGGCACGTCTTGCGACGGCGGAAGAAGGGGCGACGGCCCCCGGCAGCACCACCGGCCATGATCAGCTCTCCTCGCCCTGGCTCGTCGTCTCCTCCTCGCGCCGGCGACGTTCGCCGCCGAACCGCTCGCCGCGATCGCGATCGCCGCGCTCGCCGCGATCCCGGTCGCCGCGCGGGCCGCGGTCGCCGCGGTCACCGCGCTCGCCGCGATCGTCGCGGTCGCGCTTCTGCATCATGGCGGAGGGCTCGGGATCGAGGGCCTCGACCTTGATGGTCATGAAGCGCAGGACGTCCTCGGAGAGGCGCATCTGGCGCTCCATCTCCGCCACCGCGGGGTGCGGCGCGTCGATGTTGAGGAGGGTGAAGTGGGCCTTGCGGCTCTTCTTGATGCGGTAGGCGAGGGTCTTGAGCCCCCAGGGCTCCACCTTCTCGACCTTGCCGCCGTTGCCCTCGATGATCCCCTTGAAGGTCTCGACCATCGATTCGACCTGCTGGCTCGTCACGTCGGGACGCGCCAGGAAGACGTGCTCGTACAATGCCATCTGTGGCCTTTCTCTCGTTCTCGCGCGTCCGATCGGCGCCAAGCCCTCCGAGCCTGCCTCAGGCCCAAAGCGATTGTTCGAAGGCGGAGACACGGGACGACGGGGCGCCTGCACCCCTGCCGCCGGCGCCGAGTGGGCGCGAGCGACCGTCCGTTCAGCCCCCGGCCGGAGCGAACGCGAGGTGGCGGACATACGCCAAAGGGGCGCGTCTTGCAAGGCCGGCGACGGACGAATTCGACGGGCGCATCGGTTTTGACGTGAACCATCCCCCCGCCTAGAGTGCCGGCATGACCGCGACGCAGATGATCGACAAGCCCGCGCCCGCCTCCGGCGAGACGCCAGACGCCGTGCGCGTCTGGCTGCGATTCGTGCGGCTGCAGCAGCGCCTGTCGAACGGCATCGCCGCGGAGCTGCGCGCGATCGGGCTGTCGATCCCGCAGTTCGACCTGATCTCGACACTCTCCGAGCGGGAGGGGATCACGCAGGGCGAGCTGGCGCAGCGCCTCTACGTCACGAAGGGGAACGTCTCCGGGCTCGTCGACCGTCTGGTGGAGGCCGAGCTCGTCGAGCGCCGGCCGATCCCCGGCGACCGCCGCTCGCACGCGCTCCACCTCACGTCCGCCGGGCGGGAGCGGGCGCGCGAGGGCATCGCCGCCCAGCGCGCCTTCGTCGCGCGCACCCTCGGGCGGCTGCCGGGCGAGGACGTCGTCGAGCTCGAGCGCATCCTGCGCGCCTGGCGTGACGTCGCCCGCGAGACGCTCTGACGGGTGCGGGCGGGTGCGGGCGATGCCGGGGACGTTCGACGCGATCGCCTTCGCGGGCGGGGGCAACCGCTGCTACTGGCAGGGCGGGTTCTGGGACGTCGCCGGCCCGGCGCTCGGAGCGCCGTCGCTCGCGGTCGGCGTGAGCGCGGGCGCCTGGGCCGCCTGCTACTCGATGCTCGGCTTCGGCGAGAGCGTGCGCACGATGGTGGTCGAGGGCTGCTCGCGGGGCGCGCCGAACCTCGACTTTTCAGCGCTCCGCCGTGGCGAGCCGGCGTTCCCGGTGCGCGCCATGTACGGCGAGCTCCTGACCGAGATCCTCGACACCGACGCATTCGCCCGGCTGACCGCGCCCGACGCGCCCGACGTGCTGATCGCCGTCGCGCGCCCGCCGCGCCGGCTGCCGCTGGCGCTGGCGGTGCCGCTCGGCATGCTCGTCTACCAGCTCGAGAAGGCGGTCGCCAAGCCGGTCCACCCGCGCGGCGGGCGCTGGCTCGGCTTCCGCACGGAGTTCGTGCGCGTGCGCGATCTCGAGAGCCCGCAGGCGCTCGTCGCCGCGCTGCTGGCGAGCGCGAGCGTGCCGCCGATCATGCCGATCGGCCTCGTCGCCGGCGCGCCGGCGCTCGACGGCGGGCTCGTCGACAACGTGCCGGTGGAGCCGCTGAGCGCGGTCGAGGCCCGGGGCGGGCGCACGCTCGTGCTCGTCACGCGGCGCTACGCCAGGCTCCCGGAGGTGCCGGGGCGCACGTACGTGCAGCCGTCCCGGCGCATCGCGGTGGGGCAGTTCGACGTGACACGGCCCGCGGCGATCGAGGAGACCTACGCGCTCGGGCGCGCGGACGGCGCGGCCTTCGTCGCCGAGCTGCGGGCCGGGGAGGGCGCGCACGCCGCCGGGTGAGGCCGGGCGGGGGCGAGGCTCGGCGTCGCGTGGCGAGCGGGAACTCGTCGGGGCGGCGCGCTTTGGCAGGCCTGATCCCGAGAGAAACTCATCCCGAGAGAAACACTCCTCGAGAGACATGGAGCCTCCGATGCCCGCCCACCGCCTTCTCCTCGCCGCGCTCCTCGCGGGCGCCGCGCCGCTCGCCGCCGCGCCCACGCTCGCCCAGGACGCGATGCCGCTCGAGGACCTCGGGGGTGCGATCTCCGACGCCGCCTCCGCGCTCGAGGACGCCGGCGAGGACGCGCTCCTGGTGCGCGACCTCCTCGGCATGGAGCTGACGGATCCCTCCGGCGAGACGGCGGGGACGGTGCGGGACTTCGTCGTCGTCCCCGGCGGGCGCCTCGTCGCGGCGCTGGTCGAGACGCCGGACGGCGCGCGCGTGCCGGTGCCCTTCGCGGCGATCAAGCTCGCGGATCGGGGCGAGACGGCCAGGGCGACCCTCTCGCGGCCGCTGTCGGAGGTGACCGCGAGCGACGGGTTCGAGGCCCTCGAGGAAGCGATGCCGGAAGGGACGGACGGCTGAGACCGCGCTGCCACGGCGGACGGCGCGTGCCTGCGCAGGCGGGCACGCCACGGGAACAACCCTCTTGAATCGTGGATCGAACGCGGCTAAGCGGGCGGCCACGTCGCCCGAAGCCGCGCGAGCGCGCGCGTGCGCAGGGCACATCGAGCGCACGTCAGGAAGAGAGCG
>NZ_JBGMWH010000016.1:0-81950 GCF_041514305.1 Salinarimonas chemoclinalis
CCCATGCTCCCGACCCCGCAGCCGGCGCTCGCGCCGAACACCTACGCCTACGAGACGATCCCGCTCGTGAAGCCCACCGGCTTTCGCGAGTACGACGCGCGCTGGCTCTTCGGCTCCGAGCTGAACCTGATGGGCGTCCAGGCGCTGGGGCTCGGCATCGCGCAGCTCGTGCACGAGCGCGGGGTCGCACCCGAGATCGTGGTGGGCCACGACTTCCGCTCCTACTCCGCCTCGATCAAGCTCGCGCTCGTCGCCGGGCTGATGGCGGGGGGCATGCGGGTGCGCGACATCGGCCTCGCGCTGTCGCCGATGGCCTACTTCGCCCAGTTCGCGCTCGATTGCCCCTGCGTCGCGATGGTCACCGCCTCGCACAACGACAACGGCTGGACCGGCGTGAAGATGGGGCTCGACCGCCCCCTCACCTTCGGCCCCGACGAGATGAGCCGGCTGAAGGAGATCGTGCTGTCCGGCGCGGCGCCGGCACGGCCGGGTGGCGCATACGACTACGTCGAGGGGTTCGCCCAGACCTATCTCGACGACCTCGCGCGCGGGCGCTCGCTCTCGCGCACGCTCAAGGTGGTCGCCGCCTGCGGCAACGGCACCGCGGGCGCCTTCGCGCCGCGGCTGCTCGAGCGGCTCGGCTGCGAGGTGATCCCGCTCGACTGCGAGCTCGACCATTCCTTCCCGCGCTACAACCCCAACCCCGAGGACATGGAGATGCTCCATGCTCTGGCGGACAAGGTGCGCGAGACCGGCGCCGACGTCGGGCTGGGCTTCGACGGGGACGGGGACCGCTGCGGCGTCGTCGACGAGACCGGCGCGGAGATCTTCGCCGACAAGATCGGCGTGATGCTCGCCCGCGACCTCGCCGCGCTCCACCCGGGCGCGCGCTTCGTGGTGGACGTGAAGTCGACGGGCCTGTTCATGACGGACCCCGAGCTCGCGCGGCTCGGCGCGACGACGGACTATTGGAAGACGGGCCACAGCTACATCAAGGCGCGCGTGAAGGCGCTCGGCGCGCTGGCCGGCTTCGAGAAGTCCGGCCACTTCTTCTTCGGCGCACCCGTCGGGCGCGGCTACGACGACGGGCTCGTCACGGCCATCGCCGTGCTCGAGATGCTCGACCGAAATCCGGATCGCACGATGAGCGATCTCTACGCCGCGCTGCCGAAGACCTGGGGCTCGCCGACGATGTCGCCGCTCTGCCCCGACGAGGTGAAGTACGACGTCGTCGCCCACGTCACCGCCCGCATCCAGGCGATGTGCGCCGCGTCCGAGCCGATCGCCGGAACGGCGATCGCCGACGTGGTCACCGTCAACGGCGTGCGCGTGACGCTCGCAGACGGCACCTGGGGCCTGGTGCGCGCCTCCTCCAACAAGCCCGAGCTCGTGGTCGTCGTCGAGAGCCCGGTCTCGCGGGCGCGTCTCGAGGAGATGTTCGCCGCGATCGACGCGATCCTGCGCGAGAACCCCGAGGTCGGCGCCTACAACCAGACCATCTGAGGTGCCCGCGGCGTCGGTTCGGGGAGCGGCGAAGGCGCTTTGACCGGCGCCGCGAAACCGGCTAGAGCCGCGCCATGGCACATCCCGCTCCCGCCCCCGTCGTCGCCGCCGGGTCCGTGCGCTTCGGCAACGCCCTGCCGCTCGCGCTGATCGCCGGCCCCTGCGCCATGGAGAGCCGCGCGCACGCCCTCGAGACGGCGGCGGCGCTGAAGGAGATCTGCGGCCGGCTCGGCCTCGGGCTCGTCTACAAGTCCTCCTTCGACAAGGCGAACCGCACCTCGGCGGGCTCCGCCCGCGGCATGGGGATCGCGGCGGCGCTGCCGGTCTTCGCGGAGATCCGCGAGAGCCTGGACCTGCCCACGCTGACCGACGTGCACGAGGCCGGCCAGTGCGCCCCCGTCGCCGAGGCGGTGGACATCCTGCAGATCCCCGCCTTCCTCTGCCGCCAGACGGACCTCCTCGTCGCGGCGGCGAGGACGGGGCGCGTCGTCAATGTCAAGAAGGGCCAGTTCCTGGCGCCCTGGGACATGGCGAACGTGATCGACAAGGTGGTCGGCGCCGGGAACCCGAACGTGCTCGCCACCGAGCGTGGCGCGTCCTTCGGCTACAACACGCTCGTCTCCGACATGCGCGCGCTGCCCATCATGGCGGCCACCGGCGCGCCGGTGATCTTCGACGCCACCCACTCCGTGCAGCAGCCCGGCGGGCAGGGCGCGACGTCGGGCGGCCAGCGCGAGTTCGTGCCGGTGCTGGCCCGCGCGGCGGTGGCGGTGGGCGTCGCGGGCGTCTTCATCGAGACGCACGAGGCCCCCGAGCGCGCGCCCTCCGACGGGCCCAACATGGTGCCGCTCGCGCAGATGGAGGATCTCCTCGCCGAGCTGATGGCCTTCGACGCGCTCGCCAAGGGGCGCCTCTCCCGAGAGGCCGCGGCGCGATGAGCGCCGACGCGGTCCAGGCCGCCGGCGCCGATCTCCTCGCGCCGGCGCTGCGCACGATCGCCGTCGAGCGCGAGGGGCTCGCCGCGCTGGAGGAGGCGCTCGGCAACGGGCTCGGGGCGGCCTTCGCCGCCGCGGTCGAGACGATCAAGGACCGGCCCGGGCGCGTCATCGTCTCGGGGATGGGCAAGTCCGGCCACGTCGGGCGCAAGATCGCCGCGACCCTCGCCTCCACCGGCACGCCCGCCTACTTCGTGCATCCGGGCGAGGCGAGCCACGGCGACCTCGGCATGATCCTGCGCGAGGACGCGATCCTCGCGCTCTCCTGGTCGGGCGAGACGGGAGAACTCTCCGACCTGATCGCCTACGCCAAGCGCCACGGCGTCCCGCTCGTCGCCTTCACGGCGAACGCCGACTCGACGCTGGGGCGCGCCGCCGACATCTGCCTCGCGCTCCCCAAGGCGAAGGAGGCCTGCCCAAATGGGCTCGCGCCCACGACCTCGACGACGATGCAGCTCGCGCTCGGCGACGCGCTGGCGGTGGCGCTGCTCGAGGCGCGCGGCTTCACGGCGCAGGACTTCCGCCTCTACCACCCCGGCGGCAAGCTCGGCGCGCTGCTCAAGACCGCCAAGGACATCATGCACGTCGGCGAGCGCCTGCCGCTCGTGCCCACCGGCACGCCGATGAGCGCCGCGCTCGCGGTGCAGAGCGACAAGAGCTTCGGCTGCGTCATCGTGGTCGACGCCGAGGGGCGGCTCATCGGCATCGTCACCGACGGCGACGTGCGCCGCCACATGGCCAACGACCTCCTCTCGCGCACCGTCGACGAGGTGATGACGAGGCGACCCCTCACCATCGGCCCGGACATCCTGCTGGGCCAGGCGCTGGAGTTGGTGGAGAGCCGCAAGGTCTCGGCCCTCGTCGTCGTGCGCGACGGGCGGCCGGTGGGGCTGGTGCACGTGCTGGATCTCTTGCGGACGGGGGCGGCGTGATCGAGATCGACCTGTCCGACCCGGATTGGACGCTCGCTCGTGCGGTCGAAGCGGCGAACGCGGCAGGAATCGTGCTCGTCAAATCTGGGGGGCGACCCGTGGCGCGCGTGGCGGCGGTCCCGAGCACCGGAGCGGCTCGCACCAAGCGGCTCGGGTTCCTCCGAGGGCAGGCCACGATCCCCGACGACTTCGACACCCTCGCCGCAGATGAAATTGCCGACTCTTTCGAGGGGCGCACTGCGCCCTGACCCGATGCCGTTCGGGGCTTCACCAGATCCGCACGACCTCGGTGCCGGTTTCGGCCAGCGTCTCGAACGCGCGATCCGCGGTGATCAAAGCCACGCGCAGTTCCAGAGCGGTTACGGCGATCATGCGGTCGAACGGATCGCGGTGAGCCCAGTCGAGCCCCGCTGCGGCGGAGGCGATGGTCGCGGATACGGGCACGACGGTTCCGCCCTGCCTCGTGAGGAGCGTTGGGAGCGAGGCGACGTGCGGGACCATCTCCGGCCATTTTCCGAGGCGCGCCTTCAGCCCGATCTCGAAACAGCTGATCGCGCTCACGTAGACGACGGTCGCGGCGTCGATGGCCGCGCGCGCGGCGCCGCTGAGCGACGCTTCTTCGCTGAAGGTCCAAGCCCAGGCATGCGTGTCCAGCAGGACCGACGCTACTTCCCGCCTTCCCACGCGCTCAGCTCCTCCTCGCTCATCGGCTCCAGGAAGTCCGGCCCGGGACCGACCTCGGGGAGAAGACCGAACTCGAAGCGCTTGCGCACGACCGGGACGAGTTCGACCACCGGCTCGCGCCCACGGCGTATCACGACGCGCTCTCCGGCGAGCGCCGCCTCGATCAAGCGTGACAGCTGCGTCTTGGCCTCGTGAACGGTGACTTCCATGGCGTCCTCCAACCCAGGCTAACCTAGCTAATCAGAGGCCGTTCTTCAACGGTGCCGCCCCTCACCTGACATCCACCACCACCTCCCCATCCGCCGCCAGCCGCTCCGCCGCCGCGAGGGGGGCGACGAGGCCGTGGCCGAAGGCGGGGTCGCGGCCGGTCTCGCCGAGGTCGACCGCGGCCTGCGCGAGGGCGGCGCGGACGGCGTCGGCGCGCGCCTGCGGATCGCGCGCGAGCACCAGAGCCGCTGCCGCCGAGACGTAGGCGGCGGCGAGCGAGGTGCCCGAGCCGAGCGCGTAGCGCCCGCCGGCCGCGGGCGTGAGCAGGTCGACGCCGGGCGCGGCGAGGGCGACGTAGGCGCCGCGGTTCGCCTCCGGATAAAGCGCGTCCGCGGCATCCGTCGCCGTGACGGCGAGGACGGCCGGGTGCGATCCCGGGAAGGCAGGGGGCGCGCCGGCGCCGTTGTTGCCGGCCGCGGCGACGAGGACGACATCGCGCTCTGCGAGGATGTCGAGCGCCTGCGCCACCAGCGGGTCGTCGCCGCCGGCGAAGCTCATGTTGATCACCCGCGCGCCCTCCCCCGCGGCGAGGTCGAGGGCGCGCAGGAGGCGATAGCTCGTGCTCGCCGGCCGCCCGTCGTCGGGCGCGGCGTCGAAGGCGGCGACGGCGAGGACCTCGGCGGCGGGCGCGGCCCCGCGCAGGAGGCCCGCCCCGACGATGAGCCCCACGACCTGCGTGCCGTGGTCCATCGGCGCCGGCGCCGCCTCGTCGAGCACGCTCGCCGCCCGCACGGCCGACGGCGCGAACTCGGGATGGGCGAGGTCGGCGGCCGTGTCGATCACCGCGATCAGCGTGCCCCGCCCGGCCTCCGGCGGGGCGGGGTCGAGGCCGAGGCGGGCGAGGGCGTACTGCACCCCCGCCTGCGTGCGGTAGATCCGGTTCGGCCCGGCGCGCGCGACCCGAGCGTCCCCGGCGAGGGCGGCGACGACGGTCTCGACGGCCCGCGCGTCGTCGATGCGCAGGCGCAGCACACGCGCGCCGACGAGCGCGAGATCGACGCTCTCGACGAGGACGAGGTCGTTCTCGGCCGCGAGCGCCGCGGCGACATCGGCATCGAGACCCGCCGCGAGCGTGGCGACGACGATGCGCGCCTCGATCGCGTCCGGATCGTAGGCGCCGCCGGCGACGGGCTCCGGGGCGGCGAAGGAGCCGATGCGCGGCGGCGGCAGGGGAGCACCCTCGCCGATCACGGCGCGAGGGGGCGGGGCCGCGGGTCCGCGGTCGACGGCGCGGGGCGCATCGCGGCGCGGGGACGGCCGCGCCCGCTGCACCGGCTCGGGATCCGCATCGACGTTCGCCGGCGCGGACGGGCGCAGGCGCTGCGGATCGTCCCGGATCGGGCTCGGCAGCACCACGGGCGGCACGATGCGGGGCACCACCGGCCGCGGCGCGACGACCGGCGGGGCCATGCGGGGAGGCGCCATGGGAGGCGGAGCGACCGGCGGCGGAGCGACGGACGGCGGGGCGACGGGCGGCGGGGCCGTGATCTGGGCTCGCGCCGGGACCGAGGCGAGCAGAACGCCGGCGAGGAGGAGCGGGACGGCGATCGCCGCGCGCATGGTCACGATCCCGGCCCGGCGAAGCGCACGACGTCTCCGGCGTCGCGCAGCCGCGCGAGCGCCGCGTCGGCGTCCGAGCCCTCCGGCAGCGCGAGCGCGTAGAGCCCGCCCGCCCGCGGGCCGTCGACGATGCGGGCGTCGAGCGCGGCGAGGAGGTCCCCGATCGCGCCCGCCGTCGCCTCGGGCGCGAATACGACGAGGATCGACGCCCGCACCGGCGCCGCGGCGCCATCCCCCGTCGCCGTGCGGAACGTGGTCTCGGCGGGGGGCGCGCCGACGAGGCCGCCGATCACGCCCGCCTGCGCCACGGCGAGGAGGACGAGCGCGGCGATCGCCGCGCCGCGCAGCGGCGGCGAGAGCGCGTCGAGGAGCCCCGAGAGCCCGGCGAGCGCCCGCGCCGCGAAGCCGCGGCGGGCGGCGGCCGCGCTCGGGATCGCACCCGCAGCCGCACGCGGCGCCTCGCGACGCGCCTGCGCCAGGATCGCATCGATCGAGCCCGCGCCCGGCACGGGCGCGGCTCGGGCGAGGACCACCGTCGCCTCGCGCTCCTCGGCGATCGCCGCGAGATGAGCCTGCTGCTCGGGATTATCCGCCAGGAAGCGCTCGACGCGGGCGCGGTCGCCGGCGTCGAGCGTGCCCGCGGCATGCCAGGGCAGCAGCAGCGCCGGGTCGTCGGCGTCGATCCCCTCCGGCGGGTCGTCGTTCATGCGGTCGGCGGTCATGGCCACCCCCTGTCGATTCCGGCCTCGGCGAAGAGCCGGGCGAGCTGCTTGCGGGCATAGAACATCCGCGTCTTGACGGTGTTCTCCGGCACGCCGAGCACCACCGCCGCCTCGGCGACGGACTGTTCCTGGTAGTAGACGAGCTCCACGATCTCCCGGTGGACCGGCGAGAGGCCCTCGATCACCCGGCGCATGAGCGCCCCCTTGTCGCGCTTGGCGAGCTCGATCTCGGGATCGTCGGCCGCGTCGGGGATGCGGGCCGCGGCCTCCTCGTCGAGGGGCTCCTCGCCGCGCTTGCGCAGCCGGTCGATCGCCTTGTTGCGGGCGACGGACAGGAGCCAGGTTCCCACGGCGGAGCCGCCGCGGAAGCGCCCGGCGCCCTTCCAGATCTCGACGAAGGCCTCATTGGTCACCTCCTCCGCCACGGCCTCGTTGCGCACGAGCCGCAGCACGAACCGGAAGACCTTCGTCGCGTGGCGGGCGTGGAGCGCGCGCAACGCGCCCTCGTCGCCCCTGGCGATCGCGGCGAGATCGGCGAGATCGGCGTCGTTGCTCATCGGCGTCGGTCTTCCCGGCTCCTTCGACGGACGAGGGCCGCAAGAGGTTCACGGCCGAGTTTACACGATGATCGCTCGATCGTGCGGGGAGATCGGGCTCGGGCGGGCCGGATGTGCCCGCGCGGCCACGGCGCGCGGCGATCGCCCGCGCGGGCGGCGCGCCCCCTTCGCGCACGCCGCCCGCGCGGCTAATCTCGTCGCTCCCGCCCGTGCCCGGATGGTCGCGATGAGCCGCCGATCGATCGCCCTCGCCGCCTGCCTCGTCCTCGCCTCCTCGGCCGCGCTCGCGCAGCCCCCTGGAAGCGGCGGACAGACCGGCGGCGGGCAGACGGGCGGCGGGCAGACCAGCGGCGGGCAGACCAGCGGCGGGCAGACGGGCGGCGGCTCTCAAGGCGGCGGCGGAACGCAGGCCGCGACGCCGCAGGCGGCGGCCCCGGCCCCGATCCGCACCGGCGCCCAGGCCGCCGCGCTGCTGCGCGCGGGCCGGGCGCAGGCGGTGGATCTCCTCTCGAACGGCATCCGCACGCTCGTCGGCGGGCGGCTCGCGCCGGGCGCTCTCGACGCCGTGGCGGTCGCGCCCGCCCCCGGCGGGCCGCCGCCCGCGGCCTTCGCCTCCCTCGATGCGGCGTCGGCGCCGCTGTGGCACGCCTGGGTCTCGCCGCGTGCGACCCGGGCGGAGCGCGACCACCCGACATTCGGCTACGACGGGCTCCAGGCGGGCGTCTCCGCCGGCGTCGATCGCCGGGTGGGCGCGCGCGCCGTGGTCGGCGTGCTCGGCCTCTACGAGGCGTCCGACTTCGACACCGTCGGCTCCGGCTTCCTCCAGGGACGGCTCGGGGGCGCGGGCGTCTACGGCGGCGCGTCGCTCGGCGACGTCCTGGTCGGCGACGTCTCGGCGTTCTGGCAGGGCGGCGAGAGCGACGTGGGCAACGCCGTCGCGCGTGGGCGCTTCGACGCCGAGCGCCGGGCGCTCGCCGCCAACCTCACGGCCTACCTGAACGCGGGTGCGGTTCAGGTCGCGCCGACGTTGGGCGTGGTGTGGGTCTCCGACCGGCAGGGCGCCTATCGCGACGGCCTCGGTACGGCCTACCCGGCACTGACGGTCGAGACGACCACGCTGCGGGCGGGGGCCGAGGTGTCGCGCGCGTTCGCCGTCGCGGGCGGCGGCACGCTCACGCCCTTCGTCGCCGCCGCGGCGACGTGGGACGTCTCGCGCGTCGAGAGCCCGACGCCGACGACGCCGACCGACGACCTACCGGAGGGCGATCTGGTGCTGCGCGGGGGACTGCGCGCGGCGCCGACGCCGGCACTCGCGCTGTCGCTCGAGGTGGACGTGTCGGGGCTCGCGCGCCCCGACTATTCGGTCGTGACGGTCTCGGGCCGGCTCGGCCTGCGCTTCTGAGCGCTGCAGCGGACGCGCAGCCCGGCCGCCGCGGGGCGGCCGGCCTGCGGATCGCATCGGATCGTCAGCGACGGTCGCGACCGCCCTCCGGCCCGCCGGGATCGCCGTTGGGAGTGCCCGGGTCGCCTCCGGGGACACCGGGATCACCGCCTGGGACACCCGGATCTCCGCCGGGGCCACCCGGATCGCCGCCGGGGCCGGCGCCCGGATCGCCATGGTGGTAGGCGGTCGGGATCGGATGGCCGTGGCTCCAGCCCTGGCCCTGCGAGCCCAGGCGCGCCTCGCAGGCATGGGTCTCGTGGACGACGCAGCGGTGGGCGGCATCGACGTCGCGGATCTGGCTGCAGACGGGGGCGACCAGCTCGAGGCAGTCGTAACGGAGCATCCGCGCCTCGGCGGCGCCGGCGAGGGAGACGAGGGCGGTGAAGCCCGCCACGATCGTGGCCGCGGTGCGGAACGCGACGGGACGAGAGGGAAAACGGCGCATGGGATCGTCCTTCCTGGATTGTCGTACGGGCTGGCTGCCCGCTCGCATCCTTGGTCGGAGGAGCACCGTCACCGGTTCGCCGATTTCGAAAAAAAAGAGCCGGCCCCGTGGGGCCGGCTCGGGCATGGCTCGCACCTGCCGCGCGCGGTCAGAACTTGTAGCTCAGGCGGGCGCGCACGACGCCGAACTCGATACGGTCGTCGACGGTCTCGCTCGAGGCGGGGATCGCGTTCGCGCCGACGAAGCCGGCGACGCCGTTGGCGCTCTGGTCGCGGTCGAGGTTCACGTAGAGGCCCTCGAGGCCGACGACGAGGTTGTCGGTCCAGGCGTAGTCGACGCCCGCGCCGAGGGTCCAGCCGAAGGCGACGTCCCGATCCTCGAACAGGACGCGGTTGCCGGTCGCGGTCTCGTATCGGACGGAGTCGCCGCCGCCGTAGGCGAGGCCGCCGGTGGCGTAGACGAGCGTGCGGTCGAAGGCGTAGCCGGCGCGCAGGCGCGCCGTGCCGAACCAGTCGACGCCCGAGATGCCGCGGCGCAGCGGCTCGAAGCCGGCGGTCGCGGGGCTGACCGAGATCGGCGCCGTGGAGCGGTCGTTGCCCAGCCCGACGAACTGGATGTCGGCCTCCGCGCCGAGGACGAAGTTGTTGGCGAACTGGAAATTGTAGCCCAGGAAGCCGCCGCCGGTGAACGACGCGTCGTCCTTGTTGTCGCCGTAGCGGATCACGGTGCCCGCGGGCACGAAGGCGTTTGGCGCGACCACCACGGTCGAGCGACGGTCGTCGCCGGCGTTGAAGCCGACGCCCGCGTTCACGCCGGCATAGAAGCCGGTCCAGCTGAAGACCGGCTGCGGGATGAAGGCCGGGGCCGGAGCCTCGACGCGCGAGGGAAGATCCGCCGCGAGTGCGCCGGTGGCGAGGACGAAGGACGCCGCGCTCGCCAGGAGAATGGTTCTTGTCATCAGAGCACCTCTTTCGATGAGCCGCCAACCTAACGCATGTGACGGGGAAGATGCTGTTGTTTCTATGCATCAGGTCTACATTGCTTATTGCCAAGCTAGACTTATGTTATCGAAGATGTGGTGAAATTCTGTTCTCGACGAAGCACTCTTCATGGAACCAAATCAACCGACTTACATAGGTTACTCCGACGCGGGTCTCGGCGCGACGCACGGGTCGACCGGCGCCGCGCGGGCGATTTGGCCGCACCGCTCCCCGCGGCTATCCTGCGGCGGGAAAACACGCGATTCGGCCGGCAGGCGCGCCGGCGCGCGCACGCGACCCGGAGGTCCGTCGTGAAGGTCGTCATACTCGCCGGCGGGCTCGGCACGCGCCTCTCGGAGGAGACGGTCAACGTCCCCAAGCCGATGGTCGAGATCGGCGGCATGCCGATCCTGTGGCACATCATGAAGATCTACGCCGCCCAGGGCTTCGACGAATTCGTCGTGGCGCTCGGCTACAAGGGCGAGGCGATCAAGCGCTTCTTCTACGATTTCGACCGCCTGCGCGGCTCGCTGACCATCGATCTCGCGCAGGGTGGCGTGAAGCCGCACGCCGATCGCCCCGAGACCTGGCGCGTACACCTCATGGAGACCGGCCTCGAGACGCTCACCGCCGGGCGCCTGCTGCGCCTCAAGGACTTCCTCGGCGACGAGCCCTTCATGCTCACCTACGGCGACGGCGTCTCGAACGTCGACCTGAAGGCGCTCCTCGCCTTCCACCGGTCGCACGGGCGGCTCGGCACGATCACCGCCGTGCGACCGCCCGCGCGCTTCGGCGGCCTCGACTTCTCGCCGGACGGCGAGATCCGCGAGTTCATCGAGAAGCCGCAGATCGGCGAGGGCTGGATCAACGGCGGCTTCATGGTGCTCGAGCCCGAGATCCTCGCGCGCATTCCCGGCGACGACGCCGCGCTCGAAGGCGACGTGCTCGAGCCGCTCTCGCGCGAGCGCGCGCTGATGGCCTATCGCCACGAGGGCTATTGGCAGTGCATGGACACGCTGCGCGACCGGCGCATCCTCGACGACATGTGGGCGACGGGAGCCGCGCCGTGGCGGATCTGGGAATGAGCCCGCGCGCGCGCTTCTGGCGCGGCCGCCGCGTCCTCGTCACCGGCGCCTCCGGGCTCGTCGGCTCGCACCTGACGCGCGAACTCGTCTCGCTCGGCTGCGACGTGGTCGCGCTGGTGCGCGACTGGGTGCCGGGCAGCCCGCTCCTCTCCGAGGACTGGGCGCGCGCCGTCACCCTCGTGCGCGGCGACGTCTGCGACCAGGCGGCGCTGGAGCGCATCCTCGGCGAGCACGAGATCGCGAGCGTCGTCCACCTCGCGGCGCAGACCATCGTGCCCATCGCCAACCGCAACCCGGTCTCGACCTTCGAGACCAACGTGGCGGGCACCTGGCGGCTGCTCGAGGCGGCGCGGCGCTCGCCCAAGGTGAGCGAGATCGTCGTCGCCTCCTCCGACAAGGCCTACGGCCAGGCCGCGGTGCTGCCCTACACGGAGGAGACGCCCCTCGCCGGGCTCTACCCCTACGACGCGTCGAAATCCTGCGCGGACCTGATCGCGCAATCCTACGCGGCGACTTACGGGACCCCGGTCGCCATCACCCGCTGCGGCAACTTCTTCGGCGGCGGCGACCTCAACTGGAGCCGCATCGTGCCCGGCACGATCCGCTCGCTCATCGCCGGCGAGCGCCCGGTGATCCGCTCGGACGGCACGCTGGTGCGCGACTACATCTACGTCGGCGACGCGGTCGAGGCCTACATGACGCTCACCGAGCGCCTCGCCGAGAACCGGGCGCTCGCGGGGCGCGGCTTCAACTTCTCGACCGAGATCCCGCTCTCCGCCCGCGCTCTCGTCGACCTGATCCGCGCGCGTATGGGCAGCGACCTCGAGCCGATCGTGCTCGGGGAGGCGACGCACGAGATCGCCGAGCAGTATCTCGACGCCTCGCGGGCCCGCGCCGAGCTGGGATGGGCGCCGCGCTACGGCCTCGAGGAGGGGCTCGACCACACCATCGCCTGGTACCGCGAGAGGCTCGCGCGATGACCGGCTCGCCCGCCATGACGCGCGTGACGTGCTGCCGCTCCTGCGGCGGCGAGCGTCTCGCGCCGATCCTCTCGCTGGGGGAGACGCCTCTCGCCAACGCCCTCGTCGCGCCCGAGCGTCTCGCGGAGCCGGAGCCGCGCTATCCGCTCGCGCTCGTCTTCTGCCGGGACTGCACGCTCCTCCAGCTCACGGTGTCGGTGCGCCCGGACCTGATGTTCTCGGACTACCCGTACTTCTCCTCGGTGTCCGAGAGCTTCACCGCCGCGGCGCGGGCGCTCGCGCGCCGACTCGTCTCCGAGCGCGGTCTCGGGGCGGGGGCGCAGGTGTTGGAGATCGCGAGCAACGACGGCTACCTGCTCCAGGGCTACCGCGCGCTCGGCGTGCCGGTGCTCGGCATCGACCCCGCCGCGAACGTGGCGCGCGCGGCGATCGATGCGGGCGTGCCGACGCGCGTCGCCTTCTTCGGGAGCGATCTCGCCGAGGACCTCGCCGCCGAAGGCATCGCGGCGGACGTCATCCACGCCAACAACGTCCTCGCCCACGTGCCGGACCTCAACGGCGTCGTCGCCGGCATGAAGCGGCTCCTCAAGCCCGGCGGCGTGTGCGTGATCGAGGTGCCCTACGCCCGCGACTTCGTCGAGAAGTGCGAGTTCGACACGATCTACCACGAGCACCTGTGCTACTTCTCGGGGAGCGCGCTCGACGCCCTCCTCGCCCGCCACGGGCTCGTCCTCGCGCACGTGGAGACGACGCCCTTCCACGGCGGCACGCTGCGCGCCTTCGCGGAGCACGCGGGCGTCCCGCAGAGCCGGGCGGCGGCCGCGCTGCTCGCCGACGAGCGCCGGCTCGGCATGACGGACGAACCCTGGTACGCGAGCTTCGCCGCCCGGGTCGAGGGGCTGACCGCGACGCTCTCCCGCGTCCTGCGCGACCTCAAGGCCGGCGGGGCGCGCATCGCCGCCTACGGCGCCTCCGCCAAGGGCGCGACGCTCCTCAACTACGCCGGGCTGGGCGCGGACGTGATCGACTTCATCGCCGACCGCTCCCCGGCGAAGCAGGGGCTCCACGGGCCCGGCACCAAGCTGCCGATCGTCCCGCCCGAGCGGCTCCTCGAGGCGCGGCCGGACTACACGCTGCTGCTCACCTGGAACTTCGCCGAGGAGATCCTCGCCCAGCAGGCCGCCTACCGGGCGGCGGGCGGGCGCTTCGTGATCCCGGTGCCGGAGGTGCGGATCGTCTGATGCGCATCGAGGAGACGCCGCTTCCCGGGGCCTTCGTGATCACGCCCGAGCCGATCGCGGACGCGCGCGGCTTCTTCGCGCGCACCGTCGATCGCGCGGCCTTCGCCGCGCGCGGCCTGAGCGCGGACTTCGTGCAGGCGAGCGTCTCGTTCAACGCCCGCGCCGGCACGCTGCGGGGGCTGCACTTCCAGCGCGATCCGCACGGCGAGGACAAGCTCATCCGCGTCACCATGGGCGCGATCCACGACGTGATCGTCGACCTGCGCGAGGGCTCGCCGACGCGGGGGCGCTGGCATGCGCTGCGGCTCGACGCGGCCTCCCGGGCGGCGCTCTGGGTCCCGAAGGGCTTCGCCCACGGCTTCGTCACGCTCGTGGACGACACCGAGGTCCTCTACCAGATGACGACGCCCTACGTGCCCGGGGCGGCGGCGGGCCTGCGCTGGGACGATCCGTCGCTCGGCATCGACTGGCCGGTGGCCGACCCCATCCTCTCGGAGCGCGACGGCACCTGGCCGCTGCTCGAACGCTCGGATCGTCTCCCTTGAGCGGGCCCGGCACCCTTCTCCTCACCGGCGCGACGGGCTTCGTCGGCCGCCCGCTCGCGGCCGCGCTCGCCGCCCGGGGATGGCGCGTCGTCGGCACGACCTCGCGGGCCGATCCGCCGGCGGTGGCGGGCGTCGCGGCCTGGGAGCTCGTCGACCTGACCGACGCCGCCGCGTCCCGCGCGCTCGTCGCGCGCACCCGCCCGGACGCGCTCGTGCACGGCGCCTGGACGACGACGCCGGGCCGGTTCTGGAGCGATCCCGCCAATCTTCGCTGGCTCGAGGCCGGCGTCGCGCTCGTCGACGCCTTCGGCGCCGCGGGCGGGCGGCGCGCGGTCGGGCTCGGCACCTGCGCGGAATACGCCACGGGCGACCCGAGCCTCGACGAGGCGACGACGTTGCTCCGTCCCGCGACGCCCTACGGCGCCGCCAAGGCCGCACTCTTCCACGCCGGGACCGCAGCTGCGCTGGCGCACGGCGTCTCTTTCGCCTGGGCGCGGCTGTTCACGCCCTACGGCCCCGGCGAGCCGCCGGGCAAGCTGATCGGTTCCGTCGCCCGCGCGCTCGCCGCCGGCGAGCGGGTGGCGACGACCGAGGGGACGCAGGATCGCGATTTCCTCTACGTCGACGACGTCGCGGAAGCGGTGGCGGCGCTCCTGGAGAGCGGGGTCGAGGGGCCGGTGAATGTCGGCTCCGGCGAGGCGGTGCGGCTGCGCGACCTGATCGCGCGCGTCGCGGCCCTCGCCGGGGGCGCGGACAGCATCGACCTCGGCGCGCGCCCGCGCCCGCCGCACGATCCCGACCGACTGGTCGCCTCGATCGCGCGTCTCTCGGAGGAGGTCGGCTTCCGCCCGGCCGTCTCCCTGGACGAGGGGCTCGCGCGCACGGTGGTGGCGATACGAGACGAGACGCGGCGCGCGCGGACGCCGAACGAGGAGGCACGCCCATGAGGATCACCATCGACACCGACGCCCGCACCCTCGCGGTGGAGGATGACGGCGCGGCCCGCACCCTCGACCTTTGGGGCAAGGAGGCCTTCGAGCTGATCTCGGACGTCTGGCTGCGCACGAGCTGGAACGCGAAGTACCCCTACACCTTCACCTGGCTCGACCGGCCGATCATCCAGCATCCCGAGGACATGGTCCGCACGCAGGAGGCGATCTGCGCGCTGCGCCCCGACGTGATCGTCGAGACCGGCGTGGCGCACGGCGGCTCGCTCGTGTTCTCGGCGGGGCTGATGAAGGCGATGGGGTTCGGGCGGCTGGTGGTCGGCGTCGACATCGAGATCCGCCCGCACAACCGCGCGGCGATCGAGAGGCACCCGCTGGCGCCGATGATCGCCCTCGTCGAGGGCGATTCCGCCGCCCCCGAGATCGTCGACGCCGTGCGCGCGCTGATCCGGCCGGGCGAGACGGTGCTGGTGATCCTCGATTCGAACCACACCAAGGCCCACGTCGCCCGCGAGCTGGAGGCCTACGCGCCGCTGGTGACGCCGGGCAGCTTCATCGTCGCGACCGACGGCATCATGCGCGAGGTCGCCGACGCGCCGCGCGGCAAGCCCGAATGGGTCGACGACAACCCCGCCGCCGCCGCAGAGGACTTCGCCGCCCGCCGCCCGGACTTCGCCCTCGCCACGCCCGCCTGGCGCTTCAACGAGAGCCCGCTCGACCGCCCGATCACCGGCTGGCCGAGCGCATGGCTGAAGCGCATCGGGTAGGCGTTCGCCCCCGGCACGCCGGGGGGCGCTACATCATCCCGGCGAGCCGCACGATCTCCACCACGTCCCCCGCCTCCCGCGCGGGGTCGCGTACGGGACGCACGATCAGCGCGTCCGCGCGGGCGAGGACGCCGAGCATCGAGGAATCCTGCACGGGCGCGGGCGTCGCCTCCGGGAGCGCGCCCGGGCGGGGGGCGAGGCCGGCGCGGACGTAGTCCTCGCGCGCGTCGTTCGGCGCCATCGGCCCGCCGAGCACCGCCCATTCCGTCGGAATGCGCCCCGCCTGCGGGTCGCCCACGAGCGCGCGGATCGCCGGGCGCAGGAACAGCAGGCCGCAGACCATCGAGGAGACCGGATTTCCCGGCAGGCCGAGGAACAGCATGCCGTCGAGGCGCCCGTGCATCAGCGGCTTGCCGGGGCGCATGGCGATCTTCCAGAAGCCGAGTTCCATCCCCGCCTCGCGCAGGGTCTCCTGCACGAGGTCGTGGGCGCCCACCGAGGCGCCGCCGAGCGTCACGAGCACGTCCGCCCCCGCAGCGCGGGCCGCGGCGATCCGCTCGCGGATGGCGTCCTCGGTATCGCGCGCGATGCCGAGAACCCGCGCCTCGCCGCCCGCCGCCGCGACGAGGGCGGCGAGCGCGACCACGTTCGAGGCGACGATCTGGTCCGCGCCGGGCGTCTCGCCCGGCATCACGAGCTCGTCGCCGGTGGCGATGAGCGCGACGACGGGACGGCGCCGGACCGGGAGCGCGGGGTGGTTCATCGCCGCGGCGAGCGCGAGCGCGCGCGCGTCGAGCACGCGCCCGGCCGGGATGAGCACGTCGCCCTCGGCGAAGTCGAGCCCGCGCGGGCGCACGAACCGGCCGGCGGGGGCGCTCTCCAGGATGCGCACGCGCCCGTCCGCGGGCGCCTCGGCATTCTCCTGGACGACGATCGCGTCCGCTCCCTCCGGCACCGGCGCGCCGGTGTAGATGCGCACCGCCTCCCCCGGGCCGACGCGTCCGGCGAAGCGGCGCCCGGCGGCGGATTCGCCGATCAGCGCCAGCGAGACGGGCGGCGTCGCGACGTCGGCGGCGCGCACGGCGAAGCCGTCCATCGCGGCGGCGGCGAAGGGCGGCTGCGTGCGGGTCGCGACCACGTCCTCGGCGAGCGTGCGGCCGAAGCAGGCCTCGAGCGGCACGCTCTGCGCGGGGAGCGGCGCGCCGGCGGCGGCGACGATGCGGGCGCGGGCCTCGGCGACGGGGAGCAGGCTCACGACGCGCCCCCTCCCCTAGCCGTCGGCCCGCCAGGTACCGGAGCGGCCTCCGGTCTTCTCGAGGAGCCGCACGCCCTCGATGCGCATGTCCTTGTCCGCCGCCTTCACCATGTCGTAGATCGTCAGGCAGGCGACGGAGACGGCGGTGAGCGCCTCCATCTCGACCCCCGTCTGGCCGGCGACCTTCACCTCGGCGGTGACGCGAACGCCCGGCAGCGCCTCGTCGATCGCGCAGTCGACGCGCACCTTCGTGATCATCAGGGGATGGCAGAGCGGGATCAGCTCGTGGGTGCGCTTGGCCGCCATGATGCCGGCGATCCGCGCGACGCCGAGCACGTCGCCCTTCTTGGCGTCGCCCGCGCGAATGACGGCGATGGTCTCCGGCCGCGTGATCACCACGCCCTCGGCGATCGCCGTGCGGGAGGTGACGTCCTTCTCGGACACGTCGACCATGTTGGCGGCGCCCGACGCGTCGATATGGCTGAGATCGCTCAAGCGGCTTCTCCCAGCAGCGTGCGGGTGGCGGCCGCGACGTCGTCCTGCCGCATCAGGCTCTCGCCGACGAGGAAGGCGCGGATACCGGCCACCTCGAGCCGGGCGATGTCGGCGGGCGTGAAGATGCCGCTCTCGCCGATGACGATGCGATCGTCCGGGATCAGCGGGGCGAGGCTCTCGGCCACCGCGAGCGAGACCTCGAAGGTGCGGAGATTCCGGTTGTTGATCCCGATCAGCTGGGCGGGAAGCGCCAGCGCGCGCTCGAGCTCGGGGGCGTCGTGCACCTCGACCAGCGCGTCCATGCCGAGATCGTGGGCGGCCTGGACGAGATCGCGGGCGGCGGCGTCCGATACGCTCGCCATGATGACGAGGATCGCGTCCGCGCCCCAGGCGCGGGCCTCCATCACCTGGTAGGGCTCGAACAGGAAGTCCTTGCGCAGTGCCGGGAGCGCGCAGGCGTCCCTGGCGGCGGCGAGGTATTCGGGCCGGCCCTGGAAGGAGGGGGCGTCGGTCAGCACCGAGAGGCAGGCGGCGCCGCCGTCCTCGTAGGCCCGTGCCAGCGCCGGCGGGTCGAAATCGGCGCGGATCAGGCCCTTGGAGGGGCTCGCCTTCTTGATCTCGGCGATGAGCGCCGGGCGGCCGGCGTCGGTCTTCCGCCCCAGGGCGGCGGCGAAACCGCGGGGCGGGGCGGCGTCGCGCGCGCGGCGCGCGATCTCGGCGGGCGGGACCGCGACCTTGGCGGCGGCGATCTCCTCGCGCTTGTAGGCCTCGATCCTGGCCAGGATGTCGCTCACGGCTGCGGCCCTCACCCTCGCGACGCGCGCACGAGGCGCGCGAGCGCCGTCTTCGCGGCACCGTTGTCGACGGCTTCCGCCGCCTCGGCGACGCCCTCGGCGAGGTCCGCGGCGGCACCGGCCACCACCAGCGAGGCGCCGGCATTCAGCACCGCGATATCGCGGTAGGCCGTCTTCTCGCCGTCGAGCACGGCGCGCAGGGCCGCCGCGTTGTGGGCGGGGTCACCGCCCTTGAGGTCCTGCGGCTGCGCCAGGGCGAGGCCGACGTCGCGCGGGTCGATCTGGAAGGTGCGGATCTCGCCCCCCTCGAGCGCCACGACCTCGCTCGGCCCGGTGGTCGTCAGCTCGTCGAGCCCGTCCGAGCCGTGCACGACCCACACCCGATCCGAGCCCAACGCGCGCAGAGTCTCGGCGAGCGGGCGCATCCAGGCGCGGGAGAACACGCCGAGCAATTGCCGCTTGACGCCCGCGGGGTTCGAGAGCGGGCCGAGCAGGTTGAAGATCGTGCGCGTGCCGAGCTCCACGCGGAAGGGTGCGACGTGGCGCATGGAGGCGTGGTGCGCCTGGGCGAACATGAAGCACAGGTTCGCCTCGGCGAGGCAGCGGGCGAGGCCCTTCGGGTCGAGACCCAGCGTCACGTCGAGCGCCCCGAGCACGTCCGCAGCGCCGGACTTCGAGGACGCCGCGCGGTTGCCGTGCTTGGCCACCGGCACGCCGCATCCCGCGACGATGAAGGCGGCGAGCGTCGAGATGTTCCAGGAGCCGGAATGGTCGCCGCCGGTACCGACGATGTCGATGGCGTTCGCCGGCGCCTCGACCGCGAGCATCTTGGCGCGCATGGCGGAGGCCGCGCCGACGATCTCGTCGAGCGCCTCGCCGCGCACGCGGAGCGCCATCAGGAAGGCGCCGGCCTGGGCCGGGGTCACCTCGCCGGAGAGCAGCGCGTCGAAGGCGGCGCGGGCCTCCTCCTGCGACAGGGCGGCGCCCGTGGCGACCTTGGCGAGATAGGGCTTGAACGCATCCATGTTCGACCTGCGGCATGCTCGGGCGGGTCGCCCTCTCTAGCAAGGCGGGGCGGGCGGGGGAAGCCTCGCGGCGGAACGCGCCTCACTCCCGCGCCAGCCAAGGCCGCGTCTCCGGGGTGCGCCGCACGGTCTCGATCGCGATCGCCTCGTCGCGCAGGCGCAGGGTGGCGGCGCCTGTCCGCGCGAGCCGGGCGCGGTCGAGGACGTGCGGGGCCGCGCACCAGGCGGGCGCGGTCAGGCGGGAGACGACGATCGCCGCCCGCGCGCAGTCCTCGGCGAAGGCGCCGGGCGCGCGCACCAGCGCCACCGCGCCGACGTCGGGCAGCGGCGCGACACAGCCGAGCGGGTCGCAGGCCACGCCCGCCACGAGGCCGGGATCGTCGGGCGCGCGGGGATCGCCGTCGGCCTGGAGCCATTGCGCCAGCACGAAGTCGCCCGGCTCGCCCAGCACGACGAGCCGCCCGTCCGCCCCGCGCAGGGCGAGCCCGCGGCCGTCGCGATCGACGTAGAGGTCGGGCCGGGCCGGGTCGGACGCGGCGAGGATGCCCGCGGCGGCGAGCGGCAGCGCGAGGAGGCGCAGGGGCGAGACGCAGATCGTGACGACGAGGAGCGCCGCCACGAGCAGCGCCAGCGCCCCCACGCCGAAGGCGGGCACCACGACGCGCGCGCCCGGCAGCCCCGCCACCCATTCGGAGAAGGCGATCACCTGCGCCATGCCGGCGCCCATCGCGAGCCACGCGGGCGCGTCGAGGCCGAGGGGCGCGAGCGCCATGCCCAGCACCGCGGCGGGCATCACGAGCACGGTGACGATCGGCAGCGCCAGCACGTTGCCGAGGATGCCGTAGGGATTCGCCACCTGGAAGTGGAAGGCGGCGAAGGGTCCCGTCGCCGCCGTGGCGATGAGCGTCGTGACGACGATTCCGGAGAGACCGTTGCGCACGCCCCGCAGCGCCCGGCCGATCCGCCCCGGCGGCGGCGCCGGCCGGCGCGGCCGCGAAGCCTGCCATTCCGCCCCCGCGATCAGGCCCGCGACCGCCGAGAACGACATCTGGAAGGAGGGCCCAACCAGCGCCTCCGGCTCGCGGACGAGCACGATCAGCGCGGCGAGGGCGAGGTTGCGCATGGACAGCGCCGTGCGGTCGAGGAGGACCGCGCCGAACACGATCGTCGTCATGATCAGCGCCCGCTCGGTGGCAACCGCCGCACCCGAGAAGACGCAGTAGATCGCACCCGCCAGGATCGCCGCGACCGCCGCGATCTTCTTGATCGGCCACGCGAGCGCGAGCGCGGGCACCGCGGCGAGGAGCGCGCGCAGGCCGAAGAACACCGTGCCCGCCGCGAGCACCATGTGCAGGCCCGAGATCGAGACGATGTGATAGACGCCCGCCGCGCGCAGGATCTCGTTCGTCTCCTCCGTGATCAGCCCGCGCTTGCCGGTGACGAGGGCGGCCGCCACCGCGCCGGCTTGCCCGCCGACGATCTCCGCGATCCGCGTGGTGACCGCGTTGCGCAGCACGTCGAGCCGGGCGGCGAGGACGAGATCGAGTCCGGGCGGACGCGGCGGAGGCAGGACGCGGGGCGCGCCGACGACGCCGCCCACGGCGCCGATGCCGGCGAACCAGGCGCTCTTCGCGAAGTCGTAGCCGCCCGGGCGCACCGCCTCCGGCGGCGGCAGCAGCCGCACCCGCGCCTCGATCCAGTCGCCGGGCGCGAGCGCGCCGACGCCTGCGCCGCGCAGGGTCGCGCGCACGCGCAATCGACCCTCGCCCTCGACGGGCAGGTCGTGCGCCTCGAGGCGCAGCACGAGCCGCCGACCGCCCGCCCGGTCCTCCAGGCTCTCGACGAACCCCGCCACCGTCCCGCCGGCGGGCGCGACGAGGACCGGCGCCGCGACCGCCTGCTGGCGATGTACCGCCGCGGCGAAGCCCGCCGCGAGGAAGGCGACGCCCGCGAGCGCCAGTCCCCCCGCGAGCGATCGCGCGCGCAGCCGCAGCGCGCCCGCGCCCGCGGCGAGCGCCGTCGCGACGGCGACGAGGAGGCCCGTGCGGCCCGCGCCGATCTGGGTCTGGAAGAAGACGAGGACGCCGATCCCGAACAGCACCGCGCCCCAGGGCAGAAGCCGCCGGCGCTCGAGCTCCGACAGAAGCGCCCTGCCGATGCGCGTGCGCAGCGGCACCAGGCGCCATCGCCGCCAGGCGGCGCCGATCCGCGCCGGCACGTCGATCGCGGGGCGTCCCGCCCCGATCCGGCCCGCGATCATGCACCCCCGCCGCGCCTAGCGATACCCGCGTGCGAGACTAGCCTAGCGGCTGCGGCGAGGCGCCTCGGTGCACGCACTTATGGAATGGGGCGCGCAATCGGCATGAACACCACTTTCGCGTGTTCCGCGCTCAGCCGGTGGCGAACAGGTCGCCGCCGTTCTCCTGCGGCTCCTCCCAGGCGGCGGGGTCGCCGGCCTTGGTCTCGATGCCGAGATCGGGGAGCGCGACGATGCGGTGGCCGCGCATGTCGGCGCGGGTCACGACGTGGCCGCGGCTCTCCATGTACTGCACGAGCCGCCGCGCGCGCCCGGGCGAGCGCGAGCCGCAGGCGCGGGCGATCTCGCCGTCCGGCGGGCAGGGCGCCCCCTCGAAGGCCGCGCGCGCGAGGAGCAGGTAGACGCCCTGGATGTCCTCCGGCAGGTCGGCGGCGGCGGCCTCGGCCCGCGTCCATGCGTCCTGCGGGATCGTCCCGGCCTCGACGCCGGCGCGTGCGACCGACAGGCGCTTCTTGAAGGCGGCGAGGGTGAGCGCCTCGCCGGGCACGCGCTTGATGCGCATGCGCACGAGCAGGTCCTGGTAGAGCACCGCCACGGAACGGAAGGCGGCGTCCGGGTCGGCGAGGAGCTCGCGGACGATCTCGTCGATCGTCGCGTCGCGCTCCTCGGCCGCGAGCGCGACCTCCTCCGCGCTCGGCGGCGCGGCGGCCGCGGGGCGCGAGCGGACGAGCTCGGCGAGGATGTCGTTCGTCGAGGGCGGCGGGGGGGGCGCCGGCCGGCGCTCCGGGCGCGGGCGCATCGGCTCGGGCTCGAGCGGGGCGAGGATGAGGTCGCGCGCCGCCTCCATCGGCGTCTCCGGCAGGGGCATCAGCTTCGGGCTCGTCGAGCGCGCCTGCGTCTCGACGGTGCCGATCCGCACCGGCACCGGCCGGCGCGAGAGCGCGGGGCCGAGCGCCACGAAATGCCCACGGTGGAGGTCGCGGAAGCTCTCCGCCTGGCGCCGGTCCATGCCGAGCAGGTCGGCGGCCCGCGCCATGTCGATGTCGAGGAAGGTGCGGCCCATCAGGAAATTAGAGGCCTCGGCCGCGACGTTCTTGGCGAGCTTGGCGAGGCGCTGCGTGGCGATGACGCCGGCGAGCCCACGCTTGCGCCCGCGGCACATCAGGTTCGTCATCGCGCCGAGCGAGACCTTGCGGGCCTCGTCGGAGACCTCGCCCGCGGCCATCGGCGCGAACAGCTGCGCCTCGTCGACGACGACGAGCATCGGGTACCAATGGTCCCGCTCGGCGTCGAAGAGCCCGCCCAGGAAGGCGGCGGCCGCGCGCATCTGCTGCTCTGCGTCGAGCCCCTCGAGGCTGACGACCACGGAGACGCGGTGCTGGCGGACCCGCGCGGCGACGCGCACGAGGTCCGCCTCGGAGCGGTCCGCCTCGACGACGACGTGGCCGTACTTCTCGGCGAGCGTGACGAAGTCGCCCTCCGGGTCGACGACGCATTGCTGCACCCACGGCGCGCTCTGCTCGAGCAGCCGGCGCAGCAGGTGCGACTTGCCGGAGCCGGAATTGCCCTGGACCAGCAGGCGCGTCGCGAGGAGCTCCTCCAGGTCGACGAGCATGCGCCCGCCGCCGGGCGACGCGTTCTCGCCGATGTCGATGGCCACCGTCATGTCGCCGCCTCTCGCGCCTCCCCGCGCTCTTCGAGGGTGTCTCGCAGCGTCCTTTTCGCGGTCGCCCTCGATAGCACGCGGGCGTCGCCGCGCGAGCCCCCGCATCCGGACCCTCCACAGCTTGCGACGACCGGCCCGGGAGCCCATCCTGCGGTCTCCACCGTTCGAACGGAGCGAACCCGACCACACGCGACCCGAGGAGGCGACGATGAGCGACGTCGACAACGAGCGTCCCTGGACGTACGAGCAGGTGCAGGAGCTGATCGCGCTCGCGCGCGAGAACGTTCCCGCCTCGGTGATCAGCATGAAGACCAAGCGCTCCCAGGCGTCGGTGCACGCCAAGCTCTCGGAGCTGGGCCTCTCCGTCCCGCCCGAGGCGTGAGCGCGGACGCGCGCGCACCGCGACGGCGTGCCGCGGCGCGTCGCCGCGGGCACCCCAACCGAAGGTAGACGGCGCGGCTACGGTCTTGCGCCGCGAACGCGGCCGCGTTACGAGAAGCGGCCCAGAGGTGAGCGGATCGGGATCGCCAGATGACCTACGTCGTCACGGAAAATTGCATCAAGTGCAAGTACATGGATTGCGTCGAGGTGTGCCCCGTGGACTGCTTCTACGAGGGCGAGAACATGCTCGTCATCCATCCCGACGAGTGCATCGACTGCGGCGTCTGCGAGCCCGAATGTCCCGCCGAGGCGATAAAGCCGGATACCGAGCCGGGTCTAGAGCAATGGCTCAAGATCAACGCCGACCTGTCGAAGTCCTGGCCCAACATCACCCAGAAGAAGGACGCCCCCGGCGACGCCAAGGAATTCGACGGCATGGCGGGGAAGTACGACAAGTTCTTCTCGCCCGAGCCGGGCGAGGGAGACTGACCCAACGGCACCCGGGAGGTGCACCCACCGGCGCCGGCATCCCGCCGCGACCGGCGGTCGGTTGCGGTGCAACCTGTCCATTCATTGCGATTTTCTTTGATTTATCAGCCGGCTCGTGGTAGGTAACAGTCCTGCCGCTTGACGCGCCCCGCGCGCTGCAACCTCGCACGTGAAGCCATAAGCAGAACATGAGATCAGCTCACGCACCCCTCGCTCGGGTCCTTCCGCAACGCGTCCCGGCGAGGTCGAGAGGGCGCATTCCGTCACCGGCCGAATCTTGAAGGGGACGCCGCGGGAACCCGCTCGGGTCCCGCGGAGTCAAGTCTTTTCGACCGTCGGACCCCTTTCCGGCGGCGCTGTCTGTGTCGCGGTCCGTCCGCGGCGCGCAACAGGGAGCCTCCAACGCATGACGACCCCCAAGAAGACTGGGAAGCCTCTGGGTTTCAAGGCGGGCGAAGCGATCGTCTACCCGGCGCACGGCGTCGGCCGGATCACGGCGATCGAGGAGCAGGAGATCGCCGGGTTCAAGCTGGAGCTCTACGTCGTCAGCTTCGAGAAGGACAAGATGGTCCTGCGCGTCCCGACCGCGAAGGCGGCGGCCGTGGGCATGCGCAAGCTCGCCGAGCCGGACCTCGTCAAGAAGGCTCTCGACACCATGTCCGGCCGCGCCCGCGTCAAGCGCACCATGTGGTCGCGCCGCGCGCAGGAGTACGAGGCCAAGATCAATTCCGGCGACCTGATCTCCATCGCCGAGGTGGTGCGCGACCTCTACCGGTCCGACGCGCAGCCCGAGCAGTCCTATTCCGAGCGCCAGCTCTACGAGGCCGCCCTCGACCGCGTCGTGCGCGAGATCTCCTCGGTGAACAGGATCACCGAGACCGAGGCGCTCAAGCTCATCGAGGCCTCCCTGGCCAAGTCACCGCGCCGCGGCAAGGGCGCGGATGCCGAGGCCGAGGCCGCCGAGACCGGCGAGGGCGAGGACATCCAGGAGGAGGCCGCCTGATCGGCGGGCCTTCGAAGGCCAAGGAACGGAAAGCCCGGCCGCGAGGCCGGGCTTTTTTCGTCTTGCGACAGCGAGCCTCGCCACGTCGTCGGCGGCGCCTCCATCGTCACCGGCGACAACGGCACCACGCCGGTGACGAACGTGCGCGTTCAGCTGCCGCCGCCGGAGCTGGGCGACCTCGCGGCGGAGATCGCCACGCTCTCGGGTGCCCTACGCGCCGCCGTGGACGAGGGCGCCACATTGATTGGGGCACCTCGGTGCGACCGCCTCGGAATTCGGGCGAGACGGCCAGCCGCTCCTCGCACTGCCGAGCCTCTGAACGCGCTCAGCCGCAATACCGCGTGCGCAAGCCTCCGTCCTCCCAGACGATCGAGAAGGTGCCGCGCCCGTCCGCGCAGGGCGCATGCAGGCCGGTGGCGTCGAAGGCGTACCAGTCGCCGAGGAGGACGGAGCCCGTCTCCCAGCGCCCGTCCGGCAGCGAGGCGAAGACGTCCACGGGACAGTTCGCGGCGCCGCAGAGGAACCAGCCGGCGGCGCAATCGACGTGATGGGCGGAGAAGAGGTAGTCCGGCCGCCCGTCGCCGTTGAGGTCGACGCTCAGGAGCGCGCCTTCGCGAAAACGGGTGCCGGGTCCGCAGGTCTCGCGCGAGAAGCCGATCTGCTCGCGCACCTCGGCGGGCAGGTCCTCCGCCTCGACGCTCACCGGCTCGGCGGGCGCGGGCATGCCGTAGCGCTCGGTCCAGTCGCGGGCGAGGGCGCGCCGGTCCGCGGGGGCGTTCGGGTCGATCTCGTCGGCGATCGCCTCGAGCCGCAGGCGCGTCACGAGCGGCGGCGGCGCGCCCACCGGGCAGCCTCGTGCCATCTCGGTGATCGCGCGCGAGGAGCCGGCGAGGGACACGGCGCCGAGATCGCCGCCGTCGACGGAGATCCGCACGCTCGCATCCCGGCCACCGAGCATGCCGACGAGCGTCTCGATCGCCCGCTCGTCGGCGAAGTGGTAGGGCGTCTCGTCCGAGAGCCGGCGGAAGGGCACCGTCATGCGCACGTTCCGGAACTCGAAGTCGACGGCGACCGCCGGCGGCGTCGCGGCCCCGAGGTCGGTGGTGACGCGCAGCCCGTCGACCCGATGGCAGAACACCGCCAGCCAGCTCATCCGGCCGACCCCGGCGCCGACCGCGCCGGGCTCCCCGGAGGCGACGGCGATTTCCCATTGGGCCTGCGCCGCCGACGCGACGCCGAGCCCCAAACACGCGGCGACGCAGGCCGCGAGACGCGATCCGAACTGCATGCGAGCCCCCGTCACTCAACCCGGGGAGGATGAAACCACGGTCGAGCGACGAGGACAACCGCCGCGTCACCCGTGCCGCCGCGATCGGCGACGCCCGCATCTCGTCCGCACCCCTGCAAGCATCCCCATGCGAGTGCGCCCGATCCGGCGTGATCCGGAGGAACGATACGGGCGTAGACCCACTTGAAGAGCATGGGGAGAACGCTATGGCCGAGATCGCCGGAGTTCGCCGTCAGTTCGTCCGCGCCGCGATGGCGGCGCCCTTCCTCGAGCGCGAGGAGGAACGCGCGCTCGCCGCACGCTGGAAGGACGGGAGGGATCAGGAGGCGCTGCACAAGCTCACCTCCGCGCACATGCGCCTCGTGATCGCGCTCGCGTCGCGCTTCCGCCACTACGGCTTGCCGATGGCGGACCTCATCCAGGAAGGTCACGTCGGCCTGCTCGAGGCCGCCGCCCGCTTCGAGCCGGAGCGGGAGGTGCGCTTCTCGACCTACGCGACGTGGTGGATCCGCGCCTCGATCCAGGATTACATCCTGCGCAATTGGTCGATCGTCCGCGGTGGCACCTCGTCGGCGCAGAAGGCGCTGTTCTTCAACCTGCGCCGCCTGCGCGCCAAGCTCACCCGCGCCGGCGACGACCGGATGTCGGAGGAGGTCTACGCCGAGATCGCCGAGGCGATCGGCGTGTCGCTCAAGGACGTGGCGACGATGGACGCCCGCCTGTCCGGCCCCGACGCATCGCTGAACGCCCCCGTGGCGGACGCCGACGCGGCGAACACCACCGAGAAGATGGACTTCCTCGTCGACGACGGGCCCCTGCAGGACGAGACGGTGGGCGAGACGATCGACGCCGAGCGGCGCATCCGCTGGCTGCGCACGGCGCTCTCGTGCCTCAACGAACGCGAGCTCGACATCGTCAAGGCACGACGCCTCGCGGAGGAGCAGTCGACGCTCGAATCGCTGGGAGACCGGCTCGGCATCTCCAAGGAGCGCGTGCGCCAGATCGAGAGCCGCGCGCTCGAGAAGCTGAAGAAGGCGCTCACCGAGAACCATCCCGAGATCGCGGCCGGGTGACGCGGCGACGGCCGCCCCTCACCCCGCGACGATCTTGTACTTGCGCCCCGGCTCGATGCGCGTGTGATCGAACAGGCCGTTGAGCGTGCGGAAGGTCTCCACCGGGCGATCCACCTGCATGCGTGCGGCGAGCGATTCCAGCGTGTCGCCGGCCCCCGCCGTCACGATCCGCAGGCGCAGCCGCGTCAGCGCGGCGATCTCCGCCTCGCCGATGCGGCGGACCGTGGAGAGCGTGCGCTGGAAGGCCGCCTCGGCGCCGGCGTCGGCGGAGCGGTAGGCGAAAATCAGGCGGTAGACGGCGTCGCCGGCCCGCACCGCGGCGACGCGGAACAGCCATTCCTGGCCCCGCGAGCTGGCCACCGCCGCCGCGAGGCCGTTGACCTCCCGCTCCTCCACCGCCCCCGTGACGACGGAATCCGTCCAGGTCGCGCGCACCACGTCCGCGAGGCTCTGCCCGGACGCGGGCTCGACGGCGTCGAACATCAGGCGGCGCCCGCCGTCCGCGGAGGTGCCGAGCACCGCACGCGAGGCGTTGTCGAGGGTGAAGCCGTCCGGCGCGGTGAAGCCGATCCCCAGCCGCGCGTTGAGGTAGCGCGTGCCGCGCACGATCCCGTCGCGCGGGTCCTCGCCGAAGGCGATGCCGTCGATCGCCGCGAGATAGGCGTCGCGATCCCCCGCGCCGAGCCCCGGCGCGCCGATGCGGCGTGCCCCGTTGCGGGCTTCCGCGATGCGCTCGGGCGTCGAGGGATGGCTGGCGAGCCGGCTCGGCGGGCCACCGGACCCGCCGTGCATCGCCTCCGAGAGCGCCATCCAGCGGTCGAGCGCGGTGAGGAAGCGGGCGGCGCCGAACGGGTCGAAGCCGGCGCGCGCGAGGGTGCGCACGCTCACCGCGTCGGCCTCGAGCTCCTGCGCGCGGGAGAAGCTCGCGAAATCGTAGCGCGAGGTCTCGCGGATGTCGGCGCTCGCGCGCTGGTCGCGCAGCACGTCCGACACGACGCGGCTCACCAGGACGGAGCGCGCCTCCAGCTCGCTGCGCGCCGCCGCATGGGCGAGGGTGACGTGGGCGATCTCGTGCGCCATCACCGCGGCGAGCTCGGAGGCGTCGTCCGCGAGCGCGATGAGCCCGCGGGTGACGTAGAGCCGGCCCGAGGGCAGCGCGAAGGCGTTGATCGCGGGGGAATCGAGGATGGTGACGCGGTAGCGCACGTCCGGCCGATCGGTCGCGGCGACGAGCCTCGCGGTCATGCTCTCGAGCAGCGCCTGCGTCTGCGGCGCGCGGTACTCCCCGCCGAAGCTCGCGACGAGCTGCTCGTGCTCGCCGTCGACGCCGGTCACGGCGGGGGCCTGTACCTGCGGGCGCGGATCGCCGCCGAAGATCGGATTGCAGCCCGACAGGCCGACGCCCGCCGCGGCGAGGGCGGCGAGCCGGACGATGATCGATGCTCTCGTCATGGAAGGGGGCGCCGCGGCTGTGCACTCGTCATCGACAGGATCTCGATCGCCTCCGCCGCCCCGACGCGCAGGGCCGGGCCTCGCCAGACCTCGATTATACCGCGCACGCGCATTCGTCGAGCCTCCAGCGCATCCGCGTCGAGCCCGGACGCCCCGAGCCGCGCCCAGACGTCGTCGGGCACGATCGCGGTGAAGCCGCCCTCCCAGGCGAAGCCGAAGTCGAGATAGGTACGCCGCTCGCGCACGCCCACGCGCCGCACCACGCCCTCGACGACGGCGAAGCGCCCCGCCCGCGCGAGGATGGCCTCGGTCTCCTCCGCCCGCAGCACCCGCTCGGCGGGGTCCGCCCACAGGCCGAGGCCGTCGCGCCGAGCCGCGGCCTCGAGATCGAGGAGGCCGGGTCGGCACAGGAGCGCATCGGGGCCCGGATCGACGCGGGCGAGGCCGCGGGTGACGAGATCGGCGGCGAGGTCGCCGACCTCTGCCGAGACCTCCAACGCGCCAGGGCGACGGCCCCAGCGATCGGGCTCGGCATCGAGCGTGCGCACCGCGACGCGCGCGCCGACCAGGCGATCCAGCGCCGCGCGCGCCGCGACGCCGGCGGGCCCCGCGTCGGCGAGCCGCACCCCCGCGAGGCGGATCGTGGCGCCGCTCTCGAGCAGCACCTCCCCGCGTGCGGGAACGGCCGCGATCCGCTCCGAAGCCGGCGCCGCCGCGCAATCGAGCGCCGCCGCGGGAGCGATCACGGCGGCGAAGGACGCCACGAAGGCGACGAGGACGGTGTATGAGAGACGCGGCATCGGGCTCGTTCCGGCTCCGGACGGTGGCGTGCCGAACCTAGCCGCAATCGCCGGACGATGCACGCGGCATCGCGGGCGCGAACGAAGCGCGGCCGACGATCGCGGCACGCGAGCGGCCGGGTTGCGGCGCTCCCGCGGATGCGTTCTGCTGGCGCCCTCGGGAGACCGCCCGCCATGCCGCTGCAGAACCGCGTCACGCCCTTCGGCACGTTCGTCGCGACGGCGCACCGCGGCACGCTGATGGGCAACCGCGGCTGCCTGCACGACGCCGAGCGGCGGATCGGGACGGCGCGCTGGCGCAGCCGCGCCTGGATCGCCTGCCTGACCGCCTTCGCGGGGCGTCGGCGTGCGTTGATGCAGCCGGGGCGCTACACCGAGCTGTTCTTCCTCGACGAGGCCACCGCGTTCGCCGCCGGGCATCGCCCCTGCGCGGAGTGCCGGCGCGCCGACTGGCGCCGTTTCGCCGCCGCCTGGCGTGCCGGCAACGGGCTACCGCCGGACGCGCCGCTGCGCGCCGGCGAGGTCGACCGCGTTCTCCACGAGGCGCGGGTCGATCCGCGCACGCGCGCGCAGCTCCGCACGCCCGCCCGCCTCGGCGACCTCCCCGACGGTGCGATGGTCGTTCTGAACGAGAAGGAGGCCGAGGCGGGCGACGGGGCCCGCCTGTGGCGGGGCGGGCGGCTCGCACCGTGGTCGCACGCGGGCTACGGTCCGCCGCGCCCCGCCGATCCCGCCCGCACCGTCCTGTCGCTCACGCCGGCGCCGGTGCTGCGCGCCTTCGCCGCCGGCTACGCCCCGGACCTTCACGAGACGGCGCAACCCGAGTAGCGCGCGGATCGCGTCGCGCCGCGCGCTTCCGCCATGACCGGGACGTGCGACGGCGGGGCGGACGGAGCATGGCGCGGGACGGCTGCGGCGCCTCCGAGCTCACGCTGCGTGACGCGCGGGAGTTGCTCATCTATGCTTATCCTGAGTTTTGCCAACGCCGCGCCCCCCAGGCCCAGTCCCGAGGACCCGACCGCATGCGTCACGAGCCCGCAACGGCCGCCGCTCGTCCCCCTTCTCCGCCGCGGCCACCCGCGTACCCGCTGCTCGGCCATCTGCCCTGGATGGCGAAGGACGCGCCGGGCTTCTTCACGCGCTGCGCGCGTGAGCACGGCGGCGTCGTCTCCCTCGCGCTCGGGGGCTGGCCGGCGCTGCTCGTGACGGATCCGGACGAGATCGAGCCGATCCTGGTGCGCAACCACACTTCCTACGTCAAGCACCGGTTCTTCTGGCGGCACGTGCGCGCCATCTTCGGCGAGGGGCTGCTGACCAGCAACGGCGCGCTCTGGCAGCGCCAGCGCCGCCTCGCCGCCCCCGCCTTCGCCGGCCGCAAGCTCGACGGCTACGGCCCGATCATGGTGCGGATGACGCAGGAACTGCTGGAGACCTGGACGCCCGGGGAGGTGCGCGACGTCCACGCCGACATGATGGGGCTGACCCTGCGCATCGCGGCGCGGACGCTGTTCGGCTCCGAGGTGAAGGAGGAGGTCGAGCGGATCGACGGGGCGGTGACGCTCCTCATGGACGAGATCGCCGCGCGCTACGCGCGGCCGTTCCTGATCCCCGACGCGGTGCCGCTGCCCGGCCACGTCCGCTACCGGCGCGGCCTGAAGGTGGTCGAGGACGTGATCGCGCGGATCGTCGCCGAGCGCCGCGCCCGCCCGACCGAGGCGAGCGACCTTCTCACGCTCTACATGCAGGCCCGCGACGAGGACGGCGGCGGCATGTCCGACCGCCAGCTGCGCGACGAGATGGTCACCCTGCTCCTCGCCGGGCACGAGACGACGGCGCTCGTGCTCTCCTGGGCCTGGTACGAGCTCGCGCGCCACCCGCGGGCGCAGGAGCGTCTCCTCGCCGAGATCGAGGATGTCCTCGGCGACCGTCCGGCGGGCGTCGAGGACGTGCGCCGCCTCCCCTTCGCGACCTGCATCGTGAACGAATCGATGCGCCTCTACCCGCCGGGCTGGGCGGTGGGCCGCGAGACGACGCAGCCCGTCGAGATCGGCGGCTGGCCGGTCGCGAAGGGCACGACGGTGATCATGGCGCCGTGGGTGCTCCACCGCGATCCGCGCTGGTTCGACGATCCCGAGGCGTTCCGACCGGAGCGCTGGGAGGACGGGCTCGAGGAGCGCCTGCCCCGCTTCGCCTACATGCCGTTCAGCGGCGGGCCGCGGGTGTGCATCGGCGGGCGCTTCTCGATGATGGAGGCGATCCTCATCCTCGTCACCATCGCCCGCCGCTTCCGACTCGCGCCGGTGCCGGGCCGGGAGACGACGCCCTTCCCGTCGATCACGCTGCGCCCGAAAGGCGGCGTGTGGGTCGAGCCGCAGGCGCGCGGCGGGGCATGAGCGTCGCGCTCAATGACCGCGCGCCGCGAGCCAGGCTTCCATCTCGGCGATTTCCCGCTCCTGCTCGCGGATGACGGCCTCGGCCAGCGCCCGGATCTCCGGGTCGGCCCCGTGATCGAGGACGACCCGCGCCATGTCGATGGCCCCGCGGTGATGCGGGATCATGCCGCGGACGAAGTCCACGTCGGCGTCGCCGGTGAGCGGGATGTCCATCTCCGCATGCATGCGGGCGTTGGCCGCGCGAAACGCGGCGACCGCCGGGCTCTCGGCCGCGACCACGGGGGCGGCGTGGGCGCCGTGGGCGCCGTGGGAGGCGTCCTGGGAGGCGATCGCGGGGGGCGTAGCGGATGCCGCGACGAGGACGAGGGCCGCAGCGGCGACGCGAAGGGACTTCATGAGTTTGCGCTTTCGTCGATTGGACGGGTGGGATGGTGGCTTGGAGTCGGAGCGTGATCGATCGCGGACCCGCTCTTCAGCCGGCCTCGGCCGGCTCGACCGGCGTCGCCTCGTAGCCGCCGCGGGCGAGCGCGGCGCGCAGGTCGGAGTCGCTCGCCCGGGAGACGATCGAGACCCGCTTGGCCGCGACGTCGGCGGAGACCTCCGCGGCGGGATCGACGCCCGCGACGATGCGGGCGATCGCCTTGGCGCAGCCGCCGCAGCTCATGTCTGGAACGCTGTAGAGACGCACGGGACCCCTCCTCGTCGGGTGTGGCCCCATGCTCATCGACCTTCCCATCATGGCAAGGTCAAGCGGATTCGTGCGGGTGGAATCGCGCGCGCGCGCATGCTACATACGCCGCCGCGACGGTCCCGTAGCTCAGCAGGACAGAGCAGCGGTTTCCTAAACCGTTGGTCGGAGGTTCGAGTCCTCCCGGGATCGCCAGATCGTCGCACCGGCCGAGGCCGCGCGGCGGCGGGCTCTCGAACGTCAGCCCGTCTCGATCTCGTGCACCGCGCGGGCCAGCAGGTCGAGCATCTGCTTCCTGATCTCGGCGTCGCTCACGTCGGCCGGCAGGTCGGCACGCAGCTTCTCGTAGACGACCTCGTCCCCCGGCTTCGTCAGGTTGACCGAGACCACGGAGCGGGCGTAGGCCTCCGCCTCGTCGCCGGTCCTGCCGAGCTTCTCGGCGGCCCACAGGCCGATGAGCCGGTCGCGGCGGGCCATCGCCTTGAAGCGGAGTTCCTCGTCGTGCGCGAACTTGTTCTCGAAGGCGGATTCGCGGTCGTCGAAGGTGGTCATGGTCCGATCCGATGCGCGTTGCGACACGCGGGCCCGTGCCCGCGAGGCCGGTATATCGCCCCCGCCCGCCGCGCGCCACCCGGCATGCTGCGTAGGAGCCCGTGCACGGGGTTCCGCGCGGGCGTTTACCCGAGCGTGAAAGGCGCGTTGTGCATCCCCATCTCTTCGGATAGGGTCCCCGCGAACGGGCGGCCCTCATTGCCGCTCGACCGTGCCCGCCATCATGCGTTCCCCCGGCGGCGGGCCGTTCGAGAGCCAGGAGCCTCAGGCCTTCCCATGGATTTCAACAAGCCACGGTACACGCCCATGAATCGCCGCCGTCGGATCTACGAGGGCAAGGCGAAGGTCCTGTTCGAGGGACCCGAGCCCGGGACGCTCATCCAGCACTTCAAGGACGACGCGACCGCCTTCAACGCCAAGAAGCACGAGGTCATCGACGGCAAGGGCGTGCTGAACAATCGCATCAGCGAGTTCGTCTTCCAGCACCTCAACGACATCGGCGTGCCCACGCACTTCATCCGCCGGCTGAACATGCGCGAGCAGCTCATCCGCGAGGTGGAGATCATCCCGCTCGAGGTCGTGGTCCGCAACGTCGCCGCCGGCTCGCTGTCGAAGCGGCTCGGGCTCGAGGAGGGCACGCAGCTGCCCCGCTCGATCATCGAGTTCTACTACAAGAACGACAAGCTCGACGACCCGATGGTGTCGGAGGAGCACATCACCGCCTTCGGCTGGGCGACGCCGCAGGAGATCGACGACATCATGGCGCTCGCCATCCGCGTCAACGACTTCCTGTCCGGGCTCTTCCTGGGCGTCGGCATCCGCCTCGTCGACTTCAAGATCGAGTGCGGCCGGCTGTGGGAGGGCGACATGATGCGCATCGTCGTCGCCGACGAGATCTCCCCGGATTCGTGCCGGCTGTGGGACATGAAGTCCGCCGAGAAGCTCGACAAGGACCGCTTCCGCAAGGATCTCGGCGGCCTGATCGAGGCCTACACGGAAGTGGCGCGCAGGCTGGGCATCCTCGCCGAGACCGACGGCGTGCCGATGGGCGGCCCGCGCCTGGTTCAGTGAGGATCGAGACGTGCCGGCAGGGTGACACCTGCTCTCGGGGCGCACTTCGAACGCCCTCCAGGGAGATCGGTGGATCGCCCAACCGGCTGAAAGCTCTGCACGCGCGGGCTGCGCGAGCGTTCTCCTTCCCTGTAGGGGAAGGTGGCTCGGCGAAGCCGAGACGGATGGGGCGCGCGGCACGCGCGTTCGGCGAAGCCGAAATGCGACGGCGGCAGCGGAAACCGCCCCTTCCGCTTCGCGGAACGCGTCTCTTCGCGCCGCGCCCCATCCGTCACGCGGCCTTCCCCTACAGGGAAGGGGCAGGGCCTGCGCGGCTGCTCGTGGCGGCTTCACTCACGACGACGCCGCCTCCGCCTTGACCGCCAGCGCGTGGAGCCCCCGGTCGAAGGCCTCCTTCAGGGCGGCGTTGACCAGCCGGTGGCGCTCGACCCGGCTCTTGCCGGCGAAGGCGTCCGAGACCACCTCTATCCGGAAGTGGGTCTCGCCACCCTCGCGCCAGCCGGCATGGCCGGCATGGAGGTGGGATTCGTCGACGACCGAGAGGCGCACGGGCGCGAAGGCGTCGGAAAGCCGCGTCTCGATCAGGCTCTTCATCGTGGGCGTCGTTTCGGGCGTCGTGTCGCTCATGCCGGGCCGTCTCTCCGCGCGTGGGGAATGCCTGCCTTGCGTCGCCCGCGCCGCATCGCCGCGTCAAGCCTTCATTGCGACGCGCACGCCCCTCTCGGCCCTTGCCCGCGCGCGGTCATGGCTCATAATCACCGGACCATGGACCTGAACTCGCCCCTGTTCGACCGCATCCGCATCAAGCCGAAGGCCGAGAAGGTCGACGCCCATGCCGAGAGCGCGGCCAAGACCGCGCAGGCCCCCGCCTGCGAGCATCCCGGCTGCGACGGCCAGGGCCTCTATCGCGCGCCCAAGGGCCGCGGCCAGGAGGGCAAGTACTGGCGCTTCTGCATGGACCACGTGCGCGCCTACAACGCCTCGTACAATTACTTCAAGGACATGCCGGAGGAGGCGGTCGCCGCCTACCAGAAGGACTCGGTCATCGGGCATCGCCCCACCTGGTCGATGGGCGTGAACCCCGCCGCCCGGGAGCGTGCGGCGAAGGGCGCGCGCGCCGGCGCCTACGCCCGGGACTGGGCCTATCACGACCCGTTCGACGTGCTGCGCGAGGGCGGCGTCGGCGAGACGCGGCGTGCGCCGGAGCCGCCGCGCCCGCGCTATTCCGGCCCCGTGCGCCAGGCGCTCGACGTGCTCGGTCTCGAGGAGGGCGCGGACGCGCCGACCATCAAGGCGGCCTACAAGGCGCTGGTGAAGCGCTTCCACCCGGACGCCCACGGCGGCGACCGCGCCTACGAGGAGCGGCTGCGCGACATCATCCGCGCCCACGACACGCTCAAGACCGCCGGCCTGTGCTAGGAGACCGACCCGTATCACGAGCCGACGCACCGGCGTCGAAACCGGCCCCGACGTTGCATGGCGCGGCGGCGGGGCGTAACCAGGACCGCGAGCGCGAGACGCGGGCGGCGCGAGGAGCGCGCCGCGCACCGGTCCGCGAGAGAGAGGCGTTCATGCAGGCGACGACCGACACCCGAGCCGAGACGACGAGCGGCATCCCGGACCTGAAGCTGTCCGTGCGCCAGGCCTTCGGCATCGACAGCGATCTCGAGGTGCCGGCCTTCTCCGCGGGCGAGGAGCACGTGCCGGAGGTCGATCCGGACTACATCTTCGACCGCGAGACCACGCTCGCCATCATCGCCGGCTTCGCCTTCAACCGGCGCGTCATGGTCACGGGCTACCACGGCACCGGCAAGTCGACGCACATCGAGCAGGTGGCGGCGCGGCTGAACTGGCCGTGCGTGCGCGTCAACCTCGACAGCCACGTCTCGCGCATCGACCTGATCGGCAAGGACGCCATCGTCCTGCAGGACGGCAAGCAGGTCACGGAGTTCCGCGACGGCATCCTGCCCTGGGCCTACCAGCACAACGTCGCCCTCGTCTTCGACGAGTACGACGCCGGGCGCCCGGACGTGATGTTCGTGATCCAGCGCGTGCTGGAGAGCTCGGGCCGCCTGACGCTGCTCGACCAGAGCCGCGTCATCCGCCCGCACCCGTCCTTCCGCCTGTTCGCGACCGCCAACACGATCGGGCTCGGGGACACGTCGGGGCTCTATCACGGCACGCAGCAGATCAACCAGGCGCAGATGGACCGCTGGTCGATCGTCACCACGCTGAACTACCTGGAGCACGACCGCGAGGTCGAGATCGTGCTCTCGAAGGTGAAGTCCTGGCAGGGGACGGACAAGGGTCGCGACACCGTCGACAAGATGGTGCGCGTCGCCGACCTCACCCGCAACGCCTTCGTCAACGGCGACCTGTCCACGGTGATGAGCCCGCGCACGGTCATCACCTGGGCGGAGAACGCCGCGATCTTCGGCGACGTCGGCTTCGCCTTCCGCCTGACCTTCCTCAACAAGTGCGACGAGCTCGAGCGCAACCTGGTCGCCGAGTTCTACCAGCGGTCCTTCGGCAAGGAGCTGCCGGAGAGCTCGGCCAACGTCGTGCTCTCCTGAGGCACGAAAGCAAGCAGCGACAGGGTCCGCATGGCCATCTCCAACCGCAAGCCCGGCGAGAAGCGGGACGCGCCCAACGAGGGCCTCAAGCGCTCGGTGGCCGCGTGCCTGCGCGCCATCGCGCGTGCGCCCGAGCTGGAGGTGACCTACGCCTCCGACCGGCCGCTCCTCACCTCGGACCGGGCGCGCCTGCCCGAGCCGCCGCGCAAGGCGTCCTCGCAGGACGTCGCGGTGATGCGCGGGCACGCGGATTCGATGGCGCTCAGGCTCGCCTGCCACGACGGCGCGATGCATCGCCGGCTCACGCCCGAGGGCGCGGCGGCGCGCGCGGTGTTCGACGCCGTCGAGCAGGCGCGCTGCGAGTCGATCGGCTCGCGGCGCATGGAGGGCGTCGCCGACAACCTCGACGCCATGCTCGAGGACCGCTACCACCGCGGTGGAAAGTACGAGGACATCACCGATCGCGCCGACGCGCCGATCGAGGACGCGCTCGCGCTGATGGTCCGCGAGCGGCTCACCGGCCGCAAGCCGCCCAAGGCGGCCGCGAAGATCGTCGACCTCTGGCGCGGGCACATCGAGGCGAAGGCCGGCACGAGCCTCGACGGCCTGCTCTCGACCATCGAGAACCAGCGCGCCTTCGCCCGGGGCGTGCGCGACCTCCTCGTCTCCCTCGACATGGTCGAGGAGAGCGAGCTCGAGCCCGAGGAGAGCGAGGACGAGCAGGAGCAGGAGGGCGAGGACCAGTCCGACGAGAGCCGGGAGGGCGAGACCGAGGAGGACGCGCAGGGCCAGCAGGCGGAGATCGAGATCTCCGACGAGGCGACCGACGAGATGGAGGAGGGCTCGCAGGAGGCGGCCGACGGACCGTCGGGCGAGATGCCGGAGGACGCGCAGGACGCCGACAGCGAGGAGGCCAACGAGAGCTGGCGGCCGCCGCCCCCGCGCGCCAACGAGCCGCGGATCCCCGACTACAAGGCCTTCGCCACCGCGCACGACGAGATCGTCCACGCCGAGGACCTGTGCGACGCCGAGGAGCTGACGCGGCTGCGCGCCTATCTCGACAAGCAGCTGTCGAATCTCCAGGGCGTCGTCGGGCGCCTCGCCAACCGCCTGCAGCGCCGGCTCCTCGCCCAGCAGAACCGCTCCTGGCTGTTCGACATCGAGGAGGGCATCCTCGACCCGGCCCGGCTGCCGCGCATCATCATGGACCCGATGACGCCGCTCTCCTTCAAGCAGGAGAAGGACACGGAATTCCGCGACACGGTCGTCTCGCTGCTGATCGACAATTCCGGCTCGATGCGCGGGCGCCCGATCACGGTGGCGGCCACCTGCGCCGACATCCTCGCGCGCACGCTCGAGCGCTGCGGCGTCAAGGTCGAGATCCTCGGCTTCACCACCCGCGCCTGGAAGGGCGGGCAGTCGCGCGAGCAATGGCTCCAGGCCGGCAAGCCGGCGAACCCGGGCCGGCTCAACGACCTGCGCCACATCGTCTACAAGGCCGCGGACGAGCCCTGGCGGCGCGCGCGGCGCAACCTCGGCCTGATGATGCGCGAGGGGCTGCTCAAGGAGAACATCGACGGCGAGGCGCTCGACTGGGCGCACAAGCGCCTGCTCGGTCGGCCCGAGCAGCGGCGCATCCTGATGGTGATCTCCGACGGCGCGCCGGTCGACGATTCGACCCTCTCGGTGAACCCGGGCAACTACCTCGAGAAGCACCTGCGCTTCGTCATCGAGGAGATCGAGACCCGCTCGCCGGTGGAGCTGATCGCCATCGGCATCGGCCACGACGTGACACGCTACTATCGCCGCGCGGTCACCATCGTCGATGCCGAGGAGCTCGGCGGCGTGATGACCGAGAAGCTGGCCGAGCTGTTCGAGGACACCGGCGCCGCGCCGCGGGCGGGCGTGATGCCGCGTCGGGCCGCCGGCGGTCGCCGGGGCGCGCGTTGAGGCTTCCCCGCCGGGGGCTGCTGGCCGGCTTGGCGACGGTCGCCGCCGGCGCGATCGCCCCCGCGCCGCGGGCGCGGGCGGATCTCTCGGGGCCGCTGCCGCTGGCGCTGCGGACCTACCCGATCCGCGACCTGGGCGCGAACGGCCTCGTCGACGGCCGCCACGGGCGGCTGCGTTATCGCGGCGGGATCGAGGTGCAATCCGGCGAGCGCACGTTCGGCGGGTTCTCGAGCCTCGTCGTCCTCGACGACGGCGGCGCGCTGCTCGCCGTCTCCGACCACGGCTACTTCCTCGCCGCCGACATCCGGCGCGGGGGCGACGGCGCCATCGTCGATCTCGCGAACGCGGTGCTCGCGCCGTTGCTGGGACCGGAGGGCGGGCTCCTGTGGCGCCAGGGGCTCCACGACGCGGAGGCGCTGACGCTCGACGGCGGGACGGCCTACGTCGGCATCGAGCAGGAGCAGGTGGTCTTCGCCTACGATCTGCGGGCCGGCATCGCCGCGCCGGGAACGCCGCTCCCGCTGCCGCCGGCCGTGCGGGCCGTGCTCGACCGCTGGCCCGGCAACAAGGGAATCGAGAGCCTCTTCGTCGCGCCCGCGCCGTCCGCCTTCCCCGGCGCCCTCGTCGCCATCGCCGAGCGCGCGCGCCGCGGCGACGCGACGCCGACGGTCGGCGTCGTCCTCACCGGGCCGGCCGCCGGGGCGACCTTCGCGGTCGCGCGCTCCGATGCCTTCGAGATCACCGATTGCGCCGTCCTGCCGGACGGCGACCTCCTGCTGCTCGAGCGCCGCTACGCGCTGATCAGCGGCGTCGCCGCGCGCATCCGCCGCGTGTCGGGCGCGGCCCTCGCGCCCGGCGCGACCCTGGACGGCCCGACGATCTTCGAGGCGGACTGGACGAACGCCATCGACAACATGGAAGGGCTCGCGGTCCACCGCGGCCCGGGCGGCGAGACCATCCTCACGATGATCTCCGACGACAATTATTCATTGCTCCAGCGCACGCTGATCCTGGAGTTCGAGCTGGTGTGATCGACCCCGGCGCCTCTTGCGGGCCGGCACGGCCGAGCTAAGCTCGCACGACCGATCCGCCAGCGCACCGGACCTCTCCCGATGACGATCCCGCACCTCCCCGCCCGCCGCGCTCGCGCCGGTGCGCGCATCGCCTCCTGCCTCGCCGCCGCGCTGCTCGCGGCCCCCTCCGCCGCCCTCGCCCAGCGCCTCGCGGACGTCGACGCCCTCGTCGCCCCGCACGTGGGGTCGGACACGCCCGGGCTCGCCGTCCTCGTCGCGGAGGACGGGGTCGTGCGGCACCTCGCGGGCTACGGCGTCGCCGACATCGAATCGCAGGAGCCCGTCACCCCGGATACGCTGTTCGACCTCGCCTCGGTCTCCAAGCAGATGACGGCGCTCGCCGCGGCGCTCCTGGTCGAGGACGGCACGCTCGATCCGACCGCCCCCGTCGCCGACGTGCTGACGATGCTGCCAGCGCTCCCGGAAGGGGCGAGCCGGGCGATCCTGCTCGAGGATCTCGTGCGCCACACGAGCGGCCTGCCGGACTACCTCGGTGACGCGCCGGGGCTCGGCTTCGACGAGACGACGACCAACGGCGACGTGCTCGCCTGGGTCGCGGGCATGCCGCTCGACGCCGAGCCGGGCACCGTCTTCGCCTACTCGAACACCGGCTATCTCGTGCTCGGCGCCCTCGTGGCCGCGGCCGACGGCGTCGAGAGCCTCGACGCGGTGCTGCACGCCCGCGTCTTCGAGCCGCTCGGCATGACGTCCTCCGCCTCCGGCTACCCGCGGGACGAGGCGCGTCGCGCCTCCGGCCATGCCGGGACGGACGGCGCCTTCGAGGCGAGCGGATGGGATACGTCGGTGGAGGGCGACGGCTCGATCTGGACGAGCCTCGCCGATCTCGCCCGCTACGAGGCCGCGCTCGCGGAGGGGTTCGCACCGGGCGAACTCCTGGTCTCGCAGGGTGCCTTCGACGACGGGGAGCGGATCGCCGACGAGAGCGGCGCCGGCTACGGCTGGGGCTGGTCGCTGTACACCGACGACTTCGACAGGACGGTCGCGGCGCACGGCGGCTCCTGGTACGGCACGGCGGCGTACTACTATCGTGGGCTCGACACCGGGGTCTCCGTGGTGGTGCTCGCCAACGGCGAGGATCTCGACGCGGAGAGCCTCGCCTGGGAGATCGCGCGGGCGCTGGAGGAGTGACGCGCACCGCCCGCGGCGCAGCCCTGGTCGGCGCGCGCGGGGTGGCGTGCGTGCCCGCCGGGCGGCAGTCTCGCACGGCTGGACGAGCGGGACGTAAGCGGGACATGAGCGATATGGCGGGCGGCACGGGGACGGCGGAGGCGCGCGCGCCGGCGGAGGGGGGCGGCGGGCCGATCCAGCCGGTCTCGGCGGGGGCGCTCGCGGCGCTCGTCGGCTTCGCCTCGACCTTCGCGCTGCTGCTGCAGGGCTTCGTCGCGGTGGGCGCCACGCCCGCCCAGGCGGCGTCCGGGCTGCTCGCGGTATGCCTCGTCAAGGGCGTGCTGGCGATCGGCCTGTCCTGGCGCACGCGGCTGCCGATCTCGATCGCCTGGTCCACGCCCGGCGCGGCGCTGCTCGTGGCGACCGGCGCCTACCCGGGGGGCTTCCCGGTCGCGGTCGGCGCCTTCCTGGCGGCCTCCGTCCTCGTGATCCTGGCGGGGGTGATCCGGCCGTTCGGCCGCGCCGTCGAGCGCATCCCGATGCCGCTGGCCGCCGCGATGCTGGCGGGCATCCTGCTCGACCTGTGCCTCGCCCCGGCGCGCGCGACGCTGGTGGAGCCGGCGCTGGCGCTGCCGATCGTCGTCGTGTGGGCGTCGGCGCTGCGCTTCGCGCGGCCGTATGCCGTGCCGCTCGCGGTTCTGGTGACGATCGGCCTCGTCTTCGCGGCGACACCGCTGCCCGAGGCGTCCTGGGCCGCGCTCGCACCCCGGCCCGTGCTCGTCGCTCCGACCTTCTCGCTCGACGCGCTCGTCGGTCTCGCCCTGCCGCTCTTCCTCGTGACGATGGCCTCGCAGAACGTGCCGGGGCTCGCGGTGCTCGCCGCCAACGGCTACCGACCGCCGGTCGGGCCCGTCTTCGTCGGCACCGGCGTCGCGAGCGCGATCGCCGCCCCCTTCGGCGGCCATCTCGTGAACCTCGCCGCCATCACCGCGGCGCTGTGCGCGGGACCCGAGGCGCATCCCGACCCGGCGAAGCGCTGGGTCGCGGCGGCGACGGCGGGGGCGGTCTACGTCGCGCTCGGCCTCTCCGCGGGCGCGGCGGCCGCCTTCATCGCGGCCTCGCCGCCGATCTTGATTCAGGCGGTGGCCGGCCTCGCGCTGCTGACGAGCTTCGCGGGCGCGATCCAGGCGGCGCTCGCGGACGAGAAGGCGCGCATGGCCGCCCTCGTCTGCTTCGTCACCACCGCCTCCGGCGTGGCCTTCTTCGGCATCGGCGCGCCGTTCTGGGGATTGCTCGCCGGCGGGGCGATGTGGATGCTCCGGCGGTGATCGGGGGCTCGGCGCGGGAGCGGCATCGCCGCCGATAACCGTCCGATCCCGGATACGCCGACCCCGCTCAATACCGCCGGAACAGGCTCACCAGCTTGCCCTGGATCTTCACCCGGTCCGGCCCGAGCACGCGCGTCTCGTAGGCGGGGTTGGCCGCCTCGAGGGCGATGGAGGAGCCGCGGCGGCGGAAGCGCTTCAAGGTCGCCTCCTCGTCGTCGATCAGCGCGACGATGATGTCCCCGGTGTTTGCCACGTCCTGCTTGCGCACGACGACGATGTCCCCGTCGAGGATGCCCGCCTCGATCATCGAATCGCCGCGGACCTCCAGCGCGAAATGCTCGCCCGAGGCGACGAGGTCCGGCGAGACGGTGATCGAGTGGCTCTGCGACTGGATCGCCGAGATCGGCACGCCCGCCGCGATCCGGCCCATGACCGGGATCTGGATGCCGCGCTCCTCGTCCGGAACGCTCGGCGGCGCCGCGGGCGCCGACGCGGCCTTGGGCTTCGCCGCGAGCCCGCCCTCGACGACGCTCGGGTTGAAGCGCCGGCTCGACGGCACGCCCAGGCCCTCGGGCAGGCGCACGACCTCGAGCGCCCGCGCCCGGTTCGGCAGCCGCCGGATGAAGCCGCGCTCCTCCAGCGCCGTGATCAGCCGGTGGATGCCCGACTTCGACTTGAGGTCGAGCGCGTCCTTCATCTCGTCGAAGGAAGGCGGGACGCCGGTCTCCCGCACCCGCTCGTGGATGAAGCGAAGCAGTTCGTGCTGTTTGCGCGTGAGCATGGAGCGACCCCGTCCTCGAGCCTTCCGCGCCGCCGGCCGAATCGCGATGGCGGTCACGCGGAAAACAAACGCGGAACTCATACCCGTTCCCCATGCGTTCCGCAACCCCCATCGCGGCGACTCGTCGCGGGACGGTGAACGGATCGGCGACGACGGGGTCCCCGGGCGGCGGCCCGCCGGGACGCGGCCTCCCTCTAGCCAGCGGCGACGAGATAGTTTATATATGAACTATCCACGGCGCGCATCCGTGCGAAACGCCCGCCCGATCCCTAGGGAGAGAGCCCATGCCGGTCTACAAGGCCCCCGTCGCCGACACGTCCTTCATCCTCGACGACGTCCTGAAGCTGTCGCGCCACGCCGATCTGCCGGGCTTCGCCGACGCCACGCCCGACACGGTGGCGGCGATCCTCGAGGAGGGCGCGAAGCTGACCGAGACGTCGTGGGCGCCGACCAATCTCGCGGGCGACCAGGAGGGCTGCACGCGCAACGCCGACGGCAGCGTCGCCGCGCCCAAGGCGTTCAAGGCGGCCTACGAGGCCTACGTCCAGGGCGGCTGGCTCGGGCTCTCGGCGCCCGAGGAGTTCGGCGGCCAGGGCCTGCCCACGACCCTCAACACGGTGATGCAGGAGTTCGCCTCCTCGGCGAACCTCGCGCTCGCCATGTACCCGGGCCTGACGATGGGCGCCATCGCCGCGCTGATCGAGCACGGCTCCCCGGAGCAGAAGGCGACGTACCTGCCCAAGATGATCGAGGGCACCTGGTCGGGCACGATGAACCTGACCGAGCCGCATTGCGGCACCGATCTCGGCATGATCAAGACCAAGGCGGTCCCCAACGGCGACGGCTCGTACGCCATCACCGGCACGAAGATCTTCATCTCGGCGGGGGAGCACGACCTCACCGAGAACATCGTCCACCTGGTGCTCGCCCGCATCGAGGGCGCGCCGCAGGGCACCAAGGGCATCTCGCTCTTCGTCGTGCCGAAGATGCTCGTGAACGACGACGGTTCGCTGGGCGCACGCAACGGCGTCTCCTGCGGCTCGCTCGAGCACAAGATGGGCATCCACGGCAACGCCACCTGCGTGATGAACTACGACGGCGCCACGGGCTGGCTCGTCGGCGAGGAGAATCGCGGGCTCGCGGCCATGTTCGTGATGATGAACGAGGCGCGGCTCGCGGTGGGCGTCCAGGGCCTCGCGGTCTCCGAGGTCGCCTACCAGAACGCCGTCGCCTACGCGAAGGACCGCCTCCAGGGCCGTTCGCTCACCGGCCCGAAGAACCCGGACGGCCCGGCCGACCCGATCATCGTCCACCCGGACGTGCGCCGCACGCTGATGACGATCCGCGCCATCAACGAGGCGGCGCGTGCGCTCATCCTGCGCACGGCGCTCGAGAGCGACATCGCCCACCGTTCGCCGGACGCGGCCGCGCGCCAGAAGGCCCTCGACTTCCTCGGCCTGATGACGCCCGTCGTGAAGGGCGTGTTCACGGATCTCGGCTTCGACAACGCGGTCAAGGCCCAGCAGATGTTCGGCGGGCACGGCTACGTCGAGGAGTGGGGCATGTCGCAGTTCGTCCGCGACGCCCGCATCACCATGATCTACGAGGGCGCCAACGGCATCCAGGCGATGGATCTCGTCGGCCGCAAGCTCGCCAAGGACGGCGGGCGCGCGGTGATGGCCTTCTTCGGCGAGGTCGAGGCCTTCTGCAAGGCGAACGCGTCGGACCCCGCGATGCAGCCCTATATCGGGCCGCTCGGCGAGGGCCTGGGGCGCCTCCAGCAGGCCACGATGTGGTTCATGAACAACGCCATGGCCAAGCCCGACAACGCCGGCGCCGGAGCGACCGACTACATGCACATGTTCGGGCTGGTCGCGATGGGCTGGATGTGGGGGCTGATGGCCGAGGCGGCGCTCGCGAAGGAGGGTGCGCCCGGCATGGAGCGCATTATGGCCGAGAAGCTCGTCGTCGGGCGCTTCTACATGGAGCGTCTGATGCCCGAGACCGCGGCCCAGCTGGCGCGCATCTCCGCGGGCGCGGACACGACGATGGCGCTGCCGGCGGAGGCGTTCTGAGCGAGCCACGGCGCATACGAACCGAACGCCACAGGGAGGCATCCATGACCGACGCCTACATCTACGACCACGTCCGCACGCCCCGCGGACGCGGCAAGCCGGACGGGTCGCTGCACGAGGTGCCGGCGGTCGATCTCGCCGTGACCGCGCTGAAGGCGATCCGCGACCGCAACCGGCTGCCCCCGGTGATGATCGAGGACGTCGTGCTGGGCTGCGTCGACCCCGTCGGCGAGGCCGGCGGCGACATCGCCCGCGCCGCCGCGCTCAAGGCCGGCTTCGGCAAGGAGGTGCCGGGCGTCCAGATCAACCGCTTCTGCGCCTCGGGCCTCGACGCGGTGAACCTCGCCGCCGCCCAGGTGATGAGCGGCATGAAGGAGATGGCGATCGGCGGCGGCGTCGAATCCATGTCGCGCATCGGCATGGGCGCGTCGGGCGGCGCCTGGCCCGTCGACCCGAAGCTCGCCATCGACACCTACTTCCTGCCCCAGGGCATCTCGGCCGACCTGATCGCCACCAAGTACGGCTTCTCCCGCGACGACGTCGACGCCTTCGCGGTGGAGAGCCAGAAGCGTGCGGCCAGGGCCTGGGACGAGGGCCGCTTCGCGCGCTCCGTCGTGCCGGTGCGCGACGTCAACGGCCTCACCATCCTGGCGAAGGACGAGCACATGCGGCCGTCCACCGACATGCAGTCGCTCGGCGGGCTCAAGGCGGCCTTCGAGCAGATGGGCGACATGGCGGGCTTCGACGCGGTGGCGATCGCAGCCCATCCCGACGTCGAGGCGGTGCGCCACGTCCACCACGCGGGCAACTCGTCCGGCATCGTCGACGGCGCGGCCGCCGTCCTCGTGGGCTCCAGGAAGGCCGGCGAGATGGCGAGCCTGACGCCCCGCGCGCGCATCAAGGCCTTCGCTTCGATCGGCTCCGACCTCGCGCTGATGCTGACGGGCCCCGTCGACGTGACCGAGCTCGTGCTGAAGAAGGCGGGCATGACGAAGGACGACATCGACCTCTTCGAGATCAACGAGGCCTTCTCGTCTGTGGTGCTGCGCTACATCCAGGCCTTCGACCTCGATCCGGCGATCGTCAACGTCAACGGCGGCGCCATCGCCATGGGCCATCCGCTGGGCGCCACCGGCGCCATGGTGCTCGGCACGGTGCTCGACGAGCTCGAGCGCCAGGGCAAGCAGACGGCGCTCGTCACCTTGTGCGTCGCCGCCGGCATGGGCACCGCCGCCATCATCGAGCGCGTCTGAGAGAGCCGGGAGACAAGACCATGGACCTCACCAACTTCCGCTTCGAGACCGACGCCGACGGCATCGCACTCCTCACCTGGGACATGCCCGGGCGCTCGATGAACGTCATCACCCCCGAGGTGATGGAGGAGCTCGCCCGCGTGATCGAGCACGTCGCCGAGACCGCCGAGATCGAGGGCTGCGTGATCGCGTCCGGCAAGAAGGACTTCTCCGGCGGCGCCGACCTCGGGATGCTCCAGGGGCTTCGCGCCATGCACGCGAAGCTCGCCGCGGAGAAGGGCGCGGAGGAGGCGATGCGCGTCTTCTTCGAGCAATCGCGCCGGCTCTCGCTGCTCTACCGACGGCTCGAGACCTGCGGCAAGCCCTTCGTCGCGGCGATCCACGGCACCTGCCTCGGCGGCGCCTTCGAGCTCGCGCTCGCCTGCCACCAGCGCATCCTGTGCGATCACGACCGCACCAAGGTCGGGCTTCCCGAGATCAAGGTCGGGCTCTTCCCCGGCGCCGGCGGCACCCAGCGCGTGGCGCGGCTGATGCAGACGGGCGACGCGCTGCAGATGCTGTTCAAGGGCCAGCAGATCAAGGGATCGATGGCGCGCAACATGGGCCTCGTCCACCAGGTCGTGCCGCACGACCAGCTGATCGACACGGCCAAGGCCTGGATCCGCGACGGCGGCTCCGCGGTGGCGCCGTGGGACCAGAAGGGCTTCAAGCTGCCCTCGAACAAGGTCTACTCCCCCGCCGGCATGCAGATCTGGCCCGCGGCGAACGCCATCTATCGCCGCGAGACGAACGACAACTACCCCGCCGCGAAGGCCATCCTGCAATCGGTCTACGAGGGCCTGCAGCTGCCCATGGATCTCGCGCTCAAGGTCGAGTCCCGCTATTTCGCCCACATCCTGCGCTCGAAGGAGGCAGCGGCGATGATCCGCACGCTCTTCGTCTCGATGGGCGAACTCAACAAGGGCGCCCGGCGCCCCGCCTCCGTGGGCGAGACCTCGCTGAAGCGGATCGGCGTCGTCGGCGCGGGCTTCATGGGCGCGGGGGTCGCCTACGTCGCGGCGAACGCGGGCTTCGAGGTCGTGCTCGTCGACCGCGACAGGGAGGCGGCCGAGAAGGGCAAGGCCCATTCGCACGAGCTCATGACCGACCAGGTCATGAAGGGCCGCGCCAAGACCGCCGACCGCGACGCGCTGCTGGCGCGCATCACCGCGGCGGACGACTACGCGGCGCTCGCCGGCTGCGACCTCGTGGTCGAGGCCGTGTTCGAGGACCCGAAGGTCAAGGCCGAGGTCATCTCCAAGGTCGAGGCCGCCGTCGGCGAGACCGCGATCTTCGGCTCGAACACCTCGACGCTGCCGATCTCGGGGCTGGCGAAGGCTTCGTCGCGTCCGGAGCGCTTCGTGGGCATCCACTTCTTCTCGCCGGTCGAGAAGATGATGCTCGTCGAGATCATCCTGGGCGAGAAGACCGGAGACGAGGCGCTCGCCGTCGCGCTCGACTTCGTGCGCGCCATCAAGAAGACCCCGATCGTCGTCAACGACGCGCGCGGCTTCTTCGCCAATCGCTGCGTGGGCGCCTACATCCTCGAAGGGCACAAGATGCTCGTCGAGGGCGTGCCGCCGGCGATGATCGAGAACGCCGGCAAGGCCGCGGGCATGCCGGTCGGACCGCTCTCGCTCAACGACGAGGTGGCGCTCGATCTCGCGCTGCGGATCGTCAAGGCCACCGAGGCGATAGCGGGCGCGGGCGCGATCGACCCGGACCAGAAGGCGATGCTGGTCGCCATGGTGGAGGGCGAGGGCCGGCTCGGGCGCAAGAACGGCCGGGGCTTCTACGATTATCCCGAGGGCGGCAGGAAGCGGCTCTGGCCGGGCCTCGCCGGCATGGCGAAGGCGCGCCGCGAGGGCGAGACGATCGACTTCGCCGAATTGCAGGATCGCCTCCTCGTCGCCCAAGCGCTGGAGGCGGCCCGCACCGTCGAGGAGGGCGTGATCGTCGACCCCCGCGAGGCGGACGTCGGCTCGATCCTCGGCTTCGGCTTCGCGCCGTTCACCGGCGGCGCGCTCTCCTGGATCGACTTCATGGGGGCGAAGGCCTTCGTGGAGAAGGCCGACCGCCTCGCCACCGTCCACGGCACCCGCTTCGCCGTCCCGGCTCTGCTGCGGCAGATGGCCGATGCCGGCGAGACGTTCTACGGGCGCATGAAGCCCGCCGCGTGAGCGGCCGGGCGCGACGTCACGGGACCGGGGCCGCGCGATCGAGGCGCAGCGCCGGGACCGCCTCGCGCAGCATCGCCACGTCCCGAGCCCGGACGCCCCGCCCGTCGAGGAACTCGGCGAAGCGGCGGACGCCGGCCATGACCTCCTCGTGAATGTCGCGGGCGCGCGCCTCGACGAGGCCGAACGCGCGGTGGCTGGCCGCGGCAGCGGCCGGGTCGCAGGCCGGGCTCGTCCCGCGCGCCGGCGCGCAGGCGTGCCGATCGACGCCCGGATGCGGCACGATGTCGAAGGCCGGCGACAGCTCCCACCCCGCGCCCCGATCGATCATCGCGTGGTTGCGCAGGTGATCGTCCGTGTTCCTCAGCCACGCATTGACCAGGAGCCGGCGGTACATGTCCGCCTCCGGCGACGCGGCGCCGATCCGGCGCGCGACGAGCGCCATGTCCACGTAGGTCTTGTCGGTGCGGTACTCGGTGGAGGGCTGGCGCAGCAGCGTCGCCATGCTGAGATAGCCGTGGGCACGGCCCGCGTCGTCGCGGTCGAAGCGGCACACGAGCAGAACGGAGCGCCCCGCCACGTCGAGGACGACGCGCTCGGCCACGGGCACGCCCGCCGCCTCCGCCGCGTCGAGGCACGCCGCCTCGACCCGCGGCTCGTCGAACCGATCGCCCCAGGCGGGAAACTTGGCGATGTACTCTCGAGCGTCCCGGCGAAGCCGCGCCTTCGGCCGTGCGCCACCGACGTCGCGCGAGCTGCGGAAGAGGAGACCGAGGTGATCCGCCGTCGCATCGCCTTCGTCCGCCGCGCGCGCGGCGGCGAGCAGGGCCTCCAGGTCGTCTTCCGCGTCGGGTAGCCGCGCGAGCGCGCGCGTGGCCGGCCGCCAGGTCTCCGGGCCGTCCGGCGTCGGCCCGAAGAGCAGGTCGCCCGTACGCTCCGCCCCGCCCAGCGCCAGCATCTCCATCATTCCGAGATCGAGGTCGGGGTAGGCCTGCCGCAGGATGCCCTTTCCCCACCCGTCCGGCCCCGCGTCCAGGAAGGCGAGCGGCACCTCCTCGGGGGCCGAGGGGTAGGAGCGTGCGCTCGGGGGCATGCCGATCGGGTCGACGGCCCGGCGATCGGGACGCGCGAGGTAGCTTCGCGCGTAGCGGAAGCGCGACTGCCTGCGCGGGCCGCGCCCTTCCGCTACGAGCTCGCCGACCGGTACGGCGCCCGCCGACGTCTCGCGGAACACGACCAGACGCTCGACCAGGCCCGCGTCAGAAATCCGCCACATCGGCCTTCGCTCCCGCACGGCGTCGCCCGAGGTCGAGGCCGTCCCCGATCGGGTCCGACCCGACGAGCTCCGCCAGCCGCTCGGGATAGCCGAGCACGGTCAGCGCCCGCATGAGGATGCCGATCGCGACGCCGGGGCGTCCCTTCTCTAGCGCGACGACCGACGAGCGAGCGACCCCGATCCGCTCCGCCAGCTCCACCTGGCTGAGGTTGCGCCGCAGCCGCGCGAGGCGGATCGTCTCGCCGAGCCGCGCGAGCGCGTCGTATTCGTCCCCGGACAGAGGGGTGGTGATCCGCACCTGCATGAAACTCCAGACATTAACGGCCTTAATGTATCAAACTCCACTCAAAATGCAAGGGTGCCGTGAGGTTCCGCTCTGGTAGTGCCGCTCCTTACGTCGCCCGCGCCATCGGTGCGATCAGCCGGCGGGCGGCGGCGAGGAGGCCTCGAGCGGGCGCGCCGGGACGACCGAGCGCGCTCGGGGCGAGCGTCCAGTCGTTCCGAACGGGAGGCGGGGCGATGGGCCGGCGCGCGAGGAGCGCGGCGAGGGCCGACGCCTCGCCGGGCACGGCGGCGGTGAGCCAGGCGTGGTCGCGCACGAGGATCGCCGCGGCGACCGCCGCGCCGTCGCGCCTGGTGATCGCCACGCGGCACGTGCGCTCGCGGGCGGCGCGGCGGGTCGCCGTGCGCACGAGGTTGGCGTGGCCGGGGTCCTGGACGAGCGCGAGCCGCCGCTGCGCGGCAGCCGCCTCGACGTCGAGCGCGAGGAAGACCTCGACGGCGTCGCGTACCTCCGTGGCCGTGCGGGCATTCTCGAAGGAGAGATCGGCGAAGGGCACCACGGTCCGCTCCGGCTCGGCGTCTCGCGCCTGTGCGAGCGCGTTCGGCGAGAGGCCGGCGCCGCGCAGGAGATGGGCGAGCGCCGAGCCGAGCGGCGCGTCGGCGAGGACGAGCGGCGTGCCGCGCCCGCGGGCGTAGCGCAGCATCGCGTCGAGCACCGACCCGGCGGCCTCGGCGTCGAGGAGCGGCGTCGCGGCCGGCAGGAGGTCGACACGCCAGGGCACGAGCCGCTTCGCGCCGAGGGGGCCGCGCGCGGCCGTCACCGGAGCGACGCCGACGAGGCGCGCGCCGCTCCAGACGAGGAGCGTCTGGAGCCGGCGGCCCTCCGGCAGGTGGCGCGCCGCGGCGGCGAGGAGCGCGTGCTCCGCGAAGGGACTCGGCACGAGCGCCCGGCGTGCGAGCGCCGCCCAGGGCGCGGCGATCGCGTCGAGATCGAGGGGTCCGCGCAGCTCGATGCCGAAGCCGCCCACCTCGACGCGGGGGATCGCGGACGTCTCGGGACGGCCGCGCGTGCCGCCGCGGGACGCCTGGCCGAGGGGGGACGCGGACGCGAACATCATGGCTGTGCTCCTGCCTGATCACGATCGTCCCGCTCCGGGACGGCGGGTCGCTCGAAAGCGCCGCGCGTCGTTCACGTTTCAGAAACCATGCCAGGGACGGCCACCGCGTGCCGCGCGGCTGGACCCCCGCGCCCCGCCGCGCTACGACGGCGCGTGCCGCACGCCCCCGCCCGCCCCGTCCGCCTCGTCGTCCACGCAGCGCTCCTCGTCACCGGCGCGGCGACGCTGGCGCTCGAGCTGATCGCGTCGCGGCTGCTGACCCCCTACGTCGGCGGCGGGCTCGTGGTCTGGACGGCGATCCTCTCGGTGACGCTGCTCGCGCTGGCGCTCGGCTATCACGTCGGCTCGCGTTGGTCGGCGCACGCGCCGGCGCGGCGTTTCGCGCGCATACCCGCGCTCGCGGCGATCGTGCTCGGGGTCACCGGCGCGTTGGCGCCGATGCTGCTGCCGCAGCTCGCGGTGGGCGGCGCGCTCACCGGTGCCTTCGTCGGCGTGGTTCTGGTGCTCGCGCCGGCGCTGGTGCTGCTCAGCGCCATGGGGCCGCTCGCGATCGCGCTCCTCTCCACCGGCGCGGGCGATTCGGGCGCGGGCGAGGTCTTCGCCATCAGCACGGTCGGCTCGGTGGCCGGCGTCTTCCTCGCGGCCTTCGCGCTGTTGCCCCACATGGCCCCGCCGGCGACGCTCGCCGTGCTCGCGGGGGCGCTCGTCGCCGTCGCGCTCCTCGCGGCGCGGGCGCTCGGCGAGCTCCGGGCGGTGGCGGTCCTGCTCCCGGGCGCCGTCGCCGCGATCGCGCTCGCCGGCGCGGCCCTGCTCTCGGCGCCGGACGCGGTCGCCTTCGGCGCCTGGCGCGTGACGCACGTGGCGACCGAGCGCAGTGCCCACGCGACCGTGATCGTCGCGGACGTGACCCGGCCCGGGCGCGACGGCACGGTGCGGCTCTACCTCGAGGAGAACCAGGTCCAGAGCGCGGCGGGCCGCGACCTGCCGGGCACGCCGCTCGTCTACGCCGCGCTGTCGCGGGCGCTGATCGCCGAGACGGTGGCGCCCGGCGGGCGCGTGCTGGTGCTCGGCCTCGCCGGCGGAGTGATCGCGAGCGACCTCGTGCGCGCGGGCTTCTCGGTGACCGCCGTCGACGTCAACCCCGCCGCGGCCGACGTCGCGAGGCGCTGGTTCGACCTCGCGCCGGAGATCGACCTGCGCATCGCCGACGCCCGCCTCTTCCTGGAGGATTGCGCGGGCGCCTACGACGCGATCTTCGTCGATGCGTTCTCCGGGCTCGAGATCCCCGAGCACCTCGTGACCCGCGAGACCTTCGCCGCCGCCTCCGCCTGCCTCGCGCCGCGGGGCGCCCTCGTGGTGAACGCGGTGGTGCCGCCGCTGGACACGCGGCCGTCCCGCCGCCTCCTCGCCGCGATCGCGGCGGCGATGGGCGGGCCGGTGGCCGTCTACGAGGACGTGCGCGGGGCGGCCGGGCGCCTCAACCGCGTGGTGCTCGCCGGGCCGGCCGCGCGCACGCCGCCGACGCTCGCCATCGCCGACTGGCCGAGCGACCTCTTCGCCCGCGCGCCCCGCCGCCTCGTGCCCGAGCTGGTGACGCCCGCCGACCTCGCCGGGACGCCGCCGCTCACCGACTGGAGCAACGACTTCGCGCTCGCCATCGCCCGCGCGACCCCGGCGCCGACGGTCTTCCCCGTGCCGGCCTCCTGGTACTGAGGCGACGCACCGCGGGCTCCGGTGCGCGCGGCCCGAGGTCGCGCGGGCGGTTCAGCGCGCCCCGCGCCGCGCCAGCGTGAGGGCGAGCGCGAGCACGGCGGCGGCGGCGAGCGTCCCCGCGATGGGCTGGCTCGCCAGCGTCGCGGCGTCGCCGCGGGCATGCGCGATCGCGCGGCGCAGGTGGTCCTCGAAGATGGGGGCGAGCACGAATCCGACGAGGAGCGGCAGGAGCGGAAAGCCGGTCCGCCGCAGCGCGTAGCCGAGGCCTCCGAAGGCGGCGAGGAGCACGACGTCGAAGGCGAGCCCGTCGCTCGCCAGCACGCCGACGCCGGAGACCAGCACGATGCCCGGCACGAGCCAGAGCGGCGGCACCGTGACCAGGCGCGCCCAGAGCCCGACGAGGGGGAGGTTCAGCACGACGAGCATCAGGTTGGCGATCAGCATCGAGCCGACGAAGGTCCAGAACAGCGTCGGCTCGCGGTCCATCAGGGCCGGCCCCGGCGGCAGGCCGTGGATCATCATGGCGCCGACGAGCACCGCGGTGACGGCGTTCGACGGGATGCCGAGCCCGAACAGGGCGACGAAGCCGGTCTGTGCGCTGGCGTTGTTGGCCGCCTCCGGCGCGGCGACGCCGGCGATGTCCCGCCGGACGTCCGGCGCGCGGCGGGAGACGCGCTTCTCCAGCGACCACGCGACGAAGGACGACACGAGGGTCGTCGCGCCCGGCACGAGGCCGATGGCGGCGCCCACGAGCGACCCGCGCAGCGCCGGCGCGAGCCAGCCGCGGATCGCGGCGGCGCCGGGCCACCAATGCGCGATCCTCGCGACCGCACCGCCGCTCGTGCCGCGCGCGGCGAGCGCGAGCGCCTCCGACATGCCGAACAGGCCGACGACGAGCGGGACGAAGCCGATCCCGTCGAAGAGCGCGCGCACGCCGAAGGTGAAGCGCGGCAGCCCGTCGGGACCCGGCGTCCCGATCAGGCCCAGCAGCCCGCCGAGCCCGAGCATGGCGAAGCCGCGTGCGAGCGGCGCGGCCGAGAGCACGACGGCGAGCACGCAGGCGAGCACCATCATCGCCGCGACGTCCGCGGGCCCGACCGCGAGCGAAGCGCGCGCGAGCGCGGGAGTGGCGAGCGCCAGCACGAGCGCCGACAGGATGCCCGCCACCGCCGAGGCCAGGGTCGCGACGGCGAGCGCCTCCACGGCGCGTCCCTCCCGCGCCATCTTGTGGCCCGAGACGGCGGTGATCGCGCCCGAGGCCTCCCCGGGTACGTTCAGCAGGATCGCCGTCGTCGAGGAGCCGTACTGCGCGCCGTAGTAGATGCCCGCCAGCATGATGAGCGAGCCCGTCGGCGGCAGGAAGAAGGTCGTCGGCAACAGCAGCGCGATGGTCGCCACCGGGCCCAGGCCCGGGAGAACGCCCACCAGCGTGCCGAGGAACGCGCCGGCGAAGGCCCAGCCGAGATGCTCGAGGGTGAGCGCGGCCGCGAGCCCGGCCGCGATGTCGCCACCGATCATCGCAGCGCACCCGGCAGGAGCGGCAACGGCTGGCCGACGAGGCCGACGAAGACGCCCGCGACGAGGGCCGTCGCCGCGACGCCCGCGGCGAGCGCGCCGGGCAGGCGCGCGCCCGTCACCGCGGACGCAGCAAGCGCACCGCAGAGCGTGCCGGAGACGAGGAGGCCGAGCGGGCCGATCGTCGTCGCCAGGAGGACGAGCGACGCGAGCAGGCGCACCACCGTGCGCATCGGCACCGGATCGAGCGCCGCGCACGGATCGACTTCGAGCGCCGCCGCCGGCTCCGCGGTTCTGCGCGTGACGACGCCGACGAGCGCCGCGAGTCCCGTCAGCGCCGCGAGCGCGAGGGGCACGTCGGCCGGACCGAGACGTCCCGGCCGTCCGTCGGGGAGGGCCGACGCCGCGACGGCGAAGGCGAGCGCCGTCGCCGCAACGGAAATCTCCACGCAGATGCTGTAATCCAGCTTAGAACGAAGTAAAACTAGCCTGCAGCGAAAAGTGTAATTTCGATCGTTACTCATATTGCCTCCCGCGGAGAAAGCGGTATTTCTTCCTGGTCACTCCTTAGACCGAGGGAAGACCATGTGGAAGAACATTTTCGCCGCCGGCGTCCTCGCCGGCGCGACGGCTGTCGCGTCCGTGCCTGTGCAGGCGGAAGCGCAGACGGAAGCGCAGACCTGGCCGACCCAGCCGATTCGGCTGATCACGGCCTCCGCGGCGAGCGGCAACGCCTACGTTTCCGCCCAGATCGTCGCAGCCGAGCTGGAGAAGCGGCTCGGGCAGCGCATCGTGCTCGAGGCGATGCCCCAGAGTTCCGGCATGGTCGCGACCGAGCTGGTGTCCAATGCCGAGCCCGACGGCCATACGCTCCTCGTCGGCACCTCCTCGCAGCTCGTGTTCAACATCGCGCTGTTCCCGGACATGCCGGTCGACCTCGCGCAGACGCTACGCGGCGTCGCGATGATCAACACCGTGCCGCTCGTGCTCGTCGTCGGCCCGGAGAACCCGGCGCAGACCATGGCCGATTACGTCGCCATGCTGAAGGCCGAGCCCGGCGTCTACCAGTACGGCTCCGGTCCCGTCGGCACGACGACGCACGTCACCGGCCTGCGCTGGGCCGACGAGGTCGGCGTCGACGTCGAGCACGTGCCGTACCAGGCGGGCTCGGACGCGCGACGCGACGTCGTCGCCGGGCGACTGTCGCACATGTTCGACGTCGCGGTCACTGCGATCCCGCAGATCGAGGCCGGCGCGGTGCGCCCGCTCGCCATCACCTCGCCGGAGCGCTCCGAGGCGCTGCCGGAGGTCCCGACCGTCGCCGAGCTCGGCTATCCCGGGTTCGAGGCGGCCACCTGGAACACGATCGCGGCGCCGTCCGGCACGCCGGACGCCATCGTCGAGCGCCTGAACGCCGAGGTCGCGGCGGTGATGGAGACGCCCGCCGTGCGCGAGCAGCTCCTCGCGCTCGGGGCCGACCTGGTGCCGCCGCGCACGCCGGCCGAGATCGACGCCTTCTACGCCGCGCAGCGCGAGACCTGGATCCCGCTCGTGCGCGAGGCGATCGGCGCGGGCGGCTGACGCCGAGGCGAGGCGCACCCGCCCGTCGGCGACGGGTGCGCCCACCGCGCATGGGGCGCGGCGCGGGTCGTCGCGCTGTCGTCATCCGTGTCGTGGGAACGAGGTGTCTCCCATGTCTCGGGGCCGGACACGGCGCCGATGGCGATCCCGGGAGGCGTCCCACGTCTTCTCGAACGCCTCGCTGCGCTCGAAGGTGAGACGGTGCGGACCTCGCTCGAGAGCTCGCAGGCGCAGGACCACGAGTCGGGGCGGGACCGCGGTCGCGAGCGCTCTGCACGAGCGACGTCGGCCGGCGGGCTGTCGCGTGCTTACGATTCGGGTATCGACCGTGGAGCGCACTCTCGGCTCAGAGGACGGAAGCACGGTGATGACCACTGCCATCTCGATCGTCGACCAACCGTCGGACGATGTGCGTCGCGCGATCCTCGCACCGCTCGACGTCTTCAGCAGGGAGCGCGGGTTTCCGTTCGAACCCCGAACGCTCGCCCTCGCGCTCCTGCACGACGATCACGTGGTCGGCGGTCTCGTCGGCCAGCTGAACTGGGACTGGCTGTACATCCAGATCCTCGGAGTACCCACGTTCCTTCGCGGTGGGGGGCACGGGCGCGCCTTGGTCGAAGAAGCGGAACGACGCGCCGTCGCAGCGGGCTGCCGCGGCGTATGGGTCGACACCTTCACGTTCCAGTCGCCGGGCTTCTACGAGCGGCTCGGCTACGAGAAAATCGGCGAGCTGCCCGGCTATCCCGGAGACCAGAGCCGGCTGTTCCTTCGGAAGCTGCTGACGGATCGGTGACATCCCGCTGCGATGGGCCGACGGGCCGGCGCGCGCGCGTGATCGCGGCTGCGAGGGCCGATGCGCCGGCTGCGTCGGTGCGGCAGCACGGGAGAGCGGGCGTACGAACGCGTCGGCGGCATCTCACCACGAAGACACGCTGCCTTCTGCGAAGGCCCGGAACGAGGTCGCCGCCCGGCCCGTCAGCCGGAGAACCTGATCCGTCGTGCGATCCTCACCTCCGTGGCGGATGACCTCGTCGAGATGTGCCAACGCCTCCGCGTAGCTCCTCGGCAACCCCAGCTGCGTGTGGCGGCGGATCAGCTCCTCGGTGCCGAGTCTCACGTGCCGTACAGGGCGCGACAGCAGGTCCGAGGCGACGTGCGCGACGTCGTCGTAGCTCAGCGCCTCGGGGCCGGTCAGAACGGCGTCCCCGTCGAGGGAGCGCGCGCTCGTCAGCGCCGCGACCGCCGCCGCGGCGATGTCGTCGGCGCTCACGAAGCCGACGCGGCCGGTGTCGGTCGCGCTGTAGATGGCGCTCTCCTCGCGGATGGTCCGGCCGTGCGGGCCGCTAGAGAAGTTCTGCATGAACCAGGACGGCCGCAGAACCGCCCATTCCGGCGCGTTCTCCGCCAGCCACGCATGGACCTCGCCCATCATGGGGCCGCCGGGCACGAGTTGCGACGAGCTGAGCAGCACGAGGCGCCGCGTTCCCATCGCCATCGCCCGCTCGAGGATCGGCCGCATCAGCGCCATATGGTCGGTGCGATCCGTCGGAGCGACGAGGTAGGCCGCGCGTGCGCCCTCGAAAGCGGCGACCGACCGAGGATCGGCCCAGTCGAACCTAACCTCGTGATTCGCCGAGGGGCGCCGCGTGCCCACCGCGACGGAGACGCCTCGTTCCGCCAGCCGCCGCGCGACGCGGCGTCCCGTAGTGCCGGTCCCGCCGGTGACGAGAATGCGCTCAGGCATGGGTCGCCTCCTTGCCGAACGAAGCGGCGACCGCTTCGGTCCCTCCGAGCGCCGCGAGCGCGACCAGCGGGTTCCAATAGTCCTTGTAGCGCACGATGCGGCCGTCCCGGAGTGTCACGACGGAGACGTAGGTCTGGTCGTAGGCGATGCCGGTCTCCACGCCGCGGCCCTCGCAGCCGAACTCGATCACCACCGTGTCCCCGCACACGTACGCCGCTTCGAGATCGAATCGGTGGAACTCGACGAGTGGCCCGAGCCGGGCGAAGTGCTCGGCGAGCCGGTCGCGCCCGTCGAGTCGCTTCCGTAGCCCCTCCGGCGCATACGGGAACTCGAAGATCACGTCCTCGGCGAAGAGGTCGAGAACGCCGTCCGCGGGAACGAGCATCGGGCCCAGGGCGCCCACGAGCAGATCCCCGAACGTGTCGAACTTGCCAGCCATCGAATGCTCCCATATTGGATGGAACGGTATCGTATCGACGATGTGGAGATCCCTCGGATGGAACGCAAGTGTTCCGACGAAAAAAGAAAGCGGAAACCGACCGGGGCCGCCGTGCCCCGGGCGGAGCTGACGGAGGCGCTCTACCGAGCGTTCTTCGCCGAGTGGGCGGAGAAGGGCTTCGCCGCCGTCAGCCTCGAGCGGGTCGCCGCCCGCGCGGGAGCGGGCAAGGCGGCGATCTACCGGCGCTGGTCGTCGAGGGTCGCCTTCGCCGCCGAGGCGGTGGACGCGCTCGGCCTTCGGATGGCGATGATCGAGGACCGAGGGTCGCTCGAGGCCGACGTGACGGACTTCCTGTTCAGGTTGCGCGTCGTGCTCAGGCATCCGCTCGTCCGGCGCATCCTGCCGGATCTGCATGCGGAGGCGGCGCGATCACCCGAGATGCGTACGCTGAACACGCGCGTGGCGCAGCAGAGGCGCGCTCACGGGTCGACCCTGTTGGAGCGCGCCATGGCGCGCGGTGAGCTGCCCGCGACCTTGAACACCACGCTCGCGCTCGATCTGATCCCGGCGCCGCTCTATTGGAGAATGGTCGTCGTCGGCGCGACGCCCTCTCGGCAAGAGGTGGCCGAGATGGGCGCGGCGATCACCGCTGGGTTACGAGCACTGGCGTGAATTCTGCGCAGAGCCCACTCTACAGGCTCGGCGATCGAGAACTCTTTACGCTCGCATCTCTGTACTTCGCCGGGCGCGGAACGCGTCGACTGCCGCACCATGTCTCGATGCGGCAGTCGATCCGGATCGGGCTGTCGACGTCAGCCTACGCGTCACCGCCCGGAGCTGCGCTCGCGAACGGCTTCACGATGAAGCCACCAGAAGTCCGAGCCGTGCGCCGCACGACCGTCGCCTGCCTGTGCTCCGGCACCCGTTCCGCCGATCGCCCCCGTGGCGGCAGGCGTCCGGCGGAATGAAGCGGCCACGTGCGAAGACGAATGAGCGACCGAGTAGAACGTCATCCGATCATTCCACGTCTCGTCGGCATAGGCGGAGTTGGTGTTGCCGAGCGTTACGATCGCGAAGATTGCATACGCGATCGTGCGAAGTCCCTTGGTGTTCATCTGTCTGTCCTTTCCTGTGGCTGTGGCAGAGCGAAGCACTCTGCTCGGTTACGAGCGATCAGCCGCTCGTATGCTTGGAGGTGACGGGAGCTGCTCGTCCCGTCGCCCAGTTATCGATCGACGAGCGAACCGCTCTCGACGCGATCTCGTTGGCGGTACAGCCGCATGCCGGCGTGATGGAGCACATCGTCGATGAAGTCCCCGTCGGCGGTGAAGCCCGTATCGTCCCAGTATCGGATGTGATCGCCGGTGATTTCGTAGCGACCCTGGTAGGCGCTCTCACGGTTTCCCCGGGCTTCGTCGTATCGGCCGTTCGGCAGCAACTCGTGGCGCACGTAGCCGTCCGCCGTCACCCACATGCCGACGTAAGGGTGGTTCTCACCGCTCATGGCTGTCTCCTCGTAGAAGAGTGCCAGGACGATCCCGGTCATCGCGAACGTGGCTCCGGTCCTCATCCGTGCACTGCCCGCGTCGGACGAACGACGATCTCGTTCACGTCGACGTCTTCCGGCTGCTCGATGGCGTAGCGGACGGCCCGCCCGATGGCGTCGGGCTGGAGCGCGATGGCGCGATACGCCTTCATCACTTCGATCGTCGCCGGATCGGTGATTCCGTCGGCGAGCTCGCTCTCCACGACGCCGGGATGAATGCAGGTGACGCGAAGGCGTTCGTTCTCCTGGCGCAGCCCGTCCGAGATCGCACGCACCGCATACTTGGTCGCGCAGTACACCGCGGCGGTCGGGGAGACCGTGAGCGCGCCGATCGACGCGATGTTGACGACGTGACCGGAGCCTCGAGCCAGCATGCCGGGCAGCACCGCGGCGATGCCGTGCAGGACGCCCTTGATGTTGACGTCGACCATTCGGTCCCAGTCGTCCACCTTCATGGCCGCCATCGGCGAAAGCGGCATGATGCCGGCGTTGTTGACGATCACGTCGACGCGTCCGAAAGCGTCTCGCGCCGCTTGCGCGAAGGCCGCTACGTCTTCCCGGTCGACGACGTCGAGGCGACGTGTCAGCACTTCGTTGCTGTCCCAGCGGAGCTCTCGTGCGAGAGCTTCGAGCCGGTCGGTGCGACGTGCACCGAGCACGAGCTTCGCGCCGGCCGCGGCGAGTTCGCGGGCGATGCCGGCCCCGATGCCGCTCGAAGCGCCGGTAATGAGGATCACCTTGTCCAATTCCATCTCCTGTGGCTGGCCGCGTCATCGCGGTTGCCCAGGAGATAGACCGGCCCCATTGTAGCCGGTAGCCGCTCATTCATTCACATGGTGGGAAGAGAAACTAACCAATGCAGCCGGACTTCAACGCGCTCGCCGTATTCGCCTTGGTGGCCGAGGAACGGAATTTCCGCGCCGCGGCAGACCGGCTCGGCGTGACACGCTCGGCGGTCAGCCAGACGATACGGCGGCTCGAAGAGACGCTGGGCACCGCGCTGGTGAGGCGAACGACGCGCAGCGTCAGCCTCACGGAGGCGGGTGAACACCTTCACGCGCAGGTCGCGCCTGCCATCGCCGAGATGCGGGCGGCGACCGAGACGGCGGCGAGCCTCGGCGGGGCCCCACGCGGACGATTGCGGCTGGCCGTCTCGTCGATCGCCGAGCGCTTTCTGGCGGGCCCCCTCCTGGCGCGCTTCGCGGAGGCCAATCCGAGGGTCGAGCTCGACGTCACGGTGACCGACGAGGAGTTCGACATCGTCGTCGAGGGCTACGACGCGGGCGTCCGGCTCGGCGAGGTCATCGAGCAGGACATGATCGCCGTGCCCGCCGGCGGAGACGAACGCCAGCTCGCCGTGTGCTCACCTGCCTACCGGGACCGCTTCGGCGTGCCGTCGCATCCGCGGGAGCTCGCCGAACACCGTTGCATCGGCTGGAGGTCGGCGCCGCGGCACGCGCCTTACCGCTGGGAGTTCGCAGAGAACGGCAGAGAGTTCAGCGTGACTGTCGACCCGGAGATCACCACGAACGACATGGCGCTGATGGTCAAGCTCGCCGTCGCGGGTGCCGGCATCACCTTCGGGATGGAGGAGAGCTTTCGTGGGCCGATCGATCGAGGCGAACTCGTTCCTCTCCTCGAGGACTTCTGCCCGTACTTCTCTGGTTTCAATCTCTACTATCCGAACCGCCGCAACGTCGCCCCGAAACTACGCGCATTGATCGACCATATGCGAACCTTCGGCGGGCCGCGCCAGACGCGCGTCACCCGGCGCCGATGACGTCCATCGACACGTCACGACCTCCCCGTCCTCCGACCTCGGCTGCGAACGCGCCCGGCGACAGGCCTTCGTGGCGGACGAAGGCCGTTCCGAAGGCGCTGGCGGAGCCGTAGCCGACACGGCGTGCGATTTCCGCATTGGTCAGCCGGCCCTCCCGCAGGAGGGTCTTGGCGACGGCCATCCGCCAGTGCGCCACGTATTCCTTCGGTGCGCAGCCGATCTCTCTGCGAAACGTCTCGAAGAAGCTGGAGCGGGACATGCCGGCGTCCTTCGCCAACGTTGCGATGGAGACCTCGCCGTCCGCCTGCGCATGGATGCGCCCGAGGGCGGTGGCCAGCCGCGGATCGGACAGCCCGCGCAGGAGCCCCGGCGGCATGTCCACGGCCGGCCCCGAGCGGAGCGCCTCGACGAGCAGCACGTCCAAGAGACGCTGGAGGATCAGCTCGCGCCCCGGCCTCTCGGCAGCCGTCTCCTCGTGGATGACCGGCACGAGCGCCGTCAGGCGGTCGTTGCCGGAGACGTGGATCACGTCGGGCAGCAGTGACACGAGCAGGCCCTTCGCGGGCGTTTCGAAGCGGCAGTGCCCGACGAGCGCGCGCATCTGCACGGGCGCATCCGCCGGGCCGAGGCGAACCCGGCCCGGACCGATCTCGAGCGGCCGGCTCGGCGCATTCGGTCCCGGAGGCGCCTCGCCGGTCATGCCGAAGCCCTGCAGATCTGGGATCAGGATGAAGTCCCCGGCCCGCAGGGTGATCGGCCCCCGACCGGTCGGGGTGAGGCGGGCGCTCCCCTCGACGATGGCGCAGTAGAAGGGGCTCGCCATGTCACGCCGCTCGACCTTCCACCGCCCACCGGCCTCGACGAGCTTGGCGAGGGAGAGCGCCGGTCGGAGCAAGGCGACGACCGCGGCCAGCGGATCTTCGTGGAGAGTACGCACCGGTTCGGACGTTCGATGAATCAACATGGACTTTCATCGATAGAATGATCGGCACGCGCCGTCTACCTCTCGCTCACCACAGCGAAGGAGAACCACGCATGCCCCGCATCCTCGTCACCGGCGCCTCCTCGGGTTTCGGCCGCGCCGTCGCCGCCTTCTTCCTCGATCGCGACTGGGAGGTGATCGCGACGATGCGCACGCCCTCGGGCGACGGCCTGCCCGTCTCGGACAGGCTGCGCCTCCTGTCCCTCGACGTCACCGATGCGAACAGCATCGCCGCCGCCGTCGCGGCGGCGGGACCGCTCGACGCGCTCGTGAACAATGCCGGCGTCGGCATGCTGAACGTGCTGGAAGGCGCGGAGATGGACCGTGCCCGCGAGCTCTTCGAGACCAACGTGCTCGGGACCATGGCCGTCACCCGCGCCGTGATGCCCGCGATGCGCGCCCGTCGCAGCGGCGTGATCGTCAACATCAGTTCGAGCGTGACGCTGCGTCCGCTGCCGGCGCTGTCGATCTACAGCGCCAGCAAGGCCGCGGTGAACGCCTTCACCGAGAGCTTCGCGCTGGAGGCCGCGGAGTTCGGCGTGCGTGCGCGGCTCGTCCTGCCCGGCAGCGCACCCGAAACGTCGTTCGGACGCAATGCCGTGGCGCGGATGGGGATGGATGTCCCCGAGGCGTACGGCCCCTTCGTGCAGGCCTATTTCCGGAGCCTCGGCTCGGCCGGCGAGAAGACGCGGGCGCACGATGTCGCGCACGCCGTCTGGCGCGCCGTCACGGACGACACGGCCCCGATGAAGCTGCCCGCCGACGCCGATGCGCGAGCCTGGTTCCGCGAGGAAGGCCTCGACGCCGCCTGACCAGCCGGGCGCGGCCGTGCCGCCGCGCCCGGTCCCACCGATCGAGGACTGCAGATGAACCGACTGATCACCCTGTCCCGCGTCCTTCCGACGCCGGAGCCGACCGCGACCGTGGCCTACACGCCGATCCGCCTGGAGCTGCCCGACCGCCAACCGCTCGAGCTGCGCCTGACCGCGCCGGCCGTCGGCGAGGCGATGCCGATCGTCGTGTTTTCGCACGGCTTCGGCCCGTCGAACTCCATCCCCTCGAAAGACGGATACGCCCCGCTCGCCCAGTTCTGGGCCGAGCGAGGCATCGCCGTCATTCAGCCGACGCACGCCAGCTCACGGGTCGGCGGCCTCGACCCCGCCTTGCCGGGAGGCCCCTTCTTCTGGCGCGAGCGCGTGGCCGAGATGCGCGCCGTCCTGGACGGGCTGGACGAGATCGAGCGACAGGCCGTCGCCGGACGACTCGACCACGACCGGATCGCGGTCGCCGGACACTCCTTCGGCGGCCATACCTGCAGCCTGCTGCTCGGCGGGCGTCTGCAGGGGGAGAGCTTCGCCGATCCGCGCATCCGCGCCGGCGTCCTGCTGGCGACGCCGGGGCGCGGCGGGGCCCACCTGGCGCCCGAGCACGCCGCGCGCTTCCCCTTCTTCGACGTCGATTTCAGCGGCATCGCGGTGCCGACTCTGGTGGTCTGCGGAGCGGAGGACGACCCGCATTTCACGCCGCGAGGCCCCGAATGGCATGCCGACGCCTACCACGACGCGCCGGGGGCCGATAGTCTGCTGACGATCGCGGGGGTGGGTCATTCCCTCGGCGGGATTCCCGGGCTCGACGCACGGGAGACCGAGGTCGAGGATCCCGAGGCGCTCGAAGCGACCCGGCGTCTCACGCTGGCTTGGCTGAGGAGCCGTTTCGCCATCGACGGGGACGCCTGGACACGGAGCCGGGCCGCCCTGGTCGGAAGTGCATCCTCCCTCGCAGAGATCACCGGGCGATGATCGGCGCAGGAGACGGCGAGGAGCCGACCGCTAGACGACGGGCAGCTCGGCTCGGATGTGATCGCCCAACGCCTTCGCCGCCGCCGAGGCCTGCGCGCCCGCATCGGCGAGGACGATGCCGAAATCCGGGAGCGGCGGCAGGTCCTGCGTGACGATCGCCAGATCGCTCGGAACCGCTGCGCGCGTCGTCACCGAGATCGCGTGACCCGAGCGCGCGATCGCCAGGAGGCCGGCGAGGCTGTCGCTGGCGTAGGCGAGGCGAAAGCGGCGCCCCGCGGACCGCATCGCTTCGGTCGCCGCGCGGTGATCGAGCGTGGTCGGTCCCGAGAGCGCCAGAGGTAGCACGTCGTGCCGAAGGATGTCGGGCCTCGGTCGGTTCGCGACCCAGACGAAGCGATCGGTCCGGAGCAGCGCGTCCTCGTCGAGGTTCGGCGTCGATACGAGCGCCATGTCCAGCCGCCGCCGGTGCAGGTGTTTCCGCAGCTCGACCGTCGGGGCGCAGATCATGTGCAGCTCGACGCTCGGATGCCTGGTGAGAAAGCCCGCGAGGAGGTGCGGTACGAAGGCGATGGAGAACTCCTCCGGGCAGCCGAAGCTCACCGATCCTCTCAAGCCCGTGCCCGCCAAATCGGAAAGCGCCTCGTCGTGCCGGCCGAGGAGAGCCTCCGCGTGCAGCAGCAGCCGCTCGCCCACGACCGTGAGGCGCACTCCCGATCCGGTTCGATGCAGCAGCGGCTGACCGATCGTCTCCTCGAGGCGACGCATCTGCATGCTGACCGCCGATTGCGTGCGGCCGATCTGCATCGACGCGGTGCTGATCGAGCCCGTGCGGGCGACGATCGCGAAGCTGCGGAGAAGCTGGAGATCCAGCATGGCCATCGGCTCTGTTGATATCACATCTCAGATATATCAATTCGCCAATCGCACGCAATCGTGCCCATCATCGCTGCCGAACGAGGCGGAGGTGGATCATGTCGCTGAACGCAGACCCGGAGTTCTGGGAAGACGCCCGCAAGCATCTGACACGCTACGGCCCGAGCTTCGAGCCGGTGATCATCGAGCGCGCCGAAGGCAGCTTCGTCTACGACGCCGACGGCACGAAGATCCTGGACTTCACCTCCGGCCAGATGAGCGCCGTGCTCGGCCATGGCCATCCGGACATCGTCTCGACGGTCGACGATCAGATGGAGCGGGTGGCGCATCTGTTCAGCGGGATGCTGAGCCGCCCGGTCGTGTCCCTCGCCGCACGGCTCGCCGGGCTCGCACCGGGCCTCGACCGCGTCCAGCTGCTGACGACCGGCGCGGAAGCCAACGAGGCGGCGCTGCGCCTGGCGAAGCTGGTGACGGGAAAGTTCGAGGTCGTCGCCTTCGCCCAGAGCTGGCACGGCATGACCGGCGCCGCCGCCTCGGCGACGTACAGCGCCGGCCGCAAGGGCTACGGACCCGCAGCCGTCGGATCGTTCGCCATTCCCGCGCCCAACAGCTACCGCCCGCGCTTCACCCATGCCGACGGGACGATCGATTGGCAGGGCGAGCTCGACGACGCCTTCGCGCTCGTCGACCAGCAGTCGACCGGCAATCTCGCGGCCTTCATCGCCGAGCCGATCCTGTCGAGCGGCGGCGTTCTGGAGCTGCCGAACGGCTACCTCGCCGCGTTGAAGAAGAAGTGCGAGGAACGGGGCATGCTGCTGATCCTGGACGAGGCGCAGACCGGCGTCGGCCGCACCGGCACGATGTTCGCCTTCCAGCGGGACGGCGTCACGCCCGATATCCTGACCCTGTCCAAGACGCTGGGGGCGGGCCTGCCGCTGGCTGCGGTCATGACCACCACGGCGATCGAACAGCAGGCCTTCGACAAGGGCTACTTGTTCTACACGACGCACACCTCCGATCCGCTGCCGGCCGCCGTGGGCCTCACGGTCCTCGACGTGGTCGACCGTGACCGCTTGACCGAGAAGGCACGGATACGGGGCGCTCTCCTGGAGGAGGGCCTGCGCTCTCTGCAGCAGCGGTACGACTGCATCGGCGACGTCCGCGGACGCGGCCTGCTTCTCGGGCTGGAGATCGTCGAGGACCGACACCTCAAGACGCCGGGCTACGAGACGGGCGCGCGCATCATGGACGAAGCCATGACGCGCGGGATGAGCATGAACATCGTCAAGCTGCCGGGCATGGGCGGCGTCTTCCGCATCGCACCGCCGCTCACGGTATCCGAAGACGAGATCGCACTGGGTCTCGACATCCTGGCGGCGTCGTTCGAGGCGTCCGTGCCCCGTCGATCGCGGTAGCCGTCGCCGGGTCGCCACACGGGCGCCATACGAAGGCACGACCTCGGAGGTGGCCCGCGCCCGTTCTTCCGTGCGCGGGCGCGGGCTCCATGTCTACGCAATCTTCGCCGGCGATGTGGGCGCCGGCGACCGTCCGCAGCTCGAAAGCCGGCCGGCGTCCGGAAAGCGAAACCCAATTCAGGTGAAAGCAATGCTCCATCTTCGAGAAGCCCGGCTGCCCAAAGCGCCCATCGGTCTGATTTTCGCGGCTCTTTCGTGTGTCGCCGTTGCGGGATGCGTTTCGGGTGGCTCCTCCCTCGAGAACGCGTACAGAGCGAACCTCGCCAGCGAGACGGCACTGAACGCACAGATCATCTCCGATCGCGCTCGCGCGCAACGATGCGAACGCGATCCGACCCGCCGGGAGTGCGGTCCTCGGTAACGCCGCCGGGCGGGAGGCGAAGCCTTCCGCAGGGCTTCCGCGCCTGCGTGATCCGCTCCGGCGCCGGTCCGCAGGCGTCGGGGCGAAGAGGCGGCATTTTCGATGCGGGAAGGCGGGTGCGCTTTGCGACAGTGTCCACGGTTTCGCATCGCGTCCCGCACCGCGCGCCTTCGAAGGGGCGGCGGCACGACGAAGATCCCCGGCGAGGAACGGCATCGCACGGGTTGCTCGACGAGAGAGGGCGCGCCGTGAGGATCATCCTGATCGAAGACGAGATCCGGCTCGCGGACTCGCTCCGTGCGTTCCTCGAGCGAGAGCGCTTCGTCGTCGATCACGTCGACCGGCTGGAGACCGCGCGGGAAGCCGGCCTGATCGGGAAGTTCGATCTCGTCCTGCTCGACCGCACGCTTCCGGACGGCGAAGGCCTCTCCCTCGTTCCGTTGTTCCGCAAGACCAATCCGGGCATACACGTCATCGTCCTCAGCGCACGCGGCGAGGTCGCGGATCGTATCGCCGGTCTGGACGGTGGCGCGGACGACTACCTGATCAAGCCGTTCTCGCTCGACGAGATGCTGGCGCGCATTCGGGCCGTCAAGCGGCGGCCTGCCGAGATGGCCGGCGAGGAGATCAGGGCGGGATCGCTCGTCTTCGATCTCATGCACGAGGAGGTCGAGATCCGGGGGGAGCGGATAGACCTGCCGCGCCGCGAGCTGCGGGTCCTGGCCGCGCTGCTCGAGCGCCGTGGCCGGGCGGTGCTGCGGGAGTCGCTGGAGCAGGCGGTGTTCGGCTTCGACGACATTGTCCAGTCGAATACGCTCGACTCCCACATCTCACGTCTGCGCCGGAGGCTCAACGACAGGCGTGCCGGGATCGAGATCCACGCGATCCGGGGCGTCGGATACCTTCTGCGCGAGGCATCGTGAGAAACCAACCGTCCCTCGAGCGTCCGCTCGTCGTCTATCCGCTGGTGGTCCACTTCGCCACGCTCCTCGCGGCTTTCGTCATCCTCATCTCGATCGCGATCCGCATCGACAGCGGCGGCCCCTTCGCGGATGAACAGATCATCCCGGTCATCGCACGCGCCATCGATCGCGACGCGTCGGGGCGGCTGGCGGTCGTGATGACGCCCGAACTGGTCGACGCGCAGGCAGCGGCACCGGATCTCTGGTTCGTCGCCGAAGACGATACCGGCGACGGCGTGACGTTCGGGACGGTACCCCGGCACTACGATTCCTTGCTCGGTCGGTTGCGCGATCTCTCGTTCGGCCAGTTGCGGGCCCGCTCGGCGCCCTACGCGTTGGCTGCGGTGATCAGGAGGGAGACGACCGAGGTCGGGACCCTGACCATCATGGGCCACGGCGAGCTCGCCGAGCTGAGCCTCATCGTCGTGCTGGCGTCGAACATCGTCATCCTGCCGATCTTCCTCCTGCTCTTGCTGACCTCGATCGTCGTCACGCCGTGGACCGTCCGGCGATCGCTCGCCGGAGTGTCGAAGATCGCCCGTGAGGCAGAGGAAATCGATACGGACACACGCGGTCGCCGCCTGAGCGAGACGCATGTGCCCCGCGAGATCGCCCCCCTGGTCGAGGCGGTCAACGAGGCCCTGCGGCGTCTCGACGAGGGTTACGAACGTCAACGTCGTTTCGTGGCCTCCGCATCGCACGAGCTGCGAACCCCCGTCGCGATTCTCCGCAGCAAGGTGGAGTCGTCCGAGAGCGACGTCGTCCGTGCGCTCGCTCCGGACGTCGACCGGCTCGCGATCCTGACCGAGCAATTGCTGGATCTCGAACGCCTGGAGAGCAACGGTCACGATGACAGGATCGATCTCGCGCCGTTCGTTCGGCGGCTCGTCGGAGACCTGGCGCCGCTCGTCATCGCCCGCGGGAGTGCCATCGAGTTTCAGGTCTCGAGCAGTGAAACGATCGTCGGCGACGCCGGTGCATTGGAGCGCGTGCTCATGAACCTCGTCCAGAATGCAATCGACCACGGTGGACGGAACGTCGTCGTCCGGGTCGGCGGCGCCGTCATCGAGGTCGAGGATGATGGACCCGGCATTCCGGAGGAGGAGCGCGAGCGCGTGTTCGAGCCCTTCGCCCGCTTGCGGCCGCGCGGGACGGGAAGCGGGCTCGGCCTCCACCTCGTGCGGGAGGTCGTCGCTCGCCACCGCGGGCGTGTGGAAATCCGAGACGCCCCCGGTGGCGGCACCATCATCCGCGTCGTGCTCCGTGCCGCGTGAGCATCCAGCGCACGCTCTCCCCCGAAATTCGCGCCGACGATCGACGGCGCGTCCGCCGACGAAACCGCCGGCGCCTCCTCCAGGCCTCACACTCTCGATCTCACAGGACGTCTCTCGATGCGAACGACATTCAAGATCACGCTCGCGGCCATGCTCTGCGCGACGTCGGCGATTGCGCAGCCGCTTTCACCTGCCGAATTCCGGCAGTTGAGCGAAGCGATCTTCTACCCTGTCGTCGCGACGTACGACATTCCCGGCTTGGCCGTCGGCATCACCTATCAGGGTAACAGCTACATCTACACGAACGGCCTCGCGGTGCGGGCACCGGAACAGCCGGTCACGGAGGACACGCTCTTCGAGCTCGGCTCCGTCAGCAAGCTGTTCACCGTCGCCTTGGCGGGCCTCGCCCAGGAGCGCGGCCTGCTCTCCCTCGACACGCCCGTGTCTGACGCCATGCCGATGGTGGAGGGGAGCGCGTTCGATACGATCACGCTCTACGACCTCGCCGCCCATGCGACCGGCGGGCTGCCCCTGCAGGTGCCCGGCGAGATCACGAACGACCGGTCGCTGACGACATGGTTGGCGGCCTGGAGCCCGGAGGTCGATCCGCGGCGCGTCCGATCCTATTCCAACCTCGGCATCGGCCTGTTGGGGCGGATCTCGGCGCATGCCTTCGGCAGCGATTACGAGACGGCCTTGACGACCGAGCTGCTGCCCGCGCTCGGTCTCGAGGACACCCACGTGACGGTGCCGCAGACGGCGATGTCGCGCTACGCTTTCGGCTACAGCCGCTCCGACGACCGCCCGATCCGGGTCGCCCCGGGCATGCTGGACGCGGAGGCCTACGGCGTGAAGGCCTCGGTCTCGGACATGATCCTGTTCCTGCAAGCACATCTCGGCGTCGCCGACACGACGCCGGAAATCACCGCCGCGCTCGCGCGGACGCGGGTGGCCCGCTACGACACGGCGCATTACGCACAGGCGATGATCTGGGAAGCGTATTCCTGGCCAGTCGGGGCGGAGCGGCTCGCCGCCGGCAACAGCAGCGACATGGCGCTGGAGCCGCAACCGCTGACGGAGCGCTCCCGACCGCTCGACGGCCCGACCTTCCTCAACAAGACGGGCTCGACGAACGGCTTCGGCGCCTACGTGGCCATGATACCGCAGGAGGAGATCGGCGTGGTCGTCCTCGCCAACCGCAACTATCCCAACGCCGCGCGGGCGGAGGCCGCGCTCGCCTTGATCCGCGAGATCCTCGGCGCGGACTGAACGGCTCGATCGGCGAGCATCTCGGAGTGTGAGACTCATGAATCTTCGCGGTGTCGATCTGAACCTGCTGGTGATCTTGGATGCGCTGCTCGAGGAGGCGCATGTGAGCCGCGCGGCACATCGGCTGAACCTGTCTCAGCCGGCCGTGTCGAGTGCGCTCCAGAGATGCCGCACGCTCTTCAACGACCCCTTGTTGGAGCGCGAGGCAAGCGGGATGCGCCGGACGGCCCGAGCGGAGGCTCTGCGCGGACCGCTCAGGCACGTTCTCGGCGAGGTGGGAGGACTGATCGACCCACCGGAAATCCCGTTGAGCGAGGTCGAGCGGACGATCCACATCGTGTCGGCCGACGATCCGATGCTCATGATCGCGCCCCGTCTGATCGCGAGGCTCCAGCGCGCCGCGCCCGGCGTCTCGCTCGTGATCCAGCCGTGGCGCGGAGCCGCGGCGGCGCTGCAGTCTCTCGCGACCGGCCAGGTGGACTTGGCGATCTCGGTCTTTCCGCGGCACGATGATTTCACCGTGGTGCAACTCTTCGAGGAAACGTACGTGGTCGCCATGCGGTCCGACCACCCGGCCGCAGGTGCGTTCGACCTCGAGGCGTGGCTCGCTTGGCCACACGTGATCGTGTCCGGGCGAGGAGAACGACATACGGCCGTCGACGACGAACTCCACCGAATGGGACGCACACGGCGGATCGGGGCCGTCGTGCCGTCCTTTCGGCTCGTGCCGCCCATACTCGCCCGAACGGACTGCATTGCGCTACTGCCACGGCACACGGTCGCCGTCTCGCAGAGCACACATCTGATCGGTCGCGCGCCGCCGTTCGAGGTTTCCGGCTTCAGCCTCGAACTCGCCTGGCACGTCCGCCGGGCAACGGACCGAATCGTACGCCATGTCGCGGACGAGATTCGGCACGTCGCCTTCGAAGAGACGAACGCGCGCGCCTCACCCGAATCGGATCGTGCCGATCGTCACTGAAGCGATCGCCGTTCGCCGATTTCCACCCGTAGACGTACCGGCACGAAAGAGGCGGATAGGAGCTCGACATGCCCGACCCAGTCACGCGCATGAACCCCGCGACCCTGCCGGATGCGGGCGAGGTCGGATACTCGCAGATTTCCGTCGCCGGACCGGTCCGCTTGGCCTTCGTGTCCGGCCAGGTCGCCTGGCGTGCCGAAGGGGGCGCAGTACCCGGATCCTTGGCGGAGCAGGCCGCGGTCGTCGTCGAGAACCTGCGGCATGCTCTGGACGCTCTCGGGGCGGCGCCGGACGACATCGTCCAGATGCGCGTCTACCTGACCGACGTGCGGCCGCAGGCGCAGGAAATCGCGATGACGGAGATCATGCGCTTTCTCGGCGGCGCGCAACCGAGCCTGACCGGCATCGGCGTGACTGCTTTGGCGGCACCGGACCTCCAGATCGAGATCGAGATGGTCGTGCAGGCTCCCGGCTGACCCGGGACGCGCGGCCGATCGTTCATCGGCGGCACCGCTGCCGCGAATCGCGGCGCCGGGGTGACGAACGCCCGGGAGGCGGATAAATCCAGGGGGCCCGTTCTGCCGAGGAGACGGAGGCGCCAATGACCCGTGCCGCCCTCGACGGGGCGCAAGTCGACGAGCTTCTCGTCTTCCTCGCCATCGTGGAAGCCGGCAGCTTCGTCGCGGCCGGCCGGAGCATGGGCCTGTCTCGGTCCGCCGCCGGCAAGTCACTCGCACGGCTCGAGGCCCGTTGCGGCGCCCGGCTCCTGAACCGGACCACCCGGGCGCTGAGCCTGACCGAGCCGGGACGTCGGCTCTATGCCCGCGGCCTCGCCCTCCGCGACGCTCTCGATGACGTCGGCTCCGAGATGTCGGCCGGCGACGGCGAGCCTCGCGGCCAGATCCGTGTCAGCGCGCCCGATGCTCTGGGCCGGCGGATCGTCCTGCCGGTCGTCCGTCGGTTCCTGGAGACCTGGCCCGAGGTTCAGGTCGAGATGAGCCTGACGGACCGGGTCGCGGAGCTGGTGTCGGAGGGGGTGGACCTCGCCGTCCGCATCGGCGTCGGTGCGCCGAACGCGGGCGTGATCTGTAGAACCCTGCGCCGGGAGCCGCTGGTGCTGTGCGCCAGCCCGGATTACGTGGCTCGAACCATTCCCCCGACCCGCGTCGAGCACCTGAGCCGTCACGACCTGCTGATCCACACCAGCCAGGGCACGCGGCTGACGTGGCACTTGCAAGAGACGGAGGGAACGTGGGTGCGCGTGACGGGGCGTTCTCGCCTGCGGCTCGATTCGGCCGAGGCCCTGCGCGAAGCCGCCCTCGCCGGTCTGGGGCTCGTGCTCCTGCCGCGCAGTGTCGTGGCGGACGACCTGGAGATGGGGCGCCTCCGACGAGTTCTGCCCGATTGCGATGCCGGCGCCGTCGAGATCATGGCGCTCTACCCGCAGCGGCGATTGCTGGACCCGAAGGTTCGACACCTCGTCGACATGCTCGCCGCGGAGCTCGCGACTCGAGGCCCCTAGTCGCTCGACGCGCGTGCCGCTGCTTTCTTTCGCTGAGGTGCAGTTGGCTGCATGAACTCATTCACGCGGCATGCCCGATTTCGGGCGACAGGCTCCACGATCGGCGAGCCCCATCAGATGCCTTGCAATGCATTCATCGCACGAATAGTCGGCCATACCAATCTTCAATTGGATGAAGTGGAGCAGACTTCATACATCGGTCTCGACCGACAACAACACAACGGAGTCTCTCGTGCCCGGCACCCTCGTCCTCGTCTTTCACCGCGACCTGTCCACGTCCAGAGCCAACGCCGCGTTCGCCGCGGCCGCGCGCAGCCTGCCCGACACCAACGTCGTCGACATGCAGGCTCGCTACCCGGATGCCCGGATCGAAATCGCAACCGATGCGGCCGACGAAGCCGCGATGCTGCTGCAATCCGATCGGATCGTGCTGCAGTTTCCGATCCAGTGGTATTCCGTCCCGGCGCTCCTGAAAGCTTGGCAAGACGCCGTCCTGACCCGCATGTACTACATCGTCGCCGAAGCCGAGGGAGATCGGCTCGTCGGCACGCCCGTCATGATCGCCGTGACGGCGGGCAACGTGGCGGCAGCCTACGAGCGCAGCGGCGCCAACCACTACACGCTCGACGAGATCCTCATACCGCTCAAGGCCACCGCACATCGTTGTGGCCTTCCCTGGCACGAGCCGCACGTCACCTTCGAGGCGGACCGGCTTTCGCCCGATGCGCTGGCCGATGCCGCCATCGACTACCGCAATGCGCTCGCCGCATTCGCCGCCGGTACGCCCGTCGGAACGCGCAATGGAAAGGCGGCCTGAGCCATGACGAACCTCTCGCACGACACGCTTCGCGATCTCGATCGCGGCACGCCGGCGCTCGTCCTGTGGTCGGCACGTGCCCTGCCCGCTCTCCTGGGCGCGCAGTTTCTCCTGGCCGGTCGGGCGCTGTTCGCCGGGACCTCCTGGGAACTGCACGGTGCACTGGGTGGCTTCATTGCCGTGCCCGTGTTCCTGCTCGCGGGGAGTAGTCTCGCGATCGGGCGGCTCCGGGGCTTCGCCTGGTGGGCCTCGCTCACCGCTGTTCTCTACCTCATCCAGGTCGCCCTCGCGCTCGGCGGCCCCGGGCTGTTGGCCTACCATCCCTTGAACGCGGCGCTTCTGCTGACCTCGGCGCTCGTTCTCGCGGCCAAGTTCGAGCGGCGCCGCGCATACCACGACTGACAGACGTGTCGGAATCGGAGTAGACACGCGTCGTAGGCCGGCCGGCGACGCAGGCCCGCCTACGGCACCTTCGGCAACCGGATCGAGCCCGACAGGGAAGCCACCGTGACGATTTCCAACGACGATGATCTCGCGCGCCTGACGGAGACGGGGCGCATCGTCGCCGAGACGCTCCGAGCCATGGGAAAGGCGCTGGAGCCCGGCATGACGACGGGCGAACTCGACCGGATCGGGCGCGACCTCCTGGATCGTGCCGGAGCACGTTCGGCTCCGCAGACCACCTACGGCTTTCCCGGCGCGACCTGCATCAGCGTGAACGAGGAGATCGCCCACGGCGTGCCGGGCCCGCGGCGGATCGAACGCGGCGACCTGGTCAACATCGACGTGTCGGCAGAGAAGAACGGCTTCTTCGCGGACACGGGGGCTTCCTTCGCCGTGCCGCCCGTCGACAGCGCGGTCGAGCGGCTCTGCCGCGACGGTCGGCGCGCGATGTGGACCGGGTTGCGGCAGGTGGGAGCCGGGAAGCCGATCGCCGGCATCGGCAGGGCCATCGGCGCGTTCGCGCGCAGGAATGGCTACAGCCTCGTCGAGAACCTCGCGAGCCACGGCGTAGGCCTGTCGCTCCACGAGGCGCCGATCGAGATCGCGACGTGGCCGAACCCGTCCGAGCGCCGGATCATGAACGAGGGTCTGGTCTTCACCGTCGAACCGTTCTTGTCCCTGGGGGCGAAATGGGCCGAGAGCGGCGACGACGAATGGACGCTCTTCGCCCAGCCGAGAGCGTTGACGGTCCAATACGAACACACCGTCGTAGCGACGCGAAACGGTCCTCTGATCATGACGATGCCCGGCTCGTGACCATTGCTCGAACGCGATGAGAGTGCACGGCTTGATGCTCTTGCCGACTACCCTTCTAGACAGTCGGCTTGTCGTGGAGATTCGATATGAGACAGCCTTCTTCGGAGATCCCGCCGCTCGTGAGCTCGGATTTCGAAGCTCCGGGTCCGGAGGGCGCACTTCGGGGGACCATGATCCTTCCCGCGGAGGGCGCGCCCGTCGTTCTGATGATACCCGGCTCCGGTCCTACCGACCGGGATGGAAACAGTCCGTTGGGCGTTCGCGCCGCGCCCTATCGGCTCTTGGCCGAAGGGCTCGCCGACCGAGGAATCGGCAGCGTGCGCATCGACAAGCGAGGCCTCTTCGGCAGTCGGGATGCGGTCGTGGACGCCAATGCGGTGACCATCGAAGACTACGTGCACGACGTCGACGCCTGGGTCGAGGCGATCCGTGCACGCACGGGAGCCCGATGCGTATGGCTGCTGGGCCACAGCGAAGGCGGCCTCGTGGCGCTCGCGTCCGCCGCGAAGGTCGGCCGCCTGTGCGGCCTCGTTCTCGTCGCGACGGCAGGACGGCCCCTCGGAACCGTGCTGAAGGAACAATTGCACGCCAATCCCGACAATGCGCCGCTGTTGGCCGCGGCCGACCACGCGATCGACGAATTGTCCGCCGGACGGCGTGTCGACGCGGCGAGCCTACCGCCGGCGCTCGCACCGCTCTTCGCTCCGCCTGTGCAAGACTATCTCATCAGCACCTTCGCTCTCGACCCGGCGGTCCTCGCAGCCGACATCCCCAACCCCATCTTGATCGTGCAGGGAGAGCGCGATCTCCAGGTCGCGGCTGTCGATGCCGAACGTCTGAAGCAGGCCGCACCGCTCGCGACGCTCGTGGCGCTGCCGAATACGAACCATGTGCTGAAGTCGGTGGGATCCGATGAGCGGGGTGAAAACCTCGCCACCTACGCCGCTCCGGATCTGCCGTTGGCGCCAGGAGTGGTAAAGTGCATCGCCGACTTCGTGAGATCGAACTGAGATCGCTCTCGGACTGATCTGGCTGGTCGCTTTCTCGTGCGGCGGATCCGAGGCCACACCGCCGAGATCGAGCGGCGAACGATCAGGGTCATGTCAGTCTTGCACTTCGCGCTTGAAGAAGTAGTGCAGCACGAAATGACCGGGCGAGACGACGGCGACGAGTTCCCACCCGTCGCCGCCGAACGCATTGAGCTGATCGGCATTCAGAGTTTCGGTTACGAGCTTGTATTCCCATCGCATGATGCATTCTCCATTTGCTACGAGACTGCCATATGGAGTGTCGACGGTGGTACGCGTCGCCGACACTCCGAAGCGCACGGATTCTTGCGCCGGTTCGTCATCATCGAAGGCTCAGCTACCGTTCACGAAGCTGCGATTGCGTCGGATGATCCCAGCTTGAGGAGCGGCGTCGCCGCTATCGGTCGACGACGGCTGCACCATGGCGGGGATCGTCACGTAGAGAGAGCTCCCTCCATTCCGATGCTCTCAGTCGGATGCCGCGACGTCGAGCCCGGTCCAGCGGGCGGCGAAGGCCCACATGTCGGCGAACTCCTGGATCACCATGTCGGTCGGCTTGCCGGCCCCGTGACCTGCGCGGGTTTCGACACGCAGGAGGTGCGGCCGGTTTCCGATCTCAGCGACCTGCAACGCGGCGGCATACTTGAACGAATGGGCCGGGACGACCCTGTTGTCCGTATCCGCGGTGGTGACGAGTACCGCCGGGTAGCGCGCGCCCTCGCGGATCGTGTGCAAGGGCGAATAGGACAGCAGGGTGTGGAACTCTTCCTCCCTGGACGGGCTGCCGAACTCCTCGACCCACGTGGCTCCACCGGTGAAACGGTCGTAACGGAGCATGTCGAGGACGCCCACCCCGGGCAGGGCTGCCGCGAACAGATGCGGCCTTTGGTTGATCACGGCGCCGATCAGCAGTCCGCCGTTGGATTCGCCGTGTATCGCCAGTCCGTCGGACGGCGTGATGCCCTGGTCGATCAGATGCTCGCCGGCGGCGATGAAGTCGTCGAACACGTTCTGCTTGTCGGCACGCCGGCCGGCATGATGCCAGGCCTGGCCGTATTCGCCACCGCCACGGATGTTCGCCACCGCATAGACGCCGCCCTGCTCGACCCAAGCCATCGCGGCGGGCGAGAAATGCGGGATCATGCTGATGCCGAAACCGCCATAGGCATGGAGCATCGTCGGTGCCGGACCGTCGACGTCCTTGCGCCGGACGATGAACAACGGCACCCGCGTTCCGTCCTTCGAGGTGTAGAAGTGCGGCTCGACGACGATCGTGTCGAGATCGATCGCGATCTCGGGCTCTGCCCAGACTTCCGTGCGGTTCGCGTCCACCTCGTAACGCAGGACGGTGAGCGGCGCGTCGTAGCTGGTGAAGGCGAAGAACGCCTCGTTCTCACCGGGACGCCCGCGGACGAGCGCGGTGCTGCCCGGTCCCGGTAGCGGGACGGTCCCGTCGAGCGTGCCGTCCAGCCGGTAGCGCTCGAGCTGCGATTGGACATCGATCGTATAGGACAGGAGGAGCCGGTCGCCCAGCAGCGCCGATCCACCCTCGCGCAGAACCGCATCCGGCCGCTCCGGGATCAGTTCGGAGAATCCGGGCTGCGCGTCTGACAGGTCGATCGTCACGACCCGGCCTCGAGGGGCATCCTTCTGCGTCGCGAAGAAGAGTTTCGTGCCGAGATTGCCCAACAGGTGCCAGCGGTCGTCGTAGCTTTCCACGAGCCTTTTCGGCGCTGCGTCGGCGGACGACAAATCCGTCACCGTCACCGCGACGCCTCCCGTCAGCGCCGACGTGTAGACGATCAGATAGCGGCCGTCCGGCGTGACATCGGCCGTATGCAGCAGCGCGCGCCCCGGCGTCGGCGCGTGAACGAGCCGGTCTTCCGATTGGCTCGACCCGATTCGATGAAAATAGACGGCGTGGCCGTCCACGCCCGCGCCGAAGGCCGCACCCGCTTCGGGCTCGGGATAGCGGGAATAGTAGAACCCGGTTCCGTCCGGGTGCCACGCGATGCTGGTGAACCGCGCCCATTCGACCGCGTCGTCCAGCACCGCGCCGGTCGACGTGTCCACGACACGAATGGTCCGCCAGTCCGATCCGGCGTCCTGCCTGGCGAAGGCGACCAACGCGCCATCGGCGGAGACCGCCCATTCGGCCAACGCCACGGTGCCGTCTTCCGCCCAGGTGTTCGGGTCGATCAGGATTCGGCTCGCACCGTCGGTGCCGACGCGCATCAGAAGCCGCTGCTGGGCGTCGAGGCCTCCCTTTCGCTCGAAGAAGTACCTGCCATTGCGCTCGATCGGCGGAGTCGTGGTCTCATGGTCGAACATGGCCTTCAGCCGGCGCTCGAACACGTCTCGTCCGGGGAGACTCTCCAGATAGGGTGCGGACAGCGCGTTCTGCGCCTCGATCCACCGCGCGACCTCGGCGTCCTGACGCGGGTCGTTCTCCAGCCAGCGGAACGGGTCTCGGACCGTGACGCCGAAATGCACCTCGGCCGTGTCGGTCTGACGTGTATCCGGGTAGGTCATCGGCGCATTCTCTTCTGCATCGACCGGGCCAACGAAAATGAGCAGTGCGGTAGCGGCGCTCCTGAGGAGTTGCTTCGTCATCGGACGCCGCCCGTCTTTCCGCGGCATCCTTCGGCGAAACATGCGGATTGGTGTGATGAACGTTGGCGCATCGTCGTTACCTCGATTCCGTATCGCTTTCGCGGCGCCGAGCAGTTCTCGGACTGGGAGCGGTCGCCAGCCAGCCATCACCTGCGAACGTTGCGCAGACATGGAGCGTGAGCTCGCCGATGAAGGAACGGGTGCGGCGACGGATCGTCGAACGGACCATCGCGGGGAATGCCCCGCAGGCGGCGCGCGGTGAGAAACGAAGCGCAGCGCATCGACGTCTCCCAGGCCATGATCCACGCCGCCATGGGCAGCCTGCTCCTCCGCCGCGTCGGCCACCGACCTCGTTCTCGAACGGACTCCGACCTCCCCTCCGGAGCCGTCGTGCCTCCGCCGCCGCCCACGCGCAAGGGAGGTCACCCGCAGGGGCGAAGGGCAGCGGAGCAGCGCGGAGTGCTCGACCGAAGCGAGCACGGTGGAACGCCGGCAGTATTGGGCGGTGGTGCTCTCGTTCTTGCGCTCGATCAAGGCGCGCCCTCCCCGCGCCCGCCATGCTCCGCTTCGACATCAGCCGGGAGACGAAGCGATGAAGAGCATGATCGAAGGCCTGCGCGGCGCCGCGGGGCGTCCGCGCCTCATGGGCGAGATGATGCGCCGGCTGGACCTCGAGCCCGCGACGCTGGAGGCGCGGGGCCTCGATCTCGCGCTCGCCCACGCGGCGCGCCGCTGCGTCGGCTGCGCGCACGAGGGCGCCTGCCGCTCCTGGCTCGATACGCACGAGAGCGCGGATCACGCCCCCTCGTTCTGCGCCAACGACGGCTTCTTCGAGGGCGTCAAGGCCGACGGGTGAGTTCCCCTCTCCCGGGTGGGGAGGGACTGGCGGAGTCGCGCGACTCTCCGTGAGGGGCGATCCGCCGGGACTGCGTCGGCGTCGCGACGGTCCTCGGCGCCCCGGCTCAGCGGATGTCGGAGAGCAGCGGCGACCAGGTCGGGTCGGAGGCGTAGCCCGGCGTCGGGATCGGCACCTCGACGCGGCCGGTGATGTCGACCATGTAGAGCTGCCCGCCCGACTGGCCCCCCGGATCGCGGAAGAAGACGAGATACTGCCCGTTCGGCGCCCAGGCCGGGCTCTCGTTGTGGAAGCCTTCCGTCAGGATGCGCTCGCCCGAGCCGTCGGGACGCATCACGCCGATCGAGAACTGGCCGCCGCGCATCTTGGTGAAGGCGATCCAGTCCCCCCGCGGCGACCACACGGGCTGTGAGTACGAGCCCTCGCCGAAGGAGATGCGCTGCGGGTTCGAGCCGTCCGCACCCATCGTGTAGAGCTGCTGCGAGCCGCCGCGGTCGCTCTCGAACACGATCTGCGTCCCGTCCGGCGAGAACGAGGGCGAGGTGTCGATGGCGAGCGTCGACGTCAGCCGCGTCATCGTGCGCGAGACGAGGTCGATCAGGTAGAGGTTGGCGTTGCCGCCCTGCTGGAGCGTCATCACGATCGAGCGGCCGTTGGGCGAGAAGCGCGGGCTCGACGTCATGTCGGGGAAGTTGCCCACCGCCTGGCGCGCGCCCGTCTCGAGGTTGAGGACCTGCACGCGGGGCTGCTCGCCGGAGACCTGCGCCATGAAGGCGATCTCCTGGGCGCGCGGCGAGAAGCGCGGCGTCACGACCGAGTTGTCGCCCGGCGTCAGGTAGCGCACGTTGGCGCCGTCCTGGTCCATGATGGCCAGCCGCTTGAGGCGGTTCTCCTTCGGCCCGGTCTCGTCGACGAAGACGATGCGCGTGTCGAAGAAGCCGGCGAGCCCGGTGATGCGGGTGAACACCGCGTCGGAGATGATGTGACCCACCCGGCGCCAGTTGTTGGGGTCGGTGAAGAACTGCTGGCCGGTGATCTGCTGGCCGGTCTGCACGTCCCAGAGCCGGAACTCGGTGCGCAGCCGCCCCTGGCCGTCGCGGGTGACGCGGCCGGTGACGAGGCCCTGCACGCCCGCCTGGCGCCACAGGTCGAATTGCGGCGCGGCGTCGAAGGCCGGCGTCCGCTCCGGGAAGCGGCTGCCCTCCAGCGGCGCGAAATAGCCGGAGCGCGCGAGGTTCGCCGAGACGATGCCGGAGATCTGCGGGCCGAGATTGCCCTCGCCGACGAACTCGGCGATGGCGATCGGCATGGGCTGGAACTGGCCACCCTGCACGTCGACGACGAGCTCGGCGCGCGCGGGCGCCGGCGCGATGGCGGTACCGAGGCCCGCCGTGGCGGCGACGCCGACCGCGAGGAAGCCGATCCGCAGGACGTTCAGGACGAGGCGCATGGTCGGGTGTCCGGGGTTCGCGGCCGTGGAGGCCGCCTGTCGAGGGATTGGCGGTCGAGGAGCGCGCCGGCGCGACGCGCGGGCGCGCGCCGGTACGGCCGGCGCCGTCACGAGAACAGCGGATTGAAGTTCACCGTCAGGTTCCTCCAGTCCTCGTAATAGGGGGCGAATTGGGCCGGAATCTGGAGCGGCGCGCACCGTCTCGTGGCACGCAGCGCCGAATCCGCCACGGACCTGAACAGCGGATCGGCGGAGCCGTTCGTCACCTGCGGCTCCGTCACGAGGCTGCCGTCCTGGGCGAGCGCCATGCGCACGGCGGCGACCGGCGGGTTCTGCATCGCCTGCGCGGCGATCGGCACGTCCCAGCACGCGCGCAGCTGCGCCGTGATCAGCCCGACGAGCTGGTCGCGCATGCTCGGGTTGAGTCGCTGCGCCGCGCCGGTCTCGGTGCCGAGCGAGGCGGTCCGGTTGATCTCGGCGGCGGCGGCGCCGGTCGAGGCGGCCTCCTCCGTCGAGCGCAGGATCGAGGCGATGTCGGAGGGGTCGAATCGGTCGGCCTCCTCGGCGGCGCGGCTCGCGCGCGCCTCCTGCTCCCGCTCCTGCTCCGGGCGGCGCGTCTCGGCGACGCGCGCGGCGTCCGCCCGCTCGCGGGCTTCGCGCTCGCGGCTCTGCGCCTCCGCGACCCGTCGGCGCTCCGCGTCCGCCGCGGCGCGCCGGGCGGCT
>NZ_JBGMWH010000017.1:0-70498 GCF_041514305.1 Salinarimonas chemoclinalis
CGGGCTGCGCGGGCGCGGCCGGCGCCGCGCGGGCGATGGTGCCCGGGCGCGGCGGCGGGAGCACGGGGACGGGCACCGTCGGCGCGATCGCCGTCGGCGCGGGGGCCGGCTCGGGCGCCGGGTCGCGCCGCCAGAAGAAGGCGTCCGCGCCGCCGACGGAGCCGGCGAGCATCGCGCCCGCCAGCATCGGCGCGACGAGGAGCCTCGCGGCACGGTCTCGGGTGGTGCGGGTGCGCGTCATCGCCTGTCTCCCCGGCCTCTCTCTCACGGTCGCGAGCCCCCGACGGGAGAGGGGCGTCGTGCGTTCGCGGTCCCCGATAGCGTCGCGCTGTGGCGAAACGGGGGCTCCGGCCGCGCCGGCGTCCCGCGCCTCACTCGTCGTCGTCGCCCCCCGTGTCGGCGCCGCCGCGGGCGCCGCCCTCCATCAGGATCTCGCGCTTGCCCGCGTGGTTCGCCGGGCCGACGATGCCCTCGCGCTCCATGCGCTCCATCAGCGAGGCCGCGCGGTTGTAGCCGATCTGCAGCCTTCGCTGGATATAGGAGGTCGATGCCTTCTTGTCGCGCAGGACCACCGCCACCGCCTGGTCGTAGACGTCCCCGCCCGGATCGCCGAAGGCGCCCTTGTCGAACACGGCCCCGTCGTCCCCGCCGCTCGCGCCCGCCGCGGCCTCCTCGTCGTCGAGGGTGACGGCGTCGAGATAGGCCGGCCGGCCCTGGCGCTTCAAGTGGCCGACGACGTGCTCGACCTCGTCGTCCGAGCAGAAGGGCCCGTGCACGCGGGTGATTCGCCCGCCGCCGGCCATGTGCAGCATGTCGCCCTGCCCGAGCAGCTGCTCGGCGCCCATCTCGCCCAGGATCGTGCGCGAATCGATCTTGGAGGTGACCTGGAAGGAGATGCGGGTGGGGAAGTTCGCCTTGATCGTGCCGGTGATGACGTCCACCGAGGGGCGCTGCGTCGCCATGATCAGGTGGATGCCCGCCGCGCGCGCCATCTGGGCGAGGCGCTGGATCGCGCCCTCGATCTCCTTGCCGGCGACCATCATCAGGTCGGCCATCTCGTCGACGATGACGACGATGTAGGGGAGGGGCTGGAGATCCATCTCCTCCTCCTCGTAGATCGCCTCGCCGGTCTCGCGGTCGAAGCCGGTCTGCACCGTGCGGGTGATCACCTCGCCGCGCTCCACCGCCTCGACGACGCGGGCGTTGAAGCCGTCGATGTTGCGCACGCCGAGCTTCGACATCTTCCTGTAGCGGTCCTCCATCTCGCGCACCGCCCACTTGAGGGCGACGACCGCCTTCTTGGGGTCCGTCACCACGGGCGAGAGGAGGTGGGGGATGCCGTCGTAGATCGACAGCTCCAGCATCTTCGGATCGACCATGATCAGCCGGCACTGCTCCGGCGTATGCCGATAGAGCAGCGAGAGGATCATGGTGTTGATCGCCACCGACTTGCCCGAGCCGGTGGTGCCGGCCACCAGCAGGTGCGGCATCTTGGCGAGGTCGGCGATCACCGGCTCGCCGCCGATGGTCTTGCCGAGGCACAGCGCGAGCTTGTGCTTCGTCGCCTCGAAATCGTGGGAGGCGAGCAGCTCGCGCAGGTAGACCGTCTCGCGCTTGGCGTTGGGCAGCTCGATGCCGATGGCGTTGCGCCCGGGCACCACGGCGACGCGGGCGGAGACCGCCGACATCGAGCGGGCGATGTCGTCCGCGAGCGAGATCACGCGGCTCGACTTGGTGCCCGGCGCGGGCTCGAGCTCGTAGAGCGTGACGACCGGGCCGGGGCGCACGTTGATGATCTCGCCGCGCACGCCGAAGTCCTCGAGGGTCGATTCGAGCAGGGTCGCGTTCTGCTCCAGCGCCTCCGCCGAGACCGCGGGCGTGCCCGAGCGCTTGGGCTCGGCCAGGAGCTGGAGCGGGGGCAGCTCGTAGTCGCTCTCGTCGAGGAAGCTCGGCTGGGCCTCGCGCTTGATGCGCTTGCCCGGCTTGAGCGCGGCGACGGGCATCTGCACGCGCGAGGGCTGGGCCGGCTCGTCTTCGAAGACCTCGTCGTCGGCGAAGTCCTCCTCGGGCTCGGGCTCGGGCTCGCGGGCGCGCACGGGCTTCGACCCGGCGGGCACGGGCCGCGCGGCGGGTCGAGGGGGAGCGGTCGCCCGACGGGGCTCCTCCCAGGGCGCCGCATCGAGGTCCTCGGCGTCCTCGCGATGCGCCTCCGCCTCCGCCCAGCCGGGCTCGTCCGCGGGCTCGTCCCAATCGTCGTAGGCGGCCTCCTCGCGAGCCGGCGCGGGGCGCGGGGGGGCCGGACGCGCGGGCGCCGGGCGGGCGGCGGCGGGGCGTGCCGGGCGCTGCGGGGGCGCGAATCCGTCGTCGAGCACCGGCTCGCGGCGATGCGGGCCGGCGAAGGCGAAGTCCTCCTCGGCGCGCCGGGCGGCGAGCGCCGCGCGGGCGAGCGCGACGCCGCGGCGCAGCGCTCCGCGCGCGCTCATGACGCCGTGCGCCACCGCGCCGAGCCAGACCAGCGCACGGCCGGGATCGTCCTCGCGGCCCGGCTCGTCGAGGTCGTCGAGGTCGATCGGCCCGCGGCGGCGCGGCGGGGCGACCTCCTCCTCCATCTCCTCCTCGTCGTCGTCGGCGAAGCCGTAGCCGCAGGCGGCGGTGAGCGAGAGGATGGCGATCGCCGCGAAGACGAATCCCACGAAGGCGGCGGCCGGGCCGTCGGCGATGCCCGTCACGGTGCCCACCGCGCCGAGCAGCGCGTCGCCGCACACGCCGCCGAGCCCCGTCGGCAGGGGCCAGCGCGCCGTCGCCGGCAACGCCGCCGCGACCGCGGTCGCCGCGCCGGCGCCCACCAGCAGGAGGCCGATGCGCAGGGACAGGCGCGGCAGCGCGCCCGCCCGCAGCAATTGCCAGCCCCACAGGGCGAGCGGCGCGATCAGCGCGACCGCGCCGAGCCCGACGAGCTGCATCACCAGATCCGCCGCCACGGCGCCGGGGAAGCCGAGCAGGTTGCGCACGGGCCCGTCCGTCGCGTGGTTGAGGCTCGGGTCCTCCACGGACCACGTCGCGAGCGCGAGCGCGAGCGCGAGCGCCGCGGCGAGGAGCACGAGCCCCGTCGTCTCGGCGAGCCGGCGGCGCAGGAACCCGCGCAGGGCGTCCTTGAGCTCGTCGGCGGGTGAGGGGGCGCGGCGTCGTGCGGGCATGGTCCGATCGAAGCTTGGTGGCGACGGTCGGAGGGTAGGGAGGGCGAGTTAAGGGCCGCTTAACCTTGAGGCGATCGTGGCGCGGCGAGGGCGACACGCGGTGCGAACGGGCATCGGGCGCCCGCGCGATGCGCGCGCGAACGGCGCGGAGCGGAACGGTAGCGGCTCCTCGATCATTGCCTCCTGCATCAGCTCGTCCGGAAACGCATGCTCGAGATCTGGCTCAAGGCCTTTCACATCGCCGTCCTGTCGCTCTGGGCGGCGGGGCTCGTCGCGCTTCCCGCCCTCATCGGGCCGCGGGGCGCGGCCTCGGACGACGAGTACGCGCGGCGCCTGCGCTTCACGCGGCTCGCCTTCGAGTTCGTGATCTCGCCCGCGGCGTTGTTCACCGTCGCGAGCGGTGTCGCGCTGATCTTCGTCGCCACCTGGGAGACGCCGTGGCTCGCGGGCAAGCTCGCCGCGGTCGGCGGCATGGGGCTCCTGCACATGCTCATCGGCCGCGGGCTGTCGCGACACGCCCGGCGGCTCGAGGCGGGTCCCGCCCTGCGGGGGTTGATCACGCTGGGCGTCCTCGTCTGCATCGCCGCCGTGCTCGGCTTCGTGCTCGGCAAGCCGCCGCTGCCGGACACGATCTTTCCCGCCTTCATGCGTGACGGACGCCCCGACGGCTTCCTCGACGGCATCGACCTCTGGGGCGCTCTCTCAGGGGGTGTGCGCCAGATCGCCGCCGCCGGCTTGCTCCTCCCGGCTCTGCCGCGCATCCTCCTCCGGCGTCGCGACGCCGAAGCGATGCTCGAAGACGAGCTTGCCGCCGTGCCAGCCGGCGAAGCCCACGAGGAGGAGCTGGAGGCCGGACAGCGCCAGGCCCCAGGGCAGGACGGCGGCCTCGAAATCCTCGATCCGGTGCGCCCAGTTGAGCGCGAGCACGGCGAGCAGCGTCATGGCGATGACGCCGTGCGTCCAGGCCGCCGCGCGGCGCCGCGCTCCCGGCACCAGAATCATCTCGCCGAAGCCCGAGAGCGCGGCGGCGCAGCCCATGACGAAGGCGGCGCCCGCGCCCCACATCCCGGAGCGGGCGAAGAAGGGGTCGAGCGTCCACCAATAGGCCGCGTCGGAGGCGGCGACCCAGAAGGCGCCGGCGATGGGGAAGGCGACGAGCATCGCATGGATCGGATGCCCGAACAGCGCGACGCGGCTGTCGAGATCGCCGAGCGAGCGGGGCTTGTCCAGGATGGTATCGACGACGTTCGAACGGTTCACGCGCATCTCGTCTCCTCGTCTTCTCGCCGCCTGCGGGCGGGTTTCCTCGTCTGTCTCGCGGGCGGGCTCGGCGGCTGCGCGGGCCCGCTCTCGACGCTCGATCCCGCCGGCCCGGTGGCCGACGGCATCGCCACGCTGTGGTGGGTGATGTTCGCCGGCGCGGTCGCGATCCTCGTGGTCGTCTGCGCGCTGGCGATCGTCCCCTTCCTTCAAGCGCGGCGGGGCGATGCGGTTTCATCGCGCGTGCCGCGGGATGCGGTCTGGCTCGCCGGCGGCGGCCTCGCCTTCCCGCTCGTGACGCTCACGGCGCTCATGCTCTGGGCCTTCGTGATCGAGCCGATCGACGACGCCGCCCTGACCGGCGAGGAGCCGGTGCGCATCGCCGCGACCGGGCGGCAATGGGCCTGGACCTTCGTCCACGAGGATGCGCCCGGGGGCGCGCTGGCGCTCGACGGGGTGATGCACGTGCCGGCGGGGCGGCCCGTGGAGATCACGCTCGCGAGCGTCGACGTCATCCATTCCTTCTGGGTGCCGCGCCTCGCCGGCAAGCGCGACGCCATCCCGGGGCGCGTCAACACGATCACGGTCCGCGCCGAGGCGCCCGGCACCTATGCCGGCCTCTGCGCCGAATATTGCGGGGAGGGTCACGCCTTCATGCGGCTCGAGGTCGTGGCGCACGCGCCGGAGGACTACGCGGCGGCGCTCGCGCGTCTGGTCGCCGATGCGGAGGCACCGCGATGACCGAACCCGGCACCGCCGCGCGCCGCGCCCGCGCGATCCGCCTGCACCGGGCGCTCCACGCCGTCTGGGACACGCCGCCCGGCTGGGCGCGGCTCGGCGCGGTGAATCATTCGATCGTCGGGCGGCGCTTCATGCTGACCGCGCTCTTCTTCTTCGTCGCGGCGGGACTGCTCGCGATGCTGCTGCGCACGCAGCTCGCGTTGCCGCTCAACGACGTGCTCGGGCCGGGCGCCTACGCGCAGGTGGTGACCCTGCACGGCACGGTGATGATGTTCCTGTTCGCCATCCCCTTCATCGAGGGCATGGCGCTCTACCTGCTGCCGAAGCTGCTCGGCGCGCGCGATCTCGCGTTCCCGCGCCTCTCCGCCTTCGGCTACTGGTGCTACCTGATCGGCGGCTCCGTGGTGCTGGGCTCCATCGCCTTCGGGGCGGCGCCCGACGGCGGCTGGTTCATGTACACGCCGCTCTCGTCGAAGCCCTATTCGCCGGGCATCGGGGCCGATGTCTGGCTCCTCGGCATCACCTTCGTCGAGGTCTCCGCGATCGCGGCGGCGGTCGAGATCACGGTGACCATCCTGAAGGTGCGCGCGCCGGGCATGTCGCTCGGGCGCATGCCGATCATGGCCTGGTACCTGCTGGTGACCGCGCTGATGATCCTCGGCGGCTTCCCGCCCCTGATCCTCGGCTCGGTCCTGCTCGAGGTCGAGCGCGCCTTCGGCTGGCCGTTCTTCTCGCCCGAGAAGGGCGGCGATCCGCTCCTGTGGCAGCACCTGTTCTGGCTCTTCGGGCACCCGGAGGTCTACATCATCTTCCTCCCCGCCGCGGGCGCGATCTCGACGATCCTGCCGGTCTTCGCGCGCCGCCCGATCGTCGGCTACGCCTGGGTCGTCTCGGCCGTGGTGGCGCTCGGGTTCCTGTCCTTCGGGCTGTGGGTCCACCACATGTTCGCGACGGGCCTGCCGCGCCTGTCGCTCGCCTTCTTCTCGGCGGCCTCGCTGCTGGTCGCCGTGCCGACGGGCGTGCAGGTCTTCGCCTGGCTCGCGACGCTGGCCAAGGGGCGGCCGGTGCTCACGCTACCGATGCTCTACATCCTGGGCTTCTTCTTCGTGTTCGTCGCCGGCGGGCTGACGGGTGTGATGGTGGCGATCGTTCCCTTCGACGAGCAGGTACACGACACCCACTTCGTCGTCGCCCACCTGCACTACGTCCTCATCGGAGGCTTCGTCCTGCCGATCCTCGGCGCGATCTATTATTGGCTCCCGCAGATCAGCGGGCGAATGCCGGTCTTCGGGCTCGGCAAGACGGCGTTCTGGCTGATCTTCGCGGGCTTCAACATCACCTTCCTCGTCATGCACTGGACGGGGCTGCTCGGCATGCCGCGCCGGGTCTTCACCTACGAGGCGGGGCTCGGCTGGCACGCGCCGAATCTGATCTCCTCGGTCGGCGCCTTCGTGCTGACGATGGGCTTCGCCCTCGTCGCGCTCGACCTCTTCCTCCAATTGCGCCACGGCCGCTCGTTCCGGCGCGATCCGTGGAACGCCGGGACGCTCGAATGGGCGATGCCGACGCCGCCGGCGTCGTACGCCTTCGCCAGCCTGCCGCACGTGGCGAGCCGCGATCCGCTCCACGACGATCCGACCCTCCCCCAATGCCTGGCCGCCGGCGAGGGCTATCTCGGGCGCGTGCGCGAGGGGCGCATGGAGACGCTCGTCGTCTCCATGGTGGACGCGAAGCCCGAGCAGATCCTCGTCCTGCCCAACCAGGATCGGGGGCCGCTGTGGACCGCGCTGTCGCTCGCGGTCTTCTTCGGCGCGCTGCTCGCCTCGCTCTACTGGCTCGCCCCGGTGGGCCTCGTCCTCACCCTGGTCTTCGCCTGGCGCTGGGCCGCGAGCGGTGCGATGCGGGCCGATCCGCCGCCGGAGGACGCGGGGCGCGGCGTGGTGCTGCCGCTCCACGTCGCGGCGGCGCGCCCGCCGACCTGGTGGGCGATGCCGTTCCTGCTCCTGGCGGACGCGATCCTGTTCTCGTCGCTCGCTTTCGGCGTGGTCTTCCTCGCGGCCTTCGCCCCCGGCTGGCCGGCGCCGAGCCCGCCCGATCTGCCCGGCGTCGCCGCCCTCGTCTGTGCCGCGGCGCTCGTCGGCGCGGGGAGTGCCGGCGTCGGGGCCGGATGGGCGAACCGGCGAGCGGGAATCGCCCGCGGCGTGGCGCGGGACGCGTGCCTCGCGGTCGCGGCGGTGGCGAGCACGGTCGCGCTCGGTGCGCTCGCACGGCTGGCGCTCGGCCTCGCCCCGACGAGCCACGCGCATCACGCCGTCGTCGGCGCGCTCCTCGCCTACGTCGCGCTCCACGCGACCGTCGGCCTCATCCTGAGCGCGTTCTGCTTGCGCCTGTCTCTCGGCGGCGCGATCTCGGCGCTGCGGCGCTCGCCGGTGGAGATCGCCGCGATGTGGCAGCTCTACACGGCGGCGACGGGTCTCGTGGCGCTCGTGCTCGCGCTCCTCGCGCCGGAGGCCCTGCGCCCGCCGGAGGTCGTCCGGTGAGCGTGCTTTCGCGTCCCTCCGGCCTCCTGTGGCTCGTCGCGGGCTTCCTCGTCTGGTCCTCGGCGTTCCTCGTCCTCTACGGTCTGCACGCGATCGGCTGCGTCCGTGCCTGGGACGCGGAAACGCTGAGGGGCGCCCTCGTCGCCGCGTGGGGCGTGCACCTCGTCGTCGCGGGCGGCCTCGTGCCGCTCGCGCGGCGGGCGCGGCGCGGCGTGCGCGACGACGCGGAGGGGCGCGGCGACGCGGAGGGGCGCGGCGCGGGGTTCGTCGCGCGCGCGGCCGTCGTCCTCTCCACGGCGGCCTTCGTGGCGACGCTGTGGATCGGCCTGCCGCTCCTCGCCTATCCGCTCTGCCGATAGGGCGCCGGGCGTGCGGGACGATCAGAGCCTGCCGTCGGGGCGGCGACGCCACGGCACGAGGCGCCGCGACGATCTCACAGGGCTGGACGAGGGAGGACCTGGTGGAGCTGAGGGGAGACCACCGCAACGAAGTTGAAGGCCTTTCGCTGTAAGGAAAGCCTTGCTAGCCAAGGCGTCCGGGTACGGAACCCGGGTACAAGGGTGGGTACAAGGCGGAGACTCCACATGCCGCGGAAGAGGTCCGGGGACCTGAGCTATCTCGAGAAGCACGGGGCCCATTACCGGGTCACCCTGGGCGTCCCCAAGGAGCTCCAGAAGAAGCTCGGCACGAGGCTGAAGCGGTCGCTCGGGACCGACAGCCTCACCGTCGCCAACGCGATGAAGTTCGCCGTCCTCCACGAACTCCGCACGATCATCGACCAGGAACGGGAGCTCCGGGCCGGCAAGCCGCGTGACGTCATCCGCACCGCTGCGCAGATCCGAGCAATGTACCGCACTGCGCACGGCGAGGAGGCGGCCATGCTCGCGCAGGCCATCGTCGAGCACGCCGCCGAAATCCGCGGCCCAGAGATCGGCGAGGTGATCGATCCGGAGACCGGGGACGCCGCCTTCTTATACGACCCCGGGCGATCCGCGTTGGCCGCCGACTTCAGCCGCGTGGCGACCGGGCGCGCGACGCCTCTGATGCTCTTCCACGACGAGTTTCTCGCGGGCCTCCAGGTCAAGGAGCGTACGAAGAACGACAGCACCCGGGCGGTCGGCTATCTCGTCGACTTCTGCGAGAAGCGGAACATCGCACCGGCGGTCGAGGCGATCACCGTCAGCGTCGCCATTCAGTTCATGGCCCATCTCGGTAAAGGCGGCATGGGGCGTGATCCCGCCACGCAGAAGAAGTACCTGACGCGCCTCAACTGCTACTGGCGCTGGATGGGCGAAACGCACGAGATCGGCCCCAACCCTTGGGCGGAGCGCAAGGTGCCCAAGGGCCCATCCAAGGTCCAAGAGCGGCCGTTCACGGCGGAGGAACTGCGGCTGCTTCTGATCGGCGGCGCTCCGGCGAAGCTGCATGACCTGATGATGATCGCGGCGCTGACCGGAGCCCGCCTCGAGGTGATCACGAAGCTCAAGGTCAGGGACTGCGTCGATGGCGGCATCCGCTTCGCGGCAGCCAAGACCGAGGAGTGCGAGCGCGACGTGCCCATCCACCCCGACCTCGTTCCCATCATCGAACGGCGGTGTCGCGGCAAGCGCCTCGACGACGACATGTTTCCGGAATGGCCTCCGCCGAAGAAGGCAGACTCCAAGAGGGAGCGGTCATTCAAGGCCAGCAACATGTTCACGCTATACCGCAGGAAGGTCGGCGTGCAGGAGATGGTCCCCGGCCAGCGCAGATCCCTGGTCAACTTCCATTCGTTCAGGCGCTGGTTCACGACCGAGGCCGAGCGCGTCGGAGCGTTGAAGAACATCATCTCGGCGATCGTCGGACACAAGGACGGCAACATCACCCTCGACCGGTACAGCTCCGGCCCGAACTGGGAGCAGGCGAAGGAACTGATCGAGAAGATCCGCCTGCCGCCTCTCGACCAGGGCCCGGTGCCCGAGAAGCGGGCTCTGCAGCGGATCAGGCGATAGGGTTGACGGCGTACCCGCCCGCCGCGACTTGTGTTCTGGTTATCGTTCCCGCAACATGATCGTTGGGTCCGTATGTGCGCTAGAATGCACGCAGGCGATTCGTCTGCTACGGTGAAAAGCAAGAAATCCGAATAAGGCCGACGAGCGACGTAGCATTCTAGGGGGCGGGCTGATGTCCCACGATCAGCGGTCCAGGCGAGGGAGCGACCTCGATCGAATGCAGCGGGACCGCGCAGCGGCGCAGGCCCGAAAGCTCGCTATGCTGCCCGGGCTCAAGCGGGTCGGGTCGGAAGGCCCAGCAAATGATCTCCACAGGCCCTCGGAAATCGGCGGCACGGCGTGCGGGACAGAGCCCACAGGCGGGACCGGGCCGGATCATACGATTTCTACGGCAGCCGACGCGGCTTCCTGCTTGGAGCCGCGGTGCCGTGTCGTTGATCGCATGTCGCTCGGGCACGGCGATCTTCAGCCGCCGCACCTTGTCCGCGTAATCGCCGGCATCTGTTTGGCGCCCAGGCCGGAACGCCCGGTGTGCATCGTCCTCCCTTCGGTCGAGCTCCTTGCGTCGCTGGCGGCTATCGTCGCCGCGATCGAGCACTTGGCGTCCGATTTGCCCACGGAGCTCGCCGACTATCCGACCAAGCTGGCACCGGGAACGCGTGTGCGGCTCTGCTCGACCGGCGAGGTCTTCGAGGTGGGCGAATTCAGCCGCTCACTGAATGCGCTCGCCCTGCACCTCACCGACAAGCGAAACCGCACCTCGAACGGGAAGCGCTTCGTCTTCGCCGATCAGGTCGCCCTCTTCGAGCCCACCACGAGGATCTTGCCGAAAGGGGGATCGGGGACGGCGTTCGAACGACCGCCCATGACCGACCTCGATATCGTTCTGGGTACTCCGTTCTACTCGAATTCCGGGCTCGTCCGGACGCGCGTGCTGATGCAGGGCAACCGGACCGATTTCCAGCGGGCGCTCGACGGACTGAAGATACGCCCGCTTTCCGGAGACCCCGAAGCCGCGCCGCTCGCGTCCGGGTTCCCGTTCGGCGGCTTCGGAGACGACGGCGTGCCACGCGTCACGCGCCCTGACGGCTCGGCGGGGCGCCCGCTGGTCGCGACGGCACGCGACTTGTCCGAAATGAAGCGATATTGCGATGGGTCGGAGCCAAGCAGTTGCCTCGTGCTGACCGATCGGATCGACGGGGTGCTCGCGGACCTCGACCTCGCGGGCCGCATCGCGGAAAGGCAGCGCTTGGTCGTCTTGGTAGACGCGAAGCGCCGCGAGGACCTCGCGCCCCTGCGTCGCCAGCGGTGGACCGTCTGGGAGCCGACACCGTCGGAAATACTCGGACGGGAGACCCCGACCTTCACGACCGGATGTCCAGGCATAACCCGCGCGCTTCGCGCCGCCGAGGCGGAGAGGTTTAGAGCGCCGGGCTACCTGACCTCGACCGCGCCGCATTTGGGCGAGATCGACAAAATGATCGAGCGCATCGGTGGCCTCCTGGACAACGAATGCGTCGAGCACGAGCCATGGGTCGAGGACGTCCTCGCGGCCACGCGCGGCGCCTTCTTCGCCGCCGGTTCGTGGCTCGGTCCACCCACCGGTGCGCGTCTCGAAATGATCGAGGCTGACCTTCGCGTTCTTCAAGCCGAGGCCCCCCGGATGCGGTGGCATCTCGGCGCCGAAGCCGGAACGGCGCTGATCGATCTCGCGGAAGCGGTGGTGGCGTTCCGGTCGTCGATCGAGGCTGCGGGCGTTTCGCCGAAGGGGCGGAGCTTGCTGGAGTTGGCCGCGAACGCGAACGGATCGGGGCGTAAGCCCGTGTTCGTCGCAGGGAACAGGCAAAACCGGGAGGAGGCCGACGTCTTCCTTCGCGCCAATGGACTCGATCAGCGGTGCTTGGCGATCCCGGACCTCCATGCCCTCGACGAGACGGCAAGCGTCGTCGCCTTCTCGGTAATGCAGCGCGACCTGTTCCATCGTCTCGTCGATCCGTGGCCCCGCGGGACCGTCCTCTTTCTCGGCTACGCCTACGAGGTCGACTGTTATCGGCGCCGGCTCCTCCGTCGTGAGGAGTTGCGTGCCAGGGGCCGTTTGGACCCCACCCGAAGGCTCGCTCTCACCGGCGTTCCGGACGAGTTCTTCGGCAACGACGAGCCGCTCGCCGATGCGGCCTCCCCGTCGGAGGAGGACGAGCGCCTGACGAAGTTCGACCGCGTCACACGCGACCGGAGTTCCTCGAAGCGGGTGACGTTGCCGTCTGGAAGGCCCGGCGAAGAATTGTGCGACGTGACGGTCGTCCGCTTCGTCGGTCGCTCCATCCTTCCCATGACGGACGAGCACACGTCGATCGTGCTCGGTGCGGCAAAGGGCAAGGCGTCGGTGTCCTCGGCGCGGGTCGGCGACTTGACCGTCGGCAGCCGCATCGTCGTACGCGACGGCGGCGATCGCGACATCGTACGCATCATCGCCGAGGGGCAGGTCGGCACCGCGACCTATGCGGACCTGCGACGGCGGGCCAACCTCTGGCAGGTCGCCCTGCGTTCGAGTGACGGCGATCCGAAGGAGATCGCGGCCGTGCTCCGTGAGCAGGGCGTCGTGCGGAACTTGGTGACGGTTCGATCATGGCTCGTCAACGACGACATGATCGGACCGCGCTCCGAGCAGGATTTCCGGGCCATTCAGGAGGCGTTTCCGCTCCGCGGCCGCGGAGCGCGGGAATGGGACGAGTGTTGGAAGGCGATCAGCGATCTGCGTTCCCTGCACGTCTTGGCCGGGAACAGCCTGACGGAAAGGCTCGCCGCCAGATGCGGGCGGATGCTCTTCGAGCCCTCGGACACAGAGATGGCAGTCGATCTGGGCATCGGAACCGTGTGGATCCTGGAGGTTTCCGCCATCGAGGACGCCACCCGCCAGTGTCCCGCCAGTCACGGCAATCGGCTCATTTGGCTCGATCAGGAATGGCGCCAGCGTCTCCTTGCGATGCCCGTGCAGCACGAGGCGGCCTGAAATGGCGAGGATGATCCCCAACGTCGTCGATCCGTCGGTGGTGGCCTCCGAGAGGCGTGTCTTCGATGCGATTCGCGACGCCGGAGCGGGGCGGGATTGGATCGTGCTGCATTCGCTTGGACTGTCGAGCGAGTGGGGCGGTGAGTTCGGCGAGATCGACTTCGTGGCGATCATGCCCGGACGAGGTATCGTCTGCGTCGAGGTGAAAGGCGGCGGCGTATCGGTAAGCGACGGCGTATGGACCACACGCGACCGCCATGGCCGCACCGAGAGACTGAAGCGGAGCCCATACCGCCAAGCACAAGACGGTATGTGGAAGCTCCTGTCGGCCATCACGAAGCGGTTCGGCGTCGGCTCGCAGGAGGCACGCTGCCCGATCGGTTGGTTGGCCGTGTTTCCCGATGTCCAGTGCCCACCGATCACGACGGAAGCGGCGAGGGACGAGATCGTGGACCGAGACGACTTCGACGAAGACATCGGCCCGCGCATCCACTCGGCACCGTCCCTCGCTCGCCTGCTAGGACGCCCCGATCTGGTGCCGCCGCACCAGGGCGTGTGCGAGCGGATCGTCGGTTTCCTCCGGCCGGGCTTCGAGCGCGTCGCCGCGCCTTCGTCGCAGGACTGGGACGCGGAGCAGCGGATCAAGGCGCTCACCGAGGAGCAGTACGAAGCACTCGACAGCCTCGCCGACAACGCTGCCTGCCTTCTGACTGGTCCGGCGGGTACCGGCAAGACGCTGCTGGGCTTGGAAAGCGCACGGCGCGCGGCTGCCCGGGGCGAAGACGCGCTCGTGCTTTGCTTCAACAGCCATTTGGGCCGCTTCCTCAGCGAGGCAGTCCAAGGCTTTGGGCCGGGGCGCGTCGTCGCCGGCAACGTCCACGCCGTCTTGAGGGAGCGCATCCTCGCCTCGTCGTTCGCAAGCGAATTCGCGCGCACCGAGCGGGAGCTCGCCCGGGAACAGTTCTACGGCGGGACCTTCTACGATCTGGGCGCGCTCGCCGTCGAAGAAGGGTCCGAGCGTTTCGACCATATCGTGATCGACGAGGTGCAGGACATCCCCGCCGCTCGCGTCGGCGACCTCGTGAAGTCCTGGGAGCGAAAGCGGGGCGGAGCCCGGCTCGTCATGCTCGGCGACTTCACGAGACAGGCCCTGTTCACCGGGGCAAGCGACACCTCGACGTCGCTACTGGCACAGGCCGTCGGGCCGTTCGCAAATTTCGGGCTTCGCCTCAACTGCCGCAACACGCGCCGCATCGCGCTTCAAACGGCCACTCTCAGCGGCCTGGGCGATCAGCGTCTCAGCGAAAAGCAGCCGGAAGGCGATCAGGTCAGCCTGCAGTTCTACGACAGCGACGAAGCCGGCCTCGACCATCTCGACCGCATCGTGCGTGCTGTCCGCGAGACAGGGCAAAAGGCGCGCGACGTCATCCTCCTCGGACCGCGCCGTAGGGAGAATTCTCTGCTGGCGAACGTCAGCAAGGTCGGTGGATGGCCCCTCCGCGATCTCGGAGGCGCCGGTCCCGGCGATCTCGCATACTCGACCATCCACGCGTTCAAGGGCCTGGAACGACCGGTCGTCATCCTCATCGACGTGGAGGGCGGGTCCCCGGAGGAATGCGACGCTCTTCTGTACGTCGGCATGACCCGTGCCCGTCTACGCCTGTTCATAGTCGCACCAGCCGCGGTCCGCCCTGCCATGGAACAGCGGATGGCCGCCGCCGCCCTGGCCGCAATCGGAGTGAAGCACCCATGAAGGTGTCCAGCGTCGCCTCCACGAGAGACGTCCGCGATCACATGATCGACGCGCTCCGCCGCGAGCTGATCGGCCCGTCACCCGGTTTTCCGCTCGTCCAGTACCGGGGTAAGGACCACCCACTCAATGGCCAAGAGATCCTCAGGCAGCAGGATCCGCCGCGCTATCGATACTCGGCCGGCATCCTGTTCCCGGCTGGGGTTAAGTTCTCGGCCACACTGGACGCCAGCCAGGAAGCAGCCGACATCGAGGCTTCCCGGGACGTCGGCTCGGAGGGCGTGGGTGGGGTGGCAGACGAAGCTTCCGGCCTCGACCAACCCGCCATCGAGAGCGGCATGGCCGAGGACCGAGCGCCGGACGTCGACATCGAGGTGGACCCGACTTCGTCCTTTCTCCCCAGCACGATGGGCCTCAGTTTCCTCGCCGATGTCGGTGCGGGCATCCGCATCGAGGCTTCCTGGGGCACCTACCACAAGGAGTTCGTGAAGGACTTCCCCGGCTACCGCAAAGACGGACGCGATCCGGAGCTCTGGTTCCGTACGCCGGGAACCGCCACGGAAGAGATCGCCGCCGCCGACATCGTCGGCGTCGACCGCATCATGCGCCCGACACGAATTCGCATCTCGCCTCCCGATGCCCACGGCCAGCTCGACATCGACATCGTCAGCCGCCCCTGGGATGGAAGGCGACGGCTCATCACGGTGACGCTCGTCAACTCCGGGACGCAAACGCGTCCGATCAACGAGAACTGCTTCTTCCAGTGCGAGATGTCCATCGTTCCGTTGGACGGCACCTCGGTCTTACCCTACCAGGGTCGCCCAGCCTCGCTGCAGGACGACGAGGAACGCTCCTTGGCGCTCCTCTATCGCCATCGGCCGAACTTCGCCGTCGGCCACGGCTGTTCAGCGGATTGGAGCCTTTCACCGGAGGGCAATGTTCTCCGTCTCCGAACGGAAACGCTCCCTGTGTTCTCGCAGCCCCCGGTCCTTCCGCTGGAGGAGGCGGAGGGCGTCGAGCTTTCCATGCGGCGTCTGGGCCTCGCCAGGGACGCGGCCCTCTTCGGGTCCTGCAGGGCGCTCGCGAAGGCGTACGATGGGTGGATTGCGAACCGAGCCTCCGAACTGGCCGGAGACGCCTCGCTGGAGCCGGACCTCCGCAGAGTAGGTGAGAAGCATCTCGACGAGTGCCGCGCCTGCCTCGTTCGGATGATCGACGGCATCGATCTCCTCGAGCGCGATGCGGACGCCCTGGAGGCGTTCCGCATCATGAACCTCGCCATGGTCGAGCAGAGGGCGCACTACGCGCTCGCGTCGGAGGACAAGTTCCAGCGATCTTGGCTGAAGGGGCCCTCGGGCCAGGAACCAAGCGCTCCGTGCCCGACGCCGGGCTACCCCGATTCGACGCGCTGGCGACCTTTCCAGCTGGCCTTCATTTTGATGAACATCAGGTCCTTCGTCGACCCGACGCATCCCGAGCGGGCTCTGGTCGACGTGATCTGGTTCCCCACCGGCGGCGGTAAGACCGAGGCCTATCTCGGTCTCGCCGCCTTCGTCATCCTCTTGCGCCGCTTGCGAACGCCGAACGACGCGGGCGCCACCGTTTTGATGCGCTACACTCTGCGGCTGCTCACGACGCAGCAGTTCCAGCGTGCGGCGTCCCTGATCTGCGCCCTCGAAAAGCGCCGTCGGGCTGAGCCGACGCGCTTCGGGGACGTACCGATCTCCATCGGCCTGTGGCTCGGTGGGGCGGTGACGCCGAACAAGGACGACGCAGCGGTCGACGCGCTGAGCAAGCTCAAGCGGGACGGCGGCGACAATCCCTTTGTGATCCTGCGCTGCCCATGGTGCGGCGTCGACATGGGGCCACAGGACTACGACGGGGAGATCAGAGCCTTCGGGTACAAGCGGGACCGGTCGGGCGGACTGGATCGCGTGGCGTTTCGCTGCGAAGATCCGGGCTGCGCCTTTTCGGGCGACGTGGGCCTTCCGCTGGAAGTCGTCGACGAGGGCATCTACCGGCAGCCACCCACGCTCCTGATCGGCACCGTCGACAAGTTCGCGATGATGCCGTGGAACCCGGAAGCGCGCCTCCTCTTCGGGAGGGACAACCCGCAGGCCGCCACCCCGCCCGAACTCGTCATCCAGGACGAACTCCACCTCATCTCCGGTCCTCTCGGATCGATGGTCGGGCACTACGAAACGCTGATCGACGAGTTCAGCACCGCTCACCGCGAGGGGAAGCGCATTCCGGCGAAGATCGTCGCGTCGACGGCGACGATCGCGAGGGCCGCGGAGCAGGTGCACGCCGTTTACGGACGGAAGTCGGCGTTGTTCCCGCCCCAAGGCCTCGTTGCGGGCGAGTCCTTCTTCGCACGCGAGGGCGACGGCGCGTCGGGGCGAACCTACGTCGGCGTGCTCGCGACCGCCGTGCCCTCGCATGTGACCGCCCAGGTGAGGACGCTCTCCGCGCTGCTGCAGGCCTCAACGCTCGTCGACGCGGCGTCAGGCAATCTGGACGATCTCGTGGACCCCTACTGGACCCTGGTCGTCTACTTCAACAGCCTCCGAGAACTCGGGCGCGCCTCGACCCTCGTCCAGGCGGACATCCGAGAGTACCTGAACGCCGTCTGGGACCGGATCGGCCTTCCCGTGATGATGAGCACGGCGGGCGCCCCCGACCGACGCCGCTTCATCAACAATTTCGACGAGCTCACGAGCCGAATGCGGAGCAGCGAAATTCCGGCCACGCTCCAGAAGCTCTTCCGTGCTCGCCCCTCGCGAGACGCGGTGGACCTCTGCTACGCCACCAACATGATCCAGGTCGGCCTCGATGTTCCACGACTGAGCCTGATGTCGATCGTCGGCCAGCCGAAGGGCGCGTCGGAGTACATCCAGGCGTCCAGCCGCGTCGGCCGCGGTCGCGACAAGCCGGGTCTCGTCGTGACGAACTACAACCCGTTCAAGCCGAGGGACCGATCCCACTTCGAAACCTTCCGGTCCTTCCACGAGAACGCCTATCGCCACGTCGAGCCGACCAGCGTCACTCCCTTCTCTATCCCGGTCTGCGAGCGCGCGATCCACGCCCCGGCCGTAGCGGTGACCCGCTTCAGGTTCCCGCACCTTCGCGACAGTCCGCGGCTCGGTCTTTCTGCGTCCGAGCGGGCCGAGGTCACGCGGATCGTGATGGACCGCGTCCGCCTCGTCGACCCCGCCGAGACGGCTCGTGCCCAGGCGACCCTGGACCGCTTCCTCGACGACTGGGACAGGCGCAAGCCCCAGGATTACGGCAGTGTCTTCAAGACGCCCGACGATCCGCTCATCCACCCGGCTGGGCGTGCGTTCCCTGCACATCTGAGCCATCTCGCGGCTTCGGTCAGGGAGACGGCCACCTCGATGCGAAACGTCGACGCCGACTGTGAGGCCACGCCCATTACGGTGTACACGACAGGTGACGAAGCATGACGAACAGGTTCGCTAGAGGCCGCGGCGGTCGGGGCGGACGCCCCGCTGGCGGCGGGGGGGCACCGGCGGCACCGAGGCGGATCCCACGCCGCCGCCCCGTTCGCCGAGGCCAAATCATCTCGCCGTTCGGCGTTGGCGCCGTGAACGACTTCCGCAACGACGAAGCGCTGATGTGCGCGGGGCTGGACCGCTGGTTTCCCAATGCGCCGGACATCGGCTTGTGCATAAGCGAGGAGCGTCTGCAGGCCCGCCTCGGATGCAGCCACTTCGTGAAGCCGCCGGATTTTGGCGAGGGCGAGGGCACTTCCAAGGTCAAGATTCCCCACGTCCGTTTTCCGCTCTGGCATTACTGCCCGCACTGCTTCCGCATGGAGAAGACGACGCTGTTCGGCGGTCAGCCGCAATGCGACGGCTGCGCGCCCCAAGGCAAGACGTGGAAGCGACGCATGATCCCCGTCCGCATCGTGGCCATCTGCGAGGGTGGGCACATCGAGGATTTTCCCTTCCAGGAATGGATCGGCTGCAGTTGCACCGCGGCTGATCGCAAGCTGTTCTTCAAGGCCGGGCGCAGCGCGGCGAGCCTCGCCGGCATCAAGATAAGCTGCACGGCCTGCGATCGGACGAGGTCGCTGGCCGGCGCCTTCGAGGAGGGGGCCCTCACCTCCGTGAAGACGTGCTCCGGCGCCCAGCCCTGGCTCGGCCGCGAAGAGGGCGTGCATTCCTGCCAGCATCCCCTGCAGACGGTCCAGCGGGGTGGCTCGAACGTCTACTTCCCGATCGTCACGAGCTCGATCTACATCCCTCCGAGCCGCTTGGTCGAGAGCGACGTCGTTCGCAACATCCTCGACATGCCGGCCATTTGGCAGCAGCTCTCGTCGGCGTCGGTGAACGGGACCGTCCCCGAGGCGGTCTGTTTGATGCTCGCGGCCGTGTGGCCGGGCGTGACCGCCAAGGAACTCGCGGAGGCCGCGACCGCCCGCCTCGCCGGGAAGCAGTCGGTGATCGGCGTCGACAGCGAGGAGGATTTCCGTCGGCAGGAGTATGAGGTGCTGTGCAGCGGCGCCGGATCCGCAGAGGACGACCTGTTCGTCGAGCGCGCCGACGGTTCCGAGTACGGGTGGCTGGATCGATTCGTCCGCCGTGTCGGCCTCGTTCGCAAGCTTCGCGAGACGAGGGTTCACGTGGGCTTCTCTCGCCTGATGCCGCTCACGGACCGAAGCGACCCCAACGTCCAGCCTCTCTCGATCAACAGCGTCGACTGGCTTCCCGCGATCGAGGTTCGCGGTGAAGGGATCTTCGTCGAGTTGCGTGAGGACGCTATCGATGAATGGCTGGCGGACGGCAAGGCTGCGGCACGTGTCGCGAAGCTGATCAGCGAATACAACCGAAAGCGACGGGAGCGGCAGTTGGCTCCGCGTCTGATCGACGCCCGCTTCATCATGATCCAGACGCTTGCCCACGCGCTGATCAAGGAACTGACGTTCACGTGCGGCTACGGATCCTCCTCTCTGCGCGAGAGGCTTTACTGCAATCTGGAGGACCCGCAGCGTCGGATGAACGGGTTCCTGGTCTACACGGCTTCGGGTGATTCCGAGGGAACGCTGGGGGGGCTCGTTGCTCAGGGTGCCCCGAAGCGGTTCGAGCGCCTTGTCCATGATGCGCTCGCCAGGGCATCGTGGTGCTCGAACGATCCCGTCTGCATGGAGAGCCCTGACGGAGGTGCCTTCTCCTCCAATCTGGCGGCCTGCCACAGCTGCGTCCTTCTGCCGGAACCGAGCTGCGAAGAGGGCAACAGGCTGCTCGATCGAGCTCTGCTGTCGGGAACCGTGGACGATCCCGACGTCGGGTTCTTCCGCGACCTGCCCTTCCGCTGGGCGCAATGAGACGCGAGCAGCTCCCAGCCGTCCCGCGTTCGATCATGGTCGCGGAGCGAGACAGCGCCGTCTTCGGGGTGGATCCGCCCACCTTCTCGTGCAAGTCCCTCATCGGGTTAGGGTTACTTGCACGTCGGCCTGGTAGGGATGATCAGAACCTGGTAGCACTAAGCTGACAGATTCTGCGGGCACGGGAGGGAGGCTTTCCGTGCCCGCGCTGATTCGGGAGGCGACGCTGATGGTCCGGGCTATCGATCTCTTCTGTGGGGGTGGCGGAAGCAGCTGGGGCGCGCAGGCGGCGGGAGCCGAACTGGTCGGCGCCGTGGATGCATGGGACGTCGCCGCGCGCACCTACAGCGACAATTTCCCCGGCGCGGTGGTGGTGAACACGCGCTTAAGCGACGAGAGCGGCCCGGAGATATTCGGGGACATCGGACAGGTCGACCTCCTGATCGCGTCTCCCGAATGCACCCACCACTCGATCGCTCGCGGCGCAAGGCCACGCTGCGACGAAAGCAGACGTTCCGGCTGGTATGTCATGCGCTTCATTCGCGAGATGCGACCGCAGTGGATCGTGCTCGAGAACGTCGCGATGATGCGGAACTGGGAGGGCTTCCGGGAGCTGAAGACGGCGCTCGAGGACGTAGGCTACCTGCTCACGATCCAGACACTGGACGCCGCCGACTTCGGCGTGCCGCAGGCGCGCCGACGTCTCTTCATCATGGGGGAGCGTGGGCCCAAGCCGGACGAGGTCACCGTAACGCCCTCCAATCCGCTGCCCGCGAGCACAATTCTCGACGAGCCCGGCACGTGGCCCGCCAAGCACGCCTTCGACGAACGCCGCGCGGAGGCCACCGCCGAGCGTATTCGAGCCGGGATCGCCGAGCTGGGTGAAGGCGAGGATTTCCTCGTGGTGTACTACTCCTCCGACCGCGCGGGCGGATGGCAGCCTCTCACTCGACCGCTGCGCACGCTCACCACGCTCGACCGATTCGGTCTGGTCTCGTGGGTGGAGGGTATTCCGAGGCTGAGAATGCTTCAGGTGCCGGAGTTGCGCCGCGCTATGGGTTTTGGCCCCTGCCCGAGGACTGGGCGCGAGTACCGTCTCGAATGCGGCAGCCGCAGAGATCGGGTGAAGATCCTGGGCAATGGGGTTTGCCCCCCCGTCATGCAGCACATCGTCGAGCATCTCACCGACATAGGGCGCTCCCTGGCTCGTGCGGCTTGATCGTCGGCACTTGACGGGACCTTGGCGGAGACACGGCAGAATACCCCCGTGTTCTCTCTATGTTCGACAACTTCCACCCGAGTTCCCCCACGAGTACCCGTCATTGGTCATCAGAACCCGGCTCCTCCAATTTTAAGAAATGCCGGCGGCCCTTGACGAAGGCGTTGTCCCACAAGGCTTCCAGCGACTCGCTCGAGGGACCTTGGCGGAAGAGCACGCCGCCGGAGAGCTGGTCGACCTCGCGCATCATCGCCTCCACCGCCGTAAGCGATGTTCTCAGGCCGCGTCGGTCGTGGTGCGGCGGGAGTAAGCCCACGGCAGCAGATCGTGGAGCGCGGCGTTGGGATGGCCGTTGACGATGCGGGTGATCACGTCGGCGAGATAGGCGTGCGGGTCGACGCCGTTCAGCTTGCAGGTTTCGACGAGCGAGGCGACGACGGCCCAGTGCTCGCCGCCGCCGTCGGAGCCGGCGAAGAGCGCGTTCTTCCTGGTGAGAGCAATTGGCCTGATCGCGCGCTCGACGACGTTGGAGTCGAGCTCGACGCGCCCGTCATCGAGGAAGCGGGAGAGACCGTCCCAGCGTGCGAGGGCATAGCGGATCGCCTCGGCGAGCCTAGTCTTCCCGCTGATGCGGTCGAGCTGGGTGCGCAGGAAGGTGCCGAGCGCCTCGACGAGCGGCACCGATGCGGCCTGGCGGTTGGCGCGACGCTCGTCGGGTGCGAGCCCGCGGATCTCGCTCTCGACGGCGTATATGGCTCCGATGCGCTCGAGCGCCTCGCTGGCGATCGGCGCCGGGCCGGCGGCGGCGAGCTCGTAGAAGCGGCGGCGCACGTGCGCCCAGCAGAAGGCGAGCGTCACGCCGCGCTCGGCGAGCGCGTTGTAGCCGGCGTAGCCGTCGACCTGGAGAACGCCCCGGAAGCCGTCGAGATGGGCGAGCGGGCGCTCGCTCGTCCTGTCGGGCGCGTAGACGAAGACGACGGCCGGCGGGTCCGTTCCCGCCCAGGGCCGGTCGTCACGGGCATAGGCCCAGAGCTGGCCGGTCTTGGTGCGTCCGCGCCCGGGATCGAGCACCGGCGCGGTGGTCTCGTCGGCGAAGAGCTTGGGCGAGGCCTTCAGCGCCGCCAGCATGCGCGCGTGGACGGGCCTGAGCAGGAAGGCCGCCCGGCCGACCCAGTCCGCCAGCGTCGAGCGGTCGAGCGCGATCCCTCAGGCCGCGGTAGATCTGCGCCTGGCGGTAGAGCGGCAGATGGTCGGCGTACTTCGCCACGAGGATGTGCGCGACGGTCGCCTCCGTCGGCAGGCCGCCCTCGATCAGGCGGGCCGGCGCGGGGGCTTGCCGCACGCCGTCGCCGCAGGCTCGGCAGGCGTATTTGGGCCGGCGGACGACGAGTACCCGGAACTGGGCGGGGACGACGTCGAGCCGCTCGGAGACGTCCTCGCCGATCCGGTGGAGCGTGCCCCGGCAGCAGGGGCAGCTCCTGTCCTCGACGTCCACGACCTGCTCGATTCGGGGAAGGTGCGCCGGGAGGGCGCCGCGGTTGCGCCGGCGCGCCGCCGCACGCGTCTCCCGCTCCGCCGGCGCCGGATCCTCGGCCCGCGCGCTCGCCTCCGCTTCGGCCTGCTCGATCTCCTCGAGCCCTAGGTGCAACTGGTCCTCGTCGAGCGTCTCGGCCCGTCGCCCGAACCGGTGCCGCTGGAACTGCTTGATGATCAGGCGCAGGCGCTCGACTTCCGCCCGCTCGGCGATCAGCATCGCCTTGAGCGTGGCGGGATCGTCCGGGAGCGTGTCGACCGCGAGCGCCATGGCCGGATTCGAGCATACTGGCCAAGCCCGTGCACGCCCTGAAGCCGCGCTGATTCACCATGCCGCACTCAGCTCGCGGCGACGGGCGCCCGCGCACGCCGGCCCGCATGCACGCGCCGCCAGTCGAGGCCTTCGAGCAGCGCCGAGAGCTGCGCGGCCGAGAGCCTCATGACCCCGTCCTGCAGGCTCGGCCAGCGGAACGCGCCCTCCTCGAGCCGCTTCGCGAACAGGCACACACCGGTCCCGTCCCAGAACAGCAGTTTCACCCGATCGGCGCGCTTGGCGCGGAAGACGTAGATCACGCCCGAGAATGGGTCGGCGCTCATCTCCTCGCGCACCAACGCGGCGAGCCCTTCTGCGCCCTTGCGGAAGTCGACCGGCTTCGTCGCCACCATGACCTTCACCGTCCCCGACGGCCCGATCACGACGTCGTCCTCAGGGCCGCGATCACCGCCGCGACCGTCGCCGCGTCCGCACCAGGCCCGATCCTCACGACCACGCCGCCGATCTCCAGCTCGATCGGCGCAGCGCTCCGTCGGGCTCGGGGCGCCGGCGCTCTGCGGCGCCTCGGCTTCTTCGGCTCGGACGGCGGCGGTACTTCCAGGACCGCCGGCACGAAGGCCGGCCGATCGTCGCCCTCGACGACGTCGGCCAGGGTCGCCCGGCGCGCCTCGCGGCGCCACGTGAACACCTGCTGCGGCGTCAGGCCATGCCGGCGCGCGACCTCGGACACGACCGCGCCCGGCTCGAGCGTCTCGGCGACGATCCCGGCCTTCTCGTCCGCGCTCCAGCGCCGGCGCCCACCAGCACCGTTGATCACCTCCAACCGGCGCACCACGCGCTCCGGCTCGAGCGTAGGCTCAAGTCCAGACACTAAACGATCTCCGATCACCAACCGATCGGGAGACTCGCCCATCAGCTTACGGCGAGGAAGGTGGGCCGGGGACACCGCTTACGCATGCTCGGCAGCGGGCAGCGATAGACGTTGATCCCGCGCTTCGGCTCCCGCTCGCATCCGCGCATGATTCCGTCCTGCTCGCGGCCGGGATCGTCGTCGAAGGCGCTGGTGCGACCGGCCGGCAGGGCGAGCGGAGAATCGATCGAGACGAGATCCGGGCGGTGCGTATCCACCGGCGCGACGAGCTCGTCGTCGCTCGCCACCAGGGACGTCTGCGCACGGCATCCGTCCAGCAGGCACGTGCCGGAGGGGCGTTTCTCGGAGCCGGTGAGATCGATGCCGAGGATCCGGGCCCGCGACGCCTTCTGGTCCGCGAAGGTCGCCGCGAGGCTCGATGTCCAGAAAGAGGACGCCGTCCGGGTCGTCGAGGAGGGCGGCGAGCTCGTCGGCCTTGCGGGGCGCCGGCCGGCGCCCGGGTCGCCCCGCGGCGCGCGTCCGCTCGACACGCTCGCCGCGCCCGCGCTCCAGGAGCCCGAAGACCTCCTGCGCGGCGCCCTCCGTTCCCGACATCGTGCTCCCGCCTCCCCGCGCCTCGTAGCCACAGGCTAGCCAGCCGTCCGGGTCATCGCAATCGAGCCGGGCCGTTTCGCACACTTTTTGGTGCCGCCCACGCCCGACCCGCTCACTCCCCGCCCCAGGCCAGCGGCAGGCGTGCGTCGAACAGCCAGACCTGGCCGGACTGCGCGACGTAGCTGAACTCGAGCTCGCGGTTCATGGTGATCACCGCGCAGGCGATGGAGATGGGCTTGGTGCCGCTCGTCGTGTCGAAGCAGATGTCGCCGAAGGCGAAGCCCTCCTTCACGAGCGCGCCCAGGCTCTGCGCCACGGCGGCCTCGACGTCGCGGTAGTCGTCGTAGTCGACCGCGCGGCCCGCCTGGCGGACCTCGAGCGTGGCGCCGGTCCCCGCGACGAGGCGGGTCGCGAGCGCGCGGAAGGCGGCGAGCTGGCCTTCGCTGTCCTTCGAAACGAGCACCTCCACGCGCAGCCGGCGGCCGGGGCGCAGGTGATGGCGCAGGGCGCGCAGGTTCTGCACCCAGCGGAAGGTCCAGCCGGCCGAGGCCGCGTTCGGCCCGCAGACGGCCTCCAGCGTCGCCTCGGAGGCGGAGGCGAGTTGCGCCAGCTCGCCCGCGCTCATGGAGGAGAGCGCCATCACCACCGCCGAGCGCGCCCGGGTCGGCGAGGCGATCGAGGCGGTGATGCGGGTGCGCAGGACGCGCCGGCCGACGATGAAGAGCCGCAGGCCGACGAGGCCGAAGAACAGGGCGGCGAGCGCGGCGTCGAGCGCATGCGCGCCGGCAACGGCGTCGAGATTGGGCGTGAAGACGTCGACGAGGCGCAGCCGCATCGCCTCGAGGAAGCCCGCATCCGCCGGCACCGCGACCCCTTGCGGCCACAGCGCACCGGCGAGCGCCTCGAGCGCCGAGCCGAGCCAGATCGCGGCGAGGGCGCCGAGCCCGAGCAGCGCCGCGCCGGCGAGCGGTGAGAACCACCCGGCGAACCGGTTCCGGAGGCGCCGCCAGAGACCTCCGGTGACATCCGCCGGCTCGCCCGCGGCCGGCGCGGGGGCGCCGGGGAGCGGGGCCGGCGCCACCGGCACGGGAACGTAGTCGACGAGCCGCGCGCCGAAGCGCTCCATCTCGTCGGGGTCGAGATCCCGCCCGCGGGCGTCCGCCGGCAGGTCGAGGACGAGGTGGGTGTAGCGGGCGCCGCGCGCGACGATCGCGGCGGCGACGTGGACGGGGAGCGTGCCGAGGACCCGGTCGCCGGGGCCGACCTCGGTGGGGTCGAGATGCGCCACCGGCTCGGCCACGATCCCCCGCCGCGCCGCCCACGCCAGCGCGCCCGGGTGACGCCCGACGAACAGGACCCGCCCCTCGGCCATGCCGTTCCCCCATCCCGATCAGCCGTGCGAGCATGCCGCGCGGGAGCGCGCCGGGCAAGGGTCTCGCACGGCGGCGGCTGCGGAGAGGGATGGAGACGAAGAAAATGGCTGCGCTTCCACGATGGGGTGATCAAGTACGCTTCGAGGCGGAAAATTCGGTGCCCATCGTGGATCCGGCATCGAAAGCGCGACCGCTTGACAAGCGTTGCAGAGGGGGGTGTTATCGGCCGCATTCCGCGTGGATGCGGACTGAAACTTTGAGGCCCCGCCATCCCTATTCTCCAGCAGGTTATCGGCCGCATTCCGCGTGGATGCGGACTGAAACGGCGTTTTGGGAACGCCCGCGCCCTCCACGAAGTTATCGGCCGCATTCCGCGTGGATGCGGACTGAAACTGCATGCGGACACGCCGCACGCGACGCATCAGGTTATCGGCCGCATTCCGCGTGGATGCGGACTGAAACTTTCTCGAAGTCGGGGAGGAGACCGTCTTTACTGGTTATCGGCCGCATTCCGCGTGGATGCGGACTGAAACTTGGTGGCCACGCGGGCCACTGCGCCCGACGGCGTTATCGGCCGCATTCCGCGTGGATGCGGACTGAAACGACGCGGCCGCCGACCAGGGTGGAGACGATGTAGGTTATCGGCCGCATTCCGCGTGGATGCGGACTGAAACGGTGTTCCCGGCAGGCCCGCTGGTGGTGGTGCAGGTTATCGGCCGCATTCCGCGTGGATGCGGACTGAAACGACGTACCCGGCTCCAGGGCGCACGCGGCCACGTTATCGGCCGCATTCCGCCTGGATGCGGACTGAAACTCGCGCATGGCGTCGACCGTCGGCACATGAGAAGTTATCGGCCGCATTCCGCGTGGATGCGGACTGAAACCTCCAGATCGGAAGCACGGGCGATCTTTTCGACGAGTTATCGGCCGCATTCCGCGTGGATGCGGACTGAAACATGTAGTTCGGCAACTTCTTGCCGAGGCGCTCCTGCAGGAGCGCGGTTATCGGCCGCATTCCGCATGGATGCGGACTGAAACTCGGCCGCGAGGATCGCGTCGATCTGGGGCAGGAGGTTATCGGCCGCATTCCGCGTGGATGCGGACTGAAACAGGCTCTTGGTCCGTTGTTGAAATTCGAAAAGGGTTATCGGCCGCATTCCGCGTGGATGCGGACTGAAACCGGGGCTGGTCCACGGGCGGGGGTACCGCGACAGGTTATCGGCCGCATTCCGCGTGGACGCGGATTGCGGCGCGCGGAGCGCCCACCAACTCCCCCCTCAAAACAAGAAGAACCGCCCCTCCTCCGGCAGCCGCTCGCGCCCCCGCGCGAAGCTCGCCGCGAGGCCGTCCGTCGTCACCGCCCAGACGCGCAGGGAATCCTGCTCGCCCACCAGCACCGAGAGCCGCTCGACGAGCCGCCGCGCGGCGCGCTCGCTCATGCGGCCCTCGAAGACGCTCTTCTGAATGCGCACGAGGTGCTCGGCCAGGATGTCGTGCGCCCGCGCCCGGGCGCTGTCGCGGGCGATGTCGTAGGCGAAGACGTAGAGGTGCTCGCGGGGCATCGGCTCAATAGTCCATGACGTAGGGCGCGTAGGGCGCGCCCTCGAGCGCGTGCCGGGCGAAGGCGTGGGCCTGGTGCAGGATCAGCCTTCGCCAGAGCATGCGCTCGCCGTTCGGCGCCGCGATCGGGCGCGCGACCCAGCCCTCCCAGGCCCGCAGCAGCGCCGCCCAGCCCTCCCGCGTGAGCGAGACCGCCTCCCCCTCGCTGCGCACGTGCTCCGGGCGGATCTGCCCGCGCGCGATCGCGGTCAGCACGAAGGCCTCGGCCAGCGGCTGGCGGAACTCCTCCATCAGGTCGTGCACCAGCGCGTCGTGCCCCTCGCGGGTCTCGTGCAGGACGCCGAAGCCGAGATGCAGCCCCACCCGCGAAGCCTGGCTGCGCACCTCGCGGGCGAGGCGGGAGGCGGCGATATCGAGGAGCAGGTTCACCGGATCGCGCCGCTCGCGCCGCCGGCGGCGGGGGAGCGCGAAGGCCGGCGGCAGGCAGCGGGCGAGCGCGCTCCAGTAGAGCGCCGCCGCCTCGCCCTCGCGCCCCATCGCCTCGTCGATCGCCATCGGCGCGCGGAAGCGGCGCACGAGGCGCGACAGCTTCACCAGCGTCGCCGCGATCTCCGGGTCGCGGCGCTCGCGGTTGAGGCGGTGGAGATAGGCGCGCTGGTTGCGCACCTTGGCCTCGACGAGGGTCTGCGCCAGCGCGCGGCGCCGCTCCGGGTCGAGCACGAGCCGCGCCTGGGCGAGATGCAGCGCCGCCCGCGCCGGCGCCTCCGGCTCCCATCGGCCGGTGACCTCGCCGTGGCCGTTCGTGCGCAGCACCTCGATCCCGTGCGCGGCGGCGAGGTCGAGCGCGTCGAGGCCGGCATCCGCTTCGGGGCCGAGCTCGATCCGGTCGATGGCGGCGGGCGGCAGGTCGGCGACGCGCCCGAGGCGGTCGACCACCGCGAGCCGGGTGCGCCGCGCCTCGAGCCGCGCGCCGGGCTCGATCACGTAGACCGGCACGAGGCCGCGCGCGTGCCGGCCGGGCGCCTCGTCCGTGTCCTCCGCGCCGTCGTCCTCCGTCGGCGCGTCGCGCCCCTGCGCCTGCGCGCGGGCGAGCACCGCCTCGGCGGCGGCCACCGCGTCCTCCTCCGGCGTCTCGTCGGCGCCGACCTCCTGCACCACCAGCGAGCGCACGAAGACGTGGCCGAGGAAGCGGAAGCCTTCCGTGAAGTCGACGATGCGGGTCTTGTCCGGGTGGAGCGCCAGCCCGTGCTCGGCGAGCAGGTCGCGCATGCGCTCCAGCGCATCCTCGGCCACGGGCCGGCCGCGGCAGAGCAGCAGGAAATCGTCGGCGAAGCGCACGAGCCGCACGCCCCGGCTCTCGATGGCGGCGTCGACGTCGTCGAGATAGAGGTTGGCGAGCAGCGGCGAGATCGGCGAGCCTTGCGGGACGCCGCGGCCCGTCAGCGAATAGCATTCGAGCCAGAGCCAGACGAGGTCGACGAGCCGCGCGTCGTCGACCGAGCGCTCCAGCCGGGAGATCAGGCGCTCGTGGGGAATGGTCTCGAAATAGGCGCGGATGTCGCCGTCGACCACGTGGTCGAAGCCCTGCCGGCGCAGGGCGGCGACGCGGGCGACCGCCTGCGCCACCGAGCGCCCGCGGCGATAGGCGAACGACGAGGGCTCCATCTCCGCGTCGAGCACGGGATCGAGCACCAGCGCCGCCGCGGCCTGGACCACGCGATCGGACACGCAGGGGATGTCGAGCGGCCGCTCGCCGCCGCCCTTCTTGGGGATCAGCACGCGCCGCGCCGGGCCGGGCCGGTAGGACCCGTCGCGCAGGCCGCGCGCGAGCATCTCGATCTGCGAGTCCGCCACATAGGCGAACCGCTCGACGGTGACCCCGTCACCCCCCGCCGCTCCGGCATTCGCCTGCACCTTCGCCCAGGCGGCGCGCAGGGTGGCGGGTTCGCAGAGGCGGGCGAAGAGCGGGGAGGCGGTGGCGGCGGTGGAAATTGCGGGTCTTTCCACGATGGCCTCGAGATGCGGGCTAAGGGTGCCGAAAACCGGCGGGCATCGTGGATATCGTCGCTGAAGCGCGGCCGCTTGACAAGCGTTGCAGAGGGGGGTGTCATCGGCCGCATTCCGCGTGGATGCGGACTGAAACGGAACCTCCACCACGTCTATGCCGAAGCGATCGCGGTCATCGGCCGCATTCCGCGTGGATGCGGACTGAAACTCGGTCTCGGTGGTGAGCGTGGGCTCAGGCGGGTCATCGGCCGCATTCCGCGTGGATGCGGACTGAAACTCTGTATCGGTGCTGAGGACGCCCAACTTCCCGTCATCGGCCGCATTCCGCGTGGATGCGGACTGAAACCCCTTGCGGGCATCGTTCGTGATGTACGTGCGGGTCATCGGCCGCATTCCGCGTGGATGCGGACTGAAACGGGCAGGAGCCCCGCGTCGATGAGTTCCTGACCAGTGCGTCATCGGCCGCATTCCGCGTGGATGCGGACTGAAACTTGAAGATCCGCGATCCTCCGCGAAAGCTCCGCGTCATCGGCCGCATTCCGCGTGGATGCGGACTGAAACGCCGGCGCCGGCGGCCGTCGTCTTGCCGCGCGCGTCATCGGCCGCATTCCGCGTGGATGCGGACTGAAACCCGCCGTGGACGGTGAACCCGTCGGTTTGCTTGGTCATCGGCCGCATTCCGCGTGGATGCGGACTGAAACTCGTAGACACCCCGGAAGTCCTGGAGCTCGGCGCAGTGTCATCGGCCGCATTCCGCGTGGATGCGGACTGAAACACACGGCGCACTCGAGGGCGAATCCCATCTCGTGTGTCATCGGCCGCATTCTGCGTGGATGCGGACTGAAACCGCTGAACCCGGCTGTGGGGGCAGTGACCGTCCCCGTTATCGGCCGCATTCCGCGTGGATGCCGACCGAGAGGTCGCGGCGACATGGCCGCTGTCCCCGGTCGATCATCGCCCGCATCGCGCCGAATCGGCCGACCTCACCTCCCGCGCAACCGCACCAACCCCTCCGGCGCCTCCTCGAAGGCGTAGGCCGGGAGCAGCATGCGGGTCTCCATCAGCGCCCGCGCGGCGGGGGAGAGGCCGGCCTCGGCGGCGACCGCCGGCCAGGCGGCCTTCAGCGCCCGCACCTGGTCTGCGATCAGCCGCTCGGCCGCGTCCGGCGCGAGGTGGAAGGCGGGGGCGGCGGCGAGGCAGGTGGCGAGGCGGCTGCGCCGGTCCGCGCCGGCGATCGCCATGGCCTGCGTCGCCTCGCCCCCGCTGCGCGCCTGCGGGCAGACGTCGTAGGCGGGGGTGAGCGCGAGCCGCGTGCCGTCCCAGAAGGCGGCGTGGTTGCGGGCGTGGTCGTCGGTGTTGCCGACGAGCACGTTGAAGACGAGCCGGGCGAACAGCTCCGGCAGCGTCTCGCGCGGGTTCACGAAGCGGCTGCGCACGATCTCGCAGAGGTCCTCCCAGGCGGCGTAGCGCGCCGTCATCTCGTGGAGCCCCAGCAGCGTCAGGGCCGAGACCATGGCGCGGCGGGCGAGGCCATCGGCCGTCGGGACGCGGTCGAAGCGCTCGACCAGCAGCACGTCCCGCCCGGCGGCCCGGGCGAGCCGCACGGGCGCGACGTCGAGCCCCACATGGGCCGCGAGCCGCATGGCCACGAACTCGGCCTTCACGACGTCGTATGTGTCGCTCGAGGAGGAGAACTTGGCGATCAGCCGCCTGTCGCCGTCGGCGATGCCCGCCTTCGGCCGCGCGCCCCCGAGCGAGGTGCCGTGCAGGAGCGCGCGCTCCAGCTCGGGCGTCAGCGGCAGGCCGCGCTCGATCCGCTCGGCGGCGCGGGCGAGCGCGTCGAGGGGCGCGGGCTGCGGGTCGCGGGGGACGTAGCGCGTCGCCGAGCGCTGGAAATCGAGCGCGCCGATCCGGTCCGAGCCCGAGAAGAGGAGGTAGGTCAATTCGTCGAGCGTGCCCGGGTCCGCATCCCGTCCCCGCGCGCCGGTGAGCCGATCGAGGATGACGCGGCGGCCCCAGGCGTCGGGCGCGGCGTCGCGCAGGCAGCCGGCGATCGTCAGGTCCGGCGCCGGCGCGATGACGCCGGGCCGCAGCGGCAGCTCGGGCTCGTAGATCGGGATGCGGTCGGCGCGCGCCAGGTACGAGCGGCCGTAGTTGAAGACGAAGCCATCGCGGTCGCGCACGATGCGGCCGGCGACGATGGGCTCGGTCGCCTCGGGCAGCCAGATCCATACATAGGCTTCGTTCGGGGCCTCGTCGGGCGGGGGCCGCGGGGTGGAGGGCATTTCAGAAGTCGTCCTTCAGCAGCGACCGGCGGGGGCGCGCCGCCTGCGGCAGGAGCGGCGCCTTCTCCCGCGCGGCGCCGAGCCGGCGCGCGAAGGCCGTGGGCTCGGGCTCGAACAGGGGCAGCCCGACGAGCGCGGCCAGCTCGAAGGCCGCGCCGAGCGACACGCCGGTGTCCCCCGCCTCGACGCGCCGCACGAGGCCGCGCGAGACGCCGGCGCGCTCGGCGAGCTCGCCGGCGGGCATGGCCCGCGCGAGCCGCGCCTCGCGGATCTCCCGCCCGAGCAGCTCCGCCGCCTCGCGGGCATGCCGGGACCAGGCGCGATGCTCGGGCTTGGGCATGAGAATGGTCCATCGATGGTGCAGGAAGGCCGTTCGTGGCTCGTTCATGGATCACCATAGCCCGATCCGGGCGGCTCCGTCCACGGCGATCGTCCGGGGTCCTGAGGCGGGCGGACAGGGGGCGGCGATCGTGGCGACGTCCATGGCTTCGGAGGCGGAAAATGCGGGTGTTTCCACGATGGCCCGAAGTTCGGCGCGTTCGGCCGAAAAAGCCGGGACCCATCGTGGATCTCGGCGCTGAAGCGTGGCCGCTTGACAGGGCTTGCAGAGGAGGGTTATCGGCCGCATTCCGCGTGGATGCGGACTGAAACCTGCACCTGCCCCCCGACGAGGGCGGACACGGTTATCGGCCGCATTCCGCGTGGATGCGGACTGAAACCCGCCGACCCCCCCAGCAGGGCGTTCGGGAATACCTGTTATCGGCCGCATTCCGCGTGGATGCGGACTGAAACAGCATCACGAACAGCGACCCGACGAGGTACGCGTTATCGGCCGCATTCCGCGTGGGTGCGGACTGAAACCTGCGCTTGCAGGCGCAACAGCATGATCTCCGCCGTTATCGGCCGCATTCCGCGTGGATGCGGACTGAAACGGTGCTGCACGGTGGAAGTGGGTTGCGTGGAAGTTATCGGCCGCATTCCGCGTGGATGCGGACTGAAACTCGCGGCCAGAAGCGCGCGACTTCCTCCGGTTGTCGGCCGCATTCCGCGTGGATGCGGCCTGAAACCCATAGCCGTCGCCGTAGCCTTAGCCGGAGCGATATTGGCCGCATTCCCCGCGGCCGCATTCCACCTGCCGCCGCCCCACCCCTATTCCCCACCCCACCCCCGTGAATTGCCCAATCGCTCCGGCACCCGCACGCCCCCCTTGCGCAACGCATCTTCACCTTTCATAAAGGTCTCGAAGCGTCGCCGTACGGAGCAGCCCTCCCGTGCCCACCCTCGCCGTCTACGCCTTCGAGGCGAAGGCCATCCAGGCCTGGATCACCGCCGGCGGGCGGTTGCGGGACATGGTCGGCGGGAGCCGGCTGGTGGACGGGCTGTGCCGGCCGGAGGGGGACGCGCAGGAGGACGAGACGCTCGACCTCCTCTCCGACGTGCTGTGGCGCATGGGCGACGACGCCGCGCCGATCCGCTTCGCCCGGCGGGCCGGCGGCGCCGTGACCGCGCTCGTGGAGGCCGACCACCGTCCGGCCCTGGAGCGGCTGCGCGCGCTGCTCACGCTCGCCGTCCAGGTCGAGGCGCCGGGCCTCCCCTTCATCGACGCGCTCTACGACGCCGACGGGCTCGGCGACGCGCTCGCCGAGCGGCCGGGCGCCCTCGCCGCGGCGCGCGCGCGGGTGGCGCGGCCGGCGCCGCGGGCGACCCCCTTCACGCGGCTCTCCCCCCGCACCGGCGGCGCGGCGGTGCCGCCCGGCGCGGATTTCTTCCGCGGCGACGGGCTCGCGGTCGCGGGCGTCGACGTCACCGGCGAGGAGGCGCTCGACGCCGGCACGCTGGCGCGGCGGGTCGCCGTGGCGCGGGCGCGCCGGGACGGCAAGCGCGCGGGCGGCGCGGTGGGCCTCGAGCGGCGCATGCTGCCGCCGGCGCTCGCCGATTGCGTCTTCCCCACCGAGATGGACGCCGCCGAGGCCCCGCGCGGCGCCGTCGTGTTCCCCTTCTCCGGCGAGGACCGGACGGTCGGCCTCGTCCACGCCGACGGCAACCGCCTCGGCGAGACGCTGATCGCCGTCCAGTCCGCGCTCGCCGCCGTCGCGGACGCCGACGCCGGCGCGGGCTTCCTGCTCGCCCTGTCGAACGCCATCGGCACCGCCACGGCGCTGGCGGCGCAGGATGCGGTGTGGGAGACGCTCTCGCCGGTGGGGCACGTCCTGCCGGCGCGCCCGCTGGTGCTCGGCGGCGACGACCTCACCATCCTGGTGCGCGGCGACTGCGCCGTCGACTTCGCCGCCGCCTACCTGCGCGCGTTCGAGACGCGCACCCGCGAGGCGCTGGCTCCGGTGCGCGAGAGGGCCCGCGCGCTCGGCGGCGCGGCGCTGGAGGCGGCGGTGCCCGCCGCGCTCTCCGCCGGGGCGGGGATCGTCCTCGTCAACGCCAACCACCCGCTCGACCAGGCGGGAGACCTGTCCGAGAGCCTGACCAAGTTCGCCAAGGGGGCGGCCAAGAGGGCGGCCGAGAAGGCCGCGGCGGGGGCGCAGGCCGGCCGCCCCGGCGCCCCGCCGGCGACGCTCGCCTTCCACCGGGTGACGACGGCGCTCGCCGACGCCTACGGCGAGGCGCTGGAGGGCGAGCTGACGCTGGGCCGGGGTGCGGACGCGCGCCGGCTCACCTGCAATCCCTACGTCGTCTCGGGGGAGGCGCGGGACATGGCGTCCTTCGACGCGCTGGCCGAGCTCGCCGACGTGATCGCGACCGAGGGCTTCCCCCGCGGCCCGCTGCGCCGCTACCTCGGCGCGCTCGCCGCGACGCCGTTCCAGGCGCGGCTCGACTACCGCCGCTGGCGGGAGATCATGGAGGCGCGGGCCGGACGCTGGCTCGACGATTTCGATCGTGCGCTCGCCGCCTTCGGCGTGCCGAAGGGCGCCGAGGAGCCCTTCCCGCCGGGGCGCGACGGCGGCCCACCCGCGACGCCGCTGCTCGACGCGTTCGCCCTCGTCCAGATCGGCCGGCGCAGCCGCCGGAGCGCGTCCGGGGAGAAGGCTGCATGAGCGCCCCCGCCTCTGCGCGCGTGTCCGTCGCGCTCCATTCCTACTGGCATTGCGGCACGGGCCGCGGCGCCTCGGCCATGCTCGACGCCGTGATCGCCCGCGATGCGCTGGGCCTCCCCGTCCTGCCGGGGCGCAGCCTGCGCGGCCTCCTGCGCGAGGCGGTGGAAACCCTCGCGGAGATCGGGGCCGAGGTCGGCGGGCGCCCGCTGCCGGCGGACGCGGCGTCGATCCTGTTCGGCACGAGCGGCTTCGAGACGGTTCCCGGCGCGGCGCGGCCGCGGGCGAACCGGGGCACGGTCCCCGGCCGGCTCGCGGTCTCCGACGCGCGGCTCGAGCCCGCCGCGCTCGCGCATCTCGCCCATCTCGACGCCGAGGAGCGGGCCGTGCTCGCGCGAACGCTGGTGACCACGCTCGCCGCGACCGCGATCGACGACCACGGCTCGGCCAAGGCCGCGACGCTTCGCACCGTCGAGGCGGCGGTGCCGGTGGGGCTCGAGGCGCGCATCGACCTGCTGCCGCCGCCGCCCGGCGCCTCGGCCGCCGCGCTCGCCCTCGCCGAGCGCTGGCTCGACGTGCTCGTCGCCGCGGCGCCCTTCGTGCGGGCCGTGGGCGGCGGGCGCACCCGCGGGCTCGGCCGCTGCACGCTCGCGCTGTCGGAGGCGGCATGACGACGATCCGCCGCGCGCGCCTGCGCGTCGACCTCGACGACGCCTGCGTGTTCAGCGCGAGCAGCGCGACGACCGGCGGGCATCGCTCGCTCTCGGTCGTGCCGGGCGCGGCGCTCCTCGGCCTCGCCGCCTCGCGCCTATCGGAGGCAGGGGTCGCTCTCGACCCCTGGACGGTGCTGCACGGCGGCGCCGTGCGCTTCGGCGTCGGCCTGCCGCTCTCGGCCGAGGGCCGGATCGGGCGGCCGACGCCGCGGGTGCTGCACGTCGCCAAGGCCGATCTCGACGCCGGCGCGCATCGCGCGGACGGCAGGCTGGTGGACGCCAAGGTGGCGAACCTCGCCCGGGCGGCGCGGCGCGCGGGCGTCCAGCTCGAGCCGCTGAAGGACGGCTTCCTCGACGCCGCGCTCGGCGAGGTGCGCGTGCGCAAGACATACCGGCTCAAGACCGCCATCGACCGCTCCCGCGGCGTGGCCGCGGACGGCCTGCTGTTCGGGGCGGAGGCGGTCGAGGCCGGGCAGTCCTTCCTCGCCGAGATCGAGGCGGATGCCCGCGCCTTCGCCGCCGACCCGGCGGCGGACGCGGCCGCGTTCGAGGCGCTGGTCGCGCTCCTCGCATCGCCCGCCGGGCGCGCGGCCCGCCTCGGCCGCTCGCGCTCGGCCGAGTTCGGCGGCGTGACGATCACCCGCCTGCCGGCCGCCGATCCGGCCGCGCCCGGGGGAACCGCCTCGGGTCGGGTCGTCGTCTGGGTCCTGTCCGATCTCGCGTTGCCGGCGCGTCCGGAGGCGGGCGACGATACCGTCGATCCGGCCCTGTTCGGCCTCGACGGCGGGCACTTCGCCCCGGAACGCTCGACGCTCGCGACGCGCAGCCACGCAGCCTTCAACGGCCGCTGGGGTGTCACGGACGTCGAGCGCACGGTGATTGCGCCGGGCAGCGTGCTCGTCTTCGACGACGTGCACGGCGGCGTCTGCGGCGAGCGGCGCGTGGGCCTCCATCGCGCCGCCGGCCTCGGCCACGTCTGGATCGACCCGCCGCTCCTCGCCGGCGACCGTCCGGCGGGCTGGGACGAGCCGCACACGTCGCTTCGGAGCGAGACGGCGCGGCCGACCGGCGCGGAGCCTCCCCTCGTCGCCTGGATGCGCGCGCGCACAGGCGATCGCGTGCGCGTCGCGGCGAGCGAGGCGGCGGTGGCGCAGACCGTGGCGGTGCTCGTGCGCGCCTACGACGACGCCGAGAGCTACCTCGGCGCCGGCGCGGACGGCCTCGCCGGCCCCTCGCGGGCGCAGTGGAACGCCGTTGCCGAAGCCGCCCGCGCGGCGCGCCACCGGCCCGCCGGGGAGTTGCATGGCGCCGTCTTCCGCGAGCCGACGATGAAGATGAAGGACGGACGGGTCGACGACACGATCTGGGTGAGGCCCGTCGGGCCGGGCCGCACCCATGCCGACGTCCTCGCCGACACGATCGCGACGCTCGCCGCCCGCACCGATCTCGCCGCCGCCGACGTGCTCGCCATGGCGGCGGACCGGATGGCGCGGGAGACGGACCGGCTTCGCGTCGCCGACCCGCTCGCGGGAGGGCGCGCATGACCCGGCATCGCTGGCTCGCCCGCGTCGATCTGGAGGCCGCCTCCCCGCTGTCGATCGGCAACGGCGAGGCGAGCGTCCACACCGACGTCTCGCTCGTGCGCGACGCCTTCGGCCTGCCGACGCTGCCCGGCTCGGCGCTCGCCGGCGTGCTGCGGCGGATCGTGCTGCGCGCGGAGGGCGAGACCACGGCCGGTCGCCTGTTCGGCCGCGCCCGCGGCGCCGCCGGCGACGGCCGCGAAGCCTCCACCGTGACGCCGAGCTGGGGCGCGATCCACGATTGCCGAGGCGTTCCCGTCGACGGGCCGGTCGAGCGCGTCGACGCGGCCGCGCTCGCCCGCGACCCGATCCTCGGCCCGGCGCTGGAGACCGCGCCGATGCGGCGCGACCACGTGCGCCTCGATCATCGCGGCGTCGCCGCCGACCGCGCCAAGTTCGACCGCGCCGCCCTGCCGCGCGGCCATCGCTTCACGATGGACGTCGCGATCCTGCTCGCCGGGCCGGACGACGACGCCGACGCCATCGTCCGCGCCGCCCTGCGCGACCCCTGGCTCGCCATCGGCGGCGGGGCGCGGCGCGGCTACGGGCGGCTGCGGTGTGTGCGCCTCTCCGAGCTCCGCCTCGATCTGGCGCGCGCCGACGATCGCGCGACCTTCGCCGCGTGGCCGGGGCGGCTCGACGCACCGCTGCCCGAGGCGGTGATCACGACCGATTTCGAGAACCGGGACGAGGGCGGCGTCGCGATCGCGCTGACGCCGTTCGATTTCTGGCGCATCGGCGGCGGCAAGGCGCCCGCGCGGGCGACCGGCGCCGACAAGCCGCCCCACCTCTTCCCGCTCACCGAGCGGGCGGTGGTCTGGGACCAGGCCGGGCGTTCCGGCCGCATCGAGGAGACGCCCCGCTTCGTCGTGCCCGCGACGGCGATCAAGGGCGCGCTGCGCCACCGCACGGTGTTCCACTACCACCTGATCAAGCACCGCGAGGCGCTGGCCGGCGGTGCGGCGACGTCGGATCACGTCGTCATGCGTGAGGCGCCGACGCTCGCGCAGATGCGCCCGCAGGCCGTCGATGCCCTTTTCGGCTACGTCCACGAGCCGGACGAGCGTGAGGCCAAGGACCGCGGCGGCGAGGACCCCGTCGCCGCCATCGGGCGCGTGCTGATCGACGACGTCGTGATCGCCGACGACGACATCGCGACCGGCGTGCTCTGGCACAACGGCATCGACCGCTTCACCGGCGGGGTGCTGCCGGGCATCCTCTACGGCGAGGAGCTCGCCTGGCGCGGCAAGCTCCCGGTCCGGCTGCGCCTCGACGACGCGCGGGACGTCGACGCCGCCGCGCGCCGCGCCTTCGTCGAGGCGCTGCGCGATCTCGTCGAGGGCCGCTTGGCGCTCGGCGCGGGCGCCAACAAGGGGCACGGCTTCATGACCGGCGAAGCGTCCCATCTGGAGCCGCTCGCCGGCTGGGTCGAGACCGGGGAGGCCGTGGGATGACGTCGCTCGCCACCCTCGCCGCCGATCTCGACGCGCTCTTCGGCACGCGCGATCATTTCACCCCCGTGTGCCTCGTGGTGGAGGCGTCGCACGTGCCCGCCGCCGACGGTGTGGAGGCCCTCGCGACCGCGATCGCCGCGCAGGCGCCCCGCGAAGGCTGGCTGTGGGGCGACGGCGGCCCCCGGCGGCTCGCCCCCGGCGCCCCGCTCGCGCTGCCCGGCCGCCTCTTCGCCGCCGAGCTCGCGCTCACGGATGGCGCGAGCCTCCATGTCGACCACGAGGACGAGGGCCCGGGCGCGCCCGCGGGCTGGCGCCTCGTCCGGTACGCCGAGGCCGCGGGCGAGCCGACCCATCTCGCCGAGCGCGTGCTGCACGTCTCGACGCTGAAGGACGGCACCGGCCGCTTCGCGACGGGGCTCGTCTACCGCCGCTACTGGCGCGCGCAGGCGGGCGAGCCGGCGCGGACGGTGGCGGCGCGGTTCCTGGGGTTCGAGGGGTTGGGGGAGGAGGGGTGATGGCCGAGCCGACCGAGCTGCCCGACCTGATGCACGCGCCCTACAATTTCGTGCCGCTGCCCCCGGTCGTCATGGAGCCGGACTGGCAGGCGGCGGTGACCCAGGACGTTCCGCTCGCGGATGGCGTCTGCGGGACGTTCCCGATCCGCATCGAGGCGGTGACGCCGCTGTTGGTGGGGGGCGAGCGGGTCAAGCATGACAAGCGACCGACGGAGGTGCGGTTCTTGCTCGGGCCCGACAACGTGCACTATCTCCCCGGGTCGTCGCTCAAGGGCATGATCCGCGCACTCGTCGAGATCGCCTCGTTCGGCCGGATGAGTGCGGTCGCGGATCGGCGATTTCCGATCCGCGATCTCTCCGCGGGGCTGAGCGGCCTTTACCTCCCCCGCGTCAGGGAGGTCCATGCCGGTTGGCTTCGCTTCGAGGGTGGGAACTGGCGCGTGACCCCCTGCCACTATGCGCGCATCCGAAGCGCCGCCCTCGGCATCGACACGCAATACGCACCCTTCAAGTTCGCGTCAGCGAAATACGAGCGCTTCTACGGCCTGTGTTCGTCGGAACGTGCGCTCGTCCTTGAGAAACGCGGTCTGGGTCCCGACGACACCATTCTCGAGCTTGCGCCCGCCGGCGCGAGCGGAGCTCGGAAGGGGCGCATCGTCCTGACAGGCCAACCGAACGCCAACCGTCCCAGTGAGCGGAGCCCGAAGGACGTGGCGGCGGAACTTCTGGCCGCCGAAGAAGCGCAAACTTCCGGCGAGACGTCGTCCAAAAAGACGAAGAAGCACGTGCCGAAGCATCTGGACTTCGTCTTCTACGACAGGGAAGATTTTGATCTCGTCATCGACGATGACGTGATCAAGCGATTCCGAGATGTCAACGAGCAGGCGGATCGCTCTGTGAACCCCCAGGGACGAGGTCACTACGAAACCGGCATGTCGACATGGGACTACTTCAAGACCAATCGGGGCAGAAACCTGTTCGGCGGCGAGATCCCGATCTTCTACACCAAGAATGGGCGCGGCGACATCACCTCTTTCGGCTTGTCTCGCATGTTCCCGATACCGTCGGACGCGTCGGTGGGGGTCATCCTGAAGAGCACCTCGCGGCAACAGGTCGCTCTCGGCCACGGAATGGATCTCGCGACCCTGATGTTCGGCTGTATCGGCGATCAGGACACGGACGCGACGGCCGCCTTGAAGGGGCGCGTGTCATTCTCCCATTGCATGGTGGAGCCCGGGTGGGAGCCGGAGCTTCAGCCCCCATGCGTGCTCGGTCCGCCGAAGGCGAGCTTCTCTCCCGGGTACCTCGTGCAGCCCCACGATGGGGACGGGCGCTTGCGCGGCCAGAACTATGTCAGCTGGATGGATAGCGACGCGAAGCTGCGGGGATGGAAGCGATACCCGGTGAGGCCTCCCGCCTTGGCCGGCGTTCGCGGGCCGCCACCGAACGCGAACGTGAAGGTCCAGACCCAGCTGGAGACGATGCCTTCCGGAAGCAGGTTCACCGGAGACGTCCGCGTCCACAACCTCGGAACGGTCGAGCTCGGGGCGCTGCTCTGGGCGATCACCCTCGGCGGCGATCCCGCGAGGCGGCACGCATTCGGCATGGGCAAGCCGCTCGGCCTCGGGCAGATCCGGATCGAGATCGACGAGGCCGCCTGGACGCGCACGATGCGCGCGAACGCCGGAGGCCCAGCGCCGTCGCCTTCGGAGTGCATGCGATTGTTCGAGGAGCATATGCTGCTCTTCTGCAGACGTTCGGCGGGAATGACGTCCTGGAAGCAGAGCGATCCGATCCGGACGCTGCTCGCCATGGCGGATCCGGAGCAGGTCCGGGAGGTCAAGGGACGGCCGGTCGGACCTGCCGGGCTGCTGGAGACTATGCCCCTCGCCGATTTTCGGAGACGAAAGGGATCTTCCGGTCTCAACTCGGTGTCGCAGGTCCTGATGCCGTACTTGCGCAAGCCGGCCGCCGGGGCGGCGGCGAAGGCTGTCTTGGCGCGGAAAGGTAGCGCGGTCGTATATCAGGGTGAAGAAAAGGTCGTCTTACTGGAAGACCTCACACAGGCCGCCGTGGATCGCAATGCGAAGGTGAACGTGCAATTCGGCTCCGATCCGGAGCCGGTCGATGCCCGCGACCTTTCGGTCGAGAGCTAACGGCCCCGCCGATGACCGCCCCCCGCATCCTCCTCACCTTCCTCGGCGCCGGGCAGTACACGCCCACGACCTATCGCTTCGCCTCCGGCGCGGAACGCGAGACGGCGTTCTTCGGGACCGCCCTCGTCGAGGAGCTGCGGGCGGAGGGGATGGCGCCGGATCGGGTCGTGCTGGCGGGAACGTCGGGGAGCGGGTGGGGCGTGGCGCTGCGGGCGCTCGACGGCGAGAGCGATCTCCAGGCGCGTCTCCACGCGGAGGCCGAGGCGAACGCGAAGGCGTACGGGAACGCGTTCGACGAGGCGCTGCTCGAGGAAGCCCGCGAGCGGTTCACGGCTGCCTACGGCACCACGGTCGAGCCGGTCGTGCTGCCCTACGGGCGTACGGAGGCGGAGGCCCTGAGCCTCCTGCCGCTGCTGCACGACCGCGTCCCCCCGTATGCGCGTCTCGTTCTCGACGTCACCAACGGCCTGCGCCACCTGCCGATGACCGCGCTCGCCGCCGCGCTCGCGCTCGAGACGCTGGCGCCCGCGCCGATCGACGGCGTGTACTATGGCGCCCAGTCCATGAAGACGGAGACCGGGGCTGCCCCCGTGCTGCGGCTCGACGGGCTCATCCAGCTGATGCGCTGGGTGCGCGCGCTCGCGGTTTACGATGCGACCGGGCGGATCGGGCCGCTGGCGCGGGCGGTCGAGGGCGGCGCGGCGACGCGGGGCGACGCGGACCTCGCCGCGAGCCTCGATCATGCGGACTTCCTGGAGCAGGCGGGCCGGCTGGACGAGGCCGTGCCGGCGCTCGACGCCCTCGTTTCGGCGCTCGCGTCGGCGCAGGGCCCCGTCGCCCCCCTCGTCGCGCCGGCCCTGTCCGCGCGTCTCGCCTGGCGCGCCAACGCGACGCACTCCGCCCGCCAGGCGGCGCTCGCCCGAACGGCGCTCGCCGCCGGCGACTACCTCCGCGCGGCGCTGCACGGCTTCGAGGCAGAAGTGTCGCGGCGGATGGAGGCGGAGGGGAAGGACCCGCGCGACAGGAAGGCGCGGACGAGGGCACAGGAACTCCACGGGAAGGACGCCGTCGCGATCGTCGAGAAGAACGCGCCGGCCTCCGAGCGCGAGCGAGCGGCCGCGGCCACCCATCTCGACCTGAAGAACCTGCGAAACGCGCTCGCGCACGGGACCGAGCCCAGGGGCGAGGCGTTGAAGGCAGCCCTGGCGGACAAAGGCGCGCTCGTGGCGCTGCTCGAGCGGCTCCTGCCGGTGTCCTGAGCGGCCGCCGCGGGACGAGGCACACCCGACGAGAGCCGCCACACCCAACGGGGGCGTGCTCGGCTGCGCCCGCGACGGAGGCGCATCGGCGAAATTCGGCCGAGAAGGGGCTCCTCGGTCTACGCCCCCTGACTGGGGTATCAGTCCCCGTCCACGCGGAATGCGGCCGAGAATCCGCCGAGATCAACGCCGCCCGGGATGCCGGGTGTTTCAGTGCGCGTCCACGCGGAAGCGGCCTCAGAACGGCTTCGACAACGGCATCAATGCCGACGTCGAGGTTTCAGTCCGCGTCCACGCGGAAGCGGCCTCAGAACCGCTCGTGATGGTGTTCAAAAGCGCGCAGGAGGTTTCAGTCCGCGTCCACGCGGAAGCGGCCTCAGAACCCTCTTCCGTGCTCTCCCTGCCCGCGCGACGGGCGCCGAGTTTCAGTCCGCGTCCACGCGGAAGCGGCCTCAGAACGCGGCTCGGCTGGAGGAAGGACGGCCTCGGCGAGTTTCAGTCCGCGTCCACGCGGAAGCGGCCTCAGAACGGGCGGCATCGTGAGGTTCAACATCCGGACCATGTTTCAGTCCGCGTCCACGCGGAAGCGGCCTCAGAACGCCTACAGCTTCTGGCAGGCCCTGGGCGTAGCCCGTTTCAGTCCGCGTCCACGCGGAAGCGGCCTCAGAACATGCCCAACGGTGTCATCCGCGCCGAAGCCGAGGTTTCAGTCCGCGTCCACGCGGAAGCGGCCTCAGAACGACTCTCGTCGAGGCGCGGGTGCGGGGCCAGCTCCGACATGTTTCAGTCCGCGTCCACGCGGAAGCGGCCTCAGAACGTGTACGGCCCCGTGATCGCCGACTTCACCGGTTTCAGTCCGCGTCCACGCGGAAGCGGCCTCAGAACAACACAAGAAGGAGGGGCGCGCCAAGCGCGACGTTTCAGTCCGCGTCCACGCGGAAGCGGCCTCAGAACACCGTCCTCTCCAACATCGTGGCGCGGCTCGGGTTTCAGTCCGCGTCCACGCGGAAGCGGCCTCAGAACCATTCAAGTAAGGGCGGTCTACTCCCCGACTGCGTTTCAGTCCGCGTCCACGCGGAAGCGGCCTCAGAACTCAGAATTCGCGGGTGTCCAGGTCGAGGAGGTCGTTTCAGTCCGCGTCCACGCGGAAGCGGCCTCAGAACACCCCCTCCCGCAGGTCCTGTCAAGACTTTCCTGTCCGAGGCCCGAATCCACGATGGGTGCCGATTTTTCGCGCCGGAAGCGCCGATTTTCGCCCCATCGTGGAAATACCGAAGTTTTCGCATCGCCGCCTCATCCCTTCTTCCCCCGTTCCCAACCCCCGCCCCCACCGCTAAGCTCCCCCCATGCACGCCCCCGCGCAACCCGCCCCCCTCACGCCCCGCGTCGACCCCGACGCCCTCCTCGCCCTCTGGCAGCACGAGGAGATCCGCGTCGTCGCCGCGCGGCCGCGGGGGCTCGAGGATCATCCGGACCTGCCGGTGCGCATCCGCGGCGCCTTCGGGCGGGCGTTGGCGGATCGGCCTCCGCCCCGGCGGGCGGATCCGTTCGGGCGACCGCGCGCCTTCGACACGCTGTTCGGCGAGGGACAGGCGCCGCGGCCCTTCGTGATCGACGTCGACGTGCGCGGCGACGTCGTTCTCGTCGACCTGCGGCTGTTCGGGGCGGCCCGCATCCATGCCGACGATTCCCGCGAGGCGCTCGTCGCGGCGCTCGCCGGCGGCGTGGCGTTGAAGCCGCGGGGCATGCGCGTGCCGTTCGCCCCGCTCGATTGCCTGATGCGCCGGGCGAGCCCGCCCTGGCCCGCGCCGGCGGCGCGGGAGGCGCACGTGCGCTTCCTCACACCCCTCGTCATCCGCTCCGGCGGGCGGCTCTCGGCCGCGCCGGACGCGCTGCTCGTCGCCTGCGTCGAGCGCGTCAACGGGCTGGCCGCCTGGTCGGGCCTCGCGCCGAGCTTCGACCGCGCCGCCGCCCGCATCGCCGCCGCGCGCCTCTCCGTCGAGGCGCTGGAGACCATTCCCGTGCGCATGACACGCTGGTCCCAACGCGGCGGCGACACGCCCATCCCCGTCAGCGGCTTCCTGGGCGCGGTCCGCATCCACGGCCCCCTCGGCCCCTTCGCCCCCTACCTCGTCCTCGCCCGCGACACCCACATCGGCAGCCACGCCGCGATCGGGTTCGGGCGGGTGGAGGTGGCGCTGGGATAGGGACGGGCAGGGTCGCGGTCTCGGTTCGACAGGGGATGTGCGCGGGTCACCGGAGGTGCCGCAATGGTCGGCGATGCGCGCTGCGGCGTTGCCCCGGTGCGCAGCCGACGTCCCGGGCGTGCGCCGAGCTGGCGCGCCCACCTGTGCGCCCCTACACTGAGGCCGACGAAGAATCGCCCTCCATGACTCCCGACCGCGTCGACAAGGTCCGCGCCTCCCGCGACGGACATCAGTTCCACGAAGCCTGGGTGGCCCGCCATGCGCTGGGCCTGCTGCTCGCGCGCGGGCGAGCGGAGGACCTGTGCGGGATCGCCGTGGAGGGTCTCTCGCCCGAGGATGGCGAGGCGGCGGCGGACGAGGCCGTCGAGATCGCGGACGTGACGCTCTACTTCGGGGACGGCGTCTCGTTCGATGCCTGCGCGGGGCTCGAGGTGGCGCAGCTGAAATACTCCATCTCGAAGGCCGACACGCCCTTTCGAATGGCCGACGCGAAGAAGACGCTCGGCAAATTCGTGGCCGCCGACGCCGATTTCACGATAAAACATGGGCGCGACGCGGTCCTCGAGAAGGTCCGCTATGCCCTCGTCACCAACCGGCCGATCGATGCGGCCGCGCTCGACGCGGTAGAAGCGGCGGCGGCTGGCATCGAGCCGGCCGGGCAGGAGGCCAAGGATCAGCACGCGGCGCTGAAGACGGCGACGGGCCTCGAAGGCGAGGCGCTCGCGGCGTTCGCCAGGCGTCTCTCGTTCTCGGGACGGGTCCCGGAACTGCGGCGGCTCGAGCACGGAAACGGCCGAACCCTCGTCGACTGGTCGGCCTCCGACGACCTTTCCGCCGGCAAGCGCCTCGGGGACCTCCGCGCGCTCGTGCGCGACAAGGCGGGCTTCGCGGGGCAGAAGGACAATCTCATCACGGTGGTCGAGGTGCTGCACGCGCTCGGCGTGGACGAGGAGCAGGACCTCCTGCCGACGCCGGCCGCGTTCGTGGACATCGGGCCGGTGATCGAGCGTCCCCAGCTCGCCGACTTCGCGGCGGGGCTGGGAGACACCGGAACGTGGCTCGTCACCGCCGCGGGCGGCCTCGGCAAGACGGTCTTCCTTCAGAGCCTGGCGGAGCACCTGCGCGCCCGCGACGAGGTCGTCCTCTTCGACTGCTTCGGCGGCGGCGCCTGGCGAGCGCCGCAGGACGGCCGGCACCGGCCGGAACGCGGGCGAAACCGACGAGGAGGCCCAGGCGCGCCGGGTGCTGGACGCGGCGGTGTCTTCGGCGAACCCGCTCGACTTCGCCTCGATCGACGTCGTAGCCCGCGCCGCCGATGCCGTTCGTCCGAAGCGCGACGCGACGCTCGAAGCGTTCGCCACGCTACGCGCCCGTGTACCGTTCGGCCGGCGAAAAGCTCACCTCGACGCCATCGTCGCCTCGGAGGCCCTCGACCTCTATAGCAAGACCGACCTCCTCGCCGCAGCGGGAGAGGCCTGGTCTGCCAGCTCGGCTAGCCTTCCGGCGGCACTCGCCGCATGCGGCGTGGCGCTGGTTCAGCGGCACGCGGAAGAGCTTCTGCACGAGAACTGGGGACCGGCCTACCGACTGCACCGCCTCGCGGAGGCGACCGGCCGCGCGGTCCCGGATCTCGCGCAGCGCCTCGTCGAAGCTGCCGGCGCGCAGGGCCTGGAGGCCCGGGCGGGAACGTGGCTCTACCTCGCCTCCCGGCTCGCCCCGCGCGCCCAAGCCGGCCTCGCCCGGTCCGCCCTCGAACGGCTGCTCGACAGCGGCGCGGCGCGGCTCGCGGAGACGGTCGGCGACGGCCCGTATTCCGCCGCGCTCGATCCGGGAGCCGATGCCGATCGCATCGTCGCCGGCATGGTCTGGTTCCGGCTCGGCGCGCCCGAAGCCGAGGCGCGGTGGCGGGCCGCGCATGCTGTGCGCGCGCTGGCCCGGCTCGGGCGCTGGCCCGTGATCGACACGCTATTCTCGCTCTACGACGGGCCGGACGCCGGCGCCTTCCAGGCGCAGGACCTGCCGTTCTTTCTGATGTCGGCGCAGCATTTCCTCCTGGTCGCCATCGCCCGCATCGCCATCGCCCACCCGGCGGAGATCCGGAAGCATCGCGAACGGCTGGAGGCGATCGCCTGCGACGAGGACGTCTCGCATGTCGTCCTGCGCGAGACGGCCCGGCGCGCGCTGCTGGCGGCCTTCGCCGACGACGCGAGTGCCGAGGCCGACGCGCTGCGGGCGAGGCTCGCCGCCGTCAACGTCTCCCCCTTCGCGCTCGTCGAGACCGACGGGCCCTCCGCGTCGGCCTACGAAAGCCGGCCGAGCGGCGTGCCCGGACCGGAGCCGCGGTTCTGGTTCGACTACGACTTCCGCAAGACCGACATCGTCCATCTCGCCAACCAGTTCGGCTTGCGCGCCTGGGAGTTGGAGGACCGCTGCACCGCCTGGATCCGCCGCTTCGATCAGCGGATCGAGCGCATGCACGACCTCGCCGGCCGTGACCGCCCGCACGGTTACACCCGCGAGGCGACGGGCGCCGGCGAGGCGTTCCAGTCCTACGGCGCCTACCTCGCCCGGCACGCGCTCGCGCTCACGGCGGGCGAGCTGCTGCGCGAGCGCGCCCTGGTTCGGCACCGCTCCTCGTACGAGAGCTGGGACGACTGGCTCGCCGACCACCTGCCCTCCCACCGGGAAGGTCTCTGGCTGTCGGACGGCACGGACACGAAGCCTCCGGTCGCCTACCATCACCTCCGCGCCGGGGACGACGGCCCAGACAGGCCCTGCGACGACATCGCCGTGCTCGCCTCGCTTCTCGGCCTCGGGCCCGACGGCACCCTCGGCGAGCGGGTTGTCGTCGACGGCTTCTGGTCCTCGCCGGACGACGTCCAGGTCCAGATCCTCTCGGCGCTCGTCCCGCCCGCCGAGGCCGACATCGCCGCCCGCGCGCTCGCGACGGCGCACCCCTTCGACGCCTGGCTCCCCACGGCCGAGCACGACGTGGAGGGCTATCCCGAGGCGTCGCCCCCGCCCCACCGCGAGTTCACCCCGCTCGAGCCCTGGATCGTGCGGCGCGACGGATCGGTGAAGGTCGACGCGCACGATCCGTACGGGCCCCGCGCAGCGCTCGGGCGGTCTCGGCCGGCGGCGCACGTCTCGACGGCCCTCGGCCTCGCGTCGACGGACCCGTGGGAGCGGGAGTGGCGCGATCCAGAGGGTCGGATCCTCTCGCGTGCCGAGGCCTGGGGGCGCCCGCTGCAGGGCGGGTCGATGTGGAAGGAGGGCCTTGCGCTGCATGTCCCCACGGCGAGCCTGGAGCAGATCCTGGCTGCCCTCGGGCGAGACCTCGTGGTCATGGTCCGGCTCCAGCTCCACCTCGAAGGTGCTGGTCGGCATTCCCTTTGGGAAAGCGACGAGGACATCCCCTTCCGTCATTCCATCGCGGTGTTCCGGATCGGAGCGGAAATGAGGACGATGCGCATCGTCCCGAGCGTGGAGGATCTGGCCGCGATCGGACGCCTCTCCCGCCGCGACCGAGCGGACTACGCTGCCCGGCTTGCGGCGCTGCGGCGGAAGGCAGGCTCCTGAACCGCCTGCCTGACTCTCTCCCCCGGGGGATTGTCCCGAATGCCGCCCTGCTGCGGCGTCGGGAAGGGCTGCGCCCACTATACAGCGTGACGAAACGTGCGAACCTCGCATGTCGCCTCGGGAGCGCGTCTCCGCCGAGCCGAAGCCCGGATGTCGGAAGCGCACCCGGACGATCTCGTGCAGCGGCAAACGCGTGCAACCACCTAAAATCGCACCGCCGGACGAATCTCCTGCAGGCTTGCATTCGGAAGCCTGATTCTGCATGATCATGCCGGATTTATCTTGATCTTGCGGAGATCTGCCGACTCATGCTCACCCAGGAACGCCACGCCCTCATTGCGGAGCGCCTTCGCAGCGCCGGCAGCGTGGTCGCGAGCGCGCTCGCCGCGGAGCTGGCCGTCTCGGAGGACACGATCCGGCGCGACCTGCGCGCGCTCGAGGCGCGCGGCGTCTGCGAGCGGGTCCACGGCGGCGCGCTCGCGCCCGAGATGCAGCCCCGGCCGCAGCCCGTGCGGGAGCGCACGGCGATGGCCGGCGACGAGAAGGCGCGGCTCGGCGCGGCGGCGGCCCGGCTCGCGCCGGCGGACGCGCTCGTCTTCCTCGACGCCGGCTCGACCAACCTCGCCCTCGCCGCGGCGCTGCCGCGCGACCGGCGCCTCACCGTCGCGACCAACGCCCCGGCGATCGCGGCCCTCCTCTACGACCGGCCGGGCGTCTCTGTAATCCTGGTCGGCGGGCGCGTCGATCCCCAGTCCGGCGCCTGCGTCGGGGCGGACACGGTGGCGGCTCTCGCCCGCCTGCGCCCGGCGCTCGCCTTCATCGGCGCCTGCGCGGTCGACGCCGGGCACGGGCTCACGGCCTTCAGCCTCGAGGAGGCGCAGGTGAAGGCGGCGATCGCCGACGCCGCCGCGGCGATCGCCGTCGCCGCGACGCCCGACAAGCTCGGAACCTTCGCGCCCTTCCGGGTCGTCCCGGCCGAGCGCATCGGGCATCTCGTCACGACGCGGCGCGGCGCCGCGTGCGACGCGCTGGCGGATGCCGGGGTCGCCGTCCACGTCGCGGGTCCGGATCCGCAATGAACCGCGCACGCATCGCCCATGTCGCCTACTGGACGACCGACATCGAATCACTCGCCGCCTTCTGGGCCGAGATGTTCGGCGCCGAGATCGGACCGCTCTACGAGAGCGCCCGTCGGCCGGGCTTCCGCTCGCGCTTCCTCCGCCTCGGCTGCACCGTCACGGTGGAGCTGATGAGCGCGCCGTGGGTCGGAGGGCGGAGCGACGGGGACGCGGAGCTCGGGGGGCTCGCCCATATCGCCGTCTCGCTTGGCTCGACGGAGGCCGTCGATACGCTCGCGGCCCGCCTCGCCGCCCGCGGCCGGCTCTTCGCGCCTCCGCGCTGGACCGGCGACGGCTTCTACGAGGCCGTCATCGTCGATCCCGACGGGAACTCCGTCGAGATCACGGCCTGACGCGCGGGGGCCAGGGAGGATCGTCGATGTTCTCGATCGTTGAGCTCCGTTCGGCGGGTCTTGCCGACCGGGTCGACACGCTGACCCGCCTTCGGCTGGTGATCCCGCAAGGCCCCGGCGCCACGGTCGTCTCCGTAGACGGTGCGGCGGTGGGGCTGGCGCAGACGGAAGCCATCCTCATCGGCGCGGGCCGATACCTCTCGGTCTCGTCCGCGGCGCCTGCACTCGCCCTCGAGATCGGTACGGACGATCCCGACGAGGCGCATAGGATCAGGGCGATCTGCGCTGACGCGGAGGCGAGACGGCTGCCGCTCGACAGAAGCCTTCGTCTGCTGCGGGACTTCGTGACCGCGTCCCCCGGAGCGCTCCAGGAGCGAGATGCGGCGCACGCTTGGGCGAGCCTCGCCCTGCATGCCATCGCGAATGCCGCGCCACCCTGGCCACGGGCGCTGCACGCTGCTGTCGATCACATCGAGCGCCATCTCCAGGAGCCGCTGTCGATCGACTCGATAGCGGCCGCCAGCGCCGTCAGCCGACGGACGCTGCACGACCTCTTCCATCGTCATCTCGGCGACTCCCCCTACGCCTTCCTCTCGCGGCGGCGGATCGAGCGCGCGCTGGACATGCTCGTGGGTGACCCGAATCTCTCGATCGCCGCCATCGCACATGCGACCGGGCACAAGGATCAGAGCGCGCTGACGAGGGCTGTTCGCGCACGGTGCGACACCACGCCCGGCGCATACCGCAAGCGCCACCTAGCGCGAAATATCGGCATCGCGTGTCCAATTGACAGAAATCTGTAGGTTATAATCTATGGCTTATTCGTCGAATATTGATGCCCCGGTCGTATATTCGTGAATAATACTCAATGCAACTGGATAAATACAATTCACGTTCGCACGATTCGGCAAAACAGACGCATGAGCGGCAAAGACAACCACAGCATGGTAATGCACATTCCGGATCGCCATAGAGCGCAACAAGCGTCTTTAAATTGCGCACGCAAGAGTGGCGACGAGGAGACTCAGATGATCCACGTGTCAACGGGCAAGAACCTCTACTACCCCGTCTCGGAGCGCAGGATGGTGCGCGGCAGCGGCGTCCGTCTGTACGATTCCGATGGGAACGCCTTCATCGACTGCGCGGCGGCGACGTTCAATCTCAGCCTCGGCTACTCGCATCCGGAGGTTCTGGAAGCGATGAGGGAGCAGGCCGACAAGCTCATCCACGTCACGTCCTCCTTCCGGACCGATCCGATCGATGCGCTCGCGCACAACCTCGCCGCGGTCGCGCCCGACGGGCTGAGCCTCGTCAACCCGAAGGTCGGCGGCGGGTCGGAGGCCAACGAGGGCGCCATCAAGATGGCGCAGCGCGCGACGGGGCGCAGCCAGGTCATCACGCTATTTCGCGCCCATGTCGGGCAGACGCTCATGATGTCGTCCATGTCCGGCAATGCGTTCCGCCGCGAGCCATTCCCCGTCGAGCTGCCAGGCTCGCTGCAGGTCCCGGACCCGTACTGCCACCGCTGCTTTTACGACAAGAGCCCGGAAAGCTGCGGCCGGTTCTGCGTGGACAAGATCGACGACTTCATCGAGTTCGCCAGCACGGGCCGCGTGGCCGCCATCCTGGTCGAGCCGATCTCCGGCAACGGCGGCAACATCGTGCCGCCCGAGGGCTATTTTCAGAAGCTGCGCGAACTCTGCGACCGGCACGACATCATGCTGATCTTCGACGAGATCCAGACGGGCATCGGCCGTACCGGCCACATGTTCGCCGCGCAGCATTTCGGCGTGACGCCGGACGCGATCACCACGGCGAAGGGCCTCGGCGGCATCGGAGCGCAGGTCGCCGCGATCATCACGACCGAGCGCATGGGCGGGCTCCCGTCCGACCAGCATTCCTTCACCTACGGCTCGAACCTGCTCGCGGCCGCTGCGGCCAACAAGACGCTCGAGATCGTCGGCCGGCCGGAGTTCCTCGCCAACGTTCGTGCCACGGGCGCGCACATCATGGGCCGGCTCGCGCAGATCGCCGAGCGATTTCCCTTCGTCGGCGACGTGCGCGGTGTCGGCCTGATGATCGGCTTCGAGATCGTCGGCCCTGGCAACGCCCCCGACGTCGCACGCACGAACGCCCTGGCCCAGAAGGCGATGGAGCATGGGCTCATCCTGCGCACCTCGCGCTACGGCCGCGGCAACGTCCTGAAGATCCGCCCGCCGCTGATCCTCACGCTCGACGAGGCCGAGGAGATCTGCGAGCGCCTCGAGCGCCTGTTCTCGGCGGAGGCGGCGTGATGATGGAGTTCCTGCTCGCGCTCGGCGCCCACATCCGCGCCGAGCTCCACGCCTACCGCCATCGCGGGCTCGCGAGAAACGTGCACGGGGTCTCCCCGGGCGGCGACGCGCAGTTCGACGTCGACGCCATCGCCGAGGATGCGGCGCTGGCCTTCATCCGCGAGCACGCCCCGCGGCCGCTCGCCGTCTACACGGAGGACGGCTCGTTGGTCGAGATCGGCGGTGCGCCGCGCGACGTGCTGATCATCGACCCGATCGACGGCACGCGGCCGACCTCGGCCGGCCTCGAGATGGGCATGATCTCGATCGCCCAGGCGCCGCTCGGGTCGGGGGATCCGAGGATCGAGGACGTCGAGGCGGCGCTGCTGCTCGGGATCAAGGACGGCTGCGCGCTTTGGGGGGACCGCACGAAGGGCCTCTCCTCGAGCGGCTTCGACCACCCGGTCCCCAACCTGTCGAGGACGACGGAGATCGACAGGATGTTCTGGTCGATCGAGTTCAACGGCCACCCGATGCGGCTGATGGCCTCGGCCTACGCCGAGATCGTGGATCGCTCGGCCAATACGGGCGGCGTCTTCGTCTTCAACAGCGCCACTTTCTCGATCTCGCGGATCGTCACCGGGCAGCTCGACGCCTACGTGGACATCGGCAACCGCATCTGGCGCGACCATCCGGCGACGCGCGCGGCGTTCCTCGCCGCCGGCCGCGGATCGATCCTGCACCTGTTCCCGTACGATATCGCGGCCGCGGCCTTCCTGGCCGATCTCGCGGGCGTGACCATCAGCGACGCGTACGGCGCGCCGCTGGGGTCGACCCGGCTGCTCGACATCGCACCCGAGAACCAGCGCTCCTGTATCGCCGCGGCGACGCCGGAGCTGCACGCCGCGCTCCTCGACGCGGTCGCCTGGGACGATCCGGCCTTCGAGGCTCGCGAGACGATGGAGGTGGCCCGATGAGAGCGCTGGAGCTTCGCGCGGGTCCCTCCCTCGCGCTCGTCGACCGCCCGCGGCCGCGGGTAGAGGCCGAGGACGACGTCGTGGTGCGCATCGTCCACAGCGGGATCTGCGGCACCGACCGGTCCATCCTCGTCGGCAAGTTCGCGGCCGTGGAGGGCACGGTCCTTGGCCACGAGTCCGTAGGCCTGGTGGAGGCGGTCGGCCCGGCGGTCGAAGCCTTGCAGCCGGGAGATCGCGTCATCGTCAACCCGACGCTCTACTGCGGGCAGTGCGACGCCTGTCGCGCCGGGCGCCTGAACTTCTGCAGCGAGAAGCGCGGCAACGAGATCGGCATCGACCGCGACGGCACCTTCGCCGACGCCTTCCGCGTCTCGGCGCGCTTTCTGCACCGCGTGCCGGACGACATGAGCCTGGAGCGCGCCGTGATGGTCGAGCCGCTCGTGTGCGCGCTCAACAACGTGCGCGCAGGCGGGCTCTCGGTCGGGGAGACGATCATCGTGCTCGGCGGCGGGCCGATGGGCGTCATAACCACGATGCTCGCCCTGCGGATCGGCGCGGTGGCGACCCTGGTGGAAGCCGACCCGACGCGGCGCGAGCTGTGCCGAGAGATCCTGGGAGGCCTCGACGACGAGCGACTCACGATCGTCGCGCCGGACGCTCCGGCGCTCGCAGCCGGCGCCGACGTGGTCGTCGACAGCGTCGGCAATCTCCTGGAGACGGCCGTGCCGCTCGCGCGCAGCGCCGGCCGCGTCGTCGTGATGGGCTTCGATTCGCGCGCCACGGCGACCCTGAAGCCGCTCGACATCCTGATGCGCGGCGTCCGAATCATCGGCGCCGGCGACTACGACAGCGCCATCTTCCCGCTCGGCGTCGAGCTGGCGAGGACCCTGCCCCTGGAGCGGGTCGTCACGGACCGGCTTCCGCTCGAGAAACACGAGGAGGCGTTCGCACGGCTGTCGCCGCAGAAGGGCGCTCCCTACGGGGCGATGAAGGTGCTCCTCGTCTCCAGCCCGGAGGATGCGTCATGAGCCGGACGCAGTTGGCGTGGCCGGGCGTCGATGCGAGGCGGCCGGTGCTCGTGGGAGAGCTGCCCTACTACCGGGCGTCGCCGGATCGCTGGCGGCCCACCCTCGCCGCGATGAAGGAGGCGGGGATCGACGTCGTCTCCTTCTACGTGCCCTGGCGCTTCCACGAGCGGAGCGTCTGCGGTCCGGCGGCCGAGCGCTTCGATTTCGTGGGGCGCGACGATCCGCAGGCGGACGTCGTCGGCTTTCTGCGAACGATCGGAGAGACTGGCCTCGCCGCCCTGGTGAAGCCGGGTCCCTTCATCCACGCGGAGGTCCAGCTCGGCGGCCTTCCCGATCGGCTTTGCGATCCGGAAGTCGTGGCGTCCCATTCGGGGCGCGGCGGCGCACGCCTGATGTCGCAGGGCAAGCCGCTGCCGCGGGTGCACGATCCCGTGTTCCGGCGCGAGGTCGACGGCTGGATGGCGGCGGTGAACGAGGCGCTGATCCGCCCGTTCGCGGATCCGCGCGGGCCGATCGTCGGTGTCCAGCTCGGCAACGAGGGCGTGATCGGCGAGGCCTGCCGTCCGGTGGCGCTCGCCGATCTCGGCACGGCGCGACCGGCCGATGCGGCGGCACGCGCGGTCGCGGCGGCGGACGCGATCGTGCGGCAATGGGCTCTCCTGGCCGAACGGATCGACCCGGGTCCGGCGCGCGTCGTCAACGCGCCGCTCGTGCGCATCGGCGCGGGCGGCGAGCCTGGGGCGCTCGGCAGCTGGCTCGCCCGAACGGCGGCGTTCCGCGCCGCGCCGGTGCATCTCGGTCACACCGAGTGGGTCGGGGACGCGTCCTGCGACGCGGATGCGTTCGTCGCCCACGCGCTCCAGATCACCGCCGCGGGCAGCGACGTCGCCGAGGCAAACTGGGGCTTCACCTGGACCACTTCGCGCTTCGCCGACGGGCGAACGCCTCTCTTTCACGGGCTGCTCGCGCTGGCCCTCGGCGCGCGCACGCTGTCGATCTACACGGCGGCGGCGACGCGCAGCTGGAACGCCGCGATCGACATGGACGCGGACGGGCTCCGCGCCGACGGGCTCGATCCGGCGCTCTACGGTCCGCCCTACTGCCCGGGCGCACCGTTCGAGGAGAACGGCGGCCGCAACCCGAACCATTCCGCTCTCCTCGCCCTGCGCCGGCTCGTCGACGCGCACGGCGCGGAGCTGGCGGCGAGCGACGCCGCGCCGGACCTCGTCGTGGCCGTCGATGCGGCCGTGGCGGCGCGCGCGGCCGAGGCGGGCGAGGCTGCGGAGGCGCTCGATCGGTTCGTCGCGCAGCTCGGCGCCTGGCTCTTCGCCGACGGTCGCCAGGTGGTGCTGTCCCTCGACCCGGGGGGCAACGACGTGGAGGCGATCTGGCGTGGCGACGCCGATACCGAGGTCATCGCCGCGCGCCTGTCGGCGCTCCCGCGGCCCCACGTCCGCGGCCGCGCCGGTCGGGTCGCGTCGTTCGTGCGCCACGGCGCCTCCGCATCGTTCGCGGCGATCTTCAATCCGTTCGGCGAGGCCGACGAGGCCGAGGTGGTGCTCGGGGGGGCGGCGCGTCTCCTGCGCCTGCCGCCTCACGCCGGGCTGATCGTGCGCGCCCGAGACGACGCGCTGGAGATCCTCGCGACCACCCATCCGGATACGGCCTTCGTTCCGCGCGAGGCCTTCACATGAGCATGCATCCAAGGAGACCGGGGTGAATCAGAGCATCGCCAGCATCGACGGCGCGGCCGCGCCGGATCGCGCAGCCACCGCCGCAGGAATCGTCGCGTCCTGCTTCGGCTTCGTCGTGATCGGGGCGCTCCAGGCCCTCTACGGCCCGGCCATCCCGCATCTCCTCGCCGAGTTCGCCATCACGCCGGCGCAGGCCGGCCTCGCGCTCTCCGCTCATTTCGTGGGCGCGCTCATCGGCGTGCTCGCCTTCAACCGGGCGCATGCACGATTCACCAACCGGCAGCTGCTCGCGGCGAGCTACGGCGCCATGGCGGCGGGCTGCGTCCTGTTCGCGCTCGCGCCGGTCTGGAGCGTCGCGCTCGTCGGCGCCTTCGTCGTCGGGCTCGGGTTCGGCGGCATCGATTTCGGGCTCAACTTCCTGTTCTCGGTCGGCTTCGGCCGCCGCAGCGCCTCGATGGTCAACCTGCTCAACGCGCATTTCGGGGTCGGCGCGGTGCTCGGGCCGCTGGCGATCGCCCTCCTCGGCGCGGAGAACTTCCGCGCGATCTTCCTCGTCTTCGGCGTCCTCGCGCTCCTGCCCCTCCTCGCCGCCGGGACGATCTCGAACGCCGTCGGCACGGTCGCGACCGGCGCCTCGCACGCCCAGGCCCGCGGGCGCGCGACGCTCCTCGTGCTGGGCGCCTTCTTCGCGATCTACGTCCTGCACGTCGCGATCGAGACCGGCGTCGGCGGCTGGGCGACCACCCACCTCGTCGCCGTCGGCTGGGGCGCTGCCTTCGCCGCCGGCGCCACCTCCGCCTACTGGCTCGCCATGACGCTCGGCCGCTTCGGCGCGGCCTGGCTGAGCCTGCGCGCGACGCCGGCGCAGATCATGGTCGGCGCCTGCCTCGGCATGAGCGTCTCGCTCGTCCTGGCGGCGAACGGGACGCTCGCGCCCGTCGCCTACGTGCTGGTCGGCCTGTTCATCGCGCCGATCTTCCCCACCGGCCTCGCTTGGCTCGCCGCGGTGCATCCCGCCTCGCGCAACGCCACCGCGTCGGTGATCGCCGTCTCGATGGTCGGCGGCGTCGCCTTCCCGCCGCTCATCGGCGCCGTGATCGGACTCGCCGGCGCGCCCGCCGCGCCGCTGTTCATGGCGGGGCTCTCGGCGATCTGCGTCTGCGCGGCGGCGCTCGTCGTGACCATGGCCCGGAGATGAGCGGGAGAGCGAGAAGGCGCAGCGGGGGCGGGGCGTGTGTGGGCGATCCCGTCGTTGGGGCCCCCGCAGTTCCCGCGGGCGCCGTCGCCGTACCGAGCGGCATACGCACGACGAGCGGCCGGGGGTGGCGTGAGTTCGCCGGCGTCCATCAGATCCAACGCGACCGGGCCGTAGTCTCTCAGGACCGCATGCTCCCAGCGCTCATCGGCACTCGGAGTGCTGTGACCCCGTTTCTTCATCCAGCCGAAAGCAGAGCCGCGGCGTGAGTTTGGCGGTTTCTCGCCGTGGGAGCAACGGGCGCTCGGCGGAGCTGGTCGGGGTTGCGCAGCCGAGCGCCCGTTGCGGTGAAGGTGGCGGCATACGCCGCCGGTGAGAGATAGCCGAGCGCCGAGTGCGGGCGCGCGGTGTTGTAGTCCTCGACCCAGTCGCCGACGCAGGCCCGCGCGTGATCGAGGCTGCGAAACAGCGTCTCGTTCGAGAGCTCGTCGCGCATGCGGCCGTTGAAGGCCTCACAGATGCCGTTCTGCATCGGCTTGCCCGGGGCGATGTAATGCCAGGCGATCCCGGTCTCGGCGCACCAGGCGAGGACGGCGTTCGCGGTGAACTCGGTGCCGTTGTCGCTGACCACGAGATCCGGCCTGCCATGCCGGGCAACGAGAGCTTCGAGTTCGCGCACGACGCGCCGGCCGGAGATCGAGGTGTCCACGACCGCGGCCAAGCAGCGCTTCGTCGCGTCGTCGATGATGTTGAGCACGCGCAGCCGCCGCCCGTCCGCGAGCTGGTCCTGGACGAAGTCGAGGGGCCAGCGGGCGTTCGGCGCCGCGGCGGTGAGGATCGCCGCCCGCGTCCCGACGGCGCGCTTGCGTCCCGTCGCCGTCGGACGGTGAGCCCGAGTTCGCGATAGACGCGTTGCGTACGCTTGCGGTTGATCACCACGCCCTCCTGCCGGAGAAGAACGTGGAGACGCCGGTAGCCGAAGCGCCGACGCTCCCCGGCGAGCGCCCGCATGCGCTCGCGCGGTGCACCGTCGTCCCGGCTCGAGCGATAGCGAATCGTCGTCCGGTCGAACCCGAGAACCCGGCACGCCCGCCGCTCGCTCATCCCGTGATCCGCCACGAGACGAGCGACCGACTGCCGCTCGGCGGCGGGCGTCAGGACTTTTTTCCGAGGATGTCCTTCGGCGCCGCGTTGTCGAGCATGGCATCGGCGAGGAGCCGCTTCAGCCGGGCATTCTCGCCCTCCAGGCTCTTCGGCCGCCTGGCCTCGGAGACGTCCATCCCGCCGAACTTCGCCTTCCAGGCGTAGAACGTCGCGCTGCTGATCCCGTGCCGGCGGCACACGTCCGCGGTCTTCGCCCCCGCCTCCTGCTCACGCAGGATGCCGATGATCTGCTCTTGGCTGAACCTCGATCGCTTCATCGTCCGGTCCTCTCGACGGGCCGGACTCTACCTCAAGCTGGAGGAGATGGCGGGGGGCACAGCAGCGCCTCGCGGCGCTGATGGCGGCGCGGTCCGCAAGCCGGCCCTTTTGATGTCGAGCAGGGTCGCGCCTCGGCACGCGACCTCCGCAGGGCGGTTCCGGAGTCGCGCCCGCGGCGACGCGTCGCCCTGCGGAGCTGGGTACGCAATGAGGGTGCGCGCCTCGGCGGCAGCAGCCGCCAAGTCATTGATGAAAAGCAGTTTTTCAGATATCGAAGCAACCTGGTGGAGCTGAGGGGATTCGAACCCCTGACCTCTGCAGTGCGATTGCAGCGCTCTCCCAACTGAGCTACAGCCCCGACCTGTCGGACCGGACGGCAGGAAGCGGCGCTTGGGGGCGCCGCCGTCCGGGTGGGCGGTTGATAGAGGGGTCCGACGCCGCTGTCAACGCGATTCGCGCGGCTCGACGCGGGGTTCGCAGGGATCGCCGACGCCTCTCGCCGCGGGTCGCTTCCCGCATTGTTTCGCGCGGCGAAGCCCGCTAAACGGAGCGCGGCGGTCCGCGAGGGGCCGCGGGACCCGCAGCCAGGACGACCTCATGATCGCGCTCTTCCAAACGATCGACCTGATCCTCGGCCTCCTGACCTGGTTGATCATCGGGTCGGCGATCCTCAGCTGGCTGATCGCCTTCGGCGTCGTGAACATGAACAACGACGTCGTGCGCGCGATCTACGACGTGCTGAGCCGGCTGACGGAGCCGCTCCTGCGGCCGATCCGGAGCATCCTGCCGAATCTCGGCGGCATCGACATCTCGCCGATCGTGCTCCTGCTGCTGATCTTCTTCCTGCGCAGCTTCCTCATCAACGACGTCGCGCCCGCGATGATCCGAGCCGTGTGATCCGAGCCGGGCGAGGCCGCGTGCGTGCGACGCGGCTCCGCGGTGCATCGCCGCCGTCGAGGGAGGCGTCTCCCGGGATCGTCAGCGTGCTTGCGTCGGAGCACGTCGCTACGCCGTGCGCGACCAATACGCGTGCATGCGAGCATGGAAGACGTGTTGCATTTCGACAACAACTTCTTCCGGGGCGTGTAGGTCAACACGTTATTGCCGCGACGCAACGCCGCAGCACGTGAAGCCCGGCGTTGTTTGCATTTATTTATGACACCGTAAAAATCAATCATCGCGTGCTGCTTCTGTATATGTAATGTCGCCACAGCCGCCCGGTCGCGTAGAAACGCCGCCTTCGATGCAGGCGCGACGAGCGACCATCGCACACGTTTCTCGCGTATGCCGCCACTTGCCGACACACGGCCGCGGCGATTAGCTCGCCACAGACCCGAACGAATTGTGGAGCGGACGATGGGACGGAACGGCGCCGCAGTCCTCGAAGTACGGTCGCAGGAAAGGTAGAATTCGAGATCGAAGGCACGTGTTCAGGAAAATAAGATGTCGCTAACGCCCACAAGAAATGACGTATCGAAAGTCAAGAGGCCGCGATCATCATTCGGTATTACATCATATTCCCTTACGTCATTGAAAATGAAGACTGCACGGCTCACGCGCGCTCCACGGTCCAGGTCGAAAGCTCTCGCAGAGACGATCGACCGATTCTTCCGCGAGGCGACGGTGAAGAAAGGCACGCGCCGAACCTACCGCTCGAACGCGAAGAACTGGCTCTGCGCTTTTCCGCTCCTGCGGCTCGACGAGATCGACCGCTCGACGCTCGCGCTCTTCGTCTCGCGGCGCAAGGATCAGGGCGTCAGCGACACGACGATCCGCCGCGACATCGCCTTCCTCGGCACGGTCTGCTCGATGGCGATCTCGTGGGGGTGGCTCGAGGCGAACCCGATCACGGCGCTCAGCAAGAGGTTCCTCAAGGAGGCGCCGCCGCGCACGCGGTTCCTGACGCGGCGCGAGTTCGAGCGGTTGCATGCGGCGGCGTCGGAGACGCTCAAGCCGCAGCTCGTGCTGGCGGTGGAGACGGGGATGCGCAAGGAGGAGCTCTTGTCGCTCACGCTCGACGCGATCGACCTCTCCCGGCGCGAGATCCACCTCCAGGAGACGAAGACCAACTCGCCCCGGCGGGTGCCGCTCTCGGACGTCGCCATCGCGACGATCTCGGACCTGATCGCCAAGCCGGGCCGGCCGCGCTCGCGCTTCCTGTTCTGCAAGCCGGACGGGACGCGAATCCTGTGCAACAAGAAGGGGTTTCGCGCGGCCTGCGAGCGCGCCGCCATCGCCGACTTCCGCTTCCACGACCTGCGCCACACCTTCGCGTCGTGGTGGGTCCAGTCCGGCGGGGACCTGTACAAGCTCAGCCGCGTGCTGGGGCATCGCACGCTGCAGATGAGCGCGCGCTACGGGCACCTGCGCACGGACGATCTCCACGAGGAGATGCGCAAGGTGGGGAAGCGGCGGGGGTGACGGGAAGCCGGCTTCCGCCGTCCGTCCGGAAACGGGAGAAGCCCCGGCGCGAGGCCGGGGCTTCGGGAGATCCGAGGGGACGGATCAGAAGTCGCGCTGGATGCGCAGACGACCGGCCCAGCGGGAGCCGTCGTCGGTGAAGACGCCGGCCACGTCGGCACCGTCGCGCTGAACCTGGACACGACGATCGGCGTCGATCTGCGTGTAGGCGACATCGGCGGCGAACGTGAGCCCCGCCACCGGGCGCCAGTTCAGCCGCGTGCCGACCTGCCACCAGCTGTAGCCGAAGAAGTCCTCGCTCTCGGCCGTGGCGCCGACCGCGACGGCCTCGCGGGCGCCCGTCGGCACGTCGACCTCCCCATACGCACCCTGGAGGTCCGACCAGACCGTCGGCGTCCAGTAGTGACGGAACGCGGCGGCGATGGACCACGCCTCGGTCGTGACCAGCCCAGTGCCTGCCGCATTGAGGTAGGCATCGCTCGTGCCGACCTCGAACTCCGCCACCGTGTCCACCGGGTCCGCGTAGTTGATGGCACCGTCGGCATAGACCGCCTGAACCCAGAGGGCGTCGCCGGCGGCGATCATGGGCAGGTTCACGTTGATGCCCGCACCGATCGCCCAGCCGAGCTCGTCGTCGACACCGACGAAGCTGTCGCCGTTGTCGTGGCGGATCTGGTGAAGTGCACCCATGATCTGGGCCGAACCCCACGCCTGGGTGACGTTGAGGTTGGCGACGAGGTCGGGAAGCTCCTGTCCTCCGTAGACGAACCGGTCTGCATCGGTGGCGCCGAAAGTGGCGTCCCCGTTCAACGTGCCGATGCCCGGGAGTTCCGTGTCCTCGGGGATGGTCGTCCCACCGTCCCGTTCGTCGAGCCCGGTACGCCGGTACTTGCCATCCTCGACCGAGATCGTCGCCGAGAAACCCGAGCCGAAAGTCGCGGTGTAGGCCAGGAGCTCCACGGACGGATCCGAGAGACCCTCGGACACGGACAGCAGGTTACCGCCGAAGAAGGTGAAGAACGACGTGATCCGACCGGCGGTCAGGCCAGCGAACTGGATGAAGCCCTGGTCGAGGACCGCCCGGCCCTCGTCGGCCGCGTCGTCGGCCCGGTCGCCGGTGAAGCGGATGAACGAGCGCAGCGTGCCGAACTCCGTCAGGGTGCGGGCGTCGAACGCGATCGAGCCGCGCGCGAAGAAGTCGATCGCATCCTGCTCGGCATCGGGGTCGCCATCGACGTACTCCGCGAAGCGATACTCTGTACGGACGTAGCCGGAGATCTGCAGGCAGGTCTCCGTGCCGGGGATGACGAAGAAGCCCTGGGCACCCAGATCGCCCGGGCAGATTCGGACATAGTCGACCGGCGCCGCGGCGCGGACCGGAAGATCGGCAGTCGTCGGGGCCTCCCGTGACGGCTCCCGCCGGGCGGCGAGCGCCTATCGGGTCGAGGGCTTGAAACCACACCGCGAACGGGTCATTGGAGGCGGCGTGCGCCGGCCCTTGTCGGGAGCGGCGCCGCTCACGCCCGGAGAGCCCCATGACCGCCACCCTCATCGACGGCAAGGCCTTCGCCGCGGGCCTGCGCGCGCGTGTGGCGGAGGAGGTGCGCGCGCTGGCGGCGCGGGGCGTCGTGCCGGGCCTCGCGGTCGTGCTCGTGGGCGAGGACCCGGCGAGCGCGGTCTACGTGCGCAACAAGGCGGCGCAGACGGTGGAGGCGGGCATGCGCTCGTTCCAGCACCGCCTGCCGGCCTCGACGGGCCAGGCCGAGCTGCTCGCCCTCGTCGCCACGCTCAACGCGGACCCCGCCGTCGACGGCATCCTGGTCCAGCTGCCGCTGCCCGCGCAGATCGACCCGCAGGCGGTGATCGAAGCGATCGCGCCGGAGAAGGACGTCGACGGCTTCCACCCGATGAACGTCGGGCGCCTCGCCACGGGCATGGCGGGCCTCGTGCCCTGCACGCCGCTCGGCGCGTCGATGCTGATCGACTCGGTGCGCCCCGACGTCGCCGGCCTGGAGGCGGTGGTGATCGGTCGCTCGAGCATCGTCGGCAAGCCGATGGCGCAGCTCCTGCTCCAGCGCTCCGCGACGGTGACGATCGCCCATTCGCGCACCCGCGACCTCGCCGCCGTCTGTCGGCGCGCCGACGTCCTCGTCGCGGCGGTGGGGCGGCCGGAGATGGTGCGGGGAGACTGGATCAAGCCGGGCGCGGTCGTGATCGACGTCGGCATCAACCGGGTGCCGAGCCCGGAGGGGGGCGAGGGCCGCACGCGGCTCGTCGGCGACGTCGCCTTCGCCGAGGCGGCCGCGGTCGCGGGCGCGATCACGCCGGTGCCGGGCGGTGTCGGCCCGATGACGATCGCCTGCCTGCTCGCCAACACGCTGCAGGCGGCGAAGGCCCGACGGGGGATCTGAAGCCGAAACGCGAGAAGGCCGCCCGGAGGCGGCCTTCCCTTCATGGTCGTGGCGCGGCTCGCGCGAGCCGCGCGCGACTGCGGCGCGTCACGCGACCTTCTTGCGGCCGCGGCGGGCCGGCGCCGGGGCGGCGGCCTCGGGCTCGGCCTTGCGGCGCTGGGCGCCCAGGCCCATCGCCTTGGCGAGCTCCGAGCGGGCGCTGGCGTAGTTCGGCGCGACCATCGGGTAGTCCGCCGGCAGGCCCCACTTGGCGCGGTACTGGTCGGGCGTCATGTCGTACTTCGTGCGCAGGTGGCGCTTGAGCGACTTGAACTTCTTCCCGTCCTCCAGGCAGATGATGTAGTCGGGCGTGATCGACTTCTTGATCGGCACGGCGGGGACGGGCGCCTCGACCGGCTGCTCGGTCGCGCCGGTGGCGACCTTGGTGAGCGCGCCGTGCACGGCGTCGATCAGCGCGGGCAGCTCCGCCGTCGGAAGCGAGTTGTTGCTCACGTAGGCCGAGACGATCTCCGCGGCGAGCTCGATGTAGTTGTTCGGTTGAGTCGTGTCGCTCATTGAGCCGGTCCTAATCTCGTGACAGGGGATCGATAGCGAGCGGAGCTGCATGCGGCGCTTCACCGAACACCGAATCGCGATCCCGCTCACGCGTCGTCTATGACGTCAGGCCTTTCAGGTACGTGAATTCGGTCCTCGCGACAAGTCCTGTTCGAATAAAAAACAGTTCATCGCACGGTGAGGTCGGCCCGCTCATCCCGGGGACGCTTGCGGCAACGGTGCCGCACGAGGCGCGGCAAGAAGAAGGCCCGCTGGACAAGCTTCGGTAATCCTTGCCGGGGTCGGCGCGACGGGGCGCTCTCTGCTTTCGACCGGCGACCGACGTGCCGCCGCGCGGTATCGCGGGTGATTCGCCGCGTGCACGCCCGCGTCCACGTGCAAAGACGCTGCGTCGCGCCGGTACTTCCGAGACGATCCTTGCGGGAAGCGGGCGGGACCGCGCGGCGAACGAGGCGGGGGACGTGCGCGGGGGACGTGCGCGGGGGACGTGCGCGGGGCTCCCGGTTCACGCGCTGCGGCCTCGCGCGCGCCCGCGCAGCGCTGTCGTCGACGCGGGCGCCATCGGCTGCGACCGCCGTCGCGGGGCAGAATCGCCTCCGCCGGCCGCGGCGGGCGCGCCGCGTGGGCGCCGGAGAACGCCTCGGGGGTGCTCCGGAGGGCCGTTCGGCGGCGGGGACCCGCCGTTTTTCCGCCCGCAGCCCGCCATTCTCGTGGCCTTTGTGCAACACAGCCATCCGAAGAGCCGCCGCGGGCCGCGTCGGGGCGCAATCGCGCTTGATCCCACGCGGAGCGCACGGCAAACCTTTTCTCGCGACGGGGGGTCCTCGATCGCGGCCCGCAATCGGCACCAACGGTCCGGCGGCGGGTCACAGGGGAAAAGGGACAGCTTTCGAGTCTCGACGAGTTCTCGTGGCGAAACACCCGGCCCCCCCAGGGTCTCGAAACTTTGGAGGTCATCTAATGAAGCTCGCCAAGAGCCTTCTCCTCGGGTCTGCCGCCGGTCTCGTCGCGGTCGCCGGGGCTCAAGCTGCCGATCTTCCGGTCCGCGCCGCGGCGCCGGTCGACTACGTCCGCACCTGCCCGAACGCCCCGATCGGCGGCACGGGCTTCTTCGTCATCCCGGGCACGGAGACCTGCCTGCAGATCTCCGGCTACGTCCGCACCGAGTATCGCTTCCAGGAGCGTCTCGACACGGTCAACAGCCGCGCCCAGGACGACATCAACTTCTTCGCCCGCGGCTCGCTCGCGTTCGACGCCCGCACGGCGACCGAGTACGGCACGCTGCGCTCGTTCATCCGCATCACTGGCGATCGCACGGACGGCGCCGGCACCGCGGTGCTCGACCAGGGCTTCATCCAGTTCGCCGGCCTGACCGCCGGTCGCATCACGTCGTTCTTCTCGTTCTTCGGCGGCAACCTGATGACGGCCAACCTCGGCCTCACGGACCCGTCGGTCGAGCTGCTCGCCTACACCGCCACGTTCGGCTCGGGCTTCTCCGCCACGGTGTCGGTCGAGAACGGCCGCGCCCGTCGTAACGGGATCGTGAACCTCGTCGGCGCCAACGTCTACGGCGGCCAGAACCTCCCCGACCTCGTCGCGAACCTGAACGTCTCGCAGGCCTGGGGCTCGGCGCAGGTCATGGGTGCCCTGCACCAGGTCCGCCACAACGTGCTGAACACGACCGTCGACGACGAGCTCGGCTGGGCCGTCGGCGCCGGCATCAACATCCGCCTGCCGATGATCGCGGCCGGCGACGCCCTGTGGCTGCAGGCCACCTACGCGGACGGCGCGACGGAGTACGTCAACGCCCCGACGCTGGTGTCCGAGTTCTCGGTCGGCCTCAACGACGCCTACATCAACAACACCGTCACGTCCCTCGTGACCACCAAGGCGTGGTCGCTCGTCGGTGCGTTCCGCCACTACTGGACCCCCACGATCTGGCAGGACATCCAGGGCGCCTACGGTGAGGTCGACATCCCGCGCACGGCCTTCTTCCAGGCCGCTCCGGGTGCGATCGTCGCCTCCGGCACCCCCCAGGACTACACCTGGTGGTCGCTCGGTACCCGCCTGAACTGGCGCCCGGTGTCCGGCCTGACCTTCTCGGCCGACGTCGTGTACGCCGAGATCGACGGCAAGAACCGCGTCCAGGCGCAGCGCAACGGCGTGGCCGTGGCCGGCCGCACCAACGACGACGGCTCGCGTTGGGCCGGCCGTCTGCGCATCCAGCGCGACTTCTGATCCGTCCAGGACGGTTCGCGGAGAGCCCCGGCGCAAGCCGGGGCTCTTCCTTTTTCGCCGACCGTGTTCCGGTCGTGTATCGCGACGAGAAAGGCCCCGATGCATCGCACCGGGGCCTTTCGAGTCGAGGATCACCGAGGGACGACCCGTCTCGTCGGTCCCCCACGAGAGAACGTCACTGCGGAGCGGTGGCCGAGCCCGGACCGACGTCGTCCTCGTCGGTCAGGAGGCGCCGACGCTCCTGCGTCTCGATCGCCGTGTCGGGCGCGCCGACGCCGGTCGTCACGCCGTCCACGGCCGGACCGCCGACGGAACCCGTCGACAGGTTCTCGTAGTTCTCGCACACCACGCCCGGGTCCGTGCAGTCGACGTAGTAGCTGCCGCTCTGCGTGCCGAAGGTCAGGCCCTGCGGCGCGGGCTGGTCGTCGGGGTTGACGCGCAGCTGACGGCGCTCCTCGACCTCGAGCGGCGTCTGCGGAACGGCGGGCGCCGCGCCGGCGCCGGGGTTGACCTGCTGCGCGGCGGCGGGAGCGGCGAACAGGAGCGCGGCGGCGGTGGTCATGAGGATGTACTTCATGGATGTCCTCCATCGGTATCTGGGAACGCCGCGGCAGAGCGGCGCCGGAATGGCCCACCAACGAACCGATGGGATTCGTGTTCCGAGAATTGCGTGCCCGAGACGCGAAAAACGGGGCACAGGAACGGATCGCGATCGAAAACAGCTGCGCTCGCAGCGACTTGGCCGTCCGCGCCGAGGCGGGACGGATGCGGTCCCTTCCCGTCCTCGCGACACCGGGGGTGGCTCGCGGCGCGCGAGGCTGTAAAAGACGAGCTGTGCCGCACCCCGACCCATGCCGGAGACCGAGACGCCCGTGACCGAGCCGAACCGACTCGTCTCCCCGATCAAGCGCGAGGACGACCTCGACGGGTCCCTGCGCCCGCTGTCGCTCGCCGACTTCACCGGCCAGAAGGCGGCGCGCGCCAACCTCCAGGTCTTCATAGACGCGGCGAAGGCGCGCGGCGACGCCCTCGACCACGTCCTCTTCGTCGGCCCGCCGGGGCTGGGCAAGACCACGCTCGCGCAGATCATCGCCCGCGAGCTCGGGGTGAGCTTCCGCTCCACCTCGGGCCCGGTGATCGCCAAGGCCGGCGACCTCGCCGCCCAGCTCACCAACCTCGAGGAGCGCGACGTCCTGTTCATCGACGAGATCCACCGGCTCAACCCGGCGGTGGAGGAAATCCTCTATCCGGCGATGGAGGACTTCCAGCTCGACCTGATCATCGGCGAGGGGCCGGCCGCGCGCTCGGTCAAGATCGAGCTGCCGCGCTTCACGCTCGTCGGCGCCACCACGCGCGCGGGCCTGCTCACCACCCCCCTGCGTGACCGCTTCGGCATCCCGGTGAGGCTCGAGTTCTACGAGGTCGGCGAGCTCGAGCTCATCGTCAAGCGTGGCGCGCGGGTGCTCGGGCTCGGCATGTCGGACGAGGGGGCCAACGAGATCGCCAAGCGTGCGCGCGGCACGCCGCGCATCGCCGGGCGTCTGCTGCGGCGGGTACGCGACTTCGCCGTCGTCGAGGGCGCCGAGACCGTCGGGCGCGCGCTCGCCGACAAGGCGCTGGGGCTCCTCGACGTCGACCCGGTCGGCCTCGACGTCATGGACCGCAGGTACCTGACCATGGTCGCCACCAATTTCGGCGGCGGGCCGGTCGGCATCGAGACCATCGCCGCCGCGCTCTCCGAGCCGCGCGACGCGATCGAGGAGATCATCGAGCCCTACCTGATCCAGAAGGGCTTCGTGCAGCGCACCCCGCGCGGGCGCCTGCTCACGCCCCACGCCTTCCGGCATCTGGGGATGCCCGAGCCGGCGCAGGACCCGGGCCGCACGCAGTTCGGGCTGTTCCCGGGCGGGGATGAGGGTCGAGCATGAGCGACACGGAGAAACACCCGGGGCACGACGCCTCGATTCCGATCTCCGGCCGCTTCGAGGACGGCGCGCACCTGCTCGTGGTGCGCGTCTACTACGAGGACACGGACTTCTCCGGCATCGTCTACCATGCCAACTACCTGAAGTACCTCGAGCGCGGCCGCACCGACCAGCTGCGGCTCGCCGGCGTCGCCCAGTCCGCGCTGCACGCCGAGGGCGGCGGGCTCGCCTTCGCCGTGCGGCGCATGACGATCGACTGGGCGCGCCCGGCGCGCATGGACGACATTCTCACGGTGGAGACCCGCACCCTCGCCGTGAAGGGCGCCTCGATCGAGATCGCCCAGCGCATCCTGCGCGGCGCGGAGGTGCTGCTCGGCGCGTCGGTCCAGGTCGCGGCCATCCGGGACGGGCGGCCGGCGCGGATACCGGAGGCCCTGCGCGCGCGGCTCGGCGGCTGAGGGCGGCCTCAGGCGGCCTTGCGGCGCTCGAGGTGGACGACCCGCGCGAGCATCGCGAGAAGGCCGATGCCGCCGGTGAAGACGACGGCGAGCACCCACACCTCCGACTTCATGCCGATGGCGCGCGCCCGGTTCTGGAGGAGGAAGAAGGCCGCCGCCGTGCTCGCCAGGCGGTCGAGCCAGAGCTGGACGCCCCAGGGCGAGGCGACGACCACGGACCAGAAACCGAAGAGCCCGTCCCGCGCGGCCGCGTAGCCGGTCCACGCCGCGAGCAGCGCCACCACCGCGCCGGGGACGAGCCATCCGGGCCAGGGGACCCGGTCCTTGGTCTGCGTCACCAGCAGCATGGCGATGGTCGCGCCGGCGAATCCGGCGAGCGCGATCGGCTCGGAATGCGTCATCCTCGTTCCCCATCGTGGCGCGCCCACCCGCGAGCCGACGGCGCATCATGCGCGAGCCGCGTCCGCGGCGCCACGGCCGAGCCGGGCGAGCGCGGGCGGGGCGCGACGCCTCGCCCCGCGCGACGCCTCGCCCCGCGCGACGCCTCTCGGGCCGCCTCTCGGGACGCCCCCGTGTCGCACCCCCGCGCCGAGGCGTCGTAAGCGTCCGTTAACCCTGATCGTGTCCTCATCGCAACGGCGTCGAGGCGTCGCGGCGGCGCTGGGAAAAGCTCATATTTTCGACATGTTGCGGCGCGAACCACGTGTGCCGGGCGCGTTCGGACCCACCAAGCCTCATTCGGTAGAGACCCCGCCCCGGCGGCGCGATCCCGCGCCCCGAACGACCTCGAGGACAACCAGCGGATGACGCACGATCTCTCGCTCTGGGGCCTGTTCTGGCAGGCGCACATCGTCGTCAAGCTCGTGATGATCGGGCTCGTCGCCGCCTCGGTCTATTCCTGGGCGATCATCATCGACAAGACGCTGCTGTTCCGCCGCCTGCACCGGGCGATGGACCGGTTCGAGGAGGTGTTCTGGTCGGGCCGCTCGCTGGAGGAGCTCTACCGCTCGCTCGAAGAGCGCCCGACGACGGGGCTCGCCTCGGTCTTCGTCGCCGCGATGCGGGAGTGGAAGCGCTCGTTCGGCGGTACGGGCCGCTCGGTGGCGAGCCTGCCGGCGCGCATCGACAAGGTGCTCGACGTCACCATCCAGCGCGAGGTGGAGCGGCTCGAATCGCGGCTGATCTTCCTCGCCTCGGTCGGCTCGGCCGGCCCCTATCTCGGCCTGTTCGGCACGGTCTGGGGCGTGATGACCTCCTTCGTCGCCATCGCCGCCTCGCAGAACACCTCGCTCGCGGTGGTCGCGCCGGGCATCGCGGAGGCTCTGTTCGCCACCGCGATCGGCCTCGTCGCCGCCATCCCGGCGGTGATCGCCTACAACAAGTTCCAGGCAGAGGTGGCCAAGGCGCAGATCCGGCTCGAGGGCTTCGCCGACGAGTTCTCCGCGATCCTCGCACGCCAGGTCGACGAGCGCCTGGCGGCCGCGGCCTGACCGGAAGGGGCGAGCGATGTTCTCCCACGGCGGACCCGGGACGGGCGGCGGCGGGCGGCGCAGGCGCCGCGGGCGCACGCGCGCCATCAACGAGATCAACATGACGCCGTTCATCGACGTCATGCTGGTCCTGCTCATCGTATTCATGGTCTCCGCGCCGCTCCTGTCCGCGGGCGTGCCCCTCGACCTGCCGCAGGCGAGCGCGGGGCAGCTCGACGTGGACGCCCGGCCCGTCGCGCTGTCGATCGACGCCGAGGGCCGCGTCTACCTCGAGGAGGTGGCGCTCGCCGACGACGAGATCGCGTCGGCGATCGCCGCGCGGATCGAGGACGGGGCGGCGCCCCGCGTCTTCGTGCGCGGCGATCGCTCGGTGGAGTACGGGCGCGTCGCGCAGATCATGGCGCTCGTCACCGAGGCCGGTTTCGAGCGCGTGGCCCTCGTCACCCTGCCGGACGGTCCCTGACGCCATGGCGCTGCGCGGCCTTCCCTCCCTTCGCGAGCCGGGCCTCCTCCTGTCGGGCGTGGCGCACGTCGCGCTGCTCGTGGCGGGGCTCGTCGTCGTGTCGGGCGTGGCCGAGCTGCCGGCGATCGAGGAGGGCATCGCGGTGGAGATGATCACGGAGAGCCAGTTCTCCGAGATCACCCGCGGCGAGCGGGACGCGGCCGAGGTCGCGCCCGTGCCCGCACCACGCGCGGAGCGGGTCGCCGAGACACCGGAGCTGCGTCCGGCCGGGGAGGCGGCGCGCGACACGCCCACGCCGGCGGCGCGGCCCCGGGACATGGATGTCGCCGACCGTCCGGTCGCCGCGGCGAGCGAGCCGCCGCCCCCGCCCCCACCCCCGCCGACCCCGACCCCGGTGGCCGAGCCGGCTCCGGTGCCA
>NZ_JBGMWH010000018.1:0-69943 GCF_041514305.1 Salinarimonas chemoclinalis
CGCCTCCCGGCGGGTGCGCTCCTCGGCCTCGCGGCGGGCGCGCTCCTCCGCCTCGCGGGCCTCGGCCCGGGCGCTGGCCTCGGCGCGGGCGCGCTCCTCGGCTTCGCGGCGGCGGGCGTCCTCCTGGCGACGACGCTCCTCCTCCTCGCGCCGACGGGCGTCGAGCAGGGCGGCGGCGCGGGCGTCCCGCTCGCTCTCGGAGAGCGAGCGCAGCACCTGCGCGCCGGGACGCGTCGGCGTACCCGGGCGTGCGGGCTTCGCCGCCGGCGCCTGCGGCGCGGCGGGCTTGGCGGTCGGTGCCGCCTCCTTCGCCTCCGCAGGCGGACGGGTGCCGCGCTTGCGCTCGACGACGACCTGCTTGGTGCGCCCGTGCGAGAAGCTCTGACGCACCGTACCCTGCTCGATGCGGGGCTTGATGCTCAGGGTCTTCTGCGGCGCTTGCAGCGTCTTGTCGCCCGGGGTCTTGGTATCACTCATTCCGCTCACGATCCTGCGGGTTCGTATCGTCGTCGAGGCCTGCGCCCTCGGGGTCGAGGGGCGCGGCGTTCATGGCGATGGCTCCGCGATAGACGCATAGCCGCCGCCAGCGCTCCAGGAAGATGCGACTTCCGGCGCCCGCGACGAGGGCTGCATGTATCACACGAGACCGGCCCAAAGCCAAATCCAAATCGTCGACGGACAGCTCCGTCACGACCGGAATCCGCTCCGCGGTCTCGCCCAGGCGCCGTCGCAGCGCCTGCGCGACCTTCCTCTTGCCGTCGTCCGCCGCCTCGGAGGCGTGGACGAGGCAAGCGATGGACTTCGAGCCGACGGTCTTCACCACGGTGTCGAAGCCCGAGACGACCCGCCCCGCCTTGTTGGCGAGGGCGAGCCCCTGGCGGAGGTCCTCCACGAGCGCGGCGTCGATCGCCGCTGCGAGGTCCTCCCGGACGGTGACGGCGGCCTTGAGCCCCCGCGCGAAGAGCCGGCGCTTCACCGCGCTCTCCACCGCCTCTCGCCTGGCCGAGACCCACACGCCCCGGCCGGGCAGCTTTCCCTTCAGGTCGGGCGTCACCGCACCGTCGGGCGCGGCGACGAACCGGATCAGCTCCTCGGGCGCGCGGACCTCGCGGGTGGCGACGCAGGTGCGCTGCGGCACGTGACGGCTCGCCCGCCCGGCACCCGCGGTCTCCCGCCGGCTCTCGCCCCGCTCTGCCTCGCTGCGCGTCACGCCCGCGTCGTCTCCTCTCGCCCGCCTCAGCGCGACTGCGCCCGGGCATCGTCCTCGCCGGCTTCGCCCACGGGAGCCTCGTCCACGGAAGCCTCGCCCACGGGAGCCTCGTCCACGGAAGCCTCGCCCACGCCTTCGGTCTCGCCGCCCTCGTAGACCTCGCCCTCGTAGGCCTCGCCCTCGTAGACCTCGCCCTCGTAGACCTCGCCCTCGGCGTCCTCGGCCTCCTCGGCGTACGCGTCCTCGGGGACCTCCTCGGCCGGCGGCGGCTCGATCCAGCCGGCGCGCACGCGCGCGTCCATGATCATCGCCTCGGCGTCGGCCCGCGACAGCTCGAAGCCGTCGAGGAAGCCCGCATGGCGCTTGGCCTCGGCCCCGCGTCCCTCGGTGTAGCCGACGAGATCGTCGGTGGCGCAGCCCGCGAGGTCCTCGATCGACTTGACGTCGTTCTCGCCGAGCGCCACCAGCATGCCGCTCGTGACGCCCACCACCTCGCGCACCTCGTCGGCGACGCCGAGCGCGATGCGCTTCTCCTCGTTCTCCGCCTCGATCTTCTCCAGATGCTCGTTCGCGCGCATCTGGATCTCCTGCGCGGTCTCCTCGTCGAAGCCCTCGATCGAGGCGATCTCGCCGAGGTCGACGTAGGCGATCTCCTCGATCGTGCGGAAGCCTTCCGAGGCGAGGAGCTGGCCCACCACCTCGTCGACGTCGAGCGCCTCCATGAACAGGTTCGTGCGCTCCACGAACTCCTTCTGGCGCCGCTCGCTCTCCTCGGCCTCGGTGAGGATGTCGATGTCCCAGCCGGTGAGCTGCGAGGCGAGGCGCACGTTCTGGCCGCGCCGGCCGATGGCGAGCGAGAGCTGCTCGTCGGGCACGACGACCTCGATGCGCTCGGCGTCCTCGTCGAGCACGACCTTGACCACCTCGGCGGGCTGGAGCGCGTTGACGATGAAGGTCGCCTCGTCCTGGCTCCAGGGAATGATGTCGATCTTCTCGCCCTGCAGCTCGCCGACCACCGCCTGCACGCGCGAACCGCGCATGCCGACGCAGGCGCCGACGGGGTCGATGGACGAATCGCGCGAGATCACCGCGATCTTGGCGCGCGAGCCCGGGTCGCGGGCCACCGCGCGGACCTCGACGATGCCGTCGTAGATCTCCGGCACTTCCTGGCCGAAGAGCTTGGCCATGAACTGCGGATGCGTGCGCGACAGGAAGATCTGCGGCCCGCGGGTCTCGCGGCGCACGTCGTAGAGATAGGCGCGCACCCGGTCGCCGGGGCGGAAGGTCTCGCGCGGGATCAGCTCGTCGCGGCGGATGATCGCCTCGGCGCGGCCGAGGTCGACGATGACGTTGCCGTACTCCACGCGCTTGACGAGGCCGTTGACGATCTCGCCGACGCGGTCCTTGAACTCGTCGAACTGGCGATCGCGCTCGGCGTCGCGCACCTTCTGGACGATGACCTGCTTTGCCGACTGGGCGGCGATGCGGCCGAAGTCGAAGGGCGGCAGGCCCTCGGCGATGAAGTCGCCGACCATGGCGGCGGGGTTCTTGCGGCGGGCCTCCTCGAGGGTGATCTCGGTGGCGTCGTTGTCCACCTGCTCGACCACCTGCAGCAGCCGCGAGAGCGCGATCTCGCCCGTCTTCGGGTTGATCTCGGCGCGCACCTCGGTCTCGCTGCCGTAGCGGGAGCGGGCCGCCTTCTGGATGGCGTCCTCCATCGCGGCGAGCACGATCTGGCGATCGATCACCTTCTCGCGGGCGACCGCGTCGGCGATCTGCAAGAGCTCGAGCCTGTTGGCGCTGACGGCCATGGTCCTGTCACTCCTTCGGGGAGGGATGGTTGTCGTTGTCCACGGTCGCGTCCGGGGCGTCGGGCTCCTCGCCCTCCTCCCCGGCGCTCTCGATGGTCTCGTCCGCGCCCTCGGCCGAGGGCGCCGTTCCGCGCCTGAGCGATTCGCGGACGAGGTCGTCGGTCAGCACGAGCCGCGCCTCGCCGATGTCGTCGAGCGGCAGCCGCGCCAGCGGGTCGACGCCGTCGGGAACGTCTGGAAGGAGGATGAGCGCGTGCTCGTCCTCGACGCCCCGCACGAGCCCGCGGAAGCGCTTGCGCGCCCCCACCGGCCGGGCCATCTCGACCTTCGCCTCGTGCCCGGCCCAGCGGATGAAGTCGGCGGGCCGCACCAGCGGCCGGTCGATGCCCGGCGAGGAGACCTCGAGATTGTAGGCCGTGGTGACGGGATCGTCGACGTCGAGCGCCGGCGAGATCGCCCGGCTCACCGTCTCGCAATCGTCCACGCCCATCGTGCCGTCGGGCCGCTCGGCCATGACCTGGACCGTGCAGCCGTTCTGGCTCGAGATCTTCACGCGCACCAGCCGGTAGCCGAGATCCTCGATCACGGGCTCGACGATCGCCGCCACGCGGGCGGCGAGGCCGGTCTCGGCGATCAGGCGCTCTTCCAGCCGGTCCTGAAGTCGGTCGTGCATGCGATCCGCCACGGCGGCAGGTTTCCTCGTCGTCGGGAGCGCACCCGTCGTCGCGGGCATCGCTCGAAATGGCTCTCGTCCACGGCACGTGCCGCGGCGGCCCCGGCGAACCCGCGTCCAATATGAGAAAGGAGCGGACCCGGTCAGGGTCCACTCCCGCGAGGCGACGCTCTCACGCCGCTACCAGAGCTGACAGGGAGGCATATACGCGCCTGCGGCGGCGGATTCAAGTGCGCCCGCGGTCGGGATCGATCCGGACGGCGCACTCGCCCCGCCGGTCACCCCGCAGCGCGCAGCGCCGCCCCCGCCCGCTCCCCGATCAGCCGCCGCACCGCCTCCGGCGCCTCCCGCACGACCTCCTCCAAGGGCGCCGGGCGGGCGACGAGGAAGCCCTGGACCTCGTCGCAGCCGCGCTCCATCAGGCGCGCGAGCTGGTCTGGCGTCTCCACGCCCTCGGCGACGACGCGCACGCCGAGCCCCTCGGACAGCCGCAGGACCGATTGCACGATGTGCCAGGCGCTCTCGTCCTCGCCCATGCCGCGAATGAAGGAGCGGTCGATCTTGATCGTGTCGAAGGGAAAGCGCGTGAGGTAGGAGAGCGACGAATAGCCCGTGCCGAAATCGTCGAGCGCGACGCGCACGCCCGCGCGCTCCAGCGTCTGGAGGATGGCGATCGCCCGCTTGTCGTCGTCGACGAGGACGCTCTCGGTGATCTCGAGCTCGAGCCGCTCCGGCGGCAGGCCGGCGTCCTCGAGCGCGCCGAGCACGGTGTCGAGGAAGTCCGGGTCGCGGAACTGGCGGGGGCTCACGTTGACGCTGATCGACGCGCCCGGGAAGGCGTCCGCGCCGGCGCGGCAGGCCTCGCGCAGGACGAAGGCGCCGATCGGGACGATCAGCCCCGTGTCCTCGGCGACGGGGATGAAGTCGGCGGGCGCGATCGCGCCGTCCTCGCCGTGCGTCCAGCGCAGCAGCGCCTCGTAGGAGACGATGGCGCCGTCGGCCAGCGAGAGCCGCGGCTGCCAATGCAGCACGAGCTCGCCACGGTCGAGCGCGCCGGCGAGCGCCGCCTCGATGCGCTGGCGCCGGCGCTGGGCCTCGCCCATGCCGGGCTCGTAGAGCGCCCAGCCGTTGCGCCCGGCGTTCTTGGCGACGTAGAGCGCCGTGTCCGCCTGCTGGAACAGGCTCGTCGCGTCCGCACCGTGATCGGGGAAGAGCGCGAGGCCGATGGAGGCGCAGGGGCGGATCTCCTGGCCGCTCGGCAGGGTCACGGGCTTGGCGATCTCGCGCAGGATGCGGTGGGCGAGGTCGGTCGCCTGCGCGGCGAGCACCACGCCCGCCTGAACGACGGCGAACTCGTCGCCGCCGAGCCGCGCGGCGCAGTCGCCCTCCCGGCACAGCGCCCGCAGCCGGCTCGCCACCGCGACGATGACGGCGTCGCCCGCGGGGTGGCCCCACAGGTCGTTGATGTCCTTGAAGCGGTCGAGGTCGACGAGGAGCAGCGCCGCCCCCGTCTTGGCCTCGGCGCCGGGGGCGACGCGCCGGGCGAGCTCGCGGTTGAAGAGCGTGCGGTTGGGCAGGTCGGTGAGGGGGTCGTGGAGCGCGAGGTGGTAGATGCGGGCCTCCGCCTCGCGCCGCTCGCGCTGGTCGGCGATGGCGAGGACCTGCGCCCGAGCCCCGTTGACCACGATGGTGCGCCGCCGGATCTCGACGGGCACGAGCGCGCCCTCCGCCCCGCGCACCCGCAGTTCGCAGGGCGGACCGTCGGGCGTCTCCAGGGCGCGGCGCAGCTCCGGCCAGTCGGCGCCGGCGACGAGGTCGCGCAGCGGCGCGCCCCGCAGCGCGTCCGCGGGGCGGCCGAAGAGCGCGTGCGCCGAGCCGTTGGCGTCGGCGACGATACCGTCGCGCACGATCAGGATGCCCTCGAAGGTCGCCTCCGCCAGCGCCGCGAGCCGGGCCGCCTCCTCCCGCGTGCGCCGCCGCTCGGTCTCGTCGCCGCGCCGCGCCTCCGCCGTCTGGAGCGTGTCCATCAGCCGGTTGAACAGCTCGGTGAGGCTCTGGGCGTCGTCGCCGTCGACCACGGGCAGGCGCGCGGCGAGGTCGATGTCGCCGCGCACCAGCGCCTGCATGGCGTCCTCGACGTGGCCGGTGCCGAGCCGGGTCGCGTGCTCGGCGAGATTCAGCCCCGCGGCCTCGTCGGCTGCGTCGACGCGAAGCGGCATCACGCGCCCGAGCGCACCGAAGACGAGCCAGGCGATGCCGAAGGCCCAGGCCGCGTTCACGCCGACGCCGAGCGCCTGCACGCCGAACTGCGTCCAGGCGTCGCCGGTCGGGAGCGCCGCGGCCGGGGCGAGGAGCGCGAGCGCCAGCGTCCCGAAGGCGCCCGCGGCGCCGTGCGCCCCGACCGCGCCGACCGCGTCGTCGACCCGCCACCGCGTCTCCAGCAGCCGGTTCGCCTCGTTGGCGACGATCCCGCCGAGGAACCCGACGAGCATCGCCGCGCCGGGCGAGAGCAGGTGGCAGCCGGCGGTGACGGCGACGAGGCCGCCGACGACGCCGTTGATCGGCCGCTCCGGCGGCAGGCGCCCGTCGCGCGTCCAGCCGGCGACGTAGCCGCCCGCGCCGCCGGCGGCGCCGGCGAGCACGGTCGCGAGCACGATCCCCGCGACGGCGGGCGAGGCCTCCAGCGTGGAGCCGCCGTTGAAGCCGATCCAGCCCACGAACAGCACGAGCGCGCCGGCCGCCGACAGGACCGGGCTGTGCCCGGCGATCCGCACCGGTCGCCCGGCGGCGTCGAAGCGCCCCGCCCGCGGGCCGAGCGCGAGGCAGGCCGCGAGGGCGATCCAGGCGCCGGTCGCGTGCACCACCGTCGCGCCGGCGAAGTCGACGAAGCCGAGATCGGCGAGCCAGGCGCCGGACGCGGGCGCGAGCGCGCCCCCCCAGGCCCAGTGCACGAAGACCGGGTAGATCAGACCGGCCGTCACCAGGGCGCAGGCGACGTAGGCGGACAGCCGCATGCGCTCGGCCACCGCCCCCGCGACGATCGTCGCCGCCGTGCCGCAGAACATCACCTGGAAGACGAAGAAGCCGATCTCCTCCGGGCCCAGGTCGGCGAGCAGCACGAACCGCGGCTCGGCGCCCACCGGCAGGAGGCTCGACGAGGCGCCGAAGGCGAGCGCGAAGCCGACGCCCGCGAAGGCCAGGGTGGCGAAGACGAAGTCGAGGAGGTTCTTCTGCGCCACGTTGACCGCGTTCTTGGTGCGCACGGCGCCCGCCTCGAGCAGCATGAAGCCGATCTGCATCAGGAAGACGAGTGCCGCCGCGGTGAGCACCCAGGTCGCATCCAGCCGATCGGCGAGATCGGACGGGGCGGCGGCGGCCGGTGTCGCCCAAACAACAGGCAAAATGATGCATAGACGAGCAGATCGAACGACTGGACGCTGCATGGCGGAATTCCGATTTCGGCGCGCGAGGCAATGTCGTCCGCCACGCCTTAACGCTGGGTTCCTGTCGCGATGTTTCACCGCGTGCGGATCGGCGGCCGTGGCGGCGCCGCCGCGAATCGGCGGGCGCCCGCCGCATTGAGCCCTCGCCCTCAACACATCGCTTACGAAAGGCCGTTAAGTTCCACTCGACGCGGCGGCGGGGATGGCCGGCGCCCGGGGCCGATCTCTCGATGGACATGCTGACCTCGCTCGTTTCGGACGTGGAGGACGCCGTCGCCAACGGCGATCCGACCCGGCGCGTCGAGACGCTGCGGCGCATGACGGACCTCTTCATCGAGCAGGCGCCGCACCTCGCCGACCTGCACGTCGCCGTCTTCGACGAGGTGATCCTGCGGCTGGCGCGGGGCATCGAGTTCCGCGTGCGCGTCGAGCTCTCCGAGCGGCTCGCCGATCTCGTCAACGCGCCCGCGGGCGTGCTGCGCGACCTCGCCTTCGACGACGAGATCGCGGTGGCCCGCCCCGTGCTCGAGCGCGCGGTGCGGCTCGGCGAGGACGATCTCGCCGAGGTCGCGGCCAGCAAGAGCCAGGAGCATCTGCTCGCACTCACCCGCCGCGCGCGCCTGTCCGCGCGCATCACCGAGATCCTGGTCGATCGCGGCGACGAGCGCGTGGTCTGCGCGGTGGCCGGCAACGAAGGCGCGGCGCTCTCCGACCGCTCGCTGTCGTGCCTCGTCGAGAAGGCCCGCGGCGACGAGGGCCTGCAGAGCCAGCTCCAGGCCCGCGCCAGCCTCGGCAACGAGCAGCTCCAGCAGCTCGTCGCCATCGCCCGCGAGAAGGCGCGCGTGTCGATGCGCGCCGCGCTCGGGGGGCTCGACGGGCTCTCGATCGACGCCGCCGCCTTCGACGACGCGGTGGACGACGCCGCCGAGGACGTGGCGCGCACCTCGAGCTACAAGGCGCTCGTCGACGACTTCGCCGACGCCGCGAAGATCGTCACCGAATGCGCCGGTTCGGGCGCGCTCGACGAGGAGACCATCGCCGGCTGGGCGCGCGACGGGCGCATCGAGGAGGCGCTCGCGGCGATCGCCCACCTCGCGCACGTGCCGCCGACGGTGGTGGCGCGCGCCTTCCACTCGAACCACTACGATCCGTTGCTCTTCATCCTGCGCTCGCTGCGATTCGGCTGGTCGACCTTCAAGACCTTCCTCGTCGCCAAGGCGGGGCGAGACCTCACCGAGGAGGTCCACCGCTCGGCCTTCGCCGCCTTCCAGCAGCTCTCGGTCTCGACGGCGCAGCGGATCGTGCGCTTCACGGCGATGCGCGAGCGCACACTCGAGGCCGAGGCGCTCTGACGCCGGGGCGGCGCGCTCAGCGCACGGTGGCGAGGATCTGCAGCGCGAAGAGCCCGAACACGCCCGCGAACACGATGTCGACGCCGCGCAGCACCCGCGGGCGGGAGCGCGCCAGCGCCACCACCTCGTCCGCCGCCAGGATCGCGAGCGCCGCGAGCGGGGCGGAGAGCGCGACGAACCACAGCCCCAGGAAGACGAGCTTCTCGGCCGCGTGCGGATCGCCGGCGGCGACGAACTGCGGGAGGAAGCCGACGAAGAACAGGATCACCTTCGGGTTCGACAGGTTGATGCCCACGCCGAGCAGCCAAGTCGCGCGCAGCGACGCCGGCGCGGGCCCGCCCGGCCGCAGGCTGAGCGCCGAGCCGTTGCGCAGAGCGTCCCAGGCCATCCAGAGCAGGTAGAGACCGCCCACGATCTTCACCGCCCCGAAGGCCGCCGGCGAGGCGGCGAGCAGCGCCGAGAGCCCGAGCGCCGCGAGCAGCGTGTGCACGAGCGCGCCGGTGAAGGCGCCGAACATCGCCGCCATGCCGCAGGCGCGCCCGCCCTGCACGGTCTTCGACAGGAACAGGCTCATGTCCGGCCCCGGCGTGACGAACAGCACGAGGCAGGCGCCGGAGAACAGGAGGAGCGTGTGGAGGTCGGGCAGGAAGGTGGGGGCGAACGTCATGGTCGACGCGGCTCGGAGGGGTGGCTGGCGACGGCGCCGGACGATGCGCCCGGCGCGCACGCCGCGCCAGCCGCGCGCCGCGCGGGGCAGCAATTCCTACGCGGCATGCCTCAGCGTCAGCGCGGCCCGAAGCCCACGATCCGACGCACCGCGTCCATCGTCCCCGCGGCGATCTCGGACGCCTTGCGCGCGCCCTCGGCCAGGATCGCGTCGATGTGGCCCGGATCGGCCGAGAGCCGGCGCATCTCCCCGGTGATCGGCGCGAGCCGGTCCACGGCGACGTCGACCAGCGCCGACTTGAACGTCGAGAAGTTGGCGCCGCCGAACTCGGCGAGCACCGCCTCGCGCGGCACGTCCCGGAGCGCGGCGTAGATGCCCACCAGGTTGTCCGCCTCCGGGCGTCCGGCGAGGCCGGCGGCCTCGCTCGGCAGCGGCTCGGGGTCGGTCTTGGCCTTGCGCACCTTCTGGGCGATGGCGTCGGCATCGTCGGTGAGGTTGATGCGCGCGTAGTCCGACGGGTCCGACTTCGACATCTTCTTCGTGCCGTCGCGCAGGCTCATGACGCGGGTCGCCGGGCCCTGGATCATCGGCTCGGGCAGCGGGAAGAACGTCTCGCCGAAGCCGTGCTCGGCGATCGAGGCGGCGAAGTCGTTGTTGAACTTCTGCGCGATGTCGCGGGTGAGCTCCAGATGCTGCTTCTGGTCCTCGCCCACGGGCACGTGGGTGCCCTTGTAGAGCAGGATGTCGGCGGCCATCAGGGTGGGGTAGGCGAACAGGCCCACCGCCGCGTTCTCGCGGTCCTTGCCGGCCTTCTCCTTGAACTGCGTCATGCGGTTGAGCCAGCCCATCCGCGCGACGCAGTTGAACACCCAGGCGAGCTCGGCGTGCTCGTGGACGCGGGACTGGTTGAACAGGATCGAGCGCGCCGGGTCGATGCCGCAGGCGATGTAGGCGGCCGCGACCTCGCGGATGTTCGCGGCGAGCGCCTTCGGGTCCTGCGGCATGGTGATGGCGTGGAGGTCCACGACGCAGTAGATGCAGTCGTGGGTATCCTGCATGCGCACCCAGTTGACCATCGCGCCGAGGTAGTTGCCGAGATGGAGGGTGTGCGTCGGCTGCATGCCGGAGAACACCCTGTCCTTGAACTGCGTCATCGTCTCGTCCTCGGGCCGGCCCCGCGCGCGGTGCGCGTCTCGCGCGGGGCTGTAGCGGCTGGGGGACGGCGAGGCAAGGGGTGCGGGTGCGGCCAGGCGTCAGGCGGCGAGCCGCCTCGCCGCGCCGGCCAGCACCTCCTCGATGCCGACGCGCCCGCGGGTGAGCGGCACCGTGCCGGACATCGTCACCACGCCCGAGCCGATGCCGTCGTACATCTGCGCCATCAGCGCGGAGGCCTGCGGGCGCAGGCCGGCCTCCTGGAAGATGCCTTCCCACGCTGCGCGCGGGGGCGCCACGGGCGTCACGGCGCGGCCCAGCACGCGGGTCGCGGCGGCGGCGACCTCGGTGGGGGCGTAGTCCCTCGGCCCGGCGAGCTCGATCAGCGCCGGCGCGGTCTCGGCCAGCAGCGTCTCGGCGGCGACGCGGCCGATGTCGGCGGTCGCGACCATGCGCTGCGCGCGGTCGAGGTCGAGCATCGAGGGCAGGACGCCCTCCCCCGCCGCGAGCGGGAGAACCTGGAGCCAGTTCTCCTGGAAGTACGCCGCGCGCAGGAGGGTGAGCCGCGTCGGTGCGCCCGCTAGGATCGTCTCGACCGCGTGCAGGCTGCGGATCACGCCGGTGCCCTCCGGCACCTGCGCGCCCTCCGAGGACAGGAACACGAGCCGCGCGGGACGGGCCCGCTCGATCGCCGCGCGGGTGGCGCGGCCGACCGTGGCGACGGCGCCGACGAAGTCGTCCGCCGCGTAGGCCGGAGACGCGAGCACGTAGGCGCCCGTGACGCCCTCCATGGCCGCGGCGAGGTCGTCCGCCGAGGTCGCGTCGCCGCGCACGAGGGCGACGCCGCGGGCGGCCCAGGGGGCGGCGCGATCGAGGTCGCGCACCAGCGCGCGGACGGGGGCGCCGGCGGCGAGCAGGGTCTCGGCGACGGCGGCGCCGGTGTTGCCGGTCAGCCCGGTGACGAGGAACATGGGGGTCTCCTTCCGATGGGTCTTCGATGCCTTGGCGCGCGGCGGGCGATGACGGGGACCCTAGGGACGGGACTTGCATGCGTCCAATGCATCGTTGATATTTCGATCATGCGCGAGACGAATTTACGCGGGATCGACCTCAACCTCCTCGTCCTGCTCGACCACCTGATAACCGAGCGCAACGTCACGCGCGCGGCCGCGGCGGCCAACCTCAGCCAGCCGGCGATGAGCCGCGCGCTCGGCCGGCTGCGGGCGTTGCTCGACGACCCGATCCTGGTGCGCGGCGCCGACGGCCTCGTGCCGACCGCGCGGGCCCTGGCGCTGCGGCCGGCGCTCGCGCGCACGCTCGCCGACGTGCGCGACCTCCTCGTGCCGGAGGTCTTCGTGCCGGAGCAGTGGCGCGGACGGGTCGTGATCTCGGCGACCGACCACCAGACCATCATCCTCCTGCCGGAGGTGATCGCGCGCCTCGCCCGCGAGGCGCCTGGGCTCGACCTCGACGTGACGCCGCTGCGCGCGCGCGAGCTCGACGCCCTGCGCGACGGGCGCACGCACCTGAGCTTCGGCGTCGCCGAGGCCCCGCTGCCGCCGGGCCTGCTCCGGCGTGCGCTCTACGAGGACCGCTTCGTCACGGTGATGCGCCGCGATCATCCGGCCGCGGCGGACGCGTGGACCGCGGCGGCCTTCGCGGGGCTCGATCACGTGCTCGTCACGGTCCTGGGCGAGGGCCGCGGCTTCCTCGACGACCAGCTGGCGCGGCTTGGCCTCGCGCGCCGGCTCGCGCTGCGGCTGCCGCACTTCTACGCCGCCATGGAGGTCGTCGCGCGCTCGGACCGGGTCGTCACCCTCCCCCGCACGCTCGCCATCCGATTCGCTGCGGGCCTCGACCTCGCCGTGCGCGAGCCCCCGGTCGACGAGACGCGCTTCACGCCGACCCTGATCTGGTCGGAGGTTCACGACGCCGACCCGGCCATGCGCTGGCTGCGCGACCTGATCGCCGAGGAGGCGGCGCGCACGCCCGGCGCGACGGCGCTCGCGCAGGCGCGCGCGACCTCGGCCTGATGCGGACGCCCGGCGGCGCGCGCCCACGCCCGGCTTCACCTTTCTTCACGTCGCCCGCGCATACGCGACACGTGACGGGCGCATCGTCTCCCCATCGCAGCCGATCGCGCTGCCCCCCCGAGGAGACGAGACGATGACGACGACCCCGACCGAGACGAAGACCCCCGCCCGCTCCCGCTTCTCCCGCGGCCTCCTCGCCGCCACCGTCGGCGTGCTCGGCGTCGGCGCGATCGGCGCCGGCTTCGCGCTGGCGCAGGACGCGCCGATGCTGCGCCGGGCGGCCGGCGACGGCCCGCGCGCGGAGATGATGCAGGCCCGCTTCGGCGAGGAGCGCGGCCGCATGGCCGAGTTCATGGAGTGGCGCCTCGAGCGCACGCTCGAAAGGGTCGACGCCAGCCCCGAGCAGGTCGAGCGCATCAAGGCGATCGCCGAGGAGGCTCGCGCCGAGATCGTGCCGCTGATGCGCGGGTTCCGCGACACCCGCGAGGATCTCGCCGAGATCCTGGGCGCGGGGACGATCGACCGCACCGCCGCCGAGACCCTGCGCGCCGAGCGCCTCGCCGCCATGGACGCCGCATCCGCGCGCGGCCTCCAGGCCCTCCTCGACGCCGCCGAGGTGCTCGAGCCCGAGCAGCGCGCCGAGCTGATCGAGGAGATGGGCGAGCGCCGTCGCGGCTGGGGTCGTTGGTGATAGACTGAGCCGGATGGCTCCCGAGAGAGGACCGCAGCACCGATGCCGGACGAGATCCTGATCGTCGACGACGACGTGCGCCTGTCGGGCATGCTGCGGGACTACCTCGACCAGAACGGCTTTCCCTCCCGCGCGGCCGCGACCGCGCGGGAGGGGCTCGCCGAGATCGCGCGGCGCCCGCCCGCGGCCGTCGTGCTCGACGTGATGCTGCCCGATCTCGACGGCTTCGAGACGCTGCGCCGCATCCGCGCCTCCTCCGACGTGCCCGTCGTCATGCTCACCGCCAAGGGAGACGAGACCGACCGCATCGTCGGGCTCGAGATCGGCGCGGACGACTACGTGCCCAAGCCCTTCAACCCACGCGAATTGCTCGCGCGCTTGAAGGCGGTGCTGCGCCGGCGCAACGGCGGCGTCGGCAACGCCGGCCCGCCGCCGCTGCGCTTCGGGCGGCTCGAGATCGACCGCGGCGCCCGCCGGGTGCGCGTCGACGGCGGCGAGCGCCCGCTCACTTCCTACCAGTTCGACCTCCTCGCCGCGCTCGCCGAGAACGCGGGGCGCGTGCTCTCCCGCGAGCAGCTGATGGACCTCGTGCGCGGCGCCGAGCTCGAGGCCTTCGACCGCTCGATCGACGTCCACGTCTCGCGCATCCGCGCCGCGATCGAGGACGACCCGAAGCACCCGCGCCGCGTCATCACGGTGCGCGGGGCGGGCTACGTGTTCGCGCGGGTGCAGGACGAGGGGGCGTGATGGCGCGGCTCTCCGGCGTCCCGCGCCTCCCGCGCGGCCTCTCCCTGTTCTGGAAGGTCTACCTCACCGTCGTCGCGGCGGTGGTGATCGTCGCGATCGCGGTAGCGATCGTGTTCCGCATCGCCAACGCCAGCGAGGCGGGTCCGTGGACGGAGCGCGGGCGCACGTTCTTCGCGCGCACGCTTCCCGCGGACGATCCGGGCCCGACGCTGGAGCGGCTCTCGGATGCCCTGGGTGCCGATCTCGCGCTCGTCGGCCCCGACGGCCGCCTCGTCGCGGGCGACCCGCGCCTGCCGCACCTGCGGCGCGTCTTCGCGTTCTCCCTGCCGGACGGCCGCGTGGTCTACGCACGCTTCGGCCGGCCCGGCGCCGGCGAGGACGAGGACGACCACCGCAACCCGCTCGTCCCCATCGCGATCATCGCGATCCTGATCGCGCTCGTCGCCTACCCGGTCGTGGGCCACCTCACCCGCCGGCTGGAGCGCCTGCGCGTGGGGGTCGAGGCCTGGGGGGCGGGCGATCTCACGGTGCGCGTCGGCCTTTCCGGCGGCGACGAGGTCGCGGCCGTGGCGCGCAGCTTCGACGCCGCCGCCGAGACCGTGGAGCGCCTCGTCGCCTCGCATGCGGCGCTCCTCGCCAACGCCAGCCACGAGCTGCGCTCGCCGCTCGCGCGCCTGCGCATGGCGATCGACCTGTGGCGCGAGGACCCGCGCCCGGCACTCGAGCGCGAGATCGTGACGAGCCTCGCCGAGCTCGATGCTCTGGTGGAGGAGATCCTGATGGCGAGCCGGCTCGAGCACGTCGCCGGTCTCGAGCGGATCGAGCCCGTCGACCTGCTGGCGCTGGCGGCCGAGGAGGGCGCGCGCGTCGACGCGATCGTCGAGGGCGAGCCGGTGGAGGTCTCTGGCGATCCGCGGCTCCTGCGCCGGCTCGTGCGCAACCTCTTCCAGAACGCCGCGCGCCACGGTGCCCCGCCGATCGAGGCCCGCGTCGCGGCCCGCGCGGGCGGCGGCGCCACGTTGAGCGTGCGCGACCACGGCCCGGGCCTGCCCGACGGCGAGAGCGAGCGCGTGTTCGAGGCCTTCTACCGCCCGGTGGGCCGCTCCGAGGCGGCGGGCGGCTGGGGCCTCGGCCTCTCGCTCGTGCGCCAGATCGCACGCCGGCACGGCGGCGACGTGCGCGCGGTGCGGCCGGAGGGCGGCGGGGCGATGTTCGTGGTGGAGGTGGGAGCAGGGACGAGTGCGTGACGCCCCGGCTGGCCGTCAGCGGCCCACCAGCGGCGCGAGTTCGCGCTGGCGATCAGTGTCGCCCTCGATCACGGCGCGGTCGTAATCCAGCTCCAGCTCGAGCTTGCGTGCGCGACGCAGCACGTCGCTCTCGTCGAGCCGCTGCTCCAGGGCGCCGAGCCTGGGCGCCCCGCGCGTCTCGCCGCCGTCCCGAGGGCGGCTGCGCGTCGTGGGGATGACGACCGTCCTATGCATCTTCCAGGTCCTCGACGTTCGGGACGATCAGCTCGTAGGCCGCGGCGATCGCCTCGACCAGATCGGACAAATCGTTGCCGCCGGCGACTTCTGATCCGCGCCCTGCGCCGCGCTCGTCATCGATCGCCCCCCGGCGCACGCAACACTTGCGGGTTTAGCCGAAGCGAAGGCATCGAGCAATCGGGCTGACGTGCGAGCGACGGCTCCGGGCGGCGCTCCGGATCGAGCCGGGGATCGGCATGGCTCTGGCACGACTTCGTGCAAGTTCGGTCCCCGACGGGGAGCGGTGCTGAGGTCGCGGCGGGCGGTGTCGGGTCGGGTGGGACGCGGTGTCCCCGGGGTGGCGCGAAGGCCGGTACCAGTGCGTGATGCGAAACGATCGGATGGAAAACGTCGGGAGCAACGTCGGACCGACCGAAACGGCCGGGAGGCGGGCTGAAGAATAGCGTCGGATCAGGCGAACATGTAGCCGAGGAAGCGCTTGGAATCGATCGGGTCGTAGCCCAGCCGCCCGCGCAGCTTCTTGCGGAGCTTCGAGATGTGGCTCTCGACCACCGCCTCGTCCACGTTCTCGTTGAAGACGCCGTAGACCGCCGAGAAGATCTGCTCGCGCTGGACGCGCTTGCCCTTGTTCTTGAACAGGTACTCGAGGATGCGCCGCTCGCGACGCGGCAGCGCCAGCACCTCGCCGCGCACGATCGGGTCGCGGCCGTCGAAGAAGACCTCGAGGTCGTGCTCGACCGGCGCCGCCGCGCGCTCCTCCGGGCGGGCCTGCGCCCGACGGTTGAAGGCGCCGACCCGGGCCATGATCTCCTTGACGTGCACCGGCTTGCGCACGACGTCGTCGACGCCCGCGGCGAACAGCCCGAGCGTCTGCTCCAGGCAATGCGTGTCGTTCATGGCGATCACCGGCGCCTTGCAGCGGCTCTTGACGAGGCGCGGCAGCGTCTCGCGGGCGCTGCAATCGCCGATCAGGATCGCCTCGACGGCGCCGAGATCCTCCTCGGCGGCGCCGGCGATCCAGTCGTTGAAGTCGGACGGGTCGAACCCGACGGCGGACACGCCTTCCCGGTCGAAACCGGATCGGTAACCCGTGGTGACAAGCTCTCGTTCGTCGACGATGATGTACACGACAGTACCCCCGTTGTATCGGACACCATACGGATAAATCCGAAGATTTGTTGCGGCAACGCTTAAATGAGCGCACGCCGCGGGCAATCGTCGGCACCGTCAAGGGGGGGTTACTTGCCGTGGGACGAATCCGAATTCAAATTAGCGACGATTCGCACACGTTGGTAAGTTACCGTTAACTCGCGCGAAGACTACGAGAATTCGACGAAAGACCGCGAGATCTCCTCATGGCACCCGCCCGAAAGCGCCCGCCCGCGCCAGCGCCGCGATCGCCTCCGCGTCGAGCCCGAGCACCTCCGCGAGCACCGCGTCGCGATCCGCGCCCAGCGGGGGCGGTGCCCTGTCGTAGGCCACGGGGGTGGCGCGGAGCTTGAGCGGGTTGCCGAGAAGCGAGAGGGTCTCCCCGTCCACGACGGGCGAGGGCATCTCGATGACCATGCCGCGCGCGCGGGTGTGAGGATCGGCGAGCGCCTCGGGCACGCTCGCGACGGGCCCCGCCGGAACCTGCGCCGCCTCGAGCCGCGCGCCCCAGCCGGCGACCGTGTCCCCGGCGACGATCGGGTCGAGGAGCGCGTTCAAGGCGTCGAGATGCGCGAGCCGGCCGGCGTTCGTCGCGAAGCGCGAGTCCCGAGCCAGCTCGGGCGCGCCGAGCGCCGCGCAGAACCGGCGGAACTGCGCGTCGTTGCCGACCGCGACCACGAGATGCCCGTCCGCCGCGCGGTAGGTCTGGTAGGGCGCGATGTTCGGGTGGCGGTTGCCCAGCCGCCGCGGTGCCCGGCCGGAGACGAGCGTGTTGGTGGCCGCGTTCACGAGCCAGGAGATCTGCGTGTCGTAGAGCGAGACGTCGAGGAATTGCCCCTCGCCCGTCGCGTCCCGGTGGCGCAGGGCGGCGAGGATGCCGACGACCGCGTACATGCCGCACATCAGGTCGGAGATGCCCACCCCCACCTTCATCGGCTCGCCGTCCGGCTCGCCGGTGATGCTCATGATCCCGCCCATCGCCTGGACCAGGAAGTCGTAGCCGATCCGCTCGGCATAGGGCCCGTCGTGGCCGAAGCCGGTGATCGAGCACCAGACGAGGTCCGGCTTGACGGCCCGCAGGTCCTCGTAGCCGAGCCCGCGGCGGGCGAGGTCGCCGGGCTTGTAGTTCTCGATCACCACGTCCGCCCGCGCGGCGAGGTCGCGCACGAGCCCCGCGCCCGCCTCGCTCGCGAGATCGATCGCGATGGAGCGCTTGTTGCGGTTGGCCGCGAGGAAGTAGGCGGAGAGATCGCTCGGCGCGCCGTCCGCGCCGGGCACGAAGGGCGGGCCCCACGCGCGTGTGTCGTCGCCCGTGCCGGGGCGCTCGACCTTGATCACGCGTGCGCCGAGATCGCCCATCAGCTGCGTCGCGCTCGGGCCGGCGAGCACGCGGGTCAGGTCGAGGATCGTCAGGCCTTCGAGGCTGCGAGGAGCAGCGCTGGCATGGGCGGCGGGGGCGGCATCGACCATGGGGACCTCGCTCTGCGGAAACGGCAGGCACCGGCATAGCCCGCGCGACGCCCGCGGGAAAGCGGTCGCATCGGCCCCTTCCGCGCCGGGCGCGAGGGGCGTACAGTCGCGGCAGGGAAGCGACGGGCCGGGGGCGGAGATGACGAGCGGGTTGGACGAGGCGACGAGCCGGGCGCGAGTCCGGCTTCGGCTCGCCGGGACGTGTGCGGCGATCGGGCTGCTCGCGAGCCTCGCGGCCCACCCCGCGGCCGCCCGCGACGCCGGTCCCGGCTTCGTCTGGGGCGACGATTCGAGCCGTTTCGCGAACGACGGCGAGTGCGACGATCCGCGCTTCCAGGGCGCCGGCATGGCCAAGGTCACGCTCGAGGAGAACCGCGGCGCCGACGCGGGCGACTGCCGGCGGCTGTTCGAGGCCGGCGCGATCGACCTGATCGCCGCGCCCGACGCCGGGCGGCGGGCGCAGATCGACTTCGGCGACGATTCGGGCCGCTGGCCGAACGACGGCGAATGCGAGGATCCCCGCTTCACCGGCGAGGGCATGGCGGCGGTCCTCCTCGAGGAGGACCGCCTGCGCGACGCGAGCGACTGCCGCCGCCTCTTCGAGGAAGGCGCCATCACGCTGCGCGGTTCCGCGCCGGGCACCGACGCCGATAGCGGCGCGTCCTCGGCCGGCATGGACTTCGGCGACGATTCGGGGCGCTGGCCCGACGACGGCGAGTGCGACGATCCCCGCTTCGAGGGCGCCGGCATGGCCGCCCAGCCCTTCGAGCAGGAACGCCGCCGCGACGCCACCGACTGCCGCCGCCTCTTCGAAGCCGGCGCGATCGCGCTGCGCGCCGACGACGTCGAGCCCACGCCGCGATCGGCGGAGGGCATCGATTTCGGCGACGATTCCGGCCGCTGGCCGAACGACGGCGAGTGCGACGATCCCCGCTTCGAGGGCGCCGGCATGGCGGCGCAGCCCCGCCCGCAGGAACGCCGACGCGACGCCACCGACTGCCGCCGCCTCTTCGACGCGGGCGCGATCGCGCTGCGCGCCGACGACGTCGAGCCCACGCCGCGATCGGCGGAGGGCATCGATTTCGGCGACGATTCCGGCCGCTGGCCGAACGACGGCGAATGCGACGATCCGCGCTTCGAGGGCGCGGGCATGGCCGGCGCCCCGTCCGACGAGGAGCTGATGGGCGACGCGAGCGACTGCCGGGCGCTCTTCGAGGCCGGACTGATCGCGCGCAGCACGGGTCCCCGCTGGGGCGCCCCCGCCGCGGTGCAGCCGCCCGTCGACGCGATCGCCTTCGGCGACGATTCCGGCTCCTGGCCGAAGGACGGCGAGTGCGACGATCCCCGCTTCGTCGGCGCGGGCATGGCCTTCGCGGTCCAGGAGGAGACCACGCTCCGGGACGCCAGCGACTGCCGCAGGCTCTACGAGGCGGGCACGATCGCGCTCGCGGCGACGGCGGCGGACGCGTCGGAGGCCGGCTCGGAGGCGGCGCCGTCCCCCCCGCGCTCCTCCGCCGCGCCCGCCCCGGACGCGTTCGCCGGCATCGATTTCGGCGACGATTCGGGCCGCTGGCCGAACGACGGCGAGTGCGACGATCCGCGCTTCGAGGGCGAGGGCATGGCCGCGATCCCGCTCGACGAGGACCGCATGGCGGACGCGAGCGACTGCCGGGCGCTGTTCGCCCAGGGGCGAATTCGCCTGCGCGAGTGAGGCCGCGCACCTTCCAACGCGGCCCCCGAGACCCCATCTCGCGGGGCGATGCTGCGTCTCCTCACCTACAACGTCCACTCCTTCACCGGCACCGACCGCCGTCGCGAGCCCGGGCGCATCGAGGCCGTGATCCGCGAGAGCGGCGCGCGGATCGTGGCCCTCCAGGAGGTGCGCTGGAGCGCACGGGCCGAGGGCGCACACGCGCTGACGGCGCTCGCGCGCAATCTCGGCATGGCCTGGCACGTCCAGCGCACGGCGACCTTCGCCGGCGAACAGTTCGGGCTCGCGGTCCTCTCCGACCTGCCGATGCGCCTGGTGAAGGGGGGCCCGCTGCCGCGGCTCGGCCCGGCCCTGCCGGAGCGGCGCTCGGCCCTGTGGGTCGAGGTCGAGACCGGCGCGGGGCCGCTCCAGGTGATCTGCACGCACCTCGCGGTGCTCAGCGCCCGCGATCGCATGGCCCAGGCGCAGGCGCTGCTCGGGCCGGACTGGATCGGCGGCGCCGACGGCCCCGCCGTGCTGATGGGCGACCTCAACGCCGGCCTGCGCTCGGCCGCCTACAAGCACCTCTCCGCCGCGCTGGCCTGCGCCCGCGCCGGCAGCGCCGAGCGCCACGCGACCTTCCCCTCCTGGATGCCGCTGACGCGGATCGACCACATCATGGGGGCGAACGGCGCGCGGCTCGCGAACCCACAGTCCCTGCGCACGGCGACGAGCCGGGTGGCGTCCGACCACCTGCCCTTCGCGGCGGAGCTGACGGGGGAGGGCTGAGGGCGCGCCCCCTCACTGGATCACCAGATCCGCCTGCAGCGCCCCCGCCGACTTGATCGCCTGGAGGATCGCGATGATCCCCGCGGGCCGCAGGCCGATCTGGTTGAGGCCGGCGACCAGCGTCTGGAGCGAGGAGCCCGTGAGGATGGCGAGCCGGCCCTCGCCTTCCTGGACCTCGACGCGGGTGTCGGGCAGGACGACCGTCTGGCCGTTGGAGAAGGGCGGGGGCTGGGAGGCGACCGGAAGCTCCGTGACGCGCACCGTGAGGTTGCCGTGCGTGACGGCGACCGTCGAGATCCGCACGTCCGCGCCGATCACCACCGTCCCCGTGCGCTCGTCGACGACGACGCGCGCCGGTGTGTCGGGGGTCACGACCAGGTCGCCGAGCTCGGCGAGGAAGCGCACCGGGCTCACGTCCGGCGGGTTGACCACGAGCACGGAGCGGTAGTCGCGCTCGTAGGCGCCGCGGCCGCCGAAGCGGGCCTGGGTGTAGACGTTGATGGCGTCGGCGATGCGCACCGCGGTGCGGAAGTCCGGGTTCCGCAGCTCGAGGATGAGCGAGCGCATGTTGCCGAAGTGATCGGGCAGCTCGCGCTCGACCAGCGCGCCGTTGGGCACGCGCCCCACCGTCGGCACGCCCTGGGTGACGATCTCCGCTTCGCCGGCGGCCGAGAAGCCGGTGACCGCGACGGGCCCCTGCGCCACCGCGTAGATCTGGCCGTCGGCCCCCATCAGCGGCGTGATCACCAGCGTGCCGCCGAGCAGCGAGCGCGCGTCGCCCAGCGCCGAGACGGTGACGTCGATGCGCGAGCCGCGGCCGATGAAGGGCGGCAGCTCGGAGGTCACCACCACGGCGGCGACGTTGCGCGCGCGCAGCTGGTCGGCGCCGACGTTGACGCCCATGCGGTCGAGCATCGAGGTCAACGACTGCTCGGTGAAGGGCGCGTTGCGCAGCGTGTCGCCGGTGTTGGCGAGGCCCACCACGAGCCCGTAGCCGACGAGCTGGTTCTCGCGCATGCCCTTGAGGGTGGTGATGTCCTTGATGCGCGTGACCCCGCCGGGGAAGGCGTCGGCGCGGGCGGCGGTGGAGAGGGCGGGCGCGAGCGTGCTCGACGCGGCCATGGCGAGCGCGAGGAGGAGCGAGGCGGCGCGGTGCATCACGGGCTCCCCACGCGCAGCGAGCCGTCGGCCTGGACGACGCCGACGACGACGAGGCCGGAATCGAGGTTGCGCGCCCGCACCCGATCCCCCGCCCCGCCGGATTCGAGCGGGGTGACGAGGGTCGAGATCACGAGCCCGTCCGCCTGGAAGACGATCTGCGTCGTCCCCCCGCGCACCACGAGCCTGGCTTCCTCGACCGCGTTCTGCGGCACGACGCGCCCGGGCAGGAGCGTGCGCCGCGCGACCTTGCCGACGAGGGCGCCGGCGTCGCGGATCACCGCGAGCTGGCCGGTGCTGGCGGGAAACGCGCGCTCGACGAGCACGGTCTCCTTGATCGTCTCGCCGGGATAGATCGTGACCGTCGGCACGGGCAGGGTCACGCCGGATGCGCCGGCCGCCGACGGCGCGGCGAGCATCGCGAGGGCGAGAGCGGCGGCGGCGAGGACGGCCGGGCGCCGGCGGGCGGCGGTCTCGGATACGGGGATCATGGCGGTGCTTCGGTCGTCGCGCACGCTCAGCGGATGCCGTTCGTCACGGTGGAGGCCATCTGGTCGGCGGCCTGGATCACCTTGGAGTTCATCTCGTAGGCGCGCTGGGCGGAGATGAGGTTGGTGATCTCCTTCACCGGATCGACGTTGGAGGCCTCGAGGTAGCCCTGGTGGATCTTGGCGTAGCCGGGGTCGGCGGGCACGCCGACGACCGGCTGACCCGACGCCTCGGTCTCGCGATAGAGGTTGCCGCCCATCGGCTCGAGGCCGGTCTCGTTGGCGAAGTTGGCGAGCGTCAGCTGCCCGAGGTTCTCGAGCTGCTGCTGATCGGGCACGCGGGCGAAGACCTGGCCGGACTGGTTGACCACGATCTCGACCGTGTTCTCCGGCACCTCGATCGCCGGGTCGACGAGGTAGCCCTCCATGGTGACGAGCTGGCCCTCGGCGTTGGTGTTGAACGAGCCCGCGCGGGTGTAGAGGATCTCGCCCTCCGGCCCCTGCACCTGGAACCAGCCGCGCCCGTCGAGCGCGAGGTCGAGCTTGTTGCCGGTCTGCGAGAGCGCGCCCTGCAGATGCAGGTTCCGGATCGCGGCCGTGCGCACGCCGAGCCCGAGGTTCGCCCCCTCCGGGATCGCCGCCTCGCCCCCGCGCATGGGCACGCCCTGGAGCCGCTCGGTCTGGTAGAGCAGATCGGTGAACTCGGCACGCGCGCGCTTGAAGGCGGTGGTGTTGATGTTGGCGATGTTGTTGGCGATGACCTCGACGTTGAGCTGCTGGGCGTTCATGCCGGTAGCGGCGATTGCGAGCGCTTTCACGGGGTCTCTCCTCGTTGTCCGGATGGGCGAGGGGAACGCTCCCACGCGGAGCCTGCGCGAGGCTTGTCGAGGCTCACGCGTCGACGCCGGCCGGACGGCGGATTTGACAAAGCTTACGGATTTTACCAATCTCACATCCGGGAGGTCGGCATGGCGGAAGTCGAGCGAGAGCGGCGGCGAGAGCGGGTTATCGGGCACGCGCGCACCACGGCGTCGCGCGGACGATCGGCTCTGGCCGAGATCGTCGAGACGGCGGTTCAGCTCGACGAGGACGAACGCGTGATCGCCGCGCGATTCCTGCGGAAGATGCTGGCGGATCATCGTTCGATCCTGCCCGAGGTGGTTTCGGAGAAAGACGCGGGATCGGCGTTCCTCTCCTATCGCGACGCGGCCCTCGAGCGGGCGCGCGAGCGCGGACGCACGAGCGCGGCCGTGACGCTGTCCTCGCCGGACATGCTGAGCGCGCAGGAGATCGCCGAGCGTCTCGGCGTCACCCGGATGACGGTGAACGCGTGGCGCAAGGCCGGGCGGCTGATCGGTCTCTCCGGCGCCAAGCGCGGCTACCGCTTCCCGGCTTGGCAGCTCGACGAACACGGTCGGCCGTTCGCGCAGCTGCCGCGTCTCCTGGAGCTTCTGGACGGAAGCGGCTGGGCCGTGCACCGGTTCATGACGAGCCCGCAGCCCGAGCTCGGGGGATCGACCGGCCGTGACGCGCTCGGGGAGGGACGCGGCGAAGCAGCGCTGCAGGCGGCCGAGAGCATCGCCCGCGGAACCTTCGCCTGATCGACGAATGCCGGCCGCAGCACCGCCGCCCGCATTCGCGACGAGCCGGCTCGTGACAATGCGCCTCGAAGCGGGCGTTCGGCTGCGCCGCATCTTCGGACGCGGCTTTCCGGATCCGCTCGGCTTCGCGAAGACCCCGAGCCGTTTCAGCGATCCGCGACACCTGCCCGAAGCGGAACGCTACGGTGTCCTCTACCTCGGCGACGGAGCAAAGGTCTGCTTCCTCGAAGCCGTCCTGCGTGATCGGCGCGACGGCGTCGTCGGCGGCGTCGAGATCGAGGAGCGGGAGCTGATCGCACGCTCGATCGCCACCGTCACGGTGCGCGCGCCACTGGCCCTCGTCGACCTCCGCGTCGACGGCGCGGTCCGCATGGGCGTGCCGAGCGACGTCGTCCGAGGGTCGGACCAGCTGCCGGCGCGGGACTGGGCGCTCGCCCTTCACGAGCATCCCTCGCGGCCGGACGGGATCGCCTACCCGTCACGCCTGAACGCCCAGACGAACGTCGCGGTCTTCGAGCGGGCGATCCACAAGCTCGAGGTCTCATCCGTGACGCCGCTCCTCGACGATCGGGAGATCGCCGACATGCTCGATGTCTTCGAGATCGCGCTCGTGCCGGACGGCGCGGGTGCCTGACGCCCGCCTCAGATCTGCATCCGGCTGATTTCCTGGTAGGCCTGCACTACCTTGTCGCGCACCGCGATGGCGGTCTGGAGCGTGCGCTCGGCGTTCATCACGGCCTCGACCACCTGCTGGACCGAGGCCTTGCCGTTCATGCCGGCGATGGAGGCGGCCTCGGCCTCGCGCAGGACGTCGACGCCCTGCGCGGCGACGTCGGCGAGGACCGCGCCGAAGTCCGGCCCGCCGGCCGCGGCGGCGGAGCCCGCTTGGGCCGGCGGCGCCGTGAGGGCGAGGCGCTCGGCTGCGCGCGCGGCGCCGAGGCCGGACACGCCCGAGAGGCTGGAGAGGCTGGAGAGGGAACCGACGGCGTCGATCATCACTGGCTCCTGAGCAGGTCGATGGTCTGGGCGACCATGGAGCGGGTCTGGCGGATCACCGCGAGGTTGGCCTCGTAGGCGCGGTTGGCCTCGCGCATGTCGGCCATCTCGACGAGCATGTTGACGTTGGGCAGCTTGACCATGCCGTTCTCGTCGGCGGCGGGGTGCGACGGGTCGTACTCCGTGCGGAACGGGGCGCGATCGGCGCCGACCCCGTCCACCGAGACGAGGCTCGCCCCCGAGGCCCGGTCGACGAGGCTCTCGAACGTCACCGTCTTGCGCCGGTAGGGGTCCGCGCCCGCAGCGTCGCCGGTGGCGTTCGCGTTGGCGAGGTTCTCGGCGATGATGCGCATGCGGGTCGACTGGGCCTCGAGGCCCGAGCCCGCGATGCGCGAGGCGGAGGTCAGGGGATCGATCATCGGGCGCTCTGCATCAGCATGCGGTGGAAGGACTTCACGACCGAGGTCGCGAGCGAGTGCTCGCGGCTCGCGGAGGAGGCCTTGATCAGCTCCTCCTCGATGCTCACCGAGTTGCCGGAATGGGTCACCGCCCAGCCGTCGCGGGTGCGCGTCTCGGAGACCCGCGAGTCCTGCGTCGGCAGGAGGTGATCCGGCCGCGTCGCCGCGAGCTGGAGGCTCGTGCGGTCGAACACGTCCCGGAACGGCTCGACGTCGCGAGCGCGGAAGCCCGGCGTGCTCGCGTTCGCCACGTTCTCGGCGATCGTCGCCTGGCGCACGGAGAGCCATTCGGACTTGCGCGAGGCGAGGCTGAAGAGGTGGATGCCGTCGACCACGGACGAAGCTCCTCGTCGTTTCGGACGAGGCGAGACTGCCCGGCGTGCCTTGCGTCGGGCTTGCGGCCCGGCGCGGAGCGCCCGAGGCGATCGGTTCACGGAGGATGAACCATACCGGCCAACGGGGCGGCGCGCGGGGCGGGACCTTTACCCTGCCCGTGCGACGACGGCTCGGATCGGCGCACGTGGCCCGGAATCTGCGCAATTCGTCGCGAATGCCGCACAGGCGTCCCGCGGCGGGACGCATCCGCGGCGCACGGGTACGCAAGAGGAGATCGCCATGCACCGGATCGGGACGCCGGCGGACGCCGGCCGGATCGGCTGGGTCGACGCCGCCAAGGGGATCTGCATCGTCTTCGTTGTGATGATGCACGCGACCCTCGGCGTCGGCGAGAGCATGGGCGGCGAGGGCTTCATGCACGTGGTCGTCGCCTTCGCGGCGCCCTTCCGCATGCCGGACTTCTTCCTGATCTCGGGCCTGTTCCTGGCGCGCGTGGTCGACCGCGACTGGCGCACCTACGGCGACAAGCGCATCCTCCACTTCGCCTACTTCTACCTGCTCTGGCTCGTGATCCAGTCGCTCGCGAAGATCGGCTCGGTCTCGGACGGCACGCTCGTCGGCTTCCTGGAGCACCTCGCGGTCTCCCTCGTCGAGCCGTACTCGACGCTGTGGTTCGTCTACATGCTGGCGATCTTCTCGGTCGTGGCGAAGCTCGTGCGCCGGCTGAGCCCCGTGCTGGTTCTCGCGGTGGCGGCGGCGCTCGAGATCGCGCCGATCCACACCGGCTGGTTCCTGCTCGACGAGTTCTGCGCGCGCCTCGTCTACTTCCTCGCGGGCTGGCACCTCGCCCCCGCGCTGTTCCGCCTCGCCGAGGCGGCCGTCGCCCGCAAGGGCGCCGCGCTCGCCTTCCTCGGCGTCTGGGCCGTGGTCAACGGCGTGCTGGCCCTGACCGAGGTGACGGTTCTCGGCGCCACGACGACGCTCGCCGCGCTCCCCGTGGTGAGCCTCGCGCTGGGCGGGGCGGGCGCGGCGGCGATCGTCGCCGTCTCGGCGCTGATCGCGGGGACCGCGGTCGGGCGGCCGTTCGCCTACGCCGGTGCGCACTCGATCGCGGTCTACCTCGCCTTCTTCTTCCCCATGGCCGCCACCCGCGAGGTGCTGCTGCGCACGGGCGTCGTCGACGATGTCGGCGTGGTCTCCCTCGTCGTCACGCTCGCCGCGGTGATCGCGCCGCTGGTGCTCGAGCGCATCGTCCGGCACGGGCCGGCGTCCTTCCTGTTCGAGCGGCCGGCCTGGGCGCGGCTCGGGCCGCGGCGGCGGACGGTGGCGGCTCCGGCGGAGTGAGGCGCGCCGGCTTCGCGGCGCGGAGGGGACGGTTGCGGGGCGCGCCGGAAGGCGCCATCTTGTCGGGTGTTCGGCGATCGCGGAGCGGTGGAGGATCGACGTCATGAGCGAGGTCACCAGCCGGGTGACGGCCGAGGGCACCGTCACGATCCCGGAGGATCTCCGGACGCTCGTCGGGCTCGCCCCCGGGAGCCGGGTCGCGTTCGACCGGACCGAGGATGGCCACATCGTGATGCGCAAGGTCGATCCGGAGGTCGCCGCGCGCGTCGCGCGCTATCGCGGTCACGCGGGACCGGGGATGACGACGGACGAGGTGCTGCGGCTCACGCGTGGCCGCGCGCCTGGGGATCCGTTCGACTGATGCTCGTCGACGGCAACGTCGTGCTCGATCTGGTCACGAGCGATCCCGTCTGGGGCGACTGGTCGAATGCACGGATCGACGAGGCGCTGAGCGCCGGGCCGCTCTTCATCACGGATATCGTCTACGCGGAGCTCGCCGTGCGCGACGCGCGCGTGGACGATCTGGAGGCCATGCTGGCGGGCATCGGCCTGCAGCTCGCCCGGACGCCGCGCGCCGCTCTCCACGTCGCCGCGCAAGCGTTCGGCCGCCTGCTCGCGAACGGCGGGCGGCGCACCAGCGTCATTCCCGACTTCTTCATCGGTGCTCATGCCGTGGTCGAGGGCTGGCCGTTGCTGACGCGCGACCCCAAGCCGTTCCGTCGCTACTTCCCGCAAGTCCGCCTGATCACCCCACCCGCAAATCCTTGACTCCCCGCCCTTCCCCCTGTAGGCCCCCTCCCGCAAGCTCTTCGTCGCAGACGAACGCTCGATCCGCCGACCGGTCCCGCGAGGCCGGAGGTCAACGCCCGACAGCGCGTCGCGCCCTCGGGCGCGATCCGCGTTGCGTCCGTGGCGGGAGCGGTGGCGAGGCGGGGGCGTGGTCCCCATATCGAGCCGGGTGAGCATGAGCGAGACGACGCGCGAGGGCGAGACCCTCGACATCGCGCAGGCGGTGAACGACACCTGCCCGTGGTCGGGAAAGCCGATCGCGGCGGATTCGCTCGCGCGCTATCGCGGCCGCGTGGTCGGCTTCTGCAATCCCGGCTGCCGCGACGAGTTCGTGGCGGCGACGGCGCATTTCGACGCGGCCATCGACGCCGCGGAGGAGGCCGACCAAACCCCGCTCATCGCCAAAGGGCTCGACTGACCATGTTCGAAGGCCTCTCAGACCGCCTCTCCGGCATCCTCGACGGGCTCACGCGCCGCGGCGCGCTCTCCGACGCCGACGTCGCCGAGGCCCTGCGCGAGGTGCGCCGGGCGCTGCTCGAGGCGGACGTGGCGCTCGAGGTGGTGCGCTCCTTCACCGACCGCGTGCGCGAGCGGGCGGTGGGCGCCGAGGTGGTGAAGTCGGTCACGCCCGGGCAGATGGTCGTCAAGATCGTCAACGACGCGCTCGTCGAGATGCTCGGCGCCGACGCCGAGACGATCGACCTGCGCGCCGAGCCGCCGGTGCCGATCCTGATGGTCGGCCTGCAGGGCTCGGGCAAGACCACGACCACCGCCAAGATCGCCAAGCGCCTCTCCGAGCGCGAGAAGAAGCGCGTGCTGATGGCCTCGCTCGACACGCGCCGCCCGGCCGCGATGGAGCAGCTCGCGATCCTCGGCAAGCAGGTCGGCGTCGACACGCTGCCGATCGTGGCCGGCCAGTCGGCGGTGCAGATCGCCCGGCGCGCCATGCAGGCGGCGCGGCTCGGCGGCTACGACGTGGTGATGCTCGACACGGCCGGCCGCGTCACGGTCGACGAGCAGCTGATGGCGGAGGCCGCCGAGGTCGGCCGCGCGGTCGAGGCGCACGAGGTGCTCCTCGTCGCCGACGCGCTCACCGGCCAGGACGCGGTGAACACCGCGCGGGCCTTCGACGCCCGCATGGGCCTCACCGGCATCGTGCTGACCCGCATGGACGGTGACAGCCGCGGCGGCGCGGCGCTCTCGATGCGCGCGGTGACGGGCAAGCCGATCAAGCTGATCGGCACCGGCGAGAAGGTGGAGGCGCTCGAGGAATTCCACCCGAGCCGCGTCGCCAACCGCATCCTGGGCATGGGCGACATCGTCTCGCTGGTCGAGAAGGCCGCGCAGACGATCGACCAGGAGAAGGCCGTGCGCATGGCCGAGCGCATGCGCAAGGGCAAGTTCGACCTCGAGGATCTCTCCGAGCAGCTCGGCCAGATGGAGAAGATCGGCGGCGTCGGCGGGCTCATGGGCATGATGCCCGGCATGGGCGCCATGAAGAAGCAGCTCGAGGGCGCCAAGGTCGACGACAAGATGATCAAGCGCCAACGCGCGATCATCTCCTCGATGACGCCGGCCGAGCGCAGGAATCCGGACATCCTCAAGGCCTCGCGCAAGAAGCGCATCGCCGCGGGCGCCGGCATGAAGGTCGAGGACGTCAACAAGCTCCTCAAGATGCACCGCCAGATGGCCGACGTGATGAAGGCCATGGGCAAGAACAAGAAGGGCGGCATCGCCGGCGCGCTCGGCGGCATGTTCGGGCTCGGCGGCGGCGGCATGGGTGGCGGCATGGGCGGAATGGGGGGCGGAATGGGCGGCATGCCCGAGCCGACACCCGAGATGATCGCCGACATGCAGAAGAAGCTCGGTGTCGGAGGCGGCGGGTTGCCGCCGATGCCGCCCGGGCTCGGTGGACCCGCGAAGCCCGGCCTGCCCGGGCTCGGCGGCCCGAAGGGCGGCGGCGGCCTGCCCGGCCTGGGTGGCGGCTTCCCGTTCGGGGGCAGGAAGAAGTGAGCGCGTTCGCCCTCGAGATCCCGCGGCTGGAGACCGAGCGGCTCGTCCTGCGCGGATGGCGCGAGGCGGATTTCGAGCCCTTCGCCGCCTTCTACGCGGACGAGGAGAGCGCCCGCCACGTCGGCGGCTTGGCCGACCGCATCGACGCCTGGCGCCGCATGGCGAGCTACGCGGGCCATTGGCAGCTGCGGGGCTACGGTTTCTGGGCGCTCGAGGAGAAGGCGTCGGGGGAGTTCGTGGGCTATTGCGGCCTCTGGTTCCCCGAAGGCTGGCCCGAGCCCGAGGTCGGCTGGGGGCTGATGCCCGCCTTCCGCGGTCGCGGCCACGTCGGCGAGGCGGCGCTGCGCGCCCGCGCCTACGCCTACGGTACCCTGGGGTGGACGACGCTGATTTCGTCGATCGACCCCGACAACCATGCCTCCGCGCGCGTGGCCCAGCGACTGGGCGCATGGCGGGACGGCACGTTCGACCTGCGCGGGGAGGTGATGGACGTCTGGCGCCATCCCGGCCCCGACGCGCTCGATCCGACGTCCGGGATGCACCGGACCTCACCCACGCGACCCTAGACCTCATCCAGGAGAGAAGAGCATGCCCCTCAAGATCCGCCTCACCCGCGGCGGCGCCAAGAAGCGTCCGTACTACCGCATCGTCGTCGCCGATTCGCGCTCCCCGCGCGACGGCCGCTTCATCGACCGGATCGGTTCCTACGACCCGATGAAGCCCAAGGACGCCGCCGACCGCATCGTCCTCGACGTCGAGAAGGCGAAGGCCTGGCTCGAGAAGGGCGCCCAGCCGACCGACCGCGTGCTGCGCTTCCTCGACCAGGCGGGCCTCGCCAAGCGCCCCGCGCGCGCGAACCCGGAGAAGGGCAAGCCCGGCAAGAAGTCCCAGGAGCGCGCCGCCGAGCGTGCCAAGCGCGAGGCCGACGCGGCCGAGGCCGCCTCCGGCGCCGAGGCGTGAAGCCGATGCCGGGCCGCAGGCCGGCCGCGCGCCGCGGCGCGCGGACGCCCGGCCCGGCCGAGCAGACCCGTCCGGCCTCCCCGCCCGCGGCAGGCGCCGCGGCTCCCGCGGGAGATCTCGTGCGCGTGGCCGAACTCGGCCGCGCCCACGGCGTGCGCGGCGAGATCCGGCTCAAGTCCTTCACCGAGGACCCGCTGGGCGTCACCCGGCTCGGGCCCCTCGCGGCGCCGGACGGACGGCGCTTCACCATCGAGAGCGCGCGGCGCGCACCGGGCGGCGCGCCCGACCTGCTCGTCGTGCGCCTTTCCGGCGTGAGCGACCGCACCGCGGCCGAGGCGCTGACCCGCACGCCGCTCCACGCGCCGCGCACGGCGCTGGCGCCCCCCGATCCGGACGAGGACGCGTATCTCGCCGCCGACCTGATCGGCCTCGCCGTCCTCGACGAGGGAGGCGGGCCCATCGGCCGGATCGTCGCCGTGCCCGATTTCGGCGCGGGCGATCTCCTCGAGATCGCGCCCGCGCAGGGCGGCCCCACCGCCTTCCTCCCCTTCACCCGCGCCTTCGTGCCCGAGGTCGCCGTCGCCGCCGGCCGCGTGGTCGTGCGCCCGCCCGCGGACCTGTTCGCCCCCGCCCGCGGCGCGCCGCCGCCGGAGGACGATGCGCCATGACCGCGCCCGAGCCCCCGCTCGGGGCGGCGCCTTTCCGCGCGAGCGTGCTGACCCTCCACCCCGACATGTTCCCCGGCCCGCTCGCAGTCTCGCTCTGCGGCGAGGCGCTGGCGCGCGGGACCTGGTCGCTCGAGGCGCGCGACATCCGCGCCTTCGGGCGCGGGCGGCATCGGGCGGTGGACGACACCCCCGCCGGCGGCGGCCCGGGCATGGTGATGCGCGCCGACGTCCTCGCCGAGGCGATCGACGCCGCCTCCCCCGCCGACGACCCGCGCCCGCGCCTGCTGATGAGCCCGCGTGGGCGCCCGCTCGAGCAGGGCTTCGTGCGCGCGCTCGCCGCCGGCCCCGGTGCCCTGATCGTCTGCGGGCGCTTCGAGGGCGTCGACGAGCGGGTGATCGAGGGGCGGGATCTCGTCGAGGTCTCGATCGGCGACTACGTGCTCTCCGGCGGCGAGATCGCCGCGATGGTGCTCCTCGACGCGATCGTGCGGCTCCTGCCCGGCGTGATGGGCGCCGCCGCCTCCGGCGAGGAGGAGAGCTTCGAGGGCGGGCTGCTCGAGTACCCGCACTACACCCGCCCCCGCGGCTGGGAGGGACGCGCCATCCCAGACGTCCTCCTCTCGGGCGACCACGGGCGCATCGCCCGCTGGCGGCGCGAGGCGGCGCGCGCGCTCACCCGCGCGCGGCGGCCCGACCTGCTCGGCGACTGATCCTCGCATCCGCCGGCTGCGATCAACGCGCCTCTTCCCACGGCGCACGGGCCGGCTTAAGCTTCGTGCATGAGCGAGCTCGTCACAGGCATCAGACACGCGAAGCCGGCCGATGCGGCCGCGATCTCGAAGGTCTTCGACGCGGCCTGGCGGGAGGCGTACGGCGGCATCATCCCCGGCGTCGCGCTCGAGCGGATGATCCAGCGCCGCGGCCCGCGCTGGTGGGCGTTCTCGCTGCGCCGCGGGCGACCGCTCGCGGTGCTCGACGTGAGCAAGACCATCGCCGGATACGCGTCCTACGGCCGCTGCCGCGATCGGTCCCTGCCCGCCGAGGGCGAGATCGACGAGCTCTACCTCGCGCCCGAGTACCAGGGCGTGGGCCTGGGCCGGCGGCTCTTCCGCGCCGTCGTGAACGATCTCGGCGATCGCGGAGCGCGCGCCGTCGCCGTCTGGTGCCTGTCCGACAACGAGCGCGCGTGCCGGTTCTACGAGCGGCTGGGCGGGCGGCTCGTGGCCGAGGGGCGCGAGCGAATCGGCTCCGACCAATTGCCCAAGAAGGCCTACCTGTTCGAGCGGTGAGCGCCGCTCGGGCTCCCCCGCGGGCGTGCCGGCGGCGAAAGTCGTCCTTGTGCGCCGCCGCGCGGGAAGCTACCAAGCCGCCACCGCAAGCCCCCGCGACGCGCGCGGCGCGTCCGCGACGAGGAGGATCGCCATGCGCATCGACGCCGTCTCCATCGGCAAGAACCCGCCCCACGAGGTGAACGTCATCGTCGAGGTGCCGATCGGCGGCGAGCCGATCAAGTACGAGCTCGACAAGGAGGCGGGCACGCTGGTGGTGGACCGCTTCCTCTACACCTCGATGCGCTACCCGGGCAATTACGGCTTCGTGCCCCACACGCTCTCCGACGACGGGGACCCGGTGGACGTGCTCGTCGCCAACACCCGCGCCATCGTGCCCGGCGCCATCATCGCCGTGCGCCCGGTCGGCGTGCTGATCATGGAGGACGAGGCGGGGCAGGACGAGAAGATCATCGCCGTGCCGACGACGAAGCTCACGCGCCGCTACGAGAACGTCAAGACCGTCGCCGACATGCCGAAGATCACGCTCGAGCAGATCGAGCACTTCTTCGCGCACTACAAGGATCTCGAGCCCGGCAAGTGGGTGAAGATCGTGCGCTGGGGTGACGCCGAGGAGGCGCTCGCCATGATCTCGGCGGGGATCGAGAAGGCCAGGGCCAAGCGCGGCGGGTGAAGGGCCGGGAGGCCGTGGCCGCACCCGGCCTTCCTCGACGCACGTGCACGCACCGACCGATCCGGAAGAAGAGAAGCCCGGGCCTCGCGGCCCGGGCTTCTCGATGCGTACGTGGGGACGCCGTCCGTCAGAGCGTGAAGAACCGCTCGCGCGCCGCGATGAAGCGCGCGTCGTTCTGCTCGGTGCGCGTGCGCACGAGCGCCAGCGCCTCGAGGTAGCTCTCGGTGGTCCGAGCGGTGAGCGCGTCGCTCGAGTTCCGAAGCTCCTCGATGATCTCCTTGGCCGCGTTGGCGCCCGCCTCGAGGATCTCGTCGGGGAAGTAGCGGACCGTGACGCCGTGATCGTTGACGAGCGTGGCGAGCGCACGCGGATCGTTGGCGTAGAAGTCGGACGCGACCTGATCGTACTCGGCCTGCGAGCAATCGCGCACGATCGCCTGGAGATCGGACGGCAGTTCCTGATACTTGGCCTTGTCGACCACGAGTTCGGTCGCGAGGCCCGGCTCGATGAAGGAGGGGAAGTAGTAGTTCTTGGCGATCTGATGGAAGCCCAACGCCAGGTCGTTGTAGGGGCCGACGAACTCGGCCGCGTCGAGCGTGCCGGCCTGCAGCGCCGGGAAGATCTCGCCGCCTGCCATGTTGGTGACCGAGGCGCCCAGCTTCTCCCAGACCCGGCCGCCGAGGCCCGGCGTGCGGAAGCGCAGCCCCTGGATGTCGGACAGGCCCGTCAGCTCGGTGCGGAACCAGCCCCCGGCCTGCGTGCCGGTGTCGCCGGAGAGGAAGCCCTGGACGCCGAACTGGTCGTAGATGTCGTCCCAGATCTCCTGGCCGCCCATGAAGCGCACCCACGCGGCCAGCTCGCGCGAGGTCATCCCGTAGGGAACGCCGGTGAAGAAGGCCAGGCCCTGGCTCTTGTTGAGCCAGTAATAGGCCGCGCCGTGGCTCATCTCGGCGGTGCCGTCGATGACCGCGTCGAGCGACTGGAGCGGCGGCACCAGCTCGCCGGCCGAGAACACCTGGACCGTCAGCCGGCCGCCGGAGGCGGCGGTGATGCGATCGGCCAGGCGCTGCGCGCCGACGCCGAGGCCCGGGAAGTTGCGCGGCCAGGTCGTGACCATGCGCCAGGTGATGTTGCCCTGCGCGATCGCCGGGGCCGCGAGGCCGGATGCGGCGGCGACGCCGCCGACGGCAGCGCCCTTCAGGAATTGACGACGTTCCATTACGTGAACCCTCCATCGTTATGGGCTTACCGGACCCGTACCCTCCGCGCGTGGAACCGCGGGAGGGGTGCGCGGCTCGCGGGCGCGGACTGGCGTGTCGCGCACCGCCGGACCCGGCGCGCGCGCACCTTAGCAACACCGGAACGAAAGACAACAGAGCGCAACCGTGCCGGACCACGTCCGCTCGGTCGTTTGCATCGCCGGTCAGGCGGCGGGCCCGTCTCGGGGATCGCGCGCGGGCGCCGGCGCGTCGTCCGGCGGCCGGCGCGTGCGGAACACCACCGGCAGCACGAAGCCGATGCCGAGGAAGCGCGCGAGGTGGTGCACGCCGACATAGAGCGGGTCGAGCCCCATCACGAGCGCGAGCACCACCATCGCCTCGAGCCCGCCCGGCGCGAAGGCGACGAGCGCCTCCGCGAGCGGAGCGCCGGCGAAAGCCACCGCGAGGCCGGCGAAGGCGCCCGCCACCGCCATGCCGACGACGAAGGCGGTCAGCGCCGCGGGCACGAGCCAGCGGATGGCGGCGAGATCGAGCGTGTTGAAGCGCTGCGCGATGTACACGCCGATGAGCACGAAGCCGAGCGTGGCGATCGCGTCCGGGATCGGCCCCGCCACGGTGCCGCTGACGTAGGCCACGCCGCTGAACAGGGTCGCGCCCAGGAGCAGCGGCGCGGCGAGCCCGATCCGCTCGAAGCCGACGCCGACCACCACGCCCCCGAGCAGCACGACGGCGAGCGTGAGGGCCCCCGCCGTCTCCGGCGCGGGCGCCGTGCCCGCGATTCCACCGGCGACGGCGGGGGCCTCCCCACCCCCGCCGCCGGCGGCGACGAGGAAGGGCAGGACGATGATGAGGAAGAGCAGGCGCGTCGACTGGACGATGCCGATCCCCGCGACGTCCGCACGGCGCTCGGCGGCGATCGCCATCACGGCGGTGAGCGCGCCCGGCACGGTCGCGAGCACCGCGTCGTCGCGCCGCCAGCCGAAGCCGCGCGTCAGGACGAGCGAGGAGGCGAGCGTCGTCGCGACGACGGCGGCGGCGAGGAAGAGGAGGCTCAGCGGATAGCGGCCGGCCGCGGCCAGCGTGTCGGGCGTCATGCCCGCGCCGATCACGGCGCCGGAGACCACCATCGCCGTCTCGGCGAGCGCGCGGGGCATGATCACGGCGAGCCCGAAACGCCCCAGCAGGATCACCGCGACGACGGCGCCCGAGAGCCACGAGGCCGGCACGCCCAGCACGGTGAACAGCCACCCGCCGCACCAGGCGACGGCGACCTGCACCACCTGCGCGACCGGCGACGCGCGGTAGGTCTCGAGGCGCAGGCGCGGTGTCACGGCGACGGTGCCACTTTCTCGCGCGCCTTGCGATCGATCAATGTTCGGGGCGCGCGACCCTGCCATTGTCCTCCGCGACGGGGCGCTGTTCCTGGCGGTTGCCGTCGCGGACGCCCGGCGTAATCTCGGGGGAGTTGCGCCGGGCGTCTTGTTCTCTCGTCGGGTCCGCGATCCTAGCGGATCCGTTCGCGCGGGGAAGCCCGCGCGACGCACACCGGGGCTGTGCGCGGTGCGCAGGGGCGCCCGTCAGCGGCTCGCCGTCTCCCCGGAGAGCGTCAGCTCCAGATAGGTCGCCGTCACCGGCTCGATCTGCGCGGCGACGCGCGCGGCCATCGACTCCTCCTCGGCGAGGGACTGCCTGAAGGCCGTGACCGAGGCCGTGTCGCCCGCGCGCTCGGCGATGGCGATGAGCGAGCGGTAGGCGGCGATCTCGTAATTCTCCAGCGCGTGGTCGGCGTAGAGGTTCTTGAGAATCTCGTCCTGCGCCGGGGCGTGGAAGATCGCGGCGAGGTTCCCGGCGATGCCGAGCGCGCCCTCCTTGACGCTGGAGGGGGAGGAGCCCTGGCCGTCGAGCGCGGTGGCGAGGCGGTCGCGCTGGTGCTTCGTCTCCTCGATGTGCGCCTCGAGGATGGCCTTCATCTGCGGATAGCGCTCGAGCCGCTCGACCTGGCGCTCCATGGCCTGGAGCGCCTGGAGCTCGAGGGCGTGGGTGTTCTTCAGTGCGGTGACGTAGGTGGATTGGAGATCCGTCATGGCTCTCTCCCTTTCGCGATGGCGTCGATCGCCGGGCGAACGGCGCGGCGCCCCGCGGGTTCCGACGCGCGAATGGGCTGGCATCCCACGAAAATTAGTCTATGGTCCGCGCCGTCGGCTCCGATGACGGGGCCGGCCGCTCGTGCACGACCCCGCTGGACGACATCCCGGCCGGGCCGAGGCGCGCGCGAGATCGAGCCGGGCGGCGCATGCGCCGCGCTCACCCGCTCCGCAGGACGCGCTCCCCTCCGTGAGATCCGTGTCCCGCCGGCGGGACGGCGCCCGCGGGGGCGTCGCCGGTCGGCTCACCGCACGAACGAGAAGGACGAAGACGATGTCGATCACGCCCGAGCGCAAGGCCGCGCTCATCAAGGAGTATGCGCAGAAGGACGGCGACACGGGGTCGCCGGAGGTGCAGATCGCGATCCTCACGGAGCGCATCACCAACCTCACGGACCACTTCAAGAGCCACGCGAAGGACAACCATTCGCGCCGCGGCCTCCTGAAGATGGTCTCCCAGCGCCGCTCCCTCCTCGACTATCTCAAGCGCGGCGACGAGGCGCGCTATCGCTCCGTCATCGAGCGCCTCGGCATCCGCCGCTGAAGACGGCGCCGGGCGCCCGGGGGGCATCCTCCGGCGCCCGGCGCCTTCGCCCCGCCGGTCCCGGACCGGCGCCGGGCCCATCGTCATCGCCCGGTCGATGACCATGGACAGGATCGCCGGAGGCTCCCCGCACCGCGCGCGGAGCCTCCCGCCGTCTTGCCCATGGCGTCGCGCGGGCCGACCGACCGCACGCAGGCAAGAGAGACCGACAGACATGTTCGACATCCAACGCGAAGAGCTGATCTGGGCCGGGCGCAAGCTCGTCCTCGAGACCGGCAAGATGGCCCGCCAGGCCGACGGCGCCGTGGTCGCCACCTACGGCGACACCACCGTGCTCGCCACCGTCGTCGCCGCCAAGGAGCCCAAGCCCGGCATCGACTTCATGCCGCTCACGGTGAACTACCAGGAGCGCACCTACGCCGCCGGCCGCATCCCCGGCGGCTACTTCAAGCGCGAGGGCCGCCCGACGGAGAAGGAGACGCTCGTCTCGCGCCTGATCGACCGCCCGATCCGCCCGCTCTTCCTCGACGGCTGGCGCAACGACACGCAGGTCATCGTGACCGTGCTCTCGCACGACCTCGAGAACGATCCCGACGTCGTCGCCATGGTCGCCGCCTCCGCGGCGCTGACGCTCTCGGGCGTGCCCTTCACCGGCCCCGTCGGCGCGGCGCGCGTCGGCTGGATCAACAATGCCTACGTGCTGAACCCGACGCTGGCCGAGATGGAGGACTTCACCCTCGATCTCGTCGTCGCCGGCACGCAGGACGCGGTGCTGATGGTCGAGTCCGAGGCGCGCGAGCTGCCCGAGGACGTGATGCTCGGCGCCGTGATGTTCGGCCACAAGCACTTCCAGCCGGTCATCGACGCGATCATCCGCCTCGCCGAGAAGGCCGCCAAGGAGCCGCGCGACTTCGCCCCGCCGGAGCGCGAGGAGGTCATCGAGGCCGTGCTCGCCGCCGCGGGCGACGACCTGCGCGCCGCCTACAAGATCACCGACAAGCAGGCGCGCTACAAGGCGGTGGACGCCGCCAAGGCGAAGGTCATGGCCGCGCTCGTGCCGGCAGAGGGCGAGGCGCGCTTCGAGGCCGAGGCGGTCAAGGGCGCGTTCAAGGAGGCCCAGGCGCGCGTCGTGCGCTGGAACATCCTCGACACCGGCGCGCGCATCGACGGCCGCGACCTGAAGACGGTCCGCCCGATCGTCTCCGAGGTCGGCGTGCTGCCGCGCACCCACGGCTCGGCGCTGTTCACCCGCGGCGAGACGCAGGCGCTCGTCGTCGCGACGCTCGGCACCGGCGAGGACGAGCAGTTCGTCGACGCGCTGGAGGGGACGCGCAAGGAGCGCTTCCTGCTGCACTACAACTTCCCGCCCTATTCCGTGGGCGAGACCGGCCGCATCGGCTCGCCGGGCCGCCGCGAGATCGGCCACGGCAAGCTCGCCTGGCGCGCGCTGCGCCCGATGCTGCCGCCGGCGCACGAGTTCCCCTACACGCTGCGCGTCGTCTCGGAGATCACCGAGTCGAACGGCTCCTCCTCGATGGCCACCGTCTGCGGCACCTCGCTGTCGCTGATGGACGCCGGCGTGCCGCTGCGCCGCCCGGTGGCGGGCATCGCCATGGGCCTCATCCTCGAGGGCGAGCGCTTCGCGGTGCTCTCCGACATCCTCGGCGACGAGGACCATCTCGGCGACATGGACTTCAAGGTGGCCGGCACGGAAGCGGGCATCACCTCGCTCCAGATGGACATCAAGATCGCCGGCATCACCGAGGAGATCATGAAGGTCGCCCTCGACCAGGCCAAGGGCGGGCGCGAGCACATCCTCGTGGAGATGGCGAAGGCGCTGACCGCGCCGCGCGCCGAGCTCGGCGAGTACGCCCCGCGCATCGAGGTGATGAAGATCCCCACCGACAAGATCCGCGAAGTGATCGGCACCGGCGGCAAGGTCATCCGCGAGATCGTGGAGAAGACCGGCGCCAAGGTGAACATCGAGGACGACGGCACGGTGAAGATCGCCTCCTCCGACGGCGCGGCGATCAAGGCGGCCTTCAACTGGATCCGCTCCATCGTGGCGGAGCCGGAGGCGGGCGCGATCTACGAGGGCAAGGTCGTGAAGGTGATGGAGTTCGGCGCCTTCGTGAACTTCTTCGGCTCGCGCGACGGCCTCGTCCACATCTCCGAGCTCGCGCCCCAGCGCGTCGCCACGGTCAAGGACGTGGTGAAGGAGGGCGACACCGTGAAGGTGAAGTTCCTCGGCATGGACGACCGCGGCAAGATCAAGCTCTCGATGAAGGTCGTCGACCAGGCGACCGGCGAGGACCTCTCCAAGAAGCGCGCCGAGAGCACGCCCGAGGGCGAGGCCCCGGCCGCCGAGGCCGGCGAGGGCTCCGGCGGCAACGGCGAGGGCCGCCCGCGCCGCCGCGGCGGGCGCCGCGGGGAGTGATGCGGGGGCGGCGGTGGCCGCCTTTCGCTACCATCGAGTTCTGGGAGCGCGGCCCTTCGGGGCCGCGCTTTTTGTCAGAACGCGTTGGGCAATCCGGCATGCTTCAGGGTGGCGTTGGCCGTATGGCGCGACTCGATCGCGCCGTCGACGGTCACGGAGCGGCCTGTGATCGGGCTCCACCAGATCTCGTGATCGCGGCGCCCCTGGCGCCTGGAAGTGCAGCCGGCCTCGGTGCGCAGCTGCCTGACGAGCTTCGTGTAGTCGTTCACGCCACGTCGCGCAGCGCCACGCGCTGTCCATGGGATGCCACGACCTCGAGGGCGACCTCCTCGACCGCCCCACCCTCGAACCCGTTCTCCTCGATCAGGTCCGCCACCATCCCCGGCAGCCGGGCGATGAGCGCGTCGAGGCTCGTGGCCTCCGCGGCGAGGCCGGGGAGCGAGCTGTGCTCCACGTACCAGACGTCGGCTTCGTCGTCGAAGACGGCCTTCACGAGGACGAGACGGCTCGCCATCGCAGTGCTCCAGGATGTCGCGCTCGCGCGTTTCCGAGCACAGGATAGCCGCACCGCCGCGTGACGCGAAGCCCTCTCACCTCCCCATCAGCGCCCGCTTCGTCGCCGCGTCCGCGGGGAAGAACGCCTCGATGGCCAGCTCCGAGAGCGTGACGTCCACCGGCGTGCCGAACACCGTCACCGTCGAGACGAAGGCGAGCTCGCCCAGCGGCGTGCGCAGGCGCAGCGGCAGGGCGATCGCGGCCGCGGCGCCGCCGCCCGGCGACGGGACGTCCGGCGGCGGGGCGGGATAGGCGGCGATCTCCTCGGCGAGCGCGGCGAGGATCGGGTCGGCGGTCGTCGCCACCTGCCGGGCGAGCCGCTCGAGGATGTGGGCGCGCCAGTCGCCGAGGTTGACGATCGCCGGCGCGAGCCCGCCCGGATGCAGGCTCAGCCGCAGCACGTTGACCGGCGGCTCGAGCAGCGCCGCATCCGCGACGCCAGCGAGCAGCGGCGGCACGGCGGCGTTCATGGCGAGAAGCGTCCAGTACCGGTCGACCGCGAGCGCCGGATAGGGCTCGTGGCCCTCGAGCACGCGCGTCACCGCCTCGCGCGCAGCGGCGAGCGTCGGATCGTCGAGCCGCCGCTCGGGATAGAGCGGCGCATAGCCCGCCGCGAGCAGCAGCGCGTTGCGCTCGCGCAGCGGGACGCCGAGATGCTCGGCGAGCCGCAGCACCATCTCCCTGCTCGGTCGCGCGCGCCCGCTCTCGCAGAAGCTCAGATGCTTCTGCGAGATCTCGGCGTCGAGCGCCAGATCGAGCTGGCTCAGCCGCCGGCGGCGGCGCCACAGGCGCAGGTGATCGCCGAAGGAGCCCGGCGCGGGCGAGAGGGCGGCGTCGTTCATGGAGCGGAGGCTACGCCGCTGCGGGCGCGCGGCCAATTACCTCGCGCACCATCGACCCGCGGTCGCGTTCGGGCGAGCCTCGCCCCGTTCCCGATCGTCCATCCGCACTGGAGACACGCCATGACCGCCCCCGTCGCCGCCACCCCGGTCGCGCACCGCGCCTACCCCATGGACCGGCGTCTCCGGCGCGCCCTCCTCGTCGACGTCGCCGCGAGCGGCGCCCTCGGCATCGCCCTCACGATCGCCGCGGGCGCGCTCGCCGACCCACTCGGCCTGCCGGAGATCCTCCTGCGGATCGTCGGTGTCGTCTGCCTCGGCTGGGCGGGCGTTCTCCGGCTCGCGGCGACGCGCCCGCGTCTCCCGCGGTTCGCCGCCTGGGGGATCGTCGAGGGCAACGCGCTGTGGGTCGCGGCGAGCCTCGTCCTCCTCGCGAGCGGCCTCGTCGCGCCGACCGCCCTCGGCCTCGCCTTCGTTCTCGCGCAGGCGGCGCTCGTAGCCGGCTTCACGGTCGCGCAGGCCCTCGCGCTGCGCGGCCCGCGCGCCGCCGGCGCGGCGTGAGGCGCAGCCCCCGAGCCGACCCTCAGCCCGCCTCGCGCAGGCGCGCGTCGAGCGCGCGGCCGCCGTCGCGCAGGTATCGGCCCACCGCCTGCGCCGGCATCGGCCGCGCGTAGAGATAGCCCTGCGCCTCGTCGCAGCCCATGGCGGCGAGCATGGCCGCCTGGCCGGCGTCCTCGACGCCCTCGGCGACGACGCGCAGGCCGAGCGCCCGGCCGAGCCCGATCACGGCGGCGACGATGGCGGCGTCGCCGGCGTCGCGCTCCAGGTCGCGCACGAAGGAGCGGTCGATCTTGATGTCGTCGACGGGGAACTGCTTGAGGTGGGTGAGCGAGGCGTAGCCCGTGCCGAAGTCGTCGAGCGCGATGCGCAGGCCCGCCTCGGCGAAGCGCGCGAGCGTCTCCGCCACCGCGCCGGCCCGCTTTCCGAGGAACACGGTCTCCGTCACCTCGATGCCCAGCCGCCAGCGCGGCACGCCCGCCTCGTCGAGGATGGAGAACAGCGTGCGCGGCAGGTCGGAACGGCCGAACTCGGCCGCCGACAGGTTGAGTGCCACGGTGCCGGGCTCGAGCCCGTCGGCGAGCCAGCCGGCGAGGTCGGCGGTCACCGCGCGGGCCATGCGCGCACCGATGCCGCAGGCGATCTCGGCGTCCTCGAAGGCCTCGGCGAAGGCGCCGGGCGCGAGCAGGCCGCGGCTCGGATGGCGCCAGCGGGCGAGCGCCTCGAAGCCGACGACCTCGCCCGTCGCGAGATCGATCTTCGGCTGGTAGTGCGGAACGATGGCGTCGCCGGCGAGCGCCGCGCGCATCTCGGCGGCGAGCGCCACGCGGGCCTCCACCGCCTCGCGCAGCGCCGGCCGGTAGAGCTCGGCGCGGTTGCGACCCTGCGCCTTGGCGGCGTAGAGGGCGAGATCGGCGCTCTTCATCAGCTCGGCGGCGCTCGCCGCGTGATCGGGAAAGCCCGCGACGCCGACGCTGACGCGGCACGACAGCACCCGCCCCCCGTAGACGAAGGGCGCGCGGAAGCGCGCGACGATGCGCTCGGCGAGCGCGAGCCCGCAGCCGACGTCCGCCTCGCCGGGCGCCTCGCAGGGCACCTCGCAGGGCACCTCGCAGGGCACCTCGCAGGGCACCTCGCAGGGCACCTCGCAGGGAACCAGGACCGCGAACTCGTCGCCCCCGAGGCGCGCCACGAGCGCCGCGGCGCCCGAGGCGTCGGAGAGGCGCAGGCCGGCCTCGCGCAGGAGCGCGTCGCCCGCGTCGTGGCCGGCGGAATCGTTCACGTCCTTGAAGTCGTCGAGGTCGACGAGGACGATCGCGAGGCGCCCGCCCGCGCGGGCGGCGTCCGAGAGCGCGCCGTCGAGGCTGCGCTGGAAGGAGGCGCGGTTGGACAGCCCGGTGAGCGCGTCGCGGTTCGCCGCGCGCCACGCGCGGTCCTCCGCCTCCTTGCGCTCGGTGATGTCGAAGGTCACGCCGACGATGCGCCGGCGCCCGTCCGAGTCGCGCATCTCGACCCCGCGGGAGGAGAGCCAGAGCGTCCGTCCGTCGGGGTGATGGTAGCGGAAGGCCTCGACGTTCATCGACCCGCCCGGCTGCCAGGCGGCGTCGACGGCCGGCCAGTCCTCCGGATCGATGCGGGAGAGATAGGCGGCGAAATCGTCGTCGGGCACGCCGAACAGCGCCGATCCGTCGTCGCGGCGGATCATGACCTTCGCCTCCGGGTCGGCCTCCCAGGTGACGAGGCGCCCGGCCTGGAGCGCGAGGCGCAGCCGCTCGGCCTCGCGGCGCCGGGCGTCGTCGGCGAGCATGCGCTCGTGCGCGTCCGCGCCCTTGCCGATCCACTCGCGCACGGCGCCCGTCGTGCCGTCGACGAGGGGGACGGCCCGCAACTGCGTCCAGCGCCAGCGCCCGGTGGCGTCGAGCAGCCGGTGCGTCCCCTCGAACGGCGCCGCGCGCCGGGCCGCGCGCGCCGCCGCGCGCAGGGCCGCGGGGCGATCCTGCGGGTGGATCAGCCCGAGCCAGGCGAAGTCGAGGAAGTCGCCGGCCGCACGGTCCGCGAACGGGCCGGAGATCGCCACCTCCCCCACGGCGCCGTCGGCGCAGGCGCGCCAGACGATGCAGGCGTTCGCCGCCGCGAGCGCGCGGAAGCGCTCCTCCGTGACGAAGGGCGCCGACCGCGCGGCGGGGGCGGGTCCGGCCGCGCGGTGCTGCTCGATCTCGTGCACGGCGGCGCGGGCGAGCTCGGTCAGCAGCATCCGATCGGTGGGATCGAGCCGGCGCGGCACGGTGTCGAGGACGACGAGCGCGCCGATGCGGGTGCCGCAGGAGGCGGCGAGCGGGGCTGCGGCGACGAACCGCACGGGCGTCTCGCCGAGCGGCGCGCCGGCGCGGGTCCGCGGGTCGCTCGCGGCGTCCTCGACGACGACGACCTCCCCCGCATCGAGCGCCAGCCGGGCGTAGCCGGCGTCGCGGGGTACCTCCCGCGCCGCTGGACCGGCGACGGCCTTGCGCCACTCGCGGGCCTCCGCGACGAAACCGACATAGGCGACGGGCACACCGAACAGCTCGCGCGCCGTCGCCGCGATACGCTCGAAGCCCGGCTCGGGCGGAGTGTCGAGGAGCCGAAGCCGCCGCAGGGCCGCGAGCCGACGCGCCTCCGCGGCCCGCGGGTCCGCGGGCTGCAAGCCGGCCGTGCCGCTCGACGTCTCGCTCATCGGATGATCACCGCCGTCGCGCCTCTCGCCCGCATGCCGGGAACGTCGGTTGTTCCCTAGGGTAACGCTGCCGACGAAAGCTCAAGCCGGAGTTAATGCGGAGCCCACCTGCTCGGCCGTGCCGCGTGCGCGGACGCCAACCCGCGTTGCCAGCCCGCCCGCGGCGCGGTAACGCTCGACGGGCCAACCCTCCAGGAGATCCGGCATGATCGTCGCGCTCGACGGCACGAGCCTCACCATCGACGCCGCGGTGGCGGTGGCGCGGCCCGACGCGGCGGGGGGCTTCGCGCAGGCCCGCCTCGCGGACGAGGCCCATGCCCGCCTCGCCGCGACCCGCGCCTTCATCGACGCGCATTGGATGCACGACGAGGCGCCGCTGATGTACGCCTTCAACACGGGCGTGGGGCTCTTCAAGGAGCATCGCGTGCTGATGGCGGACATGGTGGCCTATCAGGCCAAGACGGTCTACGCGCACGCCACCGGCGTCGGCGAGCCGTTCCCCGAGGACGTCACCCGCGCCATGATGCTCGCGCGCGCGAACGCCTTCGCCTCGAACTATTCCGGGCCGCGCGTCGAGCTCGTCGAGCGCCTACTCGCCTGCCTGAACGCAGGGCTCCATCCGGTGGTGCCGCAGAAGGGCTCGGTCGGCGCGTCGGGTGATCTCGCGCCGCTGGCTCACCTCGCGGCGGCCGTGTGCGGCTTCCCCGAGGCGGAAATGATCTGGCGGAGCCGGCGTATGCCCGCCCGCGAGGCGCTCGCCGCCGCGGGCCTCGAGCCGGACGTCGCGCTGGGCGCGAAGGACGCCTCCGCGCTGATCAACGGCTCGACCACCTCGCTGGCGCTGGCGCTGCTCGCCACCCACGACGCGCGGCGCCTGCTCAAGGCCGCCGACGTCGCGCTGTGCCTCACGCTGGAGGCGCTGCGCGGGGAGCGCGACGCCTTCGACCCGCGCATCCAGCGCGCCCGGCCGCATCCCGGGCAGATGAAGGTGGCGCGCAACGTGCTGCGCATCCTCGACGGCTCGCGGCGCACGACGCAGGACGCCCGCGACGTCGTCTTCCCCGAGGAGAGCCGCGCCGCCGGCACGCCCGCCGCGCCGCGGGTGCAGGACGTCTATTCCCTGCGCTGCGCCCCGCAGGTGCACGGCCCGGCGGACGAGGCGGTGGCCTATGTCGAGCGCATCGTCGGCACCGAGCTGAATTCGGCCACCGACAACCCGCTCGTCGTCGAGGACGGGTCGGGCGGTCTCGTCTCGCTCTCGGGCGGGCACTTCCACGGGCAGTACGTGGCGCAGGCGATGGACCTGCTCGCCATCGCCATGGCCGACATGGCCTCGATCTCCGAGCGGCGGCTCGCGCGGCTGATCGATCCGGGCATGAGCTACGGCCTGCCGCGCAACCTCCTCGCCGGCAAGAAGGGGCTCAACACCGGCTACGCGACGGTGCAGTGCTCCGCTTCGGCGCTCGTGATGGAGAACCGCACGCTGGCGATGCCGGCCTCGGTGGATTCCATCCCCGGCAAGGGCAACGCCGAGGACCACGTCTCGAACTCGACCTGGGCCGGCCGCAAGGCGCGTACCGTGGTCGAGAACGCCGAGCAGGTCGTCGCCTGCGAGCTGCTCATGGCCGCGCAGGCGCTCTCCCTCGTCGAGCCGATTGCGCCGGACCACCCGATCGGTCGCGGCTCGCGGGCCGCGCTCGACGCGATCCGCGCGGTGATTCCCCCGGCGCTCGAGGGCGACCGCTGGTATGCCGCCGAGATGGCGCAGGCGCTGGACCTCGTCCGCTCCGGCGCCGTGGTCCGGGCGGTGGAGGATGCGGTCGGCGCGCTGGAGTGAGGCGCCGCCACCGTGCCGGATGAGTGACGCCTCCGGCCGCCTCGCCCAATATACATGTGGAGCGCGGGGATATACGCGCGCGCGCCGCGGTTCTTCGGGAGACGACGGAAACTGTTCACGATTCTTCTTCGCCTGCGACGTCTCGCGCGCGAGAAGGGCTTGCGAAGCGGGGCGCGACCCCACATATTCCAGGTCGACAACCGCCGCCCCGCGCGGCGACGGGTCGTCGACGCCTTCGAGACGTCGTGCGGACCGTGGCTCAACTCTCGAGAGGATGGGGTTCCGATGAACGACCAGAACCGCTTCGCCTACGGCACCGGCGTGGCGCGTCCGCAGGCCGAGATCGACCAGGGCCTGCGGGCGTTCATGCTCGGCGTCTACAACAACATGGTGGTGGGCCTCGGCGTGACCGGCGTCGTGGCGCTGGGCACCTATCTCGTCGCCTCGGCGTCGCCCGCGGTGGCGCAGGCCCTGTACGGCAGCCCGCTGCGCTGGGTGCTGATGCTCGCCCCGCTCGCCTTCATCTTCTTCTTCACGTTCAAGATCGAGTCGATGAGCGCCGCCAAGGCGCGGTCCATGTTCCTGCTGTTCTCGGCGGTGATGGGCCTGTCGCTGTCGACGATCTTCCTCGTCTTCACGGGCGAGTCGATCGTGCAGGTGTTCTTCGTCACCGCCGCGGCCTTCGCCGGCCTGAGCCTCTACGGCTACACGACGAAGCGCTCGCTGTCGGGCATGGGCTCGTTCCTGATCATGGGCCTCATCGGCCTGATCATCGCGATGGTGGTCAACATCTTCCTCGCCTCGTCGGCGATGGCCTTCGCCATCTCGATCATCGGCGTGCTGATCTTCGCGGGCCTCACCGCGTGGGACACGCAGCGCCTGAAGGAGATGTACCTCTACGGGAACTTCGACGGCGAGACCGCCGGCCGCGTCTCCGTGATGGGCGCCCTGTCGCTGTACCTGAACTTCATCAACATGTTCCAGTTCCTGCTGGCCCTGATGGGCAACCGCGAGTGATCCGGACCCGGTGAGGCGGGCCTTCGCGGCCGCCGCGCCCCGACGATGCGAGACGCCCCGGCCTCCCACGAGGCCGGGGCGTTCTCGTTTCCGCCTTCGGGCGCCGTCAGCCGCGCGTGGGCGGCGGCGCGTCCGAGCAATCGAGCGGGATGTGGCGGCGCGCCAGCGCGGGGAAGGCGAGCTGCTGGCCGACGCCGCGCGAGGCCAGGAACGCGAGGAAGGCGATCCAGAGCCCCGTGTTGCCGAGGTCCCGCAGGAGGAAGAGCAGCACGAGATAGAACGCGAAGGACGCGAGCATCAGGTTGCGCAGGGCCGCCGTCCAGGTCGCACCGATGTAGACGCCGTCGTGCGCGAACGCGAGCGCACCCACCAGCGGCGAGAGCGCGGCGAAGACGAGATGGAGCCGCGCGGTCTCTCGCACCCGAGGGTCGGTCGAGACGAAGTCGATGAAGGCGCCCCCGCCCACGAGGAAGCCGGCGGCGACCGCCACCCCGAAGACGTGCGCCCACAGCGCCGCGATGCCCGCCGCCCGCCGGAAGTCCCGCGGGCGGCGCGCGCCGTAGGCCTGGCCGCACACCGCTTCCGCCGCCGTGGCGAAGCCGTCGAGGAAGTAGGCTCCGATGGCGAACATGTTGTAGAGCACGGCATTGGCGGCGAGCGTCTCGTCGCCGGCGCGCGCGCCGAGCGCGTTGAAGATCAGGAACGCGGCGCCGAGCGCCATCGTGCGCACGACGATGTCGCCGTTGACCGCGAGCATGCGCGCGAGCGCGGCGCGGTCGAGCAGCGCCGCGCGGCGCACCGCGAACGGGTCGTCGCCGAGCCGCAGCACGACGGCGAAGCCGAGCGCGAGCCCGAGCACCTCGGCGATCACGGTGCCGAGCGCCGCGCCGGCGACGCCCATCTCCAGGCCGACGACGAAGAAGACGGTCAGCCCGATGTTGACGACGTTGGTCGCGACCTGCGTCAGGAAGGCGAGATCGGTGCGCCCGCGGCCCGTCAGCGAGCCGAGGAGCGCATAGTTCATCAAGGTGACCGGCGCAGCCCAGATGCGGATCGCGAAGTACTCGGCGAGCGCCGCGTTCACCGCGTCCGATGCGCCGATCGCCGCGAAGGCGGCCCACGCGATGGGCGCCTGGAGGAGGACGATCAGGAGGCCGACCCCGGCGCCCACGGCGAGCGCGCGGGCGAGCGTCTCCGCGACCCCGCGGTCGTCCCGCCGCCCCACGGCCTGCGCGGTCATGCCCGCCGTGCCCATGCGCAGAGCGCCGAAGGTCCAGAAGACGTAGTCGAAGACGATCGCGCCGACGGCGACGGCGCCGAGCAGCGCGGCGTCGCCCAGCCGACCGATCACGGTCGTGTCGACGAAGCCGAGCAGCGGCACCGTGATGTGCGAGAGCATCATCGGCAGCGCGATGAGGAACATGCGCCGGTGCGAGACCTCCGGCGGGGCGGCCGACGCGGGCGCCTTCTCGGCGGGCGCGCTCACGTCAGCGCAGCGCGGCGATGATGCGCAGGACGACGAACACGGGCACGACCACCATCGCCCCGTAGATCAGCCAGCGCCCGAGCGTCCCGAAGGCCTCGAAGCCGGTCTCCCAGAGGTCGCGCACGAGCCCGAAGGCGCCCTCGAACAGCCCCTGCGGCGTGATGCCCAGCAGCGCCATGAAGGCGCCCACGACGAGCGACAGGAAGACGAGCTTGACGAGGACGGCGGCGGGGGACCCGCCGAGGAGGCGCTGCATGGGGCTCGCTCCGTTGATCGACGCCGCCGCGTCATCGCAGGCGCCGCGCGCGTTGGCAAGGTACCCCGCCGTCCTCACCCCCGCCGCGCGGCGAAGAGCCCGTCGTACGCGCCCAGCGCCAGCACCCCGCCGTCCCGGATCGCGCCGCCGAAGCCCGGCCCGTCCACGACCTTCCAGGCATCCCGCTCCTCCTCGGGCAGGCGCCAGCCGAAGGGGCGGTCGGAGAGGTTGAAGGCGCACAGGAGGCGCGCGCCGTTCGCCTCGCGCTCGTAGACGACGAGCGGCTCCGGCGCGTCCTCGAGCAGGCGCTGGGAGCCGCCGCGAAGGGCCGGCTGGTCGCGGCGCCAGGCGAGGATGCGGCGGTAGGCGTTCAGCACGCTGTCGGGGTCCGCCTCCTGGCGGTCGACGGCGAGCGGGCGGTGGTCCTCGCACAGCGGCAGCCAGGGCGTCTCCGCGCCGAAGCCGGCGTAGGGAGCGTCCGCCTCCCACGGCATCGGCGTGCGGCAACCGTCGCGCCCCTCGAAATCGGGGTAGAGATGCAGGCCCCAGGGGTCGCGCAGGTCCTCCCGGGCGAGTTCGGCCTGCGTGAGGCCGAGTTCCTCGCCCTGGAAGACGAGGGCGCCGCCCTTCTGGGTCGCCATGAGGCCGCACATCAGCTTCGCGAAGGCGCGCCCGAAGCCCCGACGCGCGGGCCGCGCGCCCCAATTGCTCATCAGCCGCGTCGAATCCTGGTTGCCCGCGACCGTCATGATCGCCGCCTCCGGCCGCGCGGCGGTGTCGCGGATCTGCCGGCGCAGGACGCCGACGTCGAGGTCGGAATTGATCAGGTCGAAATGGTAGGCGGCGTCCAGGCGCCCGGGCGCCGTCGCCTCCGCGCAGAAGGGGATCGAGTCGACGTCGGAGACCTCGCCGAGCAGGAAGCGGTCGTCCCCGTAGCGGTCGGCGAGCGCGCGCATGCGCTCGAGCAGCCGCATCGAGGCCGGCAGGCCCCGGTCGAAGACGTGCTCCTGGCGGCCGAAGGGGTTGTTCGGCCCGCCGCCGACCAGGATCGAGGGGCCGCTCGAGGCGATCGGCGGGTTGTCGCGCAGGTCCGGATCGCAGAGCAGGCACTGCACGGCGTCGAGCCGGATGCCGTCGATGCCGCGATCGAGCCAGAACGCCATCTCGCCGAGGATCGCCTCGACCACCTCGGGAGTGCGCAAATTCAGGTTCGGCTGGCAGGCGAGGAAGGCGTGGTAGCGATACTGGCTGCGCCGCGGCTCCCAGTCCCAGGCGCTGCCGCCGAAGGAGGAGAGCCAGTTCGTCGGCGGCGTTCCGTCCCGCCGCGCGTCCGCCCAGACGTACCAATCCGCTTTGGGGTTGTCGCGCGAGGACCGGCTCTCGCGGAACCAGGGGTGCTCCTCGGAAGTGTGGCAGGGCGTGAAGTCGACGATCGTCCGCAGGCCCCGCTCGCGGGCGGCGAGCACGAGCCGGTCGAGGTCGGCGATCTCGCCGTAGGTCGGGTCGACGGAGCGGAAGTCGCTGATGTCGTAGCCGAAGTCCCGCATGGGCGACTCGTGGAAGGGCGACAGCCACAGCGCGTCGACGCCCAGCGCCGCGATGTAGTCGAGCTTCTCGGTCACCCCGTTCAGGTCGCCGATCCCGTCACCGTTCGTGTCGCGGAAGCTGCGCAGGTAGAGCTGGTAGATCACCGCGCTCGCCCACCAGGGCGGCGCGGGGGGTGCGCCGCCGCCCGCGGCGCGTCGGGATTTCGTGCTGGTCTCGCTCATCGCTCCCCGCTCCGGCTTCTCGTTGGTCGCGAGCGGAACGAGGCGAGCGGCGGTGCGGTTTCACGGCGCGCCTTCGGAGCACCCGAGGATCGATGCCACAGGCTCGCAGACCCGTGTGTCGGATGCGCTTTGGAGCGATCAGGCCGGCGGCGACAAGAGGTCCTCGACTCCCGCCCGGAAGGCTTGGAAGCTGGTGGATCTGTTCCGATCGGGATCCATTCGCCCGGCGATCCGGCGGGCACCGTCGATCTTGGCGTAGCGCTTGGGATAGCCGTGCTTGCGCAGCAGCTTCTCCAGCTCCTCCCAGGTTCCGCCATTGTCGGGATTGGCGAACGGCCGCTTGCCGGTATTCAGCCGCGGCAGCTTCGTGTAGGCGGCGCACAGCGCATCGGGATCGCCCAGGAACCAGGATTCCAGCTCCTCGACGACGATGCGCGTCACGAGCCTGAAGGTACCGTCCCGTGCGCGTGCCCGGCGTGTCGGTAGCCCAGCGCGTCGCGCGGCGGTTTCGAGCTTTTCCTTCAGCGCTACGCAGTCGTCCGCATCACGGTCGACGAGAAGAACGAAGCGCAGATCGTCGCGCTCGCATATCTCGGCGTAGCCGCGCAGGCGGCTTTCGATCACTTTGAGGAAATTCGACTTGTTCTGTAGATTGATCACCTTGAAGGTACAGCGACCGCGGATCAATCGGGGGAGAAGGTGTCCCAGAGCCGCCTCGGCGGATTCTTCCTCGACGAAGACGATCAGCTGCGTCATGCCGCACCCGCCGACGCGAAGGGGTGGCCCACGCTGAAGTGGCCTTCGATCCAAAGCTGCCCCAGGTCGGCTCCCTCGTCGAGAAGGTTCTGTACGCCCGGCATGTCCGCGACACGGCGCGAGCGCGTGAACCCGTCTTCCGCACGATACAGGACCCGCACCTCGGCCGGATCGAGCCGCTTGATGAAGAAGGGCGAGTGCGTCGTCACGATCAGCTGGGCGTTCGCCGAAGCTTGCTGGCATTCCTCCGCCAGCTCGGGCAGGAGGAGTGGATGGAGGAAGTTCTCCGGCTCCTCGATGCCGATCAGTCGCGGTGGGGCGGGATCGTACAGCACGGTGAGGTACGCGAGGAGCTTCAAGGTGCCGTCCGAGGCGTAGCGCGCGAGAATCGGGTCGGCGAACGGCCCGTCCTTGATGCGCAGCAGGAGACGCCCGTCGTCCAGCGGCTTGGCCTCGACCCGCTCGATCCGGGGAATGCGCCGTTGCAGCGTGGCGAAGATCTGCTCGAGGCGATCGGGGTGTTGCTCGCGCAGGTACTGGATCACGTTCGCCAGGTTGTCGCCGCTTTGGGAGAGCCGTTCGGCGGGGCCGGACTCGGGGCTTCCTCTCGTGTCGTCGGCCGACAGATAGGACATGTGCCAGCCGGTGATGAAGTTCTTCAGAGCGATCACGCGCGGGTTCTCGGCAAGGGTGCCGAGCGTGCTCACGGCGAGCACGTCCGGGCCGGACAGCTTGCGCTCCTGCCGCCGATCCTCACGCTCGGGTACCTCGCCGGTGATGACGCTGCCCTCGCCGCGGCCGTACTCCAGGATGTTGTACGGCTTGCCTCCGGCACCTCGGGTCCAGCGCAGGAACTCGCGCGCCACCACCGGACGCGCACCGTCCTCGTCGATCTGGAGATGATAGGTGATCAACGGGGTTCGACCCGGACCCTGAGGCACCTCGCGATACTTGATCTCGATCTCGATCGACCCTTCGCTTCCGCGCGTTCGCAGCTCGCGAAATTTGCCGCGGCGGTCCCACGCTTTGCGAATGCCATCGGAGAAGCACTCCGACAGGAAGGCGAGGACATCGAATACGGTCGATTTACCGCTTCCGTTCGGGCCGACGAGCGCAGAGAGCGGCGTCAGCTTGTCGAGCGTCACATCCTTCAAGGCCCGGTAGTTCTTGATCTTGAGCTGCTCGATCCGTGGCGGCACGGTCATGACGCGGGGCTCCGGTGTTCCTCTCGTATGCGGGCCTTAGCACCTTTGCGAGCGGCGCGCAGCCCGGCGCGGACCGCCGATCCGCCGGCTCCGGCGTAAACCGGCGCACTCCCGCTCAGCCGAGTCGGGTGAGCGCCCAGCCGGCGGCGGCGATGTGGGCGAGGGTGATCGCGACCGAGAGCGCGTGCAGACGCGCGAAGCGGCCCTTCGCCCCGGCGTCGGTCGCCGCGTTGATGGCGGGCATCAGGATCTGGCGGGTCGGGACGGTCGTCGCCGCCACGGCGGTCATCAGCGCCGCGGCGAGCGGGTCGATCGGCCACAGCAGCAGCGCCGCGACGGCGGCCGTGCCGATCACGAACAGGTAGAAGTGCGGGAACGCCTTGCGGATCGTCGGTCCCGCGGTCTCCGGCGGCAGGGCCGTGAACAGGAAGGCGGCGAAGCCGAAGGAATACAGCACCATGCCTCCGAACAGGAGGGCGAGGACGAGGAGCGCGAGCGTGGCGAGCATGGCCGGGTCCGTCTTCGGGGCGACGCCGGCGAAGTGGCGCGCGCCGCCCGCGCGTCGATGCGGCGGGACGTCTCGGCGGGCGTGGCCCGCCGGCTACGACGCGACCGGCTCCGCGGTCGCCCGAAGGACGAGGTCCGCGGCCGCCTCCGGCGCGTCCCAGACGGGGAAGTGGCCGCAATCGGGAAACCAGTGCAGCCGCGCGGACGGGAACGCGGCGCAGGCGCGCTCGGCCTGCGCGGGGCGGCAGAGCCGGTCCTTGCGGCCCCACCCGATCGCGACCGGGCCGCTCGGTGCGGCGGCGGGTCCCTCCTGCGCCGGGCCGGCGGCGAGATCGCGGATCAGCGGGCCGACGGTCGGGGTCAGGGCCAGACCGTCGATCTCGCGCGCGGCGAGGTCCGCGGGAACGCGGGCGGGGTGGGCCGAGAGCTGGGCGAGGAGGAGGCTGCGGGTCGCGGCGTTGCGCGCGAGCGGTCCCCGCAGCGGCCCGAGGCCGCGCAGCGCGACGAGGGAGGCCGTGAGCGTGGCGCGGAACCAGGTCCGCTCGCGTCCGCGCCAGAAGCCACCGGGGTCGAGCGCCACGATCGGCCCGCCGACGCCGCGGCGCGCCATCTCCAGCACGAGCCGCGCCCCGAGCGAGGCGCCGACGAGCGCCGCGCGGTCGAGCCCCTCGGCGCGCAGGAACGCCTCGAGGCTGCGCGCCAGGCCATCGAAGCCGCCGCTGTCGGGCGCGCCCGGCGTCTCGCCGTGGGCGGGCAGGTCGAGCGCGATCACCGTGCGCCGCGCACGCAAGGCCGGCAGGATCGGATCCCAGGAGCGGCGGGTGCCGCCCAGGCCGTGAACGAGGACGATGGCGGGCCCCTCCCCGCTGCGGTCGTATCGAAGCATGCGTTCGCGCTCCCTCGCGTCTCGCCCCGCCCGTCAAGACCCGAGCGGCGACGGTCGTTCCGGCCGGCGCGCCGTTCGCCCCCGGCCGGGGAGGGTCGCCGCCGGCGCCCGCCCGTGCCATAAGGCCGCCGAACCACTTCCCGGGCCGGCGAGCACATGATCCGTATCGAGAGCGTCACCAAACAGGCGAGCCATCGCATCCTGTTCATCGAGGCGTCCGCCACGATCCAGCGGGGCGAGAAGGTCGGCCTCGTCGGCCCCAACGGCGCGGGCAAGACCACGCTGTTCCGGCTGATCACCCGGGAGGAGCAACCCGACGAGGGCCGGGTCTCCGTCGATCGCGGGGTGTCGATCGGCTATTTCAGTCAGGACGTCGGCGAGATGGCGGGCCGCAGCGCGGTCGCCGAGGTGATGGACGGCGCCGGTCCCGTCAGCGACGTCGCCGCGGAGTTGCGGGCGCTCGAGGCAGCCATGGTCGATCCGGACCAGGCCGACGACCTCGCGGCTGTTGTAGAGCGCTACGGCGAGGTGCAGGCGCGCTTCGAGGAGCTCGACGGCTACGCGCTCGACGGCCGCGCGCGGGAGGTGCTGGCCGGGCTCGGCTTCTCGCAGGAGATGATGGACGGCGACGTCGGCAAGCTCTCCGGCGGCTGGAAGATGCGCGTCGCGCTCGCCCGCATCCTGCTCATGCGTCCCGACGTGATGCTGCTCGACGAGCCGAGCAACCACCTCGATCTCGAGAGCCTGATCTGGCTCGAATCCTTCCTGAAGACCTATCCCGGCGCCTTGTTGATGACCTCGCACGACCGCGCCTTCATGAACCGGGTCGTCGACAAGATCGTCGAGATCGACGGGGGGGCGCTCACCAGCTACTCGGGCGACTACGAATTCTACGAAGCGCAGCGCGCGCTCGCCGAGAAGCAGCAGCAGGCGCAGTTCGAGCGCCAGCAGGCCATGCTCGCCAAGGAGGTCGCCTTCATCGAGCGCTTCAAGGCGCGGGCCTCGCACGCGGCCCAGGTGCAGAGCCGGGTGAAGAAGCTCGACAAGATCGACCGCGTGGAGCCGCCCCGCCGCCGCCGGGCGGTGAGCTTCGACTTTCCGCCCGCGCCGCGCTCGGGCGACGAGGTGATCAGCCTGAAGGGCGTGCACAAGGCCTGGGGCTCCCGGCGGATCTACGAGGGCCTCGACCTCGTCGTGCGCCGCAGGGAGCGCTGGTGCGTCATGGGCGTCAACGGCGCCGGCAAGTCGACGCTGCTCAAGCTCGCCGCCGGCGCCGCCGAGCCCGACGATGGATCGGTCACGATCGGCGCAGGCGTCAAGATGGGCTACTTCGCCCAGCACACGATGGAGGTGCTCGACGGCGAGCGCACGGTGTTCCAGTCGCTCGAGGAGGCCTTCCCCCAGGCCGGCCAGGGCTCGCTGCGCGCGCTCGCCGGCTGCTTCGGCTTCTCCGGCGACGACGCCGAGAAGAAGTGCCGCGTGCTGTCGGGCGGCGAGAAGGCGCGCCTCGTGATGGCGCTGATGCTCTACGACCCGCCCAACCTCCTCGTCCTCGACGAGCCGACGAACCACCTCGACATGGCCACCAAGGAGATGCTCGTCGCCGCGCTCGAACGCTACGAGGGCACCATGCTCTTCGTCTCCCACGACCGGCACTTCCTGGGCGCCCTGTCGAACCGGGTGCTGGAGGTGACGCCGGACGGCGTGCACCAGTACGCGGGCGGGTACGTCGAGTACGTGGCGCGGACCGGGCAGGAGGCGCCGGGGTTGCGGGGGTGAGTGAGGTGGGGCGGGACGATGCTTGACGCCCGGCTCACGAGCTAGCTATCTAGCTAGCCATCGGCCGATGAAAGCGAGCCGTGCGAGGAGTGCGAGGAGTGACGGCGATGTGGACGCTCCAGGACGCGAAGAACAGGTTCAGCCGGGTCGTGGACGACGCGATGTCCGGGACGCCGCAGCGGGTCACCAGGCGGGGCAAGCCGGCTGTCGTCGTCGTGGAGGCCAGGCAATACGACCTGCTCGTGGCGCAGGCGCGCGCCGGGCGCGGCTCCTTTACCGAGCATCTGCTCGCGTTCCCCGGCGATCTTCCCCTCGACCGCGCCGACCTGCGGCCGCGGGAGGTCGATCTCTGATGTACCTCGTCGACACGAACGTCTTGTCCGCGCCGCGCCGCGCCGACCGGGATCGGTCGGTTGCTCGATGGTTCGAGCGGCACGACGAGCGCACGCTGTTCCTGAGCGTCCTCACGCTCGGAGAGATCGAGCGCGGCATCGAGGCGGTGCGGGACCGCGACCCGGATTTCGCGGCGACGCTGCGGGCGTGGGTCGATACGACGGCCGCGCTCTTCGCCGATCGCATCCTGCCGGTCTGTCCGGACGTGGCGCGGATCTGGGGCCGCTTGAGCGCGCAGATCGGGCACAACGGAGTCGACGTTGTGATCGCCGCGACGGCGCTCCACCACGGCGCGGTCGTCGTCACGCGAAACGTCGCGCACTTCGAGGGGACCGGCGTAGAGGTCGAGAACCCGTTCGGTTGAGTTCGTGGGGACCAAATCAGGCGCCGGGCTCGGCGCCGAACTGTCACGGACGTGACGGCGCTTCCGATGCACTCGGCCAGAAACGCTTAGAGCCGCAAGGCTTTGGATGGTGGGCGCGACAGGGATTGAACCTGTGACCCCTACGATGTCAACGTAGTGCTCTCCCGCTGAGCTACGCGCCCTCCAGACCGGCGACTTCGGGTGGGCGCCGCCGGTGAGGAGGGCCGTATAGCGGAGGGATTCGCGGGATGCAAGCGGTAAGATGCACGCTGATCCGTCCCCGCTCTCGCCCCGTCCGCCGGCCCGGTCCCGCCGCGCTCAGGCGGCCAGCAGCTTCTCCACCTCGTTGACGAGGTCCTTGAGATGGAAGGGCTTGGAGAGGACCTTGGCGTCCTTGGGGGCCTGCGTGTCCGGGTTGAGCGCCACCGCGGCGAAGCCGGTGATGAACATCACCTTGATGTCCGGGTCGAGCTCGGTCGCGCGGCGCGCGAGCTCGATGCCGTCCATCTCGGGCATGACGATGTCGGTGAGGAGCAGTTCGAAGGGCTCCTCCCGCAGGCGGTTGTAGGCGGACAAACCGTTGTCGAAGCTCGCCACGTCGTAGCCCGCGTTCTGCAGGGCCTTGGCGAGGAAGCGGCGCATGTCGTCGTCGTCTTCCGCGAGAAGGATCTTCATCTGTCGTCCGGATCGGCTCTGGTGCGAATCGGCTATCGTTGTTCCATAAAGCCGACGGGCCGTAAACAGGCCATGAAGCCGGCTGCCCGCCGCGGCGGCCCGCGCCGATCTGCGCCATGGACAGACGGCGCGCGAGGCCCCATCTTCGATGGCTCGCGCGGGGCGTGCGCGCCGGTTCGGCAGCGCCCCCGCATCAGCTCGGAGACCCGGCAGGCCGCATGCCCGTCGCACAGGACACGCATCTCGGCGCGGACCTCGCGCGCGACGCCGATCTCGACCCGGACTTCGCCCCCGCCTTCGTGGTGGACGCGCCCGGGCGGCAGAGCGCACCCTTCGTCTTCAACGCGCCGCATGCCGGTACGGTCTACCCCGCCTCCTTCCTCGCCGCCGCGCGCCTCTCCGGCGTCGCGCTGCGCCGCTCGGAGGACGCGCACGTCGACGCGCTGTTCGCAGACGCGCCGGCGCTCGGCGCGCCGCTGCTGCGCGCGCGCTTCCCCCGCGCCTATCTCGACGTGAACCGCGAGCCCTACGAGCTCGACCCGCGCATGTTCGACGGGCGGCTGCCCGGCTACGCCAACACGCGCTCGATGCGCGTCGCCGGCGGGCTCGGCACCATCCCGCGCCTCGTCGCGGACGGGCACGAGATCTACGCCCGCAAGCTCGCGGTGGAGGAAGGGCTCGCCCGCGTGGAGGCGCTCTACAAGCCCTATCACCGCACCCTGCGCCGGCTCGTCGAGCGCACCGTCTCGCTCTTCGGCGCCGCCGTCCTGATCGACTGCCACTCGATGCCCTCCTCCTCGCTCGCCCGCGAGGAGATGGGCGTCGCCGACATCGTGCTCGGCGATCGCTACGGGACGAGCTGCGCGGGGCCGATCACGGACCTCGTCGAGGAGGCGCTGCGCCGGCGCGGCTACGGGGTCGCCCGCAACAAGCCCTACGCGGGCGGCTTCATCACCGAGCACTACGGCGAGCCGGCCGGGCGGCGCCACGCCCTGCAGATCGAGATCAACCGCGCGCTCTACATGGACGAGCGCACGCTGGCCCGCAGCCCCGCCTTCGCGACGATCGCCCGCGACCTGATCGACGCCATGGCGGAGGTCTTCCCGGCCATCGCCGCCTGCGTCGGCGCCGCGTCGATCGAGCCGGGGCTCGCGGCGGAATGAGCGGGGTGGGGGCGCGGGCGCCGGCACCATACGATGCGCTTATTCGCGCGGCAGCCAGGGTGAGTGGATTGTAGCAATCCATCTTTTGATTGCCGCAACATAACAGTATTGACAGAAAATTGTCGCGCGTTAACCTCGGCATGCAAACCCTGGACATCCACGGACCGCGCTCTGCGGACTCGATACGCGCTTTGTCCATGCAATCGGTTCTCACGGCCAGGACGACGGCTGTCGCGGCCTGGCTCGACATCAATCGGATCAGGTCGGACCTGGTGGCGGCGATCCTCGGCGGCGCCGCTCCGCTCGACGCTGGTGCCGCACCGCCGGAAAAGGACCACCGTTTCGCTGTGCGCCGCGTGCGAGAACTGTGCGCGGATGCGTTCGCCGCGGCATGGCCATTGCACGCCGAGGTCGCCCGACGCGTTTGCACAGACGCACCGACGTGGTTCGTCGCGCAGCGCGGCGCGAGGCCGCAGACCCGCGACGCTGGGCCGCGCGCGCTTCCATCGATCATCGTTCCCTGGCGTACCGGCTCGGCAGAGGAGGCGCTCTCGCTCGTCCACGAACTCGCGCATGCGGTCCAGATCGTCGCCACACACGTCCACACTCCCGGAGCGACGATGCCGCCCGTGGCGCGCGAGGTCTGCGCATTCCTGGGCGAGAGAGCCGTGTTGCGGCACCTCTCCGACGGCCGGGAACGTCGAGCGCTCCGGGCGGCCTGGATCCGCGACGACCGCACCTATCTGGTCGCCGACGCGCAGCGACTGAGGGCGGCGCTGGCCAGCGGCGGCGCAACCTACGACTACCGTTGGAACTATCCGGTGGCACGCTGGATCGCGCGACGGTCGGCGGGTCTTGCGGAGCCCAACACGGCCTGCGCACTCCTCGAGAGCGGCCCGGATGCGCCCACGCGGCTGGAACCCCACATTCTCGACGCGCTGGCGTCGCGAAATCCGCTCCCGCCGATCGTCGGCCGGGACGAGGCCGGACCGATGGCCGCCTACCGACGCATCGGGGTCGCTGCCGCTCTGGAGACGGCGGCGAAGGATCTCGACGGCGAGACGGTTCAAGGCTTCTACGCTGCGATTGTCGGCGCCCTGCGCGACGGGGGGCTGGTGATCGGGGTCGACGAGGAGGCTCGGCCCTTCGGATGGGGCATCGCATCGCGCGCAGGCGAATCGGCGGCGGGCAACGAGCGGCTCGCGGCGCCGTTCGGCGACCGTGCGCGGATGGAAGCCCTCATCTCCCGCCGCGCCTCCGCCGACGCCAACCGAGGAGGGCACTCGCCATGAGTCGCGTCGACGTCTACGCGAGCCTCGGCGCGATCGTCGAGCTTCTGGCTGCGTCGCCCTACCATCGTGGTCAGCCGTTGCGCCGATACGTCGCCGTGGAGATCGCTCCGCCGCTTCGGCTGGGGCAGGCTCGGATCTGGTTCGATGAGAGCGGAACCGCTACGGCGTTCCTCACCTTCGCCTGTATCACGCCGACGGTCGAGGCCGAATTGCACGCATCTGGCCGCGCCCTGCGGTCGGACGAGTGGGCCTGCGGCACGCGGCTCTTCTTCAACGATTTCGTCGCACCCTACGGCGGCGCGCGCGTCTTCATCCGCGATCTGAAGGAAAACGTCTTCCACGCCGTCCAGCAGCGCACCGCCACCAGCCTCGCCCGCGCGCCGGACGGGAGCGTGCGTGGGATCAAGCGCTGGTTCAAGGCGGATGCCGCCGCGGCGGGCGCGGCCGCCCCGGGGTCGGCTACGGAACACGCCTCGCGGCGCGAGGCGTAGGTGGCCGGGAGGCGCTGGCACGCCCCCCGGCCGAACGAGCCGCCCGGCGGGAGCCGGGCAACACGCAGCACGGAGATCATGCCTCGCATGCCTCCAAATGAGAAGAGAGACGATCGATGACGGATATCGACACGATCATGGCCGAGATCACCTCGCCGGTGAGCTACGGCGGCGGTGGAAGCAGCAGCGGCGGCGGAGGCTCGGGTGGCTGGCAGAGTTCCGACTACGCCAGCAACGGATGGCCCGGGGGTCAAGGCTACGAGTCGTGGAACTTCTCGCCTTCGCCCGCTGGTCAGAACATCCGGGACGGCATCCTCGGGGGCGCCGCCATGGGACTCGCCGCTGGATTCGCAGGTGGCCCTGCCGGGATGGCGGTCGGCGGGGTCAGCGGTGCCGTCGGTGGCAGCGTGCACGCTGCGGGAGAGAATGCTGGCTTGTGGTAGACTGGGCAAACGCCCTCACCGAAGTCGATCCCATGGGGCACGCGTCATCGCGGGCCCCTTCAAGCGGAGCTGTTGCGATGTTTCGGTTGATCATGACTGCGCTCTTCTGGCTTCCGGCATTTCCCGTTGGCGCCGGTGTAAAAGCCCTGCTGCTCCGGTGGGAGCAGCACGATATATACGTGTTGTTGTTCATCTATGCATCCCTCATCTGCTTCAGCATGTACTCTGATCTTCCGAAGCTTCGAAACCGATTCATAGAGGCGTTTCGTCCTTGAGACGCGGGAGGAAGCTGGCCGCTATGTCACGCTGACGTGCCTTCTATCGGCGCTGCAACGTCGGCCGCAATCCGCCTATGCCGTCGGCCTCGGATGGGGCCTGTTCGAATTCGCGCTTCGCATTCCCGCTTTCGCTGCCCCCTTTCTGACGCTCGACGCCTTCGCGAGCCAGGCCGCGTTCGCCGTTCAGTTTCGCTGGGGGCCGCCGGCCGCCGTCGCCGCCTGGATCGCCGTAATCGGATGGCACGTCTGCTTCACGGCGATGATGGCCGAGGGGCTCTTGCGTCGAAGCGCCCTCCTCGTCACGTTGCCGTTCGTCGCGCACGCGTGCGCCAATGCGTTGGCCGTCGTCTCCGTCTCCTCCCTCGGCATGCAGCCGGTGGTCGCAGTCGTGAATTGGATCGTTCTCGCCGTCCTCGTGTGGATGACGAGACGGCTCGCGGCGCCTTCGGACGGTGGCGCGATCGTTCGCCGGTCGGGGGCAGCGGCGGCGCGGGACGACATGGGCGAGACGTGAATGAAGACACCGAGCTACCGTATCTGGACCGCGTTGATCGTCGGCGTGTCGGTCGGGGGGACGGCGTTCGCACTCAACGGCCATGAGCTTCCGCTCCTGGTCAGGAGCGCGATCGGGGGCACTGTCGCGTTGGCCGCCGCCATGTTGGGGGAGCACTTGTTCAAGCCGGAGAAGTAATCCGGGCTGCTCATCGGGTTGCGTTCTGCGGCCCTCTCCGTCGGCGGGCACGCGTTCTTCACCGCTCTCCCAGGCTCATCTGCACCGTCTCCACGATCGGCGCAAAGAAGTAGCTGATCAATCGCCGCTCGCCCGTCACGACATCGACGGTGGCCGTCATGCCGGGGCGCAGCGGGTAGTGGCCGAGCGGTGCTTCCAGGTAGGTCGTGTCCGGCGTGATGCGGGTCACGAACACGAACGCGCCGTCCACTTCCACGGCGTCCGCCGAGACGGTGCGCACCTCTCCCGAGACGTAGCCGAAGCGTTCCGTAGGATAGGCATCGAGGCGAATGATGGCGCGTTGACCCGGTTCGAGGAAGCCGGCGTCGATGTTGGGGAAGGCGGCCTCGATCTCCGGCGCGTCCGCAGTGGGCACGACCCGCATCAACTCCTCGCCGGCCTGAGCGACGCCGCCGACGGTGAAGACGCGCAACTGATCGACGACACCGCCGACGGGAGCCGTCAGCGTCATGGCGGCGCGGCGGCGCCTGGCCTGAACCAGTTCCTCCGAGAGCGCGGCGAGACGCGCCTCGATGTCGGCGCGCCGGGCGGTGAGCCGTGCGCGAACCCCAGCGAACAGCGCGGAACGCTCGGCGGCGATCTCGGCGGCGGTTGCGGCGATGCGCTCGGCCTCGCGCTCCAGGACGCGGCGCTCCGCTGCGAGGCGCGTGCTCTCGTCGAGGACATCGAGGTGGGTGAGGCGGCTCGTCGTGCCGCGCTCGAGCAGTTCCTGCGAGGCAGCGAGGCGCTCGTCCTGCGTCTCGAGCGCGGCATCGACGCGCGCCGCGTTCGCCTGGAGAACGGCGCGCGTGCGCGCGTTGGCCGCCATGCGCGCGTCCGTTCGCCTCGCGGCGCTCGAAAGCTCCTCGAGCTCGGCTTCGAGCAGCAGGCTCTGCTCCCGTGCGTAGCGCCGATCTCCATCGGGTGGCACGAACGCAGTCAGCGCATCCACGACGAAGCCCTCCTCGGCGGGGTCCCGGCTCGCGGCCTCCAGCGCCGCGTCGATCCGCGCGCGCTCGATCCGAAGGCGCAGATCCTCGGCCTCCCGTCGCGCCAGTTCGGCCTGCGCATCGGTGGAGTCGAAGGCGACGAGCACCTCCCCGGCTGCGACCCGCTGCCCATTCTCCACCGCGATCGCTGCGATGCGACCGTCGAACTCCGGCTCGATCACCTGCACGCGCGAAAGCGGAATCACGCGCCCCTGCCCGCGCGCCACGATCTCGACTTCGAGCAGGATGGAGACCGTCACCGCGGTCGCGAACACCGCGACCAGCCCGAGGATCGTCAGGTGGAGAGTGGGGGAGACGACGCGGTCTGCTGTCGGGCTCATCGTCCGAACATCGCAAAATCGATGATTCGATCGGGGTCGGGAAAGACGTCGGGCCTGTGCGTGATGACGACGACAGTCGTCTCCCGCGCGAGGTCCCGGATCTCTCGTGCCATGATGGCCTGGGCCGCCGCGTCCAGCGCGCTCGTCGGCTCGTCGAGAACAAGGACCTTGGGGCGCATGGCGAGGGAGCGGGCGATGGCGATACGCTGTCGCTGGCCACCCGACAGATTCATCCCGCGCTCGCCCACGGGGCTGTCGAGGCCTCGCGGAAGCCGCGCGACCACATCGTCCGCTGCCGCGCGGCGGAGGGCCTCCGTCAGCGAGCTTTCGTCTTGCGCGGAACCGTGCATGCAGAGGTTCTCCCGTACGGTGCCGGTGAACAGAAAGGGCTCCTGCGGTACGTAGGCGATCGTCCTGCGGACGTTCCCGGGATCGAAGCCGGCTATATCCTCCTCACCGAGCAGCACCCGACCCGTCTGCGGCGCCTCGATCCCGGCCGCGAGCCTGCCGAAGGTCGACTTGCCGATTCCGGACGGGCCGACGACGAGCGTCAGAGTTCTGGGCTCGAACATGCAGGAGACGCCGCGCAGGACGGCTGTGCCGTCGCCATATCCGAAGTGCACGTCCTCGAAGACGAGACGCGGCTCCAATGTGGTGGAAAGCTGCGGCTTCGTGTCGAAACCCTCCTGCGTTTCGCACAGGATGTCGCCCAACCGCTGCCTGGCGATTCGAACGTTCTGCCAACTCTCCCAGAGACTCGCGAAGTTGCCGATGGGGCCGACGACGCGCCCGACGAGAAGGTGGAAGGCGACGAGCTGCCCGAGTGTGATCTCGTTGGCGAAGACGAGCGACGCGCCGACGAACACGATCGCGATCGTCAGCGCCCGATCGACGGCGAAGATCGTCTCTGCGTTCGCGATCCTCAGCGTGCCGACGCGGAAGGCGGCCTCGAGCGACTGGGTGAGCGTGCCCTGCAGCCGTTCCAGGATCGGCGCCTCGGCCGCAAGCGCTTTCAAAGCGACCGCTCCCGCAAGGCTCTCTACCACATGAGCCTGGTGGCGAGCGCCCCGATCGAATTGGACGCGCAGACGCTCGCGTAGGAATGGTCCGTAGGCGAGATAAGCGAACGCCTGGACCGGCAGGGTCGCGACCACGATCCAGGCCAGGGTCGTAGAAATCGTGAACAGGACCGCGACGTAAACGGCGACGAAGACGAGGTCGAGGAGGACACCCGTTGTCGCGCCTACGAGGAAGGCGCGAATCGTATCGGTTTCCGAGACCCGCGCGAGAGTCTCGCCGATATTCCAGCGTCGGAAGTGGGCCACCGGCAGGCGGAGCAGGTGCGCGAAGATCCGCTTGGCCAGCTCGCGCGTGACGCTCGTCGTCGTGGCGAGCCCGAGATACCCGGACAGAGCCTGTAAGGCCACTTGGTAGAGGCTCGCGAGCGCGAAGACGGTGACGACCACCACCAGAGTCGCTTCGCGCTGGAACGGCAGCACCCGATCGATGATCACCTGGAAGACGAAGGGTTCGACGAGCCCGAGGAGCCGAAGGCAGATCGCAACGACCATCAACTCCAAGTAGACTGGAGCATACTGCCAGAGAGTTTTACCGAACCACGAAAGCGGCACCGGAGGCGACGCCGTACGAGCCTGTTCCGGTGACGCAGACGACACGATGGCTTCCCAGATTGTGCAAATTGCGTAAAACGCTATAGCAACTTTGCATTATGATCAAGACCACGCGCCGGACACCGGTCGTACGCCGCCCCACCCCCCCGGCAAAAGTTGCCCGTCGGCCCCCGGGATTAACCCACCGTTAACCCTAACCCGCCCAAATCGAGCCCATCAGGATTCCTCCAGCCCGCCCGAGCCATGAACGCACTCTCCGCCAAGCGCGCCCCAGAGCCCGAGACCGCCGAGCCCGAGACCGCCGAGCCCGACGCCCCGTCGGCACCGGCCGCCATCCGCTTCCGCGGCCGATCCTTCGTCGCGCTCGTGCTCGCGCCGGAGCTGCCGTTCGACGATTGGCTGGCACGGCTCGACGCGCTCGCCGAGAAGTCGGCGGGGTTCTTCCTCGGGCGCCCGATCGTGCTCGACCTGAAGGATCTCGCGGTGAACCGCGAGGGGCTGGCGACGCTCGTCGAGAAGCTCGGCGAGCGGGGCGTGCGGATCATGGGCGTGGAGAACGCCAAGCCGTCCCAGCTCGGCCCCGGCCTGCCGCCGGAGATGCGCGGCGGGCGTCCGGCGAACGACATCGATCCCGAGGCGGAGCGCGCAGCGACGGCCCGGGCCGCGGCGCAGGCGCTCGCGCAGAGCGGTCCGGCGGCTCCGGCCGGCGTGGCGGCGGCGGCGGAGGCCGCGGCGAAGGCGGCCGCCGACGCGGCCACGGCCGTGTCCGGTCCCCAGGCGCCCCAGGCCACGCCCTCGCTGATCATCGACCAGCCGGTCCGCTCGGGCCAGTCGATCGTCTTCACGGAGGGCGACGTCACCGTGCTCGGCTCGGTCGCCTCCGGCGCGGAGGTGGTCGCCGGCGGCTCGATCCACGTCTACGGCGCCCTGCGCGGCCGGGCGCTCGCGGGCGCCACCGGCGATCCGCGCGCGCGCATATTCTGCCGCAGGCTCGAGGCCGAGCTCGTGGCGATCGACGGCCTCTACAAGACGGCCGAGGACATCGGGGCATCGCTGCGCGGCCAGCCGGCACAGGTCTGGCTCGAGGGCGACGCCATGAAGATTGCGGCGATCGGCTGACGAAAGACGTCGACGACGCGGGGGCAGCAACGGAGGTGGTGGCGATGGCCAAGGTTCTCGTCGTGACATCGGGTAAGGGAGGCGTCGGCAAGACGACCTCGACCGCAGCGCTCGGGGCCGCCCTGGCCTCGCAGGGCAAGAACGTCGTCGTGGTCGACTTCGACGTCGGTCTGCGCAATCTCGACCTCGTCATGGGCGCCGAGCGGCGCGTGGTCTACGATCTGATCAACGTGGTGCAGGGCGACGCGAAGCTCGCCCAGGCGCTGATCCGGGACAAGCGGTGCGACACGCTGCACCTGCTCCCGGCCTCGCAGACGCGCGACAAGGACAACCTCACCGCCGAGGGCGTCGCGCGCGTCATGGACGAACTGCGCGAGAAGTTCGACTGGGTGATCTGCGACAGCCCCGCCGGCATCGAGCGCGGCGCCACGCTCGCCATGCGCCACGCCGACGCGGCGATCGTGGTGACGAACCCCGAGGTCTCCTCGGTGCGCGATTCCGACCGCATCATCGGGCTCCTCGATTCGAAGACGCTCAAGGCGGAAGCCGGCGAGCGGATGGACAAGCACCTGCTGCTCACGCGCTACGACCCGATCCGGGCCGAGCGCGGCGACATGCTCAAGGTCGACGACGTCCTCGAGATCCTCTCGATCCCCCTGCTGGGCATCATCCCCGAGAGTCAGGACGTCCTGCGCGCGTCGAATCTCGGCAGCCCCGTCACCCTCTGCGAGCCGGGCTCCACGCCCGCCCGCGCCTATTTCGACGCCGCGCGGCGTCTCGAGGGGGCGAGCCTGCCGGTGGTGGTACCCAGCGAGAAGAAGGGCTTCCTGGGCAAGCTCTTCGGAAGGAGGGCCGCATGAACCTGCTCAACCTGTTCACGCGTCGCTCGTCCGCGCCGGTCGCGCGCGAGCGGCTCCAGGTCCTGCTCGCGCACGAGCGCGCCGTGATCGGCAATTCCGATCTCGTCGCCGTGCTGCGCGAGGAGATCCTCGCCGTGATCGCCAAGCACGTGCCGGTCGAGCGCGACAAGGTGCGGGTGAAGATGGACCGGGGCGAATCGATGTCTCTGCTCGAGGTCGACATCGAGCTGCCGGAGATGCCGGCCGCGCCCAAGGCGGCGAAGGTCGCCTGACGGGACCTCGCCGGCGGCCGGCGCGCGGCGCCTCCGACGAATGGCGGTCTTCCCCCGGCCCGGGCGATGGGCGACCATCCCCGGACAAAAAAAGGGCCGCTCCGGAGAGCGGCCCCAAGTCTAGGGAGGAAACGCCCAAGGAGGGCATACGGGAGGGCAACGCCATGCCCTACCGCACTGCACAAGATACATTGCGCCGCACAAAACACAAGCCCCGGAAACACCGGATGGCCCGTCCCCAGCGCGCAGGCCCATGCGTCCGACGCATACGGCCCCCCTCACGGCCCGCGCGTGTTGCATCACGCGCCGGAGCGCGACCCCAGCGGCGCCCCCGGCTTGTTCCGGCGCGCCACTCGTGAGATTGAGGAACCGGTTTCCTCACTCGAGGTGCGGCGGCATGGCCCTGTACGATATCGCTAGCTTCGTCGACGATCTCGCCACCGCCTCGGGCAAGGCGATCCTGCCCTTCTTCCGCACCGCCATGGCCGCGTCCGACAAGGGCGGGCGCGACGGCGGCTTCGATCCGGTGACGGAGGCGGACAAGGCCGGCGAGTCGGCCATGCGCCACCTGATCAAGCGCGCCTTCCCGGGCCACGGCATCGTCGGCGAGGAATACGGGTCCGAAGGCGAGGGCGCCGAGTACGTCTGGGTGCTCGACCCGATCGACGGCACACGCGCCTTCATCTCGGGCCTCCCGACCTGGGGCACGCTGATCGGGCTCACCCGCAACGGCCGGCCCTGCTACGGGCTGATGCACCAGCCCTTCACGGGCGAGCGCTTCTTCGGCGACGGCGGCAGGGCGACCTATCGCGGCCCGATCCCCGGCTCGGGCAGCGGCGCCGGCCGAGGCCCGGAGACGGGCGAGCGGCGGCTGCGCACGCGCCGCTGCGCGCGCCTCGCCGAGGCGACCCTGTCGGCGACGAGCCCGCGGCTGTTCGCGCCGGGCGCGGAGCGGGAGGCCTTCGGGCGGGTCGAGGCGGCGTCGCGCAACGTGCGCTTCGGCTTCGACTGCTACGCCTACTGCATGCTCGCAGCCGGCCACATCGACATCGTCGTCGAGGCCGGGCTCCAGCCCTACGACATCGTGGCGCTGATCCCGATCGTCGAGGGCGCCGGCGGCGTCGTCACGACCTGGGACGGGGGCGACCCCTCCGGCGGCGGGACGATCGTGGCTTCGGGCGACGAGCGGGTCCACGCGGAGACGCTGCGGCTGCTCGCGGGGTGAGCGGCGCCGCCCCGCGACCCGCGCGGCTCACGCCACGAACAGCCGCACGAGGTGGTGCGCGATCGCGACCGGCGGCGGCACGCGCAGGGCTTCGGGGTGCGCGTCCGCGAGCATCAGCCGCACCTCGTCGCGGGAGAACCAGCGCGCGTCCTCCAGCTCCGCGTGGTCGATCGTGAGCGCGTCGCACAGCGCCTCGCCGACGCAGCCGAGCATCAGCGAGGACGGAAACGGCCAGGGCTGGGAGAGGGCGTAGGAGACCGCGCCGACCCGCACGCCCGCCTCCTCGAAGGTCTCCCGGCGCACCGCGTCCTCCACCGTCTCGCCTGGCTCGATGAAGCCCGCGAGGCAGGAGTAGTTGCCGGTCGGAAAGCGCGCCTGGCGGCCGAGCAGGCAGCGGTCGCCCCGCGTGATCAGCATGATCACGACGGGGTCGGTGCGCGGGAAGTGCTGGGCGCCGCAGGCGTCGCAGTCGCGGCGGTAGCCGGAGGCGGACTGCCGTGTCGGCGCGCCGCAATTGGCGCAGAAGCCGTGGCGCAGGTGCCAGGAGACGAGGGAGCGCGCCTGGGCGAGGAGGCCGATCTCGCGCTCGGGCACGAGGCCGCGCGTCGCGAGCCCGCGCAGGTCGTGCGGCTCGACGCCCGGCCGCGCCGCCAGCGCATCGAGCGCATCCGCCGGCGCGGCGGTGGCGAGGACGGGGCGGCCGTCGAGCGTGCCGAGATAGACCTGCACGGTCGTCGCGATGCCGTCGAGCACCGGCTGCGGGTGCAGCGCGCCGAGCGCATCGCCGTCACGGCGCAGGAGCGGCGTATCGCCGGCGAAGAGAGCCGTGAGCGCCCGCGGGTCGCCCGCATGCCGCGCGAGTGCGGCATCGCCGTGCTCGCTCGTGTGGCGCACGAGGCCGTTCGTGGCGAAGCCGAGCGGCGGGGTGGTGTCGGGCATGGGGTATGTCTCCGGTGCCGCGGCGGGTCAGGCGGCGACGAAGGCCGCGCGCAGGCGCTCGAGCAGCGCCGCGACCGCATGCGGCGGGTAGGGAACGCGCGTGCCGTGGCCCCAGGCCGGACCCGGCCAGGCGGGATCGGAGGCGAACCGCGCGAGCACGTGGACGTGGAGTTGCGGGACGACGTTGCCGAGGGCGCCCACGTTGACCTTGTCCGGCCGGGCGACCTCGAGCAGCACCCGCGAGGCGACGCGGATCTCCTCCATCAGGGCCCGCGCGTCTCCGTCCGTCAGGTCGGCGATCTCGACGAGGCCGGGCCGGCGCGGCACCAGGATCAGCCAGGGGAAGCGCGCGTCGTTCATCAGGAGGACGGCGGACAGGCCGAGATCGCCCACGGGCAGCGTGTCGGCGGAGAGGCGCGGATCGAGGGCGAAGCCGGTCTGCGGCGGGGCGGGCGTGCTCATGACGGGGAGGATAGAGCGCGGCGCGGCCGGCGGCTACGGGGCTCGCAGGATTGGGCGATCCTCAGAGTTCCTCGTCCTCCGCCGGCGGCGCCATCGGCTCTGCCGCCTCCGAGATGCCTACCGCCGCGGCGCCCGTCTCGTCGTCGACCGGCGCGCGCTCGCGCACGTCGACGATCTGCGCGCCGGGGAAGCGGGCGAGCACGCTCTGGACGAGGGGGTGGTTCTGCGCGTCGCGCCGGCGCTCGCGGGCGGCCTCCGCCGCCACCTCGGCGAGCGGCGGCGCGCCCTCCTCGCGCGAGAGCGCCACCATCCAGCGCCGGCCGGTGAGCTCGGCGAGCTTGCGGGAGATCTCGTTGGGCAGGTCGCGCCGGCCCGAGTCGGCGAGGGCGAACTCGAGCCGCCCGTCCTCGTAGTGGACGAGGCGCACGTCGCATTCGAGGGCGCGCTTGAGGCCGATGTCGCGGCGCTCTCCGACGAAGGCCACGAGGTCCTCGAAGCGGGCGAGCTTCACCGCGGGGACCGCCTGCGCCACAGCGGGCTGCGCGGGCATCGAGGCGGGGGTCGACTCCGGCCGCGGGCTCGACGGCACCGCGGCGAGAAGCGCCTTCGCCGGCGGCAGCGCGGCGCGACCGCC
>NZ_JBGMWH010000019.1:0-68053 GCF_041514305.1 Salinarimonas chemoclinalis
TCTCCGTTCCCGCGCGAAAAAGCGCGGGACCGGCCTCGATGCCGATTGTCTTCCGGGAGGCGATGCGCTAGCAATCGCCTCCCGACGCTGGGCGCCCCGAAAAGGGCTCCCGGAAGCGCCGTAGGAGTGTAGCTCAACTGGTCAGAGCACCGGTCTCCAAAACCGGGGGTTGGGGGTTCGAGTCCCTCCACTCCTGCCACGGCGCAGAAGTTCTTCCGACGCGGCCTCCCCGGAGCGCCGCGTTTTTGGTTGGCGGGTTCAGGCCGCCTCGGAGGACGCCGCCGGCTCGAGCCGGCGATCCACATGCGTCTTCAGGCGCAGGTGAGTCGTCACGCGCTCGATGCCCGGTATCGCCTCGATGGCCTCGCCCAGAGCCGAGACGCGCACCGCGTCCACGGCGATCATCTCCACGAGCAGATCGGGCTTGCCGCTCAGGGCGCAGCAGAAGCGGACCTCCGGCAGGGCCGCGATGAGCGGGACGATCGTCTCGCAGGTCGCCCCGCGCCCGTACTCGACCAGCGCGTAGACCGGCAGCCCGGCTTCTGCCCCCGCGCCGCGCAGGACGACGTCGAAGCCGACGATCGTGCCGTCCGACAGCAGCCGGTCGAGCCGCGCCTGCGTCGCCGTCCGCGACAGGCCGATCGCCCGCGCGAGCTCGACGACCTTCCGGCGCGGGTCGACCCGCAGCGCCCCGATCAGCCGCCGATCGATCTCGTCCATCCGCGCCTCCACCTGCGAAACGCCTAGCCGGACATCACCATGCCAGGTGATTCCGACGCTTCTTCGCATAGCCTGATGATCCCTATCACAATCATCGGAGGGTCGTCAGATGCAACGTGAGCCACCATCCACCCTCCGTCGCGAGCTGAACGTCCCGATGGCGGTCGCACTCGCGGTCAGCACCATCATCGGCTCCGGCCTCCTCGGGCTGCCCGGCATCGCCATCTCCGCCACCTCGCCCGTCGACGCCCTCGCGGGCTGGGCGGTCGCGATCGCGCTCTCGGTCCCGCTCATGCTCGTCTTCCTGGAGCTGACGCGGACCACCGGCTCGGCCGGCGGTCTCGCGACCTATGTCGGCATGGCGCTCGGCCCCGACGCCCGGACCGCGACGGCGGTGCTGCTGGCGCTCACCTTCGCGCTGTGCATCCCCCTCGGCACGATCATGGGCGCGGCCTACCTCGCCGCCGTGCTCGGCGTCGGCGAGGGTGCGAAGTACCCGATCGCCGCCGCGGTGATCGCGGTGGCGACCTTCGTCAACGTGCTCGGCGTGCGCTCGTCCTCGGCGGTGAACGCGCTGTCCGTGGCGGCGCTCGTCGCGCTCGTCGCGCTCGTCGTCGCGCTGAACCCCGGGCACGCGCGCGAGGGCCTCGCCATGGGCGCCGACCTCGCATCGGGCTCCCTCTCGCCTTCTTCCTGGGCCGGGCTCTGGACGGCGACCGCCATCCTGTTCTGGGCGTTCCTGGGCTGGGAGAACCTGAGCTTCAGCGGCGAGGACCTGAAGGGCTCGCAGCGCTCCGTCGTCGCCGTGTTCGTCGTCGCCTTCGTGATCGTGACGGGTCTCTACGTCCTCCTCGCCGCGGTCGCCTCCGGCGCGGCGGCGGCGGGCCTGCCGGTCGATCGCGTCGCCGGCCTCCTCGCGCTGCTGCCGTCCGAGCGCGGCGGGCGCGCGGTCGACGCGCTGATCGCGGTCGTGGTCGTCGCCAACGTCAACGCCTGGGTCTTCGCCGCGAGCCGCCTGTGGTTCGGCATGGGGCGCGACGGCGTGTTCCCGCGCGGTCTCGCGCGGCTCAACGGCGCGGGCGCGCCGGCGACGAGCCTCGTCGTCCTGGCCGCGATCTACGTCGGCGTCGTCGCGATCGTCGGCGCGGGGCTGCTGCCGCTGGAAGCGGGATTGATGCTCGCCAACCAGAACTTCGTCGTGGTCTACATGGGCGCCGTGCTGTGCCTGCTGATGTTCGGGCGCGGCGCCTGGCGAAAGGCGCTCGCGGCGGTGGCGCTCGCGAGCTGCGGGGTGTTCGTCGCGGGCTTCGGCGCGATGCTCCTCGTCCCGCTGGCCGTGCTCGTCGCCGTCGCGGGCGTGGCGCGGCTGAGGCGGCGGGCCGCCGAGGCGGCCGGTCCCGCGTGAGCGGTGCCGCAAGCGGTCCTTGATTTCCCCTCCCCACATCTCTATTACACGGCTTCCGGCGCAGGCCGCTGCCGAATCCGGGCAGCGTGCCGGCCGCGGGTAGCCGACAGGTTTCTCCAGCCCTCTCGCCGACGACCGTGACGAACGGACGGCCGGCGGCAGGGCGATTTGGCGTGAAGCGATCGAGATGGCCAAGGGCAAGACCACACCGTTCGAGTTCCTCCAGCAGGTGCGTCAGGAAGGGTCCAAGGTGACCTGGCCGACGCGCAAGGAGACGATGGTGACGACCGGCATGGTCTTCGTCATGGTCCTGCTCGCGGCGCTCTTCTTCCTCGTCGTCGACCAGATCCTGCGGTTCGGCGTCGGCGCCGTGCTCGGTCTCGGCGGCTGAGGGGAGGGGAGACCATGGCCAAGCGCTGGTACATCGTGCACGCCTACTCGAACTTCGAGAACAAGGTCGCGCAGTCGCTCAAGGACCAGGCCGAGCAGCGGGGGCTCCAGGAGCTCTTCGACGAGGTCCTGGTGCCGACCGAGAAGGTCGTCGAGGTGCGCCGCGGCCGCAAGGTCGACGCGGAGCGCAAGTTCTTCCCCGGCTACGTGCTGGTGAAGTGCGAGATGACCGACGAGGTCTACCACCTCATCAAGAACACGCCGAAGGTCACGGGCTTCCTGGGCGCCGACAAGGCCAAGCCCATGCCGATCCCCGACCACGAGGCCGAGCGGATCAAGGGCCAGGTGGCCGAGGGCGTCGAGCGCCCCAAGCCCACCGTGACGTTCGAGATCGGCGAGACGGTGCGCGTCGCCGACGGGCCCTTCGCCTCCTTCAACGGCACCGTCGAGGAAGTCGACGAGGGCCGCTCGCGGGTCAAGGTCGCCGTGTCGATCTTCGGCCGCGCCACCCCGGTGGAGCTGGAATACGCCCAGGTCGAGAAGGTCTGACCCCCTCGGGGCACCCTTCGAGACCCGGTCGCATCGTGCCGGCGCGCATCGCGTGCCGGCGCGCAAGTCGCGCGGGAGGCCTGCCCGGACGCCATCCGGGAGTGAACGGCCGCACCGCGCCCTGCAACCCTCCGCTCCCGGCCGGCAGCCGGCGGCGGACGCTACGGACGCAGTCTCATGGCGAAGAAGATCACGGGCTACATCAAGCTCCAGGTACCGGCGGGGGCGGCCAACCCCTCCCCACCGATCGGTCCCGCGCTCGGCCAGCGCGGCCTCAACATCATGGAATTCTGCAAGGCCTTCAACGCGAAGACCGGGCAGATGGAGAAGGGCACCCCGATCCCGGTGGTCATCACCGCGTATCAGGACCGCTCCTTCACCTTCGAGATGAAGCAGCCGCCGGTGTCGTACTTCCTCAAGAAGGCGTCGGGCGTGCCGAAGGGCGCGACCACGCCCGGCAAGGGCGGCACGGTGGGCAAGATCACCGCCGAGCAGATCCGCGAGATCGCCGAGAAGAAGATGGTCGATCTCAATTGCGATACGGTCGAGGCGGCCTCCGCCATGATCGCAGGCTCGGCCCGCTCGATGGGCCTCGAGGTCGTGGGCTGAGGAGGACGACATGGCCAAGGCTGGAAAGCGTATCCGCTCCGCCCGCGAGGGCATCGACCCGACGAAGCTCTACGGGCTCGACGAGGCGATCGCGCTCCTCAAGGAGCGCACCAAGGTGAAGTTCGACGAGACCGTCGAGATCGCCATGAATCTCGGTGTCGACCCGCGCCACGCGGACCAGATGGTCCGCGGCGTCTGCAACCTGCCCAACGGCTCGGGCCGCACGGTTCGCGTCGCGGTGTTCGCGCGCGGCGCCAAGCAGGACGAGGCGAAGGCGGCGGGCGCCGACATCGTCGGCGCCGAGGATCTCGTCGAGCAGATCCAGGGCGGCACGATCGACTTCGATCGCTGCATCGCGACCCCCGACATGATGCCGCTCGTCGGGCGCCTGGGCAAGGTGCTCGGCCCGCGCGGCCTGATGCCGAACCCGAAGGTCGGCACCGTCACCATGGACGTGAAGGGCGCCGTCGAGGCGGCCAAGGGCGGTGCGGTCGAGTTCCGCGTCGAGAAGGCCGGCATCGTGCACGGCGGCGTCGGCAAGCTCTCGTTCGAGGCGGGCAAGCTCGCCGAGAACGTGAAGGCCTTCGCCGACGCGGTGATCAAGGCCAAGCCGACCGGCGCCAAGGGCACCTACGTCCAGGGCGTCGCGATCACCTCGACGATGGGACCGGGTCTCAAGGTCGACGTCTCGACCGTCACGAGCTGATCCCCGCGGGGCGATCGAGTCGCCGTGCGTCGCGCGCGCACCGCGGCGGCCGGGCCTCGCGCCCGGCCGTTTCCGTCGCGAGGGGAGCGTTTCCGAGGCGTCGCGCCGTGGGTGCGGCGGTTCTCGAAAAACCGGCTTGACTTTTCGTCGAGATACCCCCTTGGCATCCGCGGCGCGACGCGTTAAGGAGGCGGTCCGCGTTCACCGAAGACCGTTTCGGTTCCGCATCGTGCGGAGCCGGGGTCGCGCGTTTTCCGCCCGGGAGACCGGGCGGGAAGACGGCCGATCGGCCGCGAGGCGTTCCTCCGGGGAAGCCCAGCGACCCGTCGGCCCGTCCTGTCCGAGACTGCAGGTGCCCGCGAGGGCTTGATGCTCGGGTTCCCGAGCGCCGGCATAGACGGGGACGACCGGATTTTCCGCGACGCCGGCCCGGCAGGGCCGCCGTCGCGGCGAGAAGGTTCGAACCATCGATCCCTGAGGCGTCCCGCCGACGGGGGGCAGGGCTTAGCCAGAGCGCCGTTCGTCGGCACCGGCGGGTCCGGATACGACGAGCGGCTATTCGCAACCGGCCGGGCCCGCGAGGGTTCCGGTCAACCGGAGAGAGCCCAGTGGACAGAGCAGCCAAGCGCGAGCTCGCCGGGACGCTGAACGACGTGTTCAAGAGCACGTCCGTCGTCGTCGTGGCCCACTATTCGGGCCTTTCGGTCGCCGACATGCAGAAGCTGCGCGCGCAGATGAAGCAGGCCGGCGCCACCGTCAAGGTCACGAAGAACCGCATCGCCAAGATCGCTCTCGAAGGCACGGAGGTCGCGTCGATCTCGGAGCTGCTGCAGGGTCCGACCCTGCTCGCGTACTCCGACGATCCCGTCGCGGCTCCGAAGGCGGCCGTCGACTTCGCCAAGACCAACGACAAGCTGGTCATCCTGGGCGGAGCGATGGGCGCCACGGCCCTGAACGCGGATGGTGTCAAGGCGCTCGCCACGATGCCGTCCCTCGACGAGCTGCGCGGTACGCTGATCGGCCTGATCCAGGCCCCGGCGACCAAGATCGCCCAGCTCACGACCGCGCCCGCCGCCAAGCTGGCGCGCGTCTTCGGGGCCTATGCCAAGTCCGAGGAAGCGGCTTGACGCCGTCGCAAACCGCAATTCGATCCGTTCGAACCTTATCGCTGAGGAAGTAGACAATGGCTGATCTCGCCAAGCTCGTGGACGACCTGTCGTCGCTCACCGTTCTCGAGGCCGCCGAGCTCGCGAAGATGCTCGAGGAGAAGTGGGGCGTCTCCGCCGCCGCCGCCGTCGCGGTGGCCGCCCCCGCCGGTGGTGGCGCCGCCGCCGCCGTCGAGGAGGAGAAGACCGAGTTCGACGTCGTCCTGGCCGCGGCCGGCGACAAGAAGATCGAGGTCATCAAGGAGGTCCGCGCGATCACCGGCCTCGGCCTGAAGGAGGCCAAGGACCTGGTCGAGGGCGCGCCCAAGACCGTGAAGGAGGCCGCCTCGAAGGAGGAGGCCGAGAAGCTCAAGGCGCAGCTCGAGAAGGCCGGCGCCAAGGTCGAGCTCAAGTGATCGGGCCCGGTCGCCTCGTGGCGATCGGCCTCTGATTGATCCCGACGGTCCCGGGGAGTCCCCGGGGCCGTCGTTTCCGTCCGGCGAGCAGGCGATTCGCGCCCGCCTCGGCGGATGGAACGAGAGGGGGTGGCGGCGCATATCGTCGCGGGTTTCCCTCTCGGAGTTGCGGAAGGGACGGGCTCCTTTCCACATTCGTTCTTTCGTCCACGGTCCCTCGGGACCAGCGGACGGCTGACCCGGCGCCCCCCACCCCGGCGCCTTCGCGTCTCACGCGCGCCCCCGACGGCGCGAGGCGGGGCTCCCGGTCAGCCGTGCATGAGGAGCAAGGTCGACATGGCCAACACGCTGCTAGGCCGCAAGCGCATTCGCAAGTCCTTCGGGCGGATCCAGGAAGTCTCGGACATGCCGAACCTCATCGAGGTTCAGAAGGCGTCCTACGACCAGTTCCTGATCGTCGACGAGCCGCAGGGCGGCCGGGCGGACGAGGGCCTGCAGGCGGTCTTCAAGTCCGTGTTCCCGATCTCCGATTTCTCGAGCACGGCCCTGCTCGAGTTCGTCAAGTACACGTTCGAGCCCCCGAAGTACGACGTCGACGAGTGCCGCCAGCGCGGCATGACCTTCGCGGCGCCGCTCAAGGTGACGCTGCGGCTGATCGTGTTCGACGTCGATCCGGACACGCAGGCGAAGTCCGTCAAGGACATCAAGGAGCAGGACGTCTACATGGGCGACATGCCGCTCATGACGGACAACGGCACCTTCATCGTCAACGGCACCGAGCGCGTCATCGTCTCCCAGATGCACCGCTCGCCGGGCGTGTTCTTCGACCACGACAAGGGCAAGACGCACGCGAGCGGAAAGCTCCTCTTCGCCGCGCGCATCATCCCCTACCGCGGCTCGTGGCTCGACATCGAGTTCGACGCCAAGGACATCGTCCACGCGCGCATCGACCGCAAGCGCAAGATTCCGGTCTCGTCGCTGCTGTTCGCGCTGGGCCTCGACAGCGAGGAGATCCTCGACACGTTCTACAACCGCGTGGCCTACAGCCGCGACGCGGAGGGCTGGCGCGCGCCGTTCGACCCCGACCGGATGAAGGGCTTCAAGGGCACGGTCGACCTGATCGACGCCGACACCGGCGAGGTCGTGCTCGAGGCCGGCAAGCGCCTGACCGCGCGCGTCGCCCGCCAGCTCGCGGACAGGAACGTCACGGCGCTGCGCGCCACCGACGAGGACCTCGTCGGCCAGTACGTCGCCGAGGACCTCGTCGACGCGACGAACGGCGCGATCTTCGCGGAGGCCGGCGAGGAGATCAGCGAGAAGCTGCTCAAGTCCCTCGTCGATGCGGGCTTCACCGAGATCCCGCTGCTCGACATCGACCACGTCAACGTCGGCCCCTACATCCGCAACACGCTCGCCGTGGACAAGAACTCCGCCCGCGAGGAAGCGTTGTTCGACATCTACCGCGTGATGCGCCCCGGCGAGCCGCCGACGCTCGACACGGCGGAGGCGATGTTCCACTCGCTGTTCTTCGACGCCGAACGCTACGACCTCTCGGCCGTCGGCCGCGTCAAGATGAACATGCGCCTCGATCTCGACGCGCCGGACACGCAGCGCACGCTGCGCCGCGAGGACATCCTGGCGGTGGTGAAGGCGCTCGTCGACCTGCGCGACGGCAAGGGCGAGGTCGACGACATCGACCACCTGGGCAACCGCCGCGTCCGGTCCGTGGGCGAGCTGATGGAGAACCAGTACCGCCTGGGCCTCCTGCGCATGGAGCGCTCCATCAAGGAGCGCATGTCCTCGGTCGACATCGACACCGTGATGCCGCAGGACCTGATCAACGCCAAGCCGGCGGCAGCGGCGGTGCGCGAGTTCTTCGGGTCCTCGCAGCTGTCGCAGTTCATGGACCAGACGAACCCGCTCTCCGAGGTCACCCACAAGCGCCGCCTCTCGGCGCTCGGCCCTGGCGGCCTGACCCGCGAGCGCGCCGGCTTCGAGGTGCGCGACGTGCACCCGACGCATTACGGCCGCATCTGCCCGATCGAGACGCCGGAAGGCCCCAACATCGGCCTCATCAACTCGCTCGCCACCTTCGCGCGGGTGAACAAGTACGGCTTCATCGAGACGCCGTTCCGCCGCGTGCACGAGGGCAAGGTCACTGGTGAGGTGATCTATCTCTCGGCCATGGAGGAGGCGAAGTACCACGTCGCGCAGGCGAACGCCGCGCTCGACGAGGTCGGCCAGCTCACCGAGGACCTCGTGATCTGCCGCAAGGCGGGCGAGGTGATCGTGGTGCCGCCGGACCGCGTCGACCTGATGGACGTCTCCCCGCGCCAGCTGGTGTCGGTGGCCGCCGCGCTGATCCCGTTCCTCGAGAACGACGACGCCAACCGCGCCCTCATGGGCTCGAACATGCAGCGCCAGGCGGTGCCGCTGGTTCGTGCCGACGCGCCCTTCGTGGGCACGGGCATGGAGGCGGTGGTCGCGCGCGATTCCGGCGCCGCCATCGGCGCGCGCCGCGCCGGCGTGGTGGACCAGGTCGACGCGACGCGTATCGTCGTGCGCGCCACCGAGGAGACCGATCCCGGCAAGCCGGGCGTCGACATCTACCGCCTGATGAAGTTCCAGCGCTCGAACCAGAACACCTGCATCACGCAGAAGCCGCTGGTGCGCGTGGGCGACGTGGTGGCCAAGGGCGACATCATCGCCGACGGCCCCTCCACCGAGCTCGGCGAGCTGGCGCTCGGCCGCAACGTCCTCGTCGCGTTCATGCCGTGGAACGGCTACAACTTCGAGGACTCGATCCTCCTCTCCGAGCGGATCGTGAAGGACGACGTCTTCACCTCGATCCACATCGAGGAGTTCGAGGTGATGGCCCGCGACACCAAGCTCGGGCCCGAGGAGATCACCCGCGACATCCCCAACGTGTCGGAGGAGGCGCTCAAGAACCTCGACGAGGCGGGCATCGTCTACATCGGCGCCGAGGTGAACGCGGGCGACATCCTGGTCGGCAAGATCACGCCCAAGGGCGAGAGCCCGATGACGCCGGAGGAGAAGCTGCTCCGGGCGATCTTCGGCGAGAAGGCCTCGGACGTGCGCGACACCAGCTTGCGGGTGCCGCCGGGCGTCACCGGCACGATCGTCGAGGTGCGCGTGTTCAACCGCCACGGCGTCGACAAGGACGAGCGTGCCCAGGCGATCGAGCGCGAGGAGATCGAGCGTCTCGCCAAGGACCGCGACGACGAGCAGGCGATCCTCGATCGCAACACCTACGCCCGCGTGGGCGAGCTGCTCGCGGGCCAGACGGCCATCGCCGGCCCGAAGGGCTTCCGCAAGGACACGACGCTGACCCGCGCGATGCTCGACGAGTATCCGCGCTCGCAGTGGTGGGCCTTCGCCGTCGCCGACGACGCCCGCATGGCCGAGCTCGAGGCGATCCAGAAGCAGTACGACGAGTCGAAGAAGCGCCTCGAGCAGCGCTTCCTCGACAAGGTCGAGAAGCTGCAGCGCGGCGACGAGCTGCCTCCGGGCGTCATGAAGATGGTCAAGGTCTTCGTGGCGGTGAAGCGCAAGATCCAGCCCGGCGACAAGATGGCCGGCCGCCACGGCAACAAGGGCGTCGTGTCGAAGATCGTGCCGGTCGAGGACATGCCGTTCCTGGAGGACGGGACCTCGGTCGACATCGTCTTGAACCCGCTCGGCGTGCCCTCGCGCATGAACGTCGGCCAGATCCTGGAGACGCATCTGGGCTGGGCGGCGGCGGGCCTCGGCAAGCAGGTCGCGGCGGCGGTCGACGCCTATCGCAAGGCGCACGACGGGGCGCAGCTGCGCCAGACCATGGAGCGCATCTACGGGTCGAACCATCCGCTCGACGCCTACGACGACGACACGCTCGCCGAGATGGGCGAGACGCTGCGTCGCGGCGTGCCGATGGCCACCCCCGTCTTCGACGGGGCGAAGGAGCGCGACATCGAGGAGATGCTCGAGATGGCCGGGCTCGACCGCTCGGGCCAGGTGACGCTCTACGACGGGCGCACGGGCGAGTCGTTCGATCGCCCGGTGACGGTGGGCTACATCTACATGCTCAAGCTCCACCACCTCGTGGACGACAAGATCCACGCGCGCTCGATCGGGCCGTACTCGCTCGTCACCCAGCAGCCGCTGGGCGGCAAGGCGCAGTTCGGCGGCCAGCGCTTCGGCGAGATGGAGGTGTGGGCGCTCGAGGCCTACGGCGCGGCGTACACGCTCCAGGAAATGCTCACGGTCAAGTCGGACGACGTGGCCGGCCGCACCAAGGTCTACGAGGCCATCGTGCGCGGCGACGACACGTTCGAGTCCGGCATCCCGGAGAGCTTCAACGTGCTCGTCAAGGAGATGCGCTCGCTCGGCCTGAACGTGGAGCTCACCTCGTCGAAGGCCAACGCGAACGAGCTGCCGCCCTCGGAGGCGGCGGAATGACCCGGTGATCGAGATCGGTCGATGGAGACCAGCCGCGGGGACCCGACCCCGCGGCGCCTGCGATTTTCGCGGCGAGCGTGACGGCGCACCTCGCCCTGCCAGGAGACGGCGATGAATCAAGAGGTCATGAACCTTTTCAACACTGCGGCCCAGCCGCAGTCGTTCGACCAGATCAAGATTTCGATCGCGAGTCCGGAAAAGATCCTCTCTTGGTCCTACGGCGAGATCAAGAAGCCCGAGACCATCAACTACCGCACGTTCAAGCCCGAGCGTGACGGCCTGTTCTGCGCGCGCATCTTCGGCCCGATCAAGGACTATGAGTGCTTGTGCGGCAAGTACAAGCGCATGAAGTACAAGGGCGTCATCTGCGAGAAGTGCGGCGTCGAGGTCACCCTCGCGCGCGTGCGGCGCGACCGCATGGGCCACATCGAGCTCGCCGCTCCGGTCGCCCACATCTGGTTCCTGAAGTCGCTGCCCTCGCGCATCGGCCTCCTGCTCGACATGACGCTCAAGGATCTCGAGCGGATCCTCTACTTCGAGTCCTACGTCGTCATCGAGCCGGGCCTCACCCCCCTGAAGGAGCGCCAGCTCCTGTCGGAGGAGGAGTACGTTCGCGCGCAGGACGAGTACGGCCAGGATTCGTTCACGGCCCTGATCGGCGCCGAGGCGATCCGCAAGATCCTGATGGAGCTCGACCTCGAGAAGATCGCGGTCGACCTGCGCCACGAGATCGCCACCACGACCTCCGAGCTCAAGCCCAAGAAGCTGCTCAAGCGCCTGAAGATCATCGAGGCGTTCCTGATGTCGGGCAACCGGCCGGAATGGATGATCATGACGGTCGTGCCGGTGATCCCGCCGGACCTGCGCCCGCTCGTCCCGCTCGACGGCGGCCGCTTCGCCACGTCGGACCTCAACGACCTCTACCGCCGCGTCATCAACCGCAACAACCGCCTCAAGCGGCTGATCGAGCTGCGCGCGCCCGACATCATCATCCGCAACGAGAAGCGGATGCTGCAGGAGGCGGTGGACGCGCTGTTCGACAACGGCCGGCGCGGACGCGTCATCACGGGCGCCAACAAGCGCCCGCTGAAGTCGCTCGCCGACATGCTCAAGGGCAAGCAGGGGCGCTTCCGCCAGAACCTGCTCGGCAAGCGCGTCGACTACTCGGGCCGCTCGGTGATCGTGGTGGGTCCCGAGCTCAAGCTGCACCAGTGCGGCCTGCCCAAGAAGATGGCGCTCGAGCTGTTCAAGCCGTTCATCTACTCGCGCCTCGACGCGAAGGGCTACTCGGCCACCGTGAAGCAGGCCAAGAAGCTCGTCGAGAAGGAGCGTCCCGAGGTGTGGGACATCCTCGACGAGGTGATCCGCGAGCATCCGGTGCTCTTGAACCGCGCCCCGACGCTGCACCGGCTGGGCATCCAGGCCTTCGAGCCCGTGCTGATCGAGGGCAAGGCGATCCAGCTGCACCCGCTCGTCTGCGCGGCGTTCAACGCCGACTTCGACGGCGACCAGATGGCCGTGCACGTGCCCCTCTCGCTGGAGGCCCAGCTCGAGGCGCGTGTGCTGATGATGTCGACGAACAACATCCTGCACCCCGCCTCGGGCGCGCCGATCATCGTGCCCTCGCAGGACATCGTGCTCGGCCTCTACTACCTCTCCATCATGGCCGACAAGCAGCCGGGCGAGGGGGCGCTGTTCGCGGACCTGGGTGAGATCGACCACGCGCTCTTCCAGAAGACGATCAACCTCCACACAAAGGTGAAGTACCGCGCCACGAACTACGACGAGCAGGGCCAGCCCTACACGCAGATCTATGATACGACTGCGGGTCGGGCGATCCTGGGCACGCTGCTGCCCAAGTCCCCGCGCGTCACCTTCGACGTCGTGAACAAGCTCATGACGAAGAAGGAAATCTCCAACATGATCGACACGGTCTACCGCAATTGCGGGCAGAAGGAGACGGTGATCTTCTGCGACCGGATCATGGCGATGGGCTTCTACCACGCGTTCCGGGCGGGCATCTCGTTCGGCAAGGACGACATGGTCATCCCCGAGAACAAGTGGGATATCGTCGAGGAGACGCGCACGCTCGTGAAGGACTACGAGCAGCAGTACCAGGACGGCCTGATCACCCAGGGCGAGAAGTACAACAAGGTCGTCGACGCCTGGGCCAAGTGCTCGGATCGCCTGGCGGGCGAGATGATGCAGCGCATCTCCGCGGTCCGGAAGGACCAGGACGGGCGCGACCTGCAGGTCAACTCGATCTACATGATGTCGCACTCGGGCGCCCGCGGCTCGCCCGCGCAGATGAAGCAGCTCGCCGCCATGCGCGGCCTGATGGCCAAGCCCTCGGGCGAGATCATCGAGACGCCGATCATCTCCAACTTCAAGGAGGGGCTCGACGTCCTCGAGTACTTCAACTCGACCCACGGCGCACGCAAGGGTCTCGCGGACACGGCGCTCAAGACGGCGAACTCGGGCTACCTCACCCGCCGTCTCGTCGACGTGGCGCAGGACGCGGTCATCCGCGAGGTCGATTGCGGCACCTCGAAGGGCATCGGCATGCGCGCCATCGTCGACGCGGGCCAGGTCGTGGCCACGCTCGGCTCGCGGATCCTCGGCCGCACCGCGGCGGAGGACGTGACCGACGTCGAGGGGAAGGTGATCGTGCCCGCCGGCACCATGATCGAGGAATGGCACATCGCGGCCATCAACGACGCCGGCGTCCAGGAGGTGAAGATCCGCTCGGTGCTGGTCTGCGAGACCCGCAACGGCGTCTGCGCCACCTGCTACGGGCGCGATCTCGCCCGCGGCACGCCCGTCAACCAGGGCGAGGCGGTCGGCGTCATCGCGGCGCAGTCGATCGGCGAGCCGGGCACGCAGCTCACGATGCGCACCTTCCACATCGGCGGCGCGGCGCAGATCGCCGACACGTCCTTCGTGGAGAGCGCCTTCGAGGGCAAGGTGACGATGCGCAACCGCTACGTGGCGCGCAATTCGGACGGGGATCTCGTCACGATGGGCCGCAACGTCGCCGTGGTGATCGTCGGGCCGGACGGGACCGAGCGCTCGGTGCACCGCATCCAGTACGGCGCGCGCCTGCGCGTCGACGAGGGCGACGGCATCAAGCGCGGCCAGCGCATCGCGGAGTGGGACCCCTATTCCCGCCCGATCCTGGCCGAGGTCGACGGCGTGGTCGCCTACGAGGACCTGGTCGACGGCGGCTCGATCGTCGAGACGATGGACGAGGCCACGGGCATCGCCAAGCGCGTGGTCATCGACTGGCGCGGGGCGGCCCGTACGGCCGACCTCAAGCCGGCGATCACCATCGTCGGCGACGACGGCAAGGTGCTCAAGCTGCCGCGCGGCGGCGAGGCGCGCTCGCTGCTCCCGGTGGAGGCGATCATCGCCGCCGATCCGGGCTCGAGGATCAAGGCCGGCGACGTGCTCGCGCGCGTCTCCACCGAGAGCGCCAAGACGCGCGACATCACGGGCGGCCTGCCGCGCGTGGCGGAGCTGTTCGAGGCGCGCCGTCCCAAGGACGCGGCGATCATCGCGGAGAAGTCGGGCACGATCCAGTTCGGGCGCGACTACAAGAACAAGCGCCGCCTGACGCTCACCCCGCACGACGGCTCGGACGCGGTCGAGTACCTGATCCCGAAGGGCAAGCACATCCACCTGCAGGACGGCGACGTCGTGGAGGTCGGCGACTTCATCGTCGACGGCAACCCGGCCCCGCACGACATCCTGGCGATCAAGGGCGTCGAGGAACTCGCCGCCTATCTCGTCAACGAGATCCAGGAGGTCTACCGCCTGCAGGGCGTCTCGATCAACGACAAGCACATCGAGGTGATCGTTCGCCAGATGCTGCAGAAGATCGAGATCACGGATGCGGGCGACTCGGAGCTGATCGCCGGCGAGCAGGTCGATCGGATGGAGTTCGCGGAGATCAACGAGAAGCTCGTCGCCGAGCGGCGCAAGCCGGCGGTGGGCATGCCCGTCCTCCTCGGCATCACCAAGGCGAGCCTGCAGACGCGCTCCTTCATCTCGGCGGCGTCCTTCCAGGAGACCACCCGCGTCCTCACCGAGGCGGCGGTCAACGGCAAGACGGACGAACTCGAGGGCCTCAAGGAGAACGTCATCGTCGGCTCGCTCATCCCGGCCGGCACGGGCGCGCTGGCGGCGCAGATCCGCGCCATCGCGACCCACCGCGACGACCTCATCCTCCAGCAGAAGGCGGAGGCGACGGGGGCCATGAGCGGCTCCATGAGCGAGCTGCCCGCGGGCGAGTGATCGCTCCCGCGCATCGCCGCACCACACGCTGCAAGACCATCGGAAGCCGCCCCTCGGGGCGGCTTCTTCGTTCGGCGGTCACACGACCCTCTCGACGGACGGCGCGGCCTGTGGTCTCCTGAATCCTGTCCTATGTGAGGATGGGGGAGGACGACATGGCGGACGGGATCGAGGAGGTCGAGGGCATCGGGCCGGCCTACGCGGAGAAGCTGCGCGCCGTCGGCATCAGGACGACGGCGGCGTACCTGGAGCGCGCGAAGGACCGCAAGGGCCGCGTGGCGCTCGCCGAGGAGACCGGGATCAGCGATGCGCTGATCCTCAAGTGGGCCAACCACTGCGATCTCTTCCGCATCAAGGGCGTCGCCGGGCAGATGTCGGAGCTGCTCGAGGCGGCCGGCGTCGACACCGTCAAGGAGCTCGCGCGGCGCAACGCGGAGAACCTCGCCGCGGCCATGGCCGCGACGAACGAGGAGAAGAAGCTCGTACGCTCGGTCCCGAGCGCCAAGGAAGTCGCCGGGTGGATCGCGCAGGCGAAGGATCTGCCGCCGACGATGACCTACTGAGCCGCGGCGGGGCAGCGCGCGTCCCTCCGTGGGCGCTGGCGGGCGGGCGAGATCAGAACTTTCCGCCCGTCCGGAAGCCGCCGGAACGCCGGCCGCCACCGAAGGACCCGCCGGTACGGAACCCGCCCGAGCGGCGTCCCCCGGACGATCCGCCGAACGATCCGCCGGACGAGCGGCTCGGGCCGCTCGTGCCCCGGGTCGTCTCGACGGTCCGCCGGCGCGGCGGCGCGCGGTAGCCGGAGCGCAGCGCCTCCTCCAGCAGCCGCGCGCCGCCGCCGCGCAGCAGGCCCTCCAGAGCGGCGCCGATCATCGCGCCGTTGTCGAAGCGCCCGGCGCGCTCGTCGTAGCCCGCCTTTTCCCAGGTCTGCAGCGCGCGCTGCGCTTCGGCCGCGAGGGAGCGCGCGCCGGCGTGCGCCTCCCGCGCGTCCCGCACCCGCGCCTCGGCTTCGACCACCGCGCGGCGGGCGTGGGCGATGTCGGCGACGAGCCGGTCGTCGACGGGGGAGGGGGTGCGCGCCGCCTCCGCCTCGAGCCGGCGCACGTCGTCGCGGGCGATCGCCTCGGACAGGATCGCGAGCGCGCGCGCGAGCGCCGGGTCGTTCTCGCCGGAGGCCTCGGATCGGGCTTCGGCGAGGCGCGCGCCGATCTCCGCGAGGGACTGCTCGGCCGCCTCCAGCGCCGCGCGCGCCGCGTCCTCCGCCGCTTCGAGCGGCGCGATGCCGGCCGCGACGAGCGCCGCGCGCTCGATCGCCTCGCGCCGCGCCTCGGCGTCGGCCGCCGCGGCGTCGAGGCGCTCTGCGTGCCCACGCAGTCGGTCGGGGATCTCGACGAGCATGCGGTAGTCCCGGCGCAGCTCCTCGAAGCCGATCAGGTCGGCCACCTTGCCGTCGCCCCAGCGGGCGAAGGCGCCGCCGCGATAGGCGCTCGTGCCCCATCCGCGCGCCAGCAGGTAGGCGAAGAGCGGGTCGGCGTCGTAGGGAGCGCGCTTGTCGGCGCGCTCGCTCTCCGCGCGCTCCGCCTTGGTGCGGGCGGCATCGGCCTGCTCGGCGAGCGCGGCGAGGGTGGCGTTCGCCTCGACCCAGGCGGCATCGCTCGCGATCTCGTCCTCGATGCGCGCCTCGAGTGCATCGCCCGCGGCCTCCGCGGCGTCGAGAGCGTCGACGCGGGCGTCCCGTTCGCGGGCCGCCTCCTGCTCCTGCGCCTCGAGCGCGGCGACCCGCGCGCGCAGCGCATCGAGCGCGCCGCGCCGCTCCTCCAGGATCGAGAGCGCCTCCCGCTCGGCCCTGTCGAGGGCCGCGGCGGCGCCGTCCTCGGCGAGCGCCTGGAGACGGTGGCCGGCGAGGGCGGCGTGCGCCCGTGCCTCCCGGGCGCGGGCCTGCGTCAGGTCCGCCTCGGCGGATGCGGCGGCGGTGGCCAGACGCGCCTCGTCCGCACGGGCGGCGCGCTGCGTCTCGTCGATACGGGCGCGCACGCCGCGGGTGGTGTCGAAGCTCATGGGGCTCACCAGTCCGTGATCCGGCCGCCCTCGACGGGCATGGCCCAGAAGACGTCGAGGAAGCCGCGCGGCTTCTCGCCGAGGACGTCCTCCTGGATGATCCCGTCGTCCTCCTTGTCGCGCCGCACCGCCTCGAAGGTGCGCTCGGGCACGCGCACGCCGAAGACGGAGACGCGTGTCGTGCGGTTCGTCTCCTCGCTCTCGACGGGCAGCTCGAGCACGGCGCCGTCGGGGCCTATCGGCTGGACGATCAGGTAGTGGTTGCGCGCGCGTGTGTTGGCGTCGGGGATGCGGAAGACGCCGGTGGGGATCTCCGCGTCTACGACGATGCGCAGCACGTAGGAGACGGCGAGCGCGTCGCGCAGCGCCTCCAGCTCCGCCACGGTGGCCGACACCCGCTCGGCGTCGCCGGCGGCGAGATGGCCCTCGGCGCGGGCGCGCAGGGCGTCCGCCTCGTCCCGCGCGTCCGGCACCCGCGCCTCGGCGAGGGCGGCGGCGTGGGCGGCGGCGATGCGCTGGGGCAGGACGGTGCCGATGAGCTCCGCCTGCGCGATCCGCGCGCGCTCGGCCTCGCCCGCCCGCCAGGCGGACCAGCCGAGACCGCCCGCGGCGAGGAGGAGCACCAGGCCCGCCATCGCGGCGACCCTGCCGCGGGCGATCCACAGTCCCGCGAGCCGGCGGCCGAGGGCGGATCCGCGGCGCACGTAGGCGAAGCGCTTCTCGCGCAGGGCGGCGATCCCGGCGCGCAGCGCGTCGTCCGTGACGGCGATGCCCTGCGCCGCGTAGAGGCCGCGCAGACGCTCCATCAGCACGTCCTCGCGCTCGTCTCGGGAGATCTCGCGGGTGAGCGCGGCCTCCTCGTGGCGGAGCGTGTCCACCACGTCCATCGCCAGCATCAGCTCGTCGAGCCCGCCCCGCTCGGCGTCGACCCCGCCCGCCATCGGCGCTCCTCCCGCGCGATCGTCCGTCGGTCCGTCCTCGCCCCGTTCCGTCAGGCCGGCAGGTCGAGCCCCTTGCCCTCCTCGGCGAGCCGCGCCATGCGCCGCTTGCCGTCCTCGACCGCCTCGCGGATCTCCTCGGAGTTCTTCGTGGCGGAGACGCGCATCTCCTCGATGATCTCGAAGGAACGCGTCTGGAAGTTGATCACCGAATCGACGAGCGCCTTGACTGCGTCGGCGCGGATGGTCGGGCCGTAGCCGGCCTTGAGCGCCTCCTCCTGCACCTTCCCGCCGATCTCGGCGAGCACCTCGAGCGACTGCGCGGCGCCCTCCTTCATCGCGTCGAGCGTCTTCGTCGATTCGTGCAGGCCGAAGATGCCGGTGAGCGAGGCCGAGAGCGCGGTGAACACCGACTCGTTCGTGGAGAAGAACGAGATCGCCTGCTGGTAGACGCGCTCCTTGGCCGAGGTCGTCTGCATCAGCCGGGCCATCACCACCTCGGACGTGTTGTAGCCGATGGTGAGGTTGTCGGAGAGGTCCTTGGCGATCTGGAAGCGGCCCTCCTCGGCGCGCAGCGCGCGCATCTTCTCGTCGCGGGCGAGCTCGAGCCGGGCGCGCTCGGCCGGGTCCGACCCGGCGAAGGCGGCGACGGCGTCGGACGCCTGCTTGAGCGCACCCTTGGCGACCTCGAGCTTGCCGTCGGCGACGCGCAGGACCTCGAGCGCGGCGATCTCGGCCTGCTTGAGCGCGCCACGGAAGTCCTGGTAGGCCTCCAGGATGACGTGCTCGCGGTCGATGTTCGCCTTGGTGTCGCGGGCGACGTCGAGATAGGTCTCGCGGATCTCGCCGAAGCGCTGGGCGATGTCCCCGCGGGTCATCTTCATCATCATGTTGGCGAAGCGCTCGCCGATCGAGATGCGCCCGTCCTCCATCTGGTCGACGAGCATCTTCGAATCGTCGCGGATCGAGTTGAAGGCGTTGGTGATGGTCTCGTAGCGCTGGGCCACCTCCATCTGCCGGACCTGCTCGCGCACGACCTCGTTGAACAGCGACTGCTGCGAGAGCGTGCGGGCGATCACCGCGACCTGCTCGGGGGCGAGGAGCTGGATGCGATCGAGGAGCGCGACGACGGGCGCCTCCTCGCTGCGCATCTCCGGCACGAGCCCGAGTTCGCGCAGGCGGCCGATGGCGCGGTCGAGATATTGCAGCGGGCTGGGCAGGGGCGCGGAGCCGGTGGCGGCTGCGGCGGCGGTCTCGGTCGTCTCGGTCATGGCGGGCCCTCGCGGCGGAGCTGTGCCCGCCGGAGAGACCACACTTTCGCGCAAACGGAAAGTCGTCCTGTTGCGTATGGCGTCCCGGGCACGGCGGCGCACGCGCCCTCAGCCCGCCTCCACCGGCCCGCCGGCCTCCTTCCACGCCTTGAAGCCGCCCTCCACGTGGGCGACGGGCGTGAGCCCCATCTCGTCGGCGGTCGCCGCCGCGAGCGCGGAGCGCCAGCCGCCGGCGCAGAAGAAGACGAAGCGCTTGTCCTGCGCGAACACCGGCTTGTGGTAGGGGCTCCGAGGGTCGATCCAGAACTCCAGCATGCCGCGCGGGCAGTGCACCGCGCCGGGCATGCGGCCCTCGCGCTCGAGCTCGCGCGGATCGCGCAGGTCGACGAAGACGACGTCCTCGCGACCGGCGAGCGCCATCGCGTCCGCCACGGGCAGCGTCTCGATGCGGGCGCACGCCTCCGCCATCAGGGCCTCGTAGCCCTTCACGATCGTCTGGGGCATGGTCGCGCTTCGCTCCTCGTCCGTGCTTTCGTGCGAGGGTCGCAAACCGGGCCCGCGCACGCAAGCGCGAGCCCTCGGATGCCGTCCGGCACAAACGGGGGACCATGACCGCCTCGCTCGGCTTCTCCACTCTCGATCTCACGGCGCTCGCCTTCTTCGCGGCGGCGTGGGGCGGCTATCACCTCGCGGTCGAGCGGCTCGGCCCGGCGCGGCTCTCGCTCAACACGCGCATGGCCGCGCAGCGCCGAGCCTGGATGCGGGAGCTCCTCGGGCGCGAGAACCGCATCGTCGATTCGACCATCATGGCCTCGCTGCAATCGGGCGCGGCCTTCTTCGCCTCCACGGCGCTCCTCGCGGTGGGCGCCGTGCTGGCGCTGATCCAGGCGACCGACACGGCGCTCGCGCTGTTCGCGGAACTGCCCTTCGGCATCGCGGCGACGCGGCTCGCCTTCGAGGCGAAGGTGTTCGGGCTCGGCGTGATCTTCGTCTACGCCTTCTTCAAGTTCGCCTGGTCCTACCGGCTGTTCAACTACGCCGCGATCCTGGTCGGCGCGATCCCGCAGGACCCGCACGCGCCGGAGGCGGAGGCGGCGGCGGAGCGGGCGGCGCGGATGACGATCGTCGCCGGCGGCCACTTCAACCGCGGGCAGCGCGCCTTCTTCTTCGCGCTCGGCTATCTCGGCTGGTTCGTCGGGCCGTGGGTGCTGATCGCCGCCACGACCGCGGTCCTGGTCGTGATGGCGCATCGGCAGTTCGGATCGGACGCGCTCGCCGCGCTGGATGTACCGGCCGATCGCGGCTAAGGGAGAGCGCATGACCGACCCCGCTCCCGACGACGTCTCCCGCACGCTCCTCGACCTCGTCGCGCGGCGTGGGCCGGGCAAGACGATCTGCCCCTCGGAGGTCGCGCGCGCGCTCGGCGGCCCGCATCCCGACGGGTGGGGGCCGCTGATGCAGCCGGTGCGCCGCGCCGCCGTCGCCCTCGCCAAGGAAGGGCGCGTCGCCATCCTGCGCAAGGGCCGCCCGGTCGATCCGGACGATTTCAAGGGCGTCTACCGCATCGGGCCGACCACCGGGAGCGATCGATCGGGCTGAGGCGACGCGCGCGCTCGCGCAATCGCTTGTCATGGTCTGGATCCTCTATAAGATAGACGACCAAGGACCAACCGACGGAAGGATGCGCGAGCGATGATCGAGCGCGAGGCGGCGCAGGACGCGCTGGGCTATCGCCCGCTCTACCGCCGGGTTCGCGACGTTCTCGTCAAGCGCATCGGGGACGGCGTCTGGCAGGCGGGCGCCGCGATCCCGAGCGAGCCCGAGCTCGCCGCCGATCTCGGCGTCTCCCAGGGCACCGTGCGCAAGGCGCTCGACGCCATGGCCGCGGAGCGGCTCGTGGTGCGCCGGCAGGGCCGGGGGACCTACGTCGCGCGCCACGACGACGCGCGGATCCTGTTCCAGTTCTTCAAGCTCGTGCCGGACGATGGGCCGGCCCGCTTCCCCACGAGCCGCTTCCTCTCGGTCGGCTCCGGCCGCGCCGACGCGGCCGAGGCCTCGCGGCTCGCGATCGCGCGCGGGACGCGGGTCGTGCGGCTCGAGCGGGTGCGTGCGCTCGACGGCCGGGAATGCGTGCACGAGCGCATCGTGGTGGAGAAGGCGCGCTTCCCGGACCTCGACAAGCGCGACCTGCCCAACAATCTCTACGAGATGTACGCCAACCTCTACGGCGTCTCCGTCGCCCGTGCGGTGGAACGCCTCAAGGCGATCGGCGCGCCTGCCGGCATAGCCGAGGCGCTCGGCGTAGCGCCCGGCGCGCCGCTCCTCCAGGTCGACCGCGTCGCCACCGCGATCGACGGCGCGCCGGTGGAATGGCGGCTCTCCCTGTGCCGGACGGAACGGGTGCACTACGCCTCGGATCTGCGCTGAGACGCCGGTCGGAGGCGAAACGCGCTCATGTTGCAGTAAAGAGCGTACCATTGCGCAGACCGCGCATTGTTTTCGCCGATGCACACGGCAAGGGTAATCGTACTGTCGCAAGACGTTCACGTGGCCGTCATCGGGGTGTGATCCGTCGGGCTCCGGTTCATCCACGGAGTATCCACGCATGTTCTCCCTCACACGCCGCCGTTTCCTTTCGCGCAGCGCCACGGTCGTGGCGGCGAGCGCGCTCGCGCCCGTCCTCGTGACCCGCGCCGATGCGACCCCCGGACCCGGCGAGCTGCGGATGGTGGCGATCACGCCGAACCCGGCGGGTGCGGCGCAGCGCGTCTTCCTGCTGACCGGCGACCCGCTCGCGGGGCCGATCACGACGATCGTGGCGCAGGACGGCGCGCCCGTGCCGGAGCGCCGCCTCGCCGACGGCGAGCGTCGCGTCCTGCGGCTGATGCACTTCAACGACATGCACAACCATCTCACCGACATGCATCCCGCCCGGGGAGACACGCATCGCATGGCGCAGATCGTCCAGCGGGTGAGGGAGGCGCGGGCCGCCGCCGCCCCGAACGAGAGCGTGCTCCTCGTCTCCGCGGGCGACGACCACACCGGCTCGATCTTCGACGAACTGCTGGGCTGGTCGCCGGACGAATACGTGATCGATGCGGGCTACGCCGCCGCCTCGGCCGCGGGCGTCGACGTCGCGGTGCTCGGAAACCACGAGTTCGACCGCGGCGCCGAGCAGCTGCGCCTCGGAATCGAGCGCCATGCCGCCTTCCCGGTCCTGTCCGCCAACATCCACGGCTCGGTACATCTCGAGGCCGGCCGCGACTACGCGCCAGCGGCGATCGTCGAGGCGAACGGGCTGCGCGTGGGCGTGATCGGGCTCACCACCGCCGTGGACACCCGCGTCGGCATGGACAGCGACCCCGGCTTCGCGGTCGCGAGCCCGGTCCAGGCCGTCGCCAACGTGTACAAGGCCGTCGAGAGCGTCAGCGACGTGGTGGTGATCCTCTCGCATTGCGGCTACGGCCGCGGCATGCACCGCTCGGGCAAGGCGGGCGCGATGCGCGAGATCGGCGAGGGCGACTTCGCGATCGCCGAGGCGGTCGGGCCGCTCGTCGAGAAGCCCGTCGTGCTCGTGGGGGGCCATTCGCACACCGAGCTGAACACCGACGGCCTCGACGCCGACAACATGATCGAGGGCGTGCTCCTCACCCAGGCCAAGGCCAACGGCGCCTTCCTCGGCGAGATCGCGATGTCGCTCGCCGCCGGCCAGGGACGCGAGGCGTGGTTCACCAACGTCTCGCTCCACCCGATCAAGCAGCGCGACGACCGCGTGGCGGAGGGCGACGAGCGCTGGGCGTCGCTCGAGCACGACGGCGACTTCGATGCCGGCTTCGAGGCCGAGGTCATGGCCCCGATGATCGCGGCCCTCGACGGCAAGCTCGCCGAGATCATCGGCAGCGTCGCCGCGGATGCGCCGGTGTCCACCGAGGCGACGCTCGCCACGCGCTACACCGGCGAGACCGCGCTCGCGAACTTCATGAACGACACGCTGGTGCGGCGCTCCGCCACTTTCCCGGGCGGGGCGGTCGATTTCGCCCTGTTCAACGCCACGGGCCTGGCGAAGGGCATCCAGCCTGGGCCGCTGAGCTTCCGCGACTGGTTCGACGTGATGCCCTACGCCGACCAGGTGGAGGTCGCGACCCTGACCGGCGCCCAGATCCGGGACATGCTGACCTCGAACGCCCGGCGCCTGCTGCGCCCCGAGGAGGTGGCGAGCACCGACCTCTCGGCCTTCGTCTCGCGGGGGCTGCTGCACTTCTCCTCCGGCATCCGCTACACCGCCGTGCTGGCGGGGTCGGCGGCCGAGGCGCACGCGGCCGACATCACGCTCCACGGCCGGCCGATCGAGGAGGTTCTCGACGAGACCTTCACGATGGCCTTCAACACCTACGTGATGCTCGGCGCCTTCAGTGAGGCGTGGAACGACAAGCCGATCGGCGGCGGGATCGCCGGCGCGGTGCCCGGGTGGGACGTGCGCGGCCTGCCCTTCGACAAGACCGGTCTCGTCTACCGCAACGAGCTGATCGCCGCGATCCGGGAGATGGGCGAGGTGACCCGCGCGGCGGGCGCCGATCTGGACGGGCGCCTCGCGGTGGTGGCCTGACGCCGGGTCGTGCGTCGAGGAAGCGGAGCGGGGCCGTCGGGCCCCGCCCCGCTCCATCGGGTGACGCGTCGGGGCGGCGGGACGCCGGGCGGCTCAGAACCGCAGCCCGACGCCCGCCGTCACCGTGTGGCTCTGCGCCTTCTCGTCGAACGACCCCGAATAGGCGACCTCGCCGGTGAGGCGCGCTTCCGTCGCCTCGAGCCGGAGCCGGGCGCCCACCTCCAGCGCGTCGCGGCCGACGCCGTTCGCGCGCGCCACCAGCCGCGTGCCGAGGAGGTCGACGGCGGTCGCCGGTGCCAGGTCGCCGGAGCGGCGGGCATAGGCGACGTCGAGCTCGGGCGCGAGCCGCAGCGTCTGCGACAGCGCGAGCGGCGCGAAGGCCACCCGCAGGCCCGGGCCGAAGGCGGCGCGGGCGTGCTCCTGCTCCGGCAGGGTCAGCGACAGGATGCCCGCGCCGGTCTCGGTGGCGGCGTCGGTGCGCTGCCAGGAGCCCGAGGCGTGCAGGTAGGGCGAGAGCGCCGCGAAGGCCGTCTCGAAGCGCGCGCCGATGCGCAGGCGCGCGTCGAGCGCCGTGCCGGACACGTCCGTGCGCCCGACGAAGGCGCGGGTCGTGCCGAGCCCGGGGATGCTGCGGCGGGTGAGCGTGTCGTCGAAGCCCGCGACCTGGCCGATCACGTCGGCGAAGACCGCGCCGCGCGCGAGCGCGGCGTAGGCGAACAGGTGGCGCGCGTCGCCCACCGCGGCGTCGCCTCCCGTGGCGAACTCGGTCTCGCTGCGGGTCGCGCCGACGCCGACGCCGAGGCGCAGGCCCGCGCTCGGGGCGAAGTCCACGCCGGCGAGCACGCCGGACAGGTCCGTCGTCGAGCCGGGCCCGCGCGGCCCGCCGTCGAGCCGCCCCTGGCCCCAGAGCCCGCGCACCCAGACCGAGCCGTCCACCGTGCCGTCGGTCGCGAGGCCGACCGTGCCGGCGGAGGCGCCGAGATTGGCGTAGGCCGCGACCGGCCCGCCCGAGGCGCTCTGCGCCGGGAGCGGCGCGCCGAAGCCGCCGGCGCCGATCCGGTCGCCGATCGCCGCCGTGACCTGCGAGACGCTGCCGAACCGGTGGGTCGCCATCGCCGCGAAGGAGCCGCCCGCGCGCGGATCGCGCGTCGCGGCGAGGTTCGAGAGGCTGAGCAGGCCCCAGCCGTAGACCGGATCGACGCCGGGCGCGCCGAGGTCGTTCGCGGTCTGCAGCAGGAGCTGCGCGAGCTGCTGCGCGCCGGCGTTGGGGTACATCTCCTGCGCGATGGCGAGGGCACCCGAGACGTGCGGGGCGGCCATCGAGGTGCCGGAGAGGCGGGCGTATCCGCTTCCCGGAACGGTCGAGTTGATGCCGTCCCGGGCCTGGTCGTCGCCGCCGCCGGGCGCCGCGAGGCAGTACTCCATGGCGACGCCGCAGCGGTTGGCGTATCGCGTGATGATGCCGTCGCGGCCGACCGACGTCACCGCGAGCCAGCCGCGCTGGAGTTCGGGGAAGAGGTGGGGCAGGCCGGTCAGGATGCCCGGCTGGTCGAAGCTGTCGTTGCCCGTCGCCCAGACCTGCACGACGCCGGCGGCGACGAGGTCGCGATAGGCCTGCAGCAGCCCGGGGAACTCGCCTGCGAAATCGGCCCGCGAGACCTCGGGCGTGCGCACCGAGACGCCCCAGGAATTGTTGATGATGCGTGCGCCGTTGCCGTAGGCGGCGCGGTAGCCGGCCGGCAGCAGGTTCTCCATGTCGGCGAAGCTGATGCTTCCGCCCTGGAGGATCAGCACCGGCAGCAGGCGCGCGCCGGGCGCCACGCCCATCATCCCGCGTCCATCGCGCGCGGCGCCGATGATGCCGGCCACATGCGTGCCGTGGTCGTCGGAGTCACCGGTGACCGGGCCACGGGTATACATGTCGAAGGACGGGCCGATGCGGCCGATGAACTCGGGATGATCGAGCTGGAGCCCGGTATCCATGATGGCGACCGGCACGTTCGCGCCGGTGAAGCCCAGGGAGAGCGGCACCTGGGCGCCGATCATCGAGAGGCCGTACTGGGCCTGGAATTCCGGCGTCTGGGCGATCGCCGAGGAGGACAGGGCCAGCGCCAGGAGTGACGCCAGCGACGCTACGCGAACCGACATGATCTATTCGTTCCGATTTCTTCGGGATGTCGGTCCTAGCCATGCGTCTCGCGCGCGGCAACGCTCCGCGCGCGGGCGAGCGTCGGATACGCGGATGGGCATGTCGCGCACGCGCGCACGCCGCGGCCGTCCGGCCGCGGCGTGCGCGTTCGAGTCGAACCCCCCGGAGCCCCCGAAGAGACGTGCTCCCGCGGTTGTGCTCCCGCGGATCAGAGGCGGTAGCGGATCTGGTCGGTCCAGAAGCGCTCGAGCCGGGTCAGCGCCTGGTTGAGGCGCACGAAGTCCTCGTCCGAGATGCCGCCGATCGGGTCGATCGTGCGCGAGTGCTTCTCGTAGAGGGCGTGCACGATGTCGTGCACCTCCTTGCCGCTCTCCGTGAGCGAGATGCGCACCGCGCGGCGGTCGACGCGCGAGCGGGCGTGGTGGAGGTAGCCCATCTCGACGAGCTTCTTCACATTGTACGAGACGTTCGAGCCGAGATAATAGCCGCGGGTGCGCAGCTCGCTCGCCGTCAGCTCCTTGTCGCCGATGTTGTAGAGCAGCAGGGCCTGGACGGAGTTGACGTCGTCGCGGCCGCGCCGCTCGAACTCGTCCTTGATCACGTCGAGCAGGCGCCGGTGCAGGCGCTCCACGAGGTGCAGGGCCTCGAGGTAGGCGGGCTTCACGGGGCCGGGCGTCTCCTCGCGGGACACGGGCTCGACGATGGACTTCGCCAGAGTGTTCATCATGCGCCTCACTGTTTTTGTGTAGTGGCCGGGTTCCCGGCTCGTTCATGAGGCGAAACTAGGTTGCTCCGATAAAAACGAGTTTAAACGACACGATGAACGACAAGTTTCCGAGATTCGGCGATTCCCGGAAAGATACGCCGATATTCATCGTCAAAGGCTCTAAGCCTTGTGAGATCTAGGCGAGAACTCGTTAACCCTTACTCGTCTTCACCGGATGCGAGGAACGAGATCAGGAGATAGGTAACCATCAGCCCACAATAGGCCACCGCGAGCGCGAGGCTGACGGGCACGACGCCCGGGAAGAACACCGCCAGGACGAGGTGGCTCATCACGGCGAGAAGCCACAGCACCCCGCCCCAGGTCGCCGTGAGCCACAGGCCGACCGCGGCGATCGGGTCGATCACGGCGAAGTAGACGATCGCCGCCTGGAATCCGAGCGAGCGGTCCTCGAAGGGCGGCACCATGGCGCTCGCGCCGACGATCACCGCCCAGAAGGAGAGGCCCTTGGCGATCCACAGGAGCGCCATCAGCCGCATGAACCAGGTCAGCGTCCGGTCCCAGCGCAGGCCCCGCCCGGAGGCCGGCTCCGACAGCTTGAGCGCCGCGTCGACCGAGGAGGGCTCGGGGCGGCCCTCGTCGGACTGCGTGCGGCGGCGCCGGAAGGGCCACATCAGAGGACGAGCTCGTCGTCGCCGAGCGGCGCGAAATACGCCTCGATCGCGTCCCGCGTCACGTCCTCGAGCCGCGACGGGCGCCAGCGGGGGGAATGGTCCTTGTCGACGACGACCGCGCGCACGCCCTCGTAGAAATCGTGGCCGTCGAGGATGCGCGAGACGATGCGCCATTCCATCCGCATCGCTTCCGCGAAGGAGAGCCCCGCCCCGCGGCGCATCTGCTCGAAGGCGAGTTTCAGCGACGTCGGCGACTTCGTCGCGATCGTCTCGCGGATCTCCGCCGCGGCCGTGTCGCCGGCCTGCGCCATCCGATGGAGCGCCGCGAGCACGGCCTCGACGGAGCCCTCCGCGAAGCAGGCGTCTATGGTGGCCGCCTTCGCCTCGATCGGCGCGGGGCCGGGGTCGCGGCGATGGCGTTCGAGCAGTGCGTCCGGGTCCTCGCCGGCGATCAGGCCGGCGCGGATCGTCGGCATGGCCGCGCTCGAAACCGTGTGCGTGGCGAGCCCGAGCGCGAGCGCGTCCGCTGGGCCGACCCGCGCGCCGGTGAGCGCGAGCCAGAGGCCCGTGCGCCCCGGCAGCCGCGGGAGCGCGTAGCTCGCGCCGACGTCGGGGAAGAAGCCGATGCCGACCTCGGGCATGGCGAAGGAGTAGCGCTCGCCCGCGACCCGGTGCGAGCCGTGCAGCGACACGCCGACGCCGCCGCCCATGACGATGCCGTCGATCAGCGCGACGTAGGGCTTGGGGTAGGCCTCGATCAGCGCGTTCAGCTCGTATTCCTCGCGCCAGAAGGCCTGCGCCTCCTCCCGCCGCCCGGCCTTGCCGGCCTCCACGAGCATGCGGATGTCACCGCCCGCGCAGAACGCCTTCTCGCCCGCACCTTCGACGACGACCCGCGTCACCGCCGGATCCCGCGCCCACGCCTCGAGCGCGGCGCGCATGGCGCGCACGGCGTCGATGGTGAGCGCGTTCAGCGCCTTGGGACGATCGAGCGTGATCACCCCGGCGGCGCCCTCGATGCGGCAATGGGCGTCTCGTGTGTCGGTCATGGGCGGCCTTCCTCGTGCGTCGGGTTTAGGCGGGCGGGGGAGGGGGCGTCAATGCGGGGAGCGGCCGGTCGACGGCGCGCGCGGTGCCGCACGTTGCCATCGCGCCCGAGCGCGCGCTAAGGCTCGGCCGGTCGCGCGGACCTACCCGCCCGCGCAGGTGGACATGCGATGGATCCCCTCGTCCTCGCCGCGATCCTGTTCGCGGCCTTCCTGCATGCGGCCTGGAACGCGCTCGTCAAGGCGAACGTCGATCGCTTCACGATGATGCTGATGATCGCCGTCGTGCAGACCGGCATCGCCTGCGCGATCGTCCCCTTCGTGCCGCTGCCCGCGCCTGCGGCCTGGCCCTGGTTACTGCTCACCGCCATACCGCACACGACCTACAAGGTGTTCCTTGCGCGCGCCTACGACACGGGCGAGCTCGCGCGGATCTACCCGATCATGCGCGGACTCACCCTCGCGCTCGTCACCGGCGCCTCGATCGGGCTGCTCGGCGAGAGCGTTCCGCCGCTCGGCCTCGTCGGCGTGGGGGTGATCGGGGCGGGCGTGGTGATCCTGTCGGGTTCCGGCGGCGCATCGCTCGCGGGCGCCCGTGCCGCGACGCTTGCGATTACGCTCGGCGCCGCGGGAAGCGCCGCGGCCTATACGGTGATCGACGGCATCGGCGTGCGCCTCGCGGGCGAGGTCGCCGCCTTCGCCGCCTGGATGTTCATCCTCGACGGGCTCGGCATGATCCTCTTCGCCGCCGCGACCCGTGGGCGGTCCGCCTTCAAGGCAATGAGGCCGCATTGGCGGGTCGGCCTGCTCGCCGGATCGATTGCCTTCACCTGCTACTGGATCGCCCTGTGGGCGCTCGCGCACGCGCCGATCGCCCTCGTCGCCGCGCTTCGCGAGACGAGCATACTCTTCGCGCTCGCACTGGCCCGGCTGCGGCTGGCCGAGCGGCTGGACCGGGCGAAGCTGTCGGGGGCAGGAGCGGTGCTGGCGGGGATCGTGCTGATCCGGATCGCCTGAGCGAGGTCGTGCCCACCCCGCATCCGGTCCATTGCGCATGGCGCGAAACCCGCCTCATGTTAGACCTGTTCGAAACATGACGTCGGCCACCTCAGTCTTCCCCCGGGCCGGCGTGGAGACGCGTCGATGTCGAGCCTCACCCCCTTCCAGCGTCCCGGGTCCGACCCGTCCTCCCGCGCCGGCGACCGCGGCGCCTCCGCCGCGCAGGAGGTGCAGAACCGCCTCGATCTGCGTCATCGCCCGCGCCGCAACCGCAAGGCCGACTGGTCGCGCCGGCTGGTGCGCGAGAACACGCTCACCGTCGACGACCTGATCTGGCCGCTCTTCCTCACGGACGGCGAGGGCGTGCGCCAGGACGTGCCCTCCATGCCCGGCGTGGTGCGGATGTCCGTGGACCAGGCGGTGGGCGAGGCGGAGCGCGCGGCGGCGCTCGGCATCCCGGCACTGGCTCTGTTTCCCAACACCGATCCCGCCAAGCGCGACGACGCGGGGTCCGAGGCGCTCAACCCGGAGAACCTCGTCTGCCGCGCGAGCCGCGCGATCAAGCGCGCGGTGCCCGGCATCGGCCTCGTCACCGACGTGGCGCTCGACCCCTACACCTCCCACGGCCACGACGGGCTGCTCGCCGGCGAGACCATCCTCAACGACGAGACGGTGGAGACGCTGGCGCGCCAGGCGGTGCTGCAGGCGCAGGCCGGCTCCGACGTGATCGCGCCGTCCGACATGATGGACGGGCGCGTCGGCGCGATCCGCGAGGCGCTCGACGCCGCCGGCCACGCGGACGTGCAGATCATGGCCTATGCGGCGAAGTACGCGAGCGCCTTCTACGGCCCGTTCCGCGACGCGGTGGGCACCTCGAAGACGCTGTGCGGCGACAAGCGCACCTACCAGATGGACCCCGCCAACGCGCGCGAGGCGCTGCGCGAGGTCGCGCTCGACCTCGAGGAGGGCGCCGACATGGTGATGGTGAAGCCGGGCATGCCCTATCTCGACATCTGCGCCAAGGTGAAGGACGCCTTCGGCGTGCCGACCTTCGCCTACCAGGTTTCGGGCGAGTACGCGATGATCGAGGCGGCGGCGAGGAACGGCTGGCTCGACGGCGAGCGGGCGATGCTCGAGAGCCTGATGGCGTTCAAGCGCGCGGGCTGCGACGGCGTCCTGACCTATTTCGCCCCGCGCGTGGCCGAGATCCTGTCGCGCCGCTGAGGGGCGGGCGGCCGTGCTCCGGGCGATCGTGCTCCTCGCCGCGCTGGCGGCGCCGGCGCTCCTCCTCGTCGCCTGCGGCAGCGCCGACCGGGAGGAGGCGCGCCTGTGCCGCCTCACGCTCCCCGTGCTCAACCCCGAGGGCGCCCGGCTCGCGGTGCTGCGCAGCGTGCGCACCGGGGAGAACGCGGTGCGCGTCGACTACACGGTGGAGGCCCGCGGGCGGGCGCGCCAGCGCTGGGTCGTCTGCCGCTTCTCGCCGACGCCCATGCGCGCCGGCACACCCGAGATCGTGGCGCTCGAGACCGACACGGGGCGGATCGGCGGCGCGTCGCTCTACCTGATGCGCCGCTTCTGGCTCGACACGCCGGACGCGCCCGCCGCGGACCCCGGGGCGGGCTGACGACACCGCGAGGCCCGCGAGAGAAGAATCCTCCCCATCCGACAGCGATCCCCTTCCGCCGGGAACAAAGCCGGCGTCCCGTGCGTAGCGCCTGCGCAAGCGTAACGCGGGCCGTACCGTCCTCGACGGCGCGCCGGCCCCTGTCGGATCGGGAGGATGCCTCATGGCCGCTGGCACGGTTCGCGTCGGGTTGGTGGGCGTCGGAAATTGCGCGAGCGCTTTCCTCCAGGGCCTGAGCTTCTACGAGAGCGCCGCGGCGAACGAGCCGGTCCCCGGGCTCATGCACGCCGACCTCGGCGGATACCGCGTGCGCGACATCGTCGTCTCCTCGGCGTTCGACGTCACCGACGCGAAGGTCGGCCGCGACCTCGCCGATGCCATCCACGCGCCGCCCAACGACACGCTGCGCTTCGCCGAGGTCGCGCCGACGGGCGTCACGGTCGCGCGCGGACCGACGCTCGACGGGCTCGGGCGCTACCTCTCCGCGCGCGTGCGCGAATCCGAGGCGCCCGTCGTCGACGTGACCGAGGCGCTGGAGCGCTCGGAGACGGAGGTGCTCGTCTCCTACCTGCCCGTCGGCTCGCAGAAGGCGGCGGAGTTCTACGCCGAGCGGGCGATGGAGGCGGGCTGCGCGTTCGTGAACTGCATGCCGGTGTTCCTCGCCTCGAACCCCGATTGGCGACGGCGGTTCGCGGAGGCCGGCGTGCCGATCATCGGCGACGACATCAAGAGCCAGGTCGGTGCGACGATCACGCACCGGGTGCTGACGAACCTCTTCCGCGAGCGCGGCGTGCGGCTCGATCGGACCTACCAGCTCAACGTCGGCGGCAATTCCGACTTCGAGAACATGCTCGAGCGCGAGCGGCTCGTCTCGAAGAAGATCTCCAAGACGCAGGCCGTCGACAGCCAGCTCGGCACGCCGATGAACCCCGACGACATCCACATCGGTCCCTCCGACCACGTGCCCTGGCTCGGCGACCGCAAGGTGGCGCACATCCGGATGGAGGGCACGGCCTTCGGCAACGCGCCGATCTCGCTCGAGATGCGCCTCGAGGTGTGGGACAGCCCGAACTCGGCGGGCATCGTCATCGACGCCGTGCGGTGCGCCAAGCTCGCCCTCGACCGCGGGCTCTCGGGCGCGGTGGTGGGACCGTCCTCCTACTTCATGAAGTCGCCGCCACGCCAATTCACGGACGCGCAGGCGCACGCGCGGACCGAGGCCTTCATCGCCGGCGAGGACGACGCCGGGCAGGGGTGCGACGCGACCGGCCCGACGCTGCCGGGGCGAAGCCTGCGATGAGCCTCCTCGTCCACCTCGTCCGCCACGCCGCGCACGACGGCGCGCCCGGCACGCTCGCGGGGCGTGATCCCGCGATCCGGCTCTCCGCCCAGGGGCGCCGCGAGGCCGCGGCGCTGGCCGCGAGCCTGGGGGGCGTGCGCCTCGCGGGCATCGTGGCGAGCCCGCAGCCGCGCACCATCGAGACGGGGGAGATCCTCGCGCGCGGGCGCGGTCTGACGATCGACGCCGCCCTCGACGAGATCGACTTCGGCCCCTGGGCCGGCCGCTCCTTCGCCGAGCTCGAGGGCGATCCCGGCTGGCGGCGCTGGAACGCCGCGCGCGACACCGCGGCGACGCCGGCGGGCGAGACCATGGCCGACGTCGCCGATCGCGTGGAGGGCCTCTTCGCCGATCTCGCCGGCACCCACCCCTCCGGTGCCGAGATCGCGCTCGTCACGCATTGCGACGTGATCCGCGCGATCCTGTGCCGCGCACGCGCCCTGCCGTTCTCGCGCGTCTTCGACTTCGCGATCGCAACCGCCAGCCGCACCACGCTCGCCCTCGGCGCCGACGGCGCGCGGGTGCTGGTGGTGAACCACACGCCGTCCGACGCCGCCGAGGAGAGCCTTCGTGAGCCTGTCGCGTGACGCCATCGCCGAGCGGGTCGAGGCGCTCGGTCCGTGGTTCCACAACCTCTACCTCGATGGGGTCTGGACGGCGCCCGGCCACTTCCTCGGCGACTTCCCCGGGATCATGTGGCGGCGCTTCCGAGACGCGCTGCCGGAGGATCTCGACGGCCGCTCCGTCCTCGACATAGGCTGCAACTCGGGCTTCTACTGCGCCGAGATGAAGCGGCGCGGCGCCGGGCGTGTGGTCGGCATCGATTCCGACCCGTTCTACCTGGAGCAGGCCCGCTTCGCCGCGGAGGTGCTCGGCCACGACAGCGAGTTCCACGAGATGAGCGTCTACGACGTCGGCGCGCTCGGCGAGCGCTTCGACATCGTGCTGTTCATGGGCGTCGCCTACCATCTGCGCCACCCGCTGCTCGCGCTCGACCTGCTGTGGGAGCACGTGGCGGACGACGTGCTCGTCTTCCAGTCGATGCAGCGCGGGTCGCGCGACGTGCTCGAGCCCGCCGCGGACATGGACTTCTTCGACACGGCGGCCTTCGACGAGCCGGGCTGGCCGAAGCTGCACTTCATCGAGAACCGCTACGCCGGCGACCCGACCAATTGGTGGGCGCCCAACGGTGCCTGCACGCAGGCGATGCTGCGCTCGGCCGGCTTCCGGCCGTTCTCGCAGCCCGAGAAGGAGGTCTTCGTCTGCAGGCGGGTCGCACGCGCCGAGGGCGCGGAGCCGGTCTACCCCGCGCGCTCGCCGCACGACGCCACCACCGCACGACAGAGCAAGGAACGAGCCGCATGATCGAAGCCGCGATGATCTGGAACGAGCCGAACAACAAGTCGCACTGGGACCTCGAGCTCGACCCCGACTTCCGGCTCTTCGCCGAGACGGCGATCGCCGGCGCGCAGGCGATCCGCGGCGCGAGTGCGGGCCTGCCGCGGGTGCTCGGCGGCATGTCGCCGATCGACGCGGGCTTCGTGCGCAACATGCAGGCGCGCGGTGTGCTCGACCACGTCGAAGCCGTCGCCGTGCACGGCTTCCCGCTCGACTGGAACCACTGGTCGATCCACGACTGGCCGCGGATGGTGGACGGGATCCGCGCGCTGACGCACCTGCCGGTCTGGGTGAGCGAGGTCGGCGTCTCCACCTTCGGCGCCGAGGAGGTTCAGGCCTGGGGCCTCGGGCGGACAGCCGAGCTGCTGAAGGGGCGGGCGCCGCGTGTTCTCTGGTATTCGCTGTTCGACCTGCCGAAGTCCTGGGAGGCCACCACCCGCCATCGCGAGGCGGAGGGCTCCTCCTACTATCGCCACTTCTACCTCGGCCTGATCCGCGAGGACGGGACGCCCAAGCCCGCGCTCGAGGTCTTCGCGCGGCACACGCCGGATCTGGGCTTGTGCCAATGGTTCCATTTCGAGGATCATCGGCTCGACGACGCCGTCGTCTGGATGCGGCGCCTGGGCGTGCGCCACCTGCGCACCGGCCTCTCCTGGGCGGACTGGTATCGCCCGAACGCGCAGGCCTGGTTCGACCGGATGATGGATGCGCTCGCGGAGTTCGACGTGACGGTGACCTTCTGTTTCACGCCCGAGCATCTCGGCATCGCGCCGCACCACACGAGCCCGCCGCGGCGCAAGGAGGACTTCGCCGAATTCTGCCACCTGATGACCGAGCGCTACGCGGCCCGCACGGGGATCGTCTCCGATGCCGCGGCGCGACGCACGCCGCGCGTCGCGGACGCCGGAGCGGCGTGATGGCGGCGCGCGCCGACGCGCCGAGCGCGGAGGCGGCGCGCGCCTTCCTCGCCGCGCTCGCGGCCTCTCCCGATGCGCCCGTCGAGACGCACGTCATGCTCGTCGTGGCCCATCCCGACGACGAGACCATCGTGCTCGGCGCGCAGATGCCGCGGCTGCCGCGCCTCGAGATCGTCACCGTCACCGACGGCGCCCCGGCCGACCTGCGCGATGCCGCGGCCCAGGGCTTCGCGACGCGGGAGGCGTATGCGCAGGCGCGGCGGCGCGAGCAGGCGGCCGCCGTCGCCCTCGCGGGCATCCGCGAGGAGGCCCTCGGCCATCTCGGCTTTCGCGACCAGACGTGCGCGCACCGCCTCGCCGATCTCTGTGCGGCCCTCGCCGCGCTAGTCGCCGCTCGGGCGCCGGAGATCGTCGTGACGCATGCGCTCGAGGGCGGGCATCCCGATCACGACGCCGTCGCCTTCGCGGTCCGCGCCGCGCGCCTCCTCGCCATGCGCGGCGGCGCGCGGGCGCCCGAGATCGTGGAGGCGCCGCTCTACCGCCTCGACGGCGAGACCCGCGTCTTCCAGAGCTTCGCGCCCGGCTCCGGCGCGGGGGAGACCGTTCTCGACCTCGACGAGAGGCGGCGGGATCTCAAGCGCCGCATGCTCGCGGCCCACGCGACGCAGGCCGCCGTGACGACGCCCTTTTGCCTTCGCGTGGAGCGCCTGCGCCCCGCCGAGCCCGTCGACGTCGACGCCCTGCCGAACGATGGCGCGCTCCTCTACGAGCGTCGTCCCTGGGGCCTCGACGGTCGGACCTGGTGCGCCGCCGTCTCCGCCGCCCGCGCGGCGCTGGAACTGCCGCCGCGGCTCTGACGCGTCGCCGGCCGCCTTCCCGCCGCGAGAGAGCCTTCTAAGGCCACGATGTCGCAGCCCACGCCCGGGGGGCCCGAGAAGCGTGGCGACGCGATCTGCGATAATGAATTGCGCCGGCAAATAAAGCAGGAACGTTAGTCCACTAAGTATAGTCGTCAAAAAACTGTTACCGAGCCGCAATAGAGCGTGATCGCGCGCCGAAGAGCGCCGCTATCCCGCACGTTCTACAGGATCGGAGACGACCTCCATGTTCCGCACCCTTCTGCTCGGCACGGCCGCCGCCGTCGCGCTCGTCGCCGCCGCTCCCGCCTTCGCCCAGGACTGGAAGCAGGATCTCCCCGTGTTCCGCATCGGCCTGCTCGGCGGCGAGAACGAGGCGGATCGCCTGCGCAACAACGAGTGCCTGATCGAGGCGCTCGGCTCGCGGCTCGGCGTTCCGGTCGAGCTGTTCCCGGCGCCCGACTACGCCGGCGTGATGCAGGGCCTCCTCGCCGACCAGCTCGAGATGTCCTTCCTCGGCGCCTCGTCGTATGCCGGGATCTATCTGCAGGATCCCGAGGCTGTGGAGCCGGTCTTCGTCGGCGCCGAGGCCGACGGCTCGCTCGGCTACAAGGCCGTCATGTACGTGCGCGCCGACTCGGGCATCACCTCGATCGAGGAGCTCGAGGGTCGCTCGCTCGCCTACGCCGACCCGAACTCCACCTCGGGCTATCTCGTCCCGCGCGCCGAGCTGGCCCAGGCGGGGATCAACGACGAGGAGTACTTCTCGCGCACGGGCTTCGGCGGCGGGCACGAGCAGGCGGTGACCGCCGTGCTCAACGGCCAGTACGACGCGGGTGTCACGTGGGTCTCCGGCATCGGCGAGCCGTCGGAGGGCTACACCCGCGGCAACCTGCGTCGCATGATCGACAACGGCCTCCTCGACATGGCCGACCTGCGCATCATCTGGGAATCGAACCTCATCCCGAACGGCCCGGCGGTCCTGCGCAAGGACATCCCGGCCGAGGTGCGCGAGATCGTCGTCGACTACCTCGCCACCCAGCACGAGACCGATCGCGATTGCTATGTCAGCGTCTCCTTCGGCGACGGCCAGGGCTGGGCGCCGGTCGACCATTCCTTCTTCGAGGGCGTGGTCTCGATGCGCCGCGCGGAGCTCGCGGGCTCGCGCTGATCCGCGAACCGCACCAGGACGGACCCTCGCGCAGGCGAGGGTCCGTTCCGTTCGTCCGGCATGTGAAAGGCCGGCCCGAGGCCCCCATCCCGCGAGGACGTCATGCTCGAATTCAAGGCGCTCACCAAGCGCTTCAACTCCACCGTCGCCGTCGACGCGGTCACCCTGACCATCCCTCAGGGCCAGATGGTCGGCGTCATCGGGCGGTCGGGCGCGGGCAAGTCGACCCTGCTGCGCATGATCAACCGGCTGAACGACCCCTCCGGCGGCGAGTTGCTCTACAAGGGTGTCGACGTCGCGAAGCTCGAGGGTGCGGCCCTGCGCAAGTGGCGCTCCGACTGCGCCATGGTGTTCCAGCAGTTCAACCTCGTCGGGCGGCTGAACGTCATCACCAACGTGATGACCGGGCGCCTGCACGAGCACGGTTTCGTCTCCTCCATGCTCCAGCTGTTCTCCGCCCGCGAGCGCGCCTTCGCGATCCGGGCGCTCGATCGGCTCGGCATGGCGCACACGGCGCTCCAGCAGACGGACACGCTCTCGGGCGGCCAGATGCAGCGCGTCGCCATCGCCCGCGCGCTCGTCCAGGAGCCGGAGATCCTGCTCGCCGACGAGCCGATCGCCTCCCTCGACCCGCTCAACGCCAAGGTCGTCATGGACGCGCTGCGCGCCATCAACGTCGAGGACGGCCTCACCGTCATCTGCAACCTGCATACGCTCGACACGGCGCGGGCCTATTGCGACCGCATCATCGGCATGCAGGGCGGTCGCGTCGTGTTCGACGGCGCCGCGCACGAGCTCACCGACGAGGCGGCGCGCGAGATCTACGGCGCGGAAGCGGGCGAGGCCTTCCAGGAGGGGCTGACCTCGACGTCGCTCGGCGGGCACTCGCGGCCGGCGCCGGCCCCCGTGCGCGCCGCGGCGGTGGGCTGACGCGATGTCCGCGCACGCGCTCGCCTCCTCCTCCGCCGGGCCGGACGCGCCCGACGCCGTCGCCCTGTTCGAGCAGCACCGCAAGGCGCTGATCCGACAGAAGCTCGGTGCGAACATCCTGTTCCTGGTGCTCTTCCTGGCGATGCTCGCCTGGTCGATCGACGTCTCGCGCTTCTTCCCCGAGCGGCTGGCCCAGGGCATCCCGCGCATTTTCGAGTATTTCGGCACGATCCTGCCCGGTCTCGAATGGGACAAGCTCTTCCTGCCCCGCGGCGAGGACGGGCGCGCGGTGCCCGGATCGCTGACGTTCTGGTACTCGGATCTCGACAAGTACCTGCGCCTGATCTTCGAGACGATCCTGATGGCGATCACGGCGACCATCATCGGCGCCGCGGCGGCCTTCGCGCTGTGCTTCCCGGCGGCGCGCAACCTCGCGCCGAAGGGCTGGGTCGGCGTCGCCTGCCGGCGCCTGCTCGAGGTCTTCCGCGGCGTGCCGGAGATCCTGTACGCCCTCGTCCTCGTCTTCGCGGTCGGGATCGGGCCGCTGGCCGGCGTGATCGCCATCGCGATCCATACCGCCGGCGCGCTCGGCAAGCTGTTCGCGGAGGTGAACGAGAACGCCTCGATGCGGCCCGTGGACGGCATCCGCTCCGTGGGCGGCAGCTGGTTCGAGGAGGTGCGCTACGGCATCCTGCCGCAGGTCCTGCCGAACTTCGCCTCCTACACCCTGCTGCGCTTCGAGATCAACGTGCGCGCCTCCTCCATCGTCGGCTTCGTCGGCGCGGGCGGCATCGGGGCCGAGCTCAACCACGTGATCAGCTTCTTCTCGGACGACCGCGTGCTCGCCGTGCTGATCCTCGTCGTCCTCACGGTCACCTGCATCGACCTGATTTCCGAGCGCGTGCGCCACGCCTTCATCGGGCGGGAGAACCTGAAATGAGGACGTTCACCCTCGCCGCCGTCGGCCCGGCCGAGATCGAGGCCGCGCGCTCCGCGAACCCGAAGGCCTTCGGCGATCCGCTGCGGCGCACCCTCGTGATCGGCTCCTGGGCCGTGATCCTGGGCTACCTGCTCTACTCGCTGTGGCTGTTCGAGTTCTGGAAGCTGTTCGCGTCCTCCGACAACGCCGTGCGCATGATCACGCGCATGTTCGTCTGGCAGGACATGGACACCTGGATGTACGCCCAGATCTACAAGGGCATCGCCGAGACGATCGCGATGGCCTTCCTGGGCACGCTGCTGGCGACCATCCTCGCGCTCTTCATCGCCTTCGCGGCGGCGCGCAACACGATGCCGCTGTTCCTGCCGCGCCAGGCGACGCGCCGCGTGCTGGACGTGCTGCGCGGCGTCGACCAGGTGATCTGGGGCCTCGTCTTCGTGCGCGCCGTCGGGCTCGGCCCGCTCGCGGGCGTGCTCGCGATCTTCGTCTCGGACACCGGGACGCTGGCGAAGCTCTATTCGGAGGCGATCGAGAACATCGATCGCAAGCAGGTCGAGGGCGTCACCTCCACCGGCGCGGACGGCGTGCGCACGATCCGCTACGGGATCCTGCCGCAGATCCTGCCGGTGTTCATCTCGCTGTCGCTCTACTCCTTCGAGTCGAGCACGCGCTCGGCGACGATCCTCGGCCTCGTCGGCGCGGGCGGCGTGGGCATGGTCATCATCGAGCGCTTCCGCGCCGGCCTGTTCGACCAGGTGGCGTTCGTGGTGCTCAACGTCCTCGTCGTCATCGCCGTGATCGACTGGGTGTCGGCGAAGATCCGCAAACGCTTCATCGGCGAGCGGGGGCATTGACCTCCGTTCGCCGTCACGCCCTCCCGGGGACCTCCTCCGCCGTCCGCTGGATTTTTCGCTCGGCGACGGATTACGATCGCCGCCCGTGCGTATTTGCCCTCGAGAGCGACGACGGACGGGCGCGATGGGCGACGCGGCGGAGATCACGGCACACGTACGGAGCCTGAGGCGCTACGCGCTCCAGCTCACGCGGTCGCGCGACGCCGCCGACGACCTCGTGCAGGAATGCCTCGCTCGGGCGCTCGCCAACGCGTCCACGCTCAAGCCGGGGCTGCCGGTCCGCCCGTGGCTCTTCCGCATCCTGCACAATCTTCACGTCAGCGAGCAGCGCAAGCTGCGGCTGCGCCGGGCGACGCTGCTCGATCCGGCCGAGGAGCGCGTTCCGGCGTCGCAGGACGAGCGGCTCGAGCTGCGCGCCGTCCTCGACGCGGTCGCGCGGCTGCCCGACGACCAGAGGTCCGTGCTCCACCTCGTCGCGGTCGAGGGCATGTCCTACCAGGAGGCGTCGCGCATCCTGGAGATTCCGATCGGAACGCTGATGTCACGCCTCGCCCGTGGCCGCGAGACCCTCAGGCGCTCGCTCCAGCAGCCGAGGGCGGCTCGGCTGCAAGTCGTCGGAGGATGCGATGCCCGATGAGCCGACCGAAACGGATCTGCATCGCTGGCTCGACGGCGAGCTCGGCCCGGCGGATGCGGCGCGGGTCGAGGCGTTCCTCGCGGCGGACGAGCCGACGCGGGCGCGTCTGGCCGAATACGCGCGCAACGATCAGCTTCTCCGCTCTGCGTTCGCGACGGAGGATGAGCCGGAGCCGTCACACGCCATCGACGATCTCGGGCGGCGGCTCTCCGCGCGCCTGGGACGCGGACGCGGCCGGCCGGTCGCATCGCTTCTCGCCGCCTCGTTGACGGCGTTCGTGGCGGGAGCGGCGAGCTACCCGTTCCTGGAGGCGCAACTCTCCTGGCGCGTCCCTCCGGTCGTCGAGGCGGCGGTCCGTGCGCACGACGTCCTCGAGGCCACCAGCCGGGTGGAGGTGCCCGCGTCCGCCCGTGCGGAGTTGATCGAGCGACTGGAGCGCCATCTCGGCGCCGACGTGTTCGTGCCGGACCTCGCCGTGGTGGGCTTCCGGCTCGTCGGCGGTCGGCTGCTCGTCGCCGACGAGGGGGCGCATGCGCAGATCGTGTACGAGGACGACCAGGGGTCACGGCTGAGCGTGTATCTCGCCGGTGTGAGCACGATCGAGGAGGGCGAGATCACGCTCGTCGAGGTCGAGGACCTCACGGCCGGTTACTGGCAGGGGGGTACGCTCGCCTACAGCGTGATCGCCGACATCGACCCCGAGATCCTGCGCCAGGTGGCGATCGAGGTTTCGGCGGCAGCTGAAAACGGCCCCGAAGGGTGATCCACGAGGCCGATCCACCAGGCTGAACCAAACGAGGAGGTACGCATGCTTTCGTCGACGAGCCCCAAGGTGATCGCCGCCGCGATCGTCGTCCCCGCGGTCGCGCTCTTCGCGACGTGGTCCCTCGCGTCGAGCATGGCGAGCCCCGAGCTCGTCGCCGTGTCGCAGCAGGGATGCGGTGCGCCCGTCAACTTCGAGCTGCCGCTGCGCACGTCGCAGGCCGCGGCTCCGACGGTCCTCGTCACGTACGGACCCGTGGACCTGACGGCGGCCGAGCCCGTGTCCCTCACCTTCGATCCGACGCTGACGGCGGCGAACGAGGTCGCACTGAACGACGGCGCGATCGTGCTCCCGATGACCTTCGCGACCGACCGCGTCTGGCCGCAGCGGATCCGCGTGAACTGCCGCGACGGTGCTGTGACCTCGGTCCGCTACGAGCGCGACCGGACGGTCCGGAACTACAACGTCGTCCGCACGACGCCCGCGCCCGCCGGCGATCCCCAGACCTGACGCGCCACAGCGGGCGAGCGACGCCGACGCGCCGCTCGCCCGCACAACTCTCGTATTCGACGATGTTCTCGCGCATTGGACGCCTGTGCGGCCTCCTCGCCCGACCGGGTCGGGGCATACGGCCGGCCCCGCAACCTCCCCGCCCTCGGCTTCTGGCCTGCAGCCGGTGCGGCGGCGAGCGCTTCTACGAGCTTCCGACGAAGGGAATCTGTACGCTGCTGCGCTGCGCGGACGAGGGCTGCGCGCAATGGCACGAGGCGGCGCCGATGCTGGGTCACTTCGAGCCCGCCACCCACGCGCCGCTCGTCGAGAGCGCTGCGCTGGAGGGCCCGCGCCGCATCTTCGCCGATTAGCGATGCCGTCGCGGCCGGTCCCCGCCGAGAGCGCCCGTCCCGCCCAGGCGACGACCGACTTGTGAACGATCGTGGACGTGAGACCATACGGCCGGCGCGATTGATTCGGAGGTCGCGATGAACGGCGACGATGGCTCCCGGCGTCTCCGCTACACTTGGCTCGCCGCTTTCGTCGCCATGGCCGGCATCGCGGCCGCCATGGTCTTCTTCAACTCCTGGGCGGAGGATCGGGTCCGGGCCTCCCTCGAGGCGCGCGGATCCATCGAGCGCCTGCATCGCGCCGTGATCGAAGCCGAGCGGGCGCAGCGTGCCTACATTCTCACGCGCGATCGCGAATACCTCGCCGACGCCAACGAAGCGCGGGCGAAGCTCGACGGCCTCGCCGACACGGTCCGGGACGTCGTGGCGCGGAACGCCATCGAAAGCCGCGCCGTCGACGACCTGTTCGCACTCGTGGAGGAGCGCGACGCTCAGCTCGCATCCGCCGTGGAGATCTTGGAGACGCAGGGTGCGGCCGCGGCCGTCGAGGCCGTGCGCCGGAACGAGATCCGTCGGACGTCCGCGCGCATCTTCGACATCGTCTCGGCGATCGACGAGGAGGAGAACCGCATTCTCGTTGGTCGCGAGCGGGATGCCGGTCTGTTTCGCGCCCTGCTGATGCTCGCGATCATGGGAGTCGGCGGGGTCGCGGTGCTCGTGACCGCAGGGGGGCTGCGCGAGGAGCAGCGCCTCGCGGCGCGCCTCGACGCCGCGAACCGGGACCTGGAGCGCCGCGTCGGCGAGCGGACGCGTGAGCTGGAGATCGAGCGCGCGCGCATCGAGCACCTGTTGCGCGACCTGGGGCATCGGGTCGGCAACAATCTCTCCATGGTCTCGTCGTTCCTGCTCCTGGAGGCTCTGAAGGCGGACGACGAGCGTGTCCGCGCCGCGCTCGAGCGCGCCCACCACCGCATCGTCGGCATCGCCTCCGCCCAGCGGCGTCTGCGGATCGAGGCAGGCACGGCCCATGTCGACGCCGCCGCCTACCTCGCGGCGATCATGGAGGACGTGCGGGAGATCGTGGTCGCGGAGGGCGTGGTGCTCGACCTCGCGTGCGAGCCCGTCGACCTGCGCGGCGCGGATGCGGTCGCCCTCGGCATCATCGCCAACGAGCTGATCACGAACGCGCTCAAGCACGCCTTCCCGGACGGCGTGGGCCGAATCTCCGTGTCCCTGCGCGCGCGCGAGGGGGCGGTGGTGCTCGAGGTCGCCGACGACGGCCGCGGGCTCCCCTCGGAGGAGGTCGGCGGGCTGGGCGGCCTCCTCGTCCGGTCGATGGTCGCCGCGCTCGGCGGGCGGGCGGCCACGTCGACGGGAGGGACGGGTCCGCGCCCAGGCACGCGCTGGACGGTCTGCTTCCCCCATCGCGCGCCGGACCGCACGCCTCGCACCGCCTCGGCGGAGCCCGACGCGATGCGTCGGGCGGGTTGACGGTCGTCGGCTCCCCGAGGCGCTCCGCTCCCTCCCGCCCTTGGAACGAGCACCCACGCGCAGAACACCCACGCGAAGAACGAGCGCGTTCATCGCAGCTTCATCGGCGGGCACGACGATGACGCGATCGGTCGCAGCCCGAAGGCGGGACAGGAGAAAATTCCCGCTCTATGATGCGTAATTGCCACGACGAAGGTTTCGTGCTGATCTCGGGGTTCACGGGGGTGCGGACGACCTCATAACCGGCTGCGGCGCGTGGACTCGCGTCGAACGCTGCGGGGACGTGTATGGCGTTGCGGAACCAGGACGAGGGGCGGAAGACGAAAGCGTTGCTCGTCTTCCTCGTCGCGCTCGGCCTCACGCTGCCGGCGCCGCCGGCGCGCGCGCAGTTCGACTTCTTCGGCCTGTTCGGCGGCGGCGACGAGGAGCCGCCCGCGCCGAGTGCCGAGGCGTTGCCCTACGACCTCGACATCGTCGTCGAGGGCGAGGTCGACATCGAGGACGCCTTCGAGACCATTTCCACACTCTACCGGCTGCGGGGCGACCCGCCGCCGGACGCCGAGGCGCTGGTCCGCCGGGCGCAGAGCGATCTCGTCCCCTTCATCGACGCCCTCTGGGGCCTCGGATACTACAATGCGCGCGTGCGGATCGATGTCGCCGGCGTGCCGCTCACGATCCGTGGCGAGAACGCCGCGGCCGCGGCCGCCGCCGCGCGCGGGTTCCGCGGCGGCGCGCTCGTGCCCGTGCGCGTGACGGTCGAGCCGGGCGAGGTCTTCCGCGTGCGCGCGCTGCGGGTGCTCGGCCCCGACGGCGGGCCGCTGGCGCTGCCCGAGGGCGTGTACGCGCTCGAGCCCGGCGACGAGGCCGCGAGCGCGGCGATCCTGGCCGCCCAGGCGAACATCGTCGACTACTACCGCGCCGCCTCCCGACCGCTGGCCGCCATCGCCGGCATCGACCCCGTGGTGGTCCACCCCGAGCGGGCGCTCGACCTCACGATCCGCGTCGAGCCGGGCCCCGTCGCCGGCATCGGCCCGATCGCGGTCGGCGGCAACGAGGACGTGCCCGAGTCCGTCATCCGCTCCTTCATCTACACCGAGCCCGGCGATCCGTACTCGCCCGACGCGCTCGCCGCCATCCGCCGCTCGATCGGCCGGATCGAGGCGATCTCGTCGGTGCGCGTGAACGAGGCGAATGCGCTCGACCAGAACGGCGACCTGCCGCTCGAGGTCGTCGTCTCCGAGCGCCTGAAGCGCCTCTTCGGCGTCTCGGCGAGCTATTCCACGTCCGACGGACCGGCGGCGTCGATCTACTGGGCGCACCGCAACCTCTTCGGCGGGGCCGAGCGGCTGCGGCTGGAGGCGACCGCGCTCTACCTCACCCAGACCGGCGCGCGCGCGCAGCGCAATGCGGACGAGTGGTGGGACGACGTCGGCGGCAAGGTCTCGGCGAGCTTCATCAAGCCTGCGCTCTGGGGCACCCGCAACGACTTCCTGGCGGACGCGTTCGTCTCGCGCGACCGCACCGCCGGCTACACCGCCGAGCTCGTGAACGTGACCGCCGGTATCCGCCACCGCTTCGGCGACGGCTTCAACGTCCAGGCCGGCATCGAGTACGAGACCGGGCGCGGCACGGACGTGCTCGGCAAGTACGACTACACGCTGGTGGGCCTGCTGCTCTCGGCCGAGCTCGACGGCAGCGACTCGCGCCTCGGCCCGCGCGAGGGCTACCGCCTGCGCGCCGGCGTGACGCCCTATCTCGAGGCCTTCGGCTCGACCACCGCCTTCACCTACGCGCGGGCCGACGGCTCCGTCTACCTGCCGCTGGACGCGCGGAAGCGCTTCGTCGTCGCCGCGCGCGTCGGTCTCGGCTCGATCGCCGGGGCGGAGCTGAACGAGGTGCCGGCCAACCGGCGCTTCTACGCCGGCGGCGGCGGCTCGGTGCGCGGCTACGCCTATCGCAGCCTCGGCCCGCGGATCGGGAGGGAGCCGATCGGCGGGCGCTCGCTCTTCGAGGCATCCCTCGAGGCGCGCCTGCGCGTGACGAACACGATCGGCATCGTGCCTTTCGTCGACGCCGGCTCGGCCTTCCGCGAGAGCTACCCGAGCTTCGACGAGGAGCTGCGCTTCGCCGCGGGCATCGGCGTGCGTTACCACACGGCGATCGGCCCGCTGCGCGCCGACATCGCCTTTCCGCTCAACCCCGGGAAGGGAGACGACGCGTTCGGGCTCTACCTCGGCATCGGGCAGGCCTTCTGATGACGATGCGCACGCGGACGTTCCTCCTCGCCGTCGGCCTCGCCGGTACCGCTCTCGGCGCGGGCGTCTTCGCGACGTCGGCCCTGCGCGCGCAGGAGGACCAGGGCGTCCTGGCGGGGCTGATCTCGAACCTGCTGTCGACGCCGACCCAGCAGATCTCGATCGGTGCCGTCGAGGGCGCGCTCTCGTCGGAGGCGACGATCCGCGACATCCGGATCTCGGACGAGGAGGGCGTCTGGCTCTCGCTCGACCGCGCCACGATCGATTGGAGCCGCTCGGCGCTGATCTTCCAGCGCCGGCTCGAGGTGACCGAGCTGACGCTCGGTACGCTCACCGTCGAGCGCCCGCCCGCGCCCGGCGAGAACGTCGACGCGCAGGACGTCGAGGACGGGCCGCTGTTCCCGGAGCTGCCGCTCGAGGTCGTCGTCGATCGCTTCGCGCTGGAGGAGCTCGTACTCGGCGAGCCGGTGCTCGGCACCGCCGCGCGGCTGTCCGCCGAGGGCTCGACGCGCATCGGGAACCCGGAGCAGGGGATCACGCTCGCCTTCGCCGCCGAGCGTCTGGACGCGCCCGGCAGCTTCGGCGCCGACGTCGCCTACCTGCCCGTCGCGAACACGCTCGCGCTCGACGTCACCCTCGACGAGCCCGCCGGCGGTCTCGTCGCGCGCCTCGCCGACCTGCCCGGCCTCCCGCCCGTGCGCCTCTCGCTGCAGGGCGAGGGGCCGCTCGAGGATTTCGCGGCGAACCTCGACTTCGAGGCGGGGCCGACGATCGGTGCCGACGGGCGTGCGACGGTCCGGCGCGTCGACGGCGCCTACGCACTCGATCTCGACCTCGCCGCGCGCATCGCCGGGCTCCTGCCGGAGGCGGTGGCGCCGATCTTCGAGGGCACGACGCGGCTTTCCGGCGACGTCACCGTGGGCGACGGCGGCCGCATCGCGCTCGACGGCGTGCGCCTCGCCTCGCCCGTCGCCGAGCTGACCGTCGGTGGCGCGATCGGGCCGGAGGGCTTGCTCGATCTCGCCGTCGCGGGCCGCGCGCTGCCGACGCAGGGCGGCGTCACCGAGGCGGGTCGCGCGCGCATCGGCGAACTGGCCCTCGACGTCTCCGTGAACGGATCGCTGCAGGCGCCGCGCATCGACGGCGAGATCGTGGCGCGCGACGTCGCGACGCCCGTCGTCTCCCTCGACAGCCTCGACCTGACGGTGGACTCCGCGCCGGTCGGCACCGACGATCCGCCCACCCGCTTCTCGTTCGGTCTCGACGCGGATGCGCAGGGCCTCACCTTCGCCGATCCGGCGCTCCAGGACGCGATCGGGTCGAGCCTCTCGGTCGTCGCGCGCGGCGAGGTGAGCGCCGAGGGCGTCGCCGACGTCGAGACGGCGGCGATCGAGACGCGCACGGCGTCCGCGACCTTCGCCGGCCGCGTCGGCGCGAGCGTGCTCGACGGCACGCTCGACGCCGCGATCGCGGATCTCGCCGCCTTCTCGCGCCTGGCCGGGCTCGACCTCTCCGGCTCGGCCGACGTCGAGGCGCGCGTCGTCGGCGATCCGTCCGCCGAGCTGATCACCGCGCAGCTCGCCGGCACGCTCGACGGCTTCGAGAGCGGCATCGCGGCGATCGACGGCCTCGTCGGCGACACCGCCACCCTGTCGGGCACCGTGCAGCGGATCCCGGGCGGGTTCGGCCTCACCAACCTGATGCTCGACGGCGCGAACCTCATGCTCGTCGCCGACGGGCGTGCGACGGACGAGGACGCGGACCTCACGCTCGACGTCACGATTCCGACGCTCGCGCCCCTGGACGAACGCGTCGATGCCGGGCGCGCGACGGCGCGGGCGCGGCTCACGGGATCGCTCGCGACGCCGGACGTCGCCGCGACCGTCTCGCTGCGCGACGTCGTCGCGATGGAGCGGCCGATCGAGCGGCTCGACCTCCGTCTCGCCGCTCAGGACGTGACCGGCGACCTCGACGCGGACGTCGCGCTGTCGGGCAGCGTCGCCGGGGAGGCGGCCGAGGGCACCGCGCGCGTGCGGCGCACGGACGGCGGCGGCCTCGCGCTCGAGGCGCTCGACCTGACGATCGGATCGGTCGTTCTCGCGGGCGACCTCGCCGTCGGCGACGCCGGCCTCGCGGCGGGCGCCATCCGCCTCGACGCGGGGGACCTCTCCGACCTCGCGCCGCTGCTTCTCACCGAGCTCGGCGGGTCGCTGGAGGCCGACGTCTCGCTCGCCGTGGAGGACGGCGGCCAGAATGCCGACATCATGGCCGAGGGCTCGTCGCTGCGGGTCGGCGACGTGGCTCTCTCCGATGTGTTCGTCGACGTGCGTGGGCGCGATCTCTTCCGCACGCCGGTGCTGAACGGCGCCGTGCGGGCGCAGCGGCTCGTCGTCGGAGGCCAGACCTTCGAGCGCGTCGACCTCGCCTTCGACGGCACGCCGCAGGAGACGGCCTTCACCGCCTCCGCGACCGCACAGGGGTTCGACCTCTCAGCCGAGGGGCGGATCGTGCCGCAGGGCGAGGCGATCACCATCGCGCTCTCCGACTTCCGCGCCACGCGCGACGGGCGCAGCGTCGCGCTCGCCGAGGAGGCCTCGGTGACGATCGCCGACCGCGCGGTCGCGATCGACGGCGTGCTGCTGCGCGCCGACGGCGGCATCGTGGCGGTCGACGGCACGGTCGGGGAGACGCTCGATCTCGAGGCGCGCATCGCCGACCTGCCGCTCTCGGTGGCGGAGATCTTCGTGCCCGATCTCGGGATCGCGGGCGTCGCGAACGGCACGATCGATGTCTCGGGCACGACCTCCGCTCCCGAGGGGACCTACGACCTCTCGGTCTCCGGCTTCTCAGTGCCGCAGCTGCGCGCGGCGCGCCTGCCGGGCGTCGATCTCGATGCGCGGGGCACCTTCACCGGCGAGCGGGCCACCGTCGACGCCACGCTCGCGGTGGGTGGCGGGCGGCTCGCGGTCTCGGGCTCCGTCCCGCTCGACCCGTCGGGCGAGATCGACCTCGACGTGACCGCGCGCTCCGTTCCGCTCGCGCTCGCCCGCGCCGTGGCGCCGGACCTCGACGTTTCCGGCACGCTCTCGGGCGCGGCCGATCTCGGCGGCACCCTCGCTGCGCCGACGGGCACCTACGATCTCGACATCGACGCGTTGTCGCTCGCGCAGGCGCGCGACGCCGGCATCGCCGCGATCGACATCGGCGCCAGCGGCCGGCTCACCGGTGAGAGGGCCACGATCGACGCCAGCGTCTCCGCGCCGCCGCTCGGCACGCTCTCGGTCGACGGCTCGGTGCCGCTCGACCCCTCGGGGAGGATCGACCTCGCCGTGACCGGCCCGGTGACGCTCGACCCGCTGTCGCGTTTCCTCGATCCCGGCCAGCGCGTCGGCGGGCAGGCGCAGGTGGACCTCGACGTCGGGGGCACGTTCTCGGATCCGCAGGTGACCGGCGGCGCCACCCTCTCCGGCGGCACGTTCCGAGACGACCTGCGGGGCATCGCCCTCACCGGCATCGCGGGGCGCGTCGCCGCCGAGGGCGACAGCGTGCGCATCGCCGATCTGACCGCGCAGACGCCCAACGGCGGCTCGCTGTCCGTCGGCGGCAGCGTCGGCCTGCGTGCCGGCTATCCGGCCGACCTGACGATCACCGGCCGCGACGCGCAGCTCCTGAGCTCGGACCTGCTCACGGCGGTCGCCGATCTCGACCTGGACATCACCGGCCCGCTCGCGACGACGCCGACGATCGCGGGCAGCGTCGACCTCGCGACCCTCGACGTCACCATCCCCGACACCCTGCCGACGACGCTCGAGCCCCTCCCGGGGACCGAGCACGTCGACCCGCCGCCGCAGGCGGCGGCGCGCCTCGCGCTGGCGCGCGAGCGGGCGGCGCGGGAGGCCGGCGCCGGTGGGGTGCCGTTCGACGCGCGCCTCGACCTCACGGTGATCGCGCAGAACCAGATCTTCGTGCGCGGCCGCGGCGTCGACGCCGAACTCGGCGGACGCTTGCGGCTCACGGGAACGACCAGCGATCCAGACGCCGTCGGCGCCTTCGACCTGCGGCGCGGGCGGCTCGACATCCTCGGACGGCGGCTCGACTTCACCCGCGGGCGGCTGACCTTCGCGGGCTCGCTGATCCCGTCCCTCGATCTCGTCGCGCAGACGCTCGCCGACGGCATCACCGCGCAGATCGCGGTGCGCGGCCCTGCCACCGCCCCCCGCTTCGAGCTCTCCTCGACGCCGGACCTGCCCGACGACGAGATCCTGTCGCGCATCCTGTTCGGACGCGCCGCGGGTGGCCTGTCTGCCGGCCAGGCACTCCAACTGGCGCAGGGGGTCGCGAGCCTCGCCGGCGGGGGCGCCGGCGTCTTCGAGGAGATCCGCAAGAGCCTGGGCGTCGACAGCCTCGACATCTCGGCCGGGGAGGGCGGGCCGACGGTGGGCATCGGGCGCTACATCGCCGACAACGTCCGCCTGGGCATCCGCGCCGGCGCCCGCCCGGACGACACCGGCGTGTCGCTGGACATCGACCTCACCGACCGCCTGCGCTTCCAGGGCGCCGTCGGCGCCGACGGGCGCTCGTCGGTCGGCGTGGGCTACGAAATCGAGTATTGAGGGCGCGCGGGACGCGCGTTCGGCGAAGCCGAATTGCGGCGGCTGCGGCGGACACGGAGGGCGGACACGGAGCCTTCCGCGTCGCGGAACGCGTCGCTACGCGCTGCGCCCCATCCGTCACCGGCTTCGCCGGCGCCACCTTCCCCTGCAGGGAAGGACGATGAACGCCGCCGTTCGGGTGTTGCGTGACCGCCATTCCGTCATCGAGCGGCGGGGAGCCCTCTCGGCGCTGGATGTGCGTTACGCCGCCCCAAAACGCACCCGGATGTCGTGGAACGCCGCGCCGCCGTACGGCGCGACCTGGTCCGCGCCCGAGAGCGTGTTGATCCCCCGCCCGTCCGGATGCGCGGCGTTGGGCCAGATGCCCTCGGCGATCAGCACGCCGCGGCGCACGCCCTCGAACAGGCGCGCCACGACGAGCACGCGCCCGCGGGCGTTCTCCAGCGCCACCCAGGCGCCCTCGGCGATCCCGTGCGCGGCGGCGTCCGCCGGGTGGATCATCACGGTCGGACGCTCCTCCTTGGCCTTGGAGGTCGGCGTCTCCGTGAAGGTCGAGTTGAGGAAGTGCCGCGCGGGGCTCGTCGCCAGGCGGAAGGGGAACGCCTCGGTCGGCTCCTCGGTGACGGCCCAATGGTCGGGGAGGGCGGGCATCTCGGCCCAGGGACCCATCGTCCCCGCGTTGGGGGCGGGGACGCGCGACCAGTCCGGACGGAAGCGGAACTTCCCGTCGGGCCAGGCGAAGCCGTCGAGGTAGTGCGCGGTCTCGAAGGGCGGCTGCACGTCCGCGAACGCCGCCTCCTCCAGCGCCGCGAGCGAGCCCCAGCCGGACGACGACAGCGTCTCGTCGATGATCGCCCGAGGGCTCATCGAGAAGCCGCGATGCGTGGCGCCCAGCCGCTCGGCCAGCGCGCAGATCACCTCGTGGTTGGAGCGGCACTCGCCGGGCGGCTCGACGAGCTTCGGCCCGAGCTGGATGTGCTGGTGCCCCCCGCCCTGGTAGAGGTCGTCGTGTTCGAGGAACATCGTCGCGGGCAGCACCACGTCGGCATAGGCCGCGGTCTCGGTGAGGAACTGCTCGTGCACGACGGTGAAGAGGTCGTCGCGCGCGAAGCCGCGCTTGACCAGCTCCTGCTCCGGCGCGACCGAGACCGGGTTCGAGTTCTGGATGAAGAGCGCCGTCACCGGCGGCCCGCCGCAAAGGGCCTCGGCGTCCCCGGTGAGCACGCGGCCGATCTGGGATTGGTCCAGCATGCGCACCGACGGGTCGCGAAGGTCGTGGCCCTCGATCAGCGACTTGTCCCAATGGTAGATCGCGCCGTTGTTGTGGAAGGCGCCGCCGCCCTCGACCTGCCAGGCGCCGGTGACGGCGGCGATGCAGGAGGCGGCGTGCATGCTCACCGCGCCGTTGCGCTGGCGGGTGAAGCCGTAGCCCAGCCGGAAATAGGTGCGCTTCGTCTCGCCGACGAGCCGGGCGAAGGCCTCGATCTCGGCGGCCGGGATGCCGGTGATCGCCTCGCCCCAGGCGGGCCCGCGGGTCCCGAGGTGGGCGGCGAGGTCGTCCGGGCAGTCCGTGTAGCGGCGCAGGTAGTCCCAGTCGGCGAGGCCGTCTCGGAAGAGGGCGTGCATGACCGCGCAGGCGAGAGCCCCGTCCGTGCCCGGGCGCAGCAGGAGTTTCACGTCCGCCTGCTTCATCGTGGCGTTGTCGTAGACGTCGACGACGACGATCTTCGCCCCGCGTTCCTTGCGGGCGCGGATCGCGTGGGTCATCACGTTGACCTGGGTGTGCACGGCGTTGGTGCCCCAGATGACGACGCAGTCCGCCTTCGCCATCTCCCGCGGGTCCGGCCCCGCGAGGCGGCCGGTGCCGGCGATGAAGCCGGTCCAGGCCATGTTCGTGCAGAAGGTGGAGAACATGCCGGAATAGCGCCTGGCGTGGCGCAGGCGATGGATGCCGTCGCGCATCACGAGGCCCATCGTGCCGGCGTAGTAGTACGGCCAGACGGTCTGGGACCCGTGCGCCGCCTCCGCCGCGAGGAAGCGCTCGGCCACGAGGTCGAGCGCCTCGTCCCACGTCGCGCGCCGGAAGGCGCCCGCGCCCCCGTTCGCGCCCCCGTTCGCGCCCTTCGTGCCGGTGCGGATCAGCGGGTGGGTGAGCCGGTCGGGGTGGTGGATGCGCTCGGCGTAGCGCGCGACCTTCGCGCAGATCACGCCGGCGGTGTAGCTCTGCGTCGGGTCTCCGTGGACGCGCCCGATCGTGCGCGCGTCGAGCACCTCGACCTCGAGCGCGCAGGTGGAGGGGCAGTCGTGCGGGCAGACCGACTTGCGGCGGGCGATGCGAGGGGGTGCGTTCATGGGATGATTCTGCCAGAGATCGGAGCCGCCGGGAAGGGCGAGGCGCGCGCGTCAGGGATCGTCGGGGGAGGGCTCCTCGTAGGAGAGCGACCAGTCGGGCCCTGCGTGCCAGGTGCCGGAGGCCGAGGGCGGGATGCGCCAGCGCAGGCTGCGCACGAACTCCGCGCCACCGCCCTTCAGCGCGCGCTGAAGGGATCCGCGCTCCTCGGGCGTCGCGGCGAGCACGCCGGCGTCGCTCTCGGCCCGCACGAACTGCGCGGGGCCGATCGCCCGGGCGGCGAAGACTCCGTCTCCCGCGCCGCGGCGCCTCGCCAGCAGGCCGAAGCCGATGCCCGTGCTCGCGAGCCGGCTCCCCGGTCGGTCCTCCCCCGGAACGCCGAGCGGAAACAGGATGCGGCCGCCGACGGCGAGACGATCGAGCCAGCCGGGCGCCGGGCGCTCGACGCTGGCGTTGACGTAGACGAGGTCGACCTCCTCCTCCCCCTCGGGGAAGCGGGCGCCGTCGCCGACGAAGACCCGCGCCTGCGGCAGATGTGCGAGGTTCGCCCGCGCCGCCGCGGCGAGCGCAGGGTCGACCTCGACGCCGAGCACGCGACCGCTCTCTCCGACGCAGCGGGCGAGGAGCGCGGTGTAGTAGCCCGTGCCCGTGCCGACGTGCAGCACGCGCTCCGCCGGCCTCGGCGCGAGCGCGGCGAGCCAGCGGGCGTGGAGCGAAGGGCTGCCGTTGTTCACCCGCCGCTCCTCGGCCAGCGCGAACAGGCCGTCCTGGTAGAGGACCACCGGGTCGGTGCTCGGCACGTCGCGATAGCCGCCGGGCGAGGCCATCCGCCATGGCGGCGGGCCGAGATAGCGCTCCCGCGGCTCGGTGGCGAAGGCCGCCTCCAGCGCGGAGTGTGACCGGTGGGCGTGGCACATCATCTGGCGCGCGAAGGCGCGGCGCACGATGGCGAGCGCGTCCTCGGTGAAGTCTCGATCGGTCATCGGGCGATCCTCGGGGGAGGAGCCCCATCATAGCGGCACAATCGGTTGTGTGCCACACTCTTCGCGTGCTTTTCGACGCCGGAACCGCCGCCCTCCCGGCGTCGTTCCCCCGCCGTGTCCAGGCTCGCTCACTCCCTTCGCCTCGCGCGATCCTTCGCCCTTCTCTCGCGGGCCGTGCTGGCGTGCGGCCGCCCGCCCGGCCTCGACGGGGAGGCGCGGCGCACGATGTTCCCACGAGACGGGCTGCCGGTGGCGGAGCCGGTCGAGATCCGCTGGAACGATCATCTCGTGCCCTGGATCACGGCGCGCTGCGATCGCGACTGCGCCGTGGCGCTCGGCGCCGTGCACGCGCACCTGCGGCTCACCCAGCTCGAGGTGCTGCGCAAGGTCGCCTGGGGCCGCGTCGCCGAGATGGCGGGGCCGGCGGCGATCGACGTCGATCGGGCGCTGCGCACGCTCGGCGTCGCGCGCGCGGTGCCCGGCATCCTGGCGATGCAACCGCCCGAGACGCGGGCGTGGCTCGAGGGCTTCGTCGACGGGATCAACCACGTGGTCGACACCGCGCCCGAGGACCCGCCGGATTTCGCCATGCTCGGGCTCTCCCGCGAGCGCTGGACCGCCGCCGACGTGATGGCGGTGGGTCGCGCCGCGGTGGCGGACGTGAACTGGCTGATCTGGCTGCGGCTCGTGCCGCTGCGGCGCGAGCCCGGCTGGCCCGGGCTGTGGGAGAAGCTGCTCGCCAACGGCACGGGCTCGATCGCCAACCTCGCCGGCTTCGACCTCGAGACGATGCTCGCCGGGGCGCTCGGCGGCGCCCTGAAGGGCTCGAACGCCTGGGCGGTCCACGCCGACCACAGCGCCACCGGCTCGGCGCTGCTCGCGGGCGATCCGCATCTGCCGATCTCGGTGCCGAACATCTGGCTCTGCGCGGGCTACCGCTCGCCCTCCCATCATTGCGTCGGCTTCCAGCTGCCGGGCCTGCCCTTCACCGCCTTCGGGCGCAACCGGGATCTCGCCTGGGGCGGGACCGCGCCGCACACGGCCTCGTCCGACCTCTTCGATCTCTCGGACCTGCGCTACGAGCCGTTCGACTCGCGCTCCGAGACGATCCGCGTGCGCGGCGGTGGCGCGGAGACGGTCGCGATCCGCACGAGCCGCTACGGCCCGATCATCTCCGACGCGGTGCCGATGGGGGCGACCTACGCGCTGCGGTGGGTCGGGCACGAGCCCTCCGACGAGCTCTCCTCGATGCTGGCGCTCAACCGCGCGAAGAATTTCCAGGACTTCCGCGAGGCGGCGGACGGCATGGCGGTGCCGGGCCAGAACTGGGTCGTCGCCGAGCGGACCGGCGGCATCGCAAAGCAGATCGCCGCCAAGCTCCCGCGCCGCCCGCACGCGCCGCTCGCCGACCTGATCTCGAAGCCCGAGGCCGCGCGTCACTGGGAGCGCTTCGTCACCGCCAAGGATTTCCCGCCCGAGCGGGATCCCGCGCGCGGCTTCGTGGTATCCGCCAACGACCGGCCGGAGGACGGACCCGCGCCGCTCGCCCACTTCTATTCGCCCGTCGACCGGGCCGAGCGGATCGCCGCCGTCCTCGCTCGGGCGCGCCCGGTCACGCTCGACGACATGGTCGCGCTCCAGCGCGACGTCACCGTTCCCGGCGCGCTCGCGCTGCGGGACCGGCTGCTCGTCCTGGCGAAGGCGGCGGGCGAGCGCGGGGAGGGGCGGGGCGGCCCCTCGCAGGACGAGGTGCTCTCCGCCCGCGGCGAGGTGGTGCCGCTCCTCGTGGACTGGGACGGATCCTACCCGGAAAGCTCGCGCGGGGCGCTCGCCTTCGAGCTGCTCGTGGCGCACGTCAGCGCGCACTACCATTCGAAGGCCGAGCGCGCCTTCTACGGCGCGCTCTTCACCGCCCGCACGCTGATCGCGCAGGATCTTCACGAGCCGCGCACCGCGCTCGTGAGCGCGCTGGCGAAGGCGCTCGTCGCCACGGCGAAGGAGCTGCGCCGCTACGAGACCTGGGGCGACGTCCATCGGCTGCGGCTCGCGCACGTGCTCGCCGGCCTGCCGCTCGTCGGCCGCAGGCTCGTCTTCGCCGACATGCCCGTCGGCGGCACGTCGGACGCCGTGATGAAGACGGCGCACCCCGCGGTTCCGCGCCCGCACCGCGCCTTCTACGGCTCCATCGCCCGCTTCGTCTGCGACCTCGGTGCGGAAGACGGCGCCACCGGCGTGCTGCTCGGCGGCCAGGACGGCTGGCTCGGCAGCACGGCGATGCTCGACCAGCTCCCGCTCTGGCGCGCGGGCCGGGCCATGCCGCTGCCGTTGAGCGAGGCCGGCGTCGCGCGCGACTTCCCGCATCTCACGGCGATACCGCCATGCTCGACGCCACCCCGCTCCTGAGGCTCTGGGCCGCGCGGCGGCGCCGCGTGCTCGACGGGCAGGACGCCGTCGCAGCGCAAGCACGCATCCTGCGCGATCTCGTGGCCCGCGCCGCCGGCACGCGCTTCGGGCGCGCGCACGGTTTTTCCGAGATACGCTCGGCGGACGACTTCCGCGCCCGCGTGCCGGTACGCGGCTATGAGGAGTTGTGGTCCGGCTGGTGGCAGGAGGGCTTCCCCGTTCACGAGGACGTGACCTGGCCGGGGCGCATGCCGTTCTTCGCCCTCTCGTCGGGCACGACCACCGGGCGCACGAAATACATCCCCGTGAGCGCCGAGATGGTGGCGGCGAACCGCCGCGCGGCGCTCGACGTCCTCGTGCACCATCTGGCGAGCCGCCCCGGCTCGCGGGTCCTCGCGGGCAAGAGCTTCATGCTCGGGGGCTCGACCGCGCTCGAGCCCCTCGCGCCGGGAATCCGCGCGGGCGACCTGTCGGGGATCGCAGCGGCGACCGTGCCGGCCTTCGCGCGGCTGCGCACCTTCCCGCCGCGTCGGCTCGCGCTCGAGGCCGACTGGGAGCGCAAGATCGCGGCGCTCGGCCCGGCCTCTCTCGCGCAGGACATCCGCGCGATCTCCGGCACCCCGACCTGGCTCCTCGCCTTCTTCGAGACGCTCGCCGCGAGCAACCCCGCCCGTGGCGAGCGGCTCGCGGCCTATTGGCCGCAGCTCGAGCTGATCATCCACGGCGGCGTCGCCTTCGCGCCCTACGCGGCCCGCTTCGCACGGCTGATCGCCGGCTCTGGCATCCGCCTCCAGGAGGTCTACCCGGCGAGCGAGGGGTTCTTCGCCATCCAGGACGGGCCGCCGGAGGCGGGAATGCGGCTTCTCGTCGACACCGGCATCTACTACGAGTTCGTGCGACCGGAGACGCTGGGCACCGCCGCGCCGTCGCGGCTCGGGCTCGCCGACGCCGAGGTGGGCGTCGACTACGCGCTCGTGGTCTCCACCAACGCCGGCTTGTGGGCCTACGAGGTGGGCGATCTCGTGCGGCTCGTGTCCAGGGACCCGCCGCGGATTGTCTTCGCCGGGCGGACCGCCTTCACGCTCTCCGCCTTCGGCGAGCACCTCACGGGTGCGGAGATCGACCGGGCGGTGGCGGAGGTCGTCGGTGGTGCCGGGCTCGGCCTCGTCGAGGTCGCCGTCGGCGCCCGGCACAGGGCGGCCGGGGCGGCGCACGACCACCATCTCTTCGTGATCGAACTCGTCGAGGGCGCGCCGCCGGCGGAACGCGCCCGGGCGCTGCGCGACGCCCTCGACGTCGCGCTCGCGCACGCCAACGCCGACTACGCCTCCCACCGCGACGCCGGCCAGCTGTCCGCGCCGGAGCTGATCTGCGCGCCGAGGGGCACGTTCGAGGGCTGGATGCGCGCGCGCGGCAAGCTCGGCGGCCAGAACAAGCCGCCGCGCGTCATGGGCGACGCGGCGCTGCTCGCGAGCCTCGAGCGGGCGGCCGAGGCGGGAACACGGGTTCCCGCCGGCCGTTGAACACGGCCGCGGTCGAGCGCCGCGCCGTCCGAGGATCGAACGAGATGGCCGAGATCACCTTCCGGACGCGGAGCCCCTTCACGCTCGCCGACATGGTGCGGGGCGACGCGCCCGAAACCACCGCCAAGGGCGTCCTGCTCACGCCGGGCGCAGTCGCCACGGCGAAGTCCCTGCCCGCCGTGGTGATCCTGCCGGGGCTCGGCGGCATCATCGCCGAGCGCGAGATCCGCTACGCGAAGCGGCTCGCCGGGGAGGGCTACGTCGCGCTCGCGGTCGACACGTTCGGCAGCCGCGGCGCGGCCTATGCGAACCACTCGCTTCGCGCGCTCCGGGTCACCGAGACGATGATGCTCGCCGACGCCTTCGCCGCGCTCGCGCACCTGGTGCGCCTGCCTATGGTGGACCCCGCTCGCGTCGCCGTTATGGGCTTCTCCTACGGCGGCATGATCTCCGTGCTCGCCGCCTACCGCCAGATGGCCGAGCTGTTCTGCGCCGATGGACCGCGCTTCGCCGGCCACGTCAGCTACTACGGCTGCTCGGTGCCGCGCTTCGACGACACGACGACGACCGGCGCGCCGGTCGAGATCTTCCTCGGCGCGCTCGACCGCAACGTGAACCCGGAGCGCTCGCGCGAGATCGCCGAGGACCTGCGCCGGGGCGGCTCGCGTGTGGGCTTTCACCTCTTCGAGAACACCTACCACCAATGGGATTCCCAGAACGTCGAGAGGACGTTCGTGCGCTTCTCCCTCTATTCCTGCCGCTTCGCGGTGGATCGGAAGAACCGCCTGCGGGACCTGCGCACGCGGCTTCCCATCGCGGGCCGCGTCTCGCGCACGCTTGCGCTCGCCGCCAACGCCGATCCGCGCGGCTACCACATGCTGCGCGACGAGGGCGTGACGGCGCGCACCGACGCGCGGCTCTCGGAGTTCCTCGAGGAAGCGCTCAGGCATCGCCCGCGGCGGCCGGCGGCACGCGATGGCGGTGCACGAACGGCGCCTGCGCGGCGATGAAGGCGAGGTTCGCGGGCAGGACGGCGAAGGTCTTGAACGCCACCCAGACGTCCACGGGAAAGAACCGCCAGGTGATCTCGTTGAGGACGCCGAGGAGGATCAGGTACGCGCTCGCCCGCAGCGTCAGCACCCGCCAGGCCCGCGTGCCGTCGAGGACGAGGGATCGGCGCAGCACGCTCTTCAGGACGAGTCGCCCGGCGGCGAGGCCGCCGAGCAGGATCGCGGCGTAGAACCAGTTCATGACGGTGGGCCGGATCATGATGATCCAGGACTCCTCGGCGAGGAGGCTCGCGGCGCCGAAGGCGAGCACGACGAGCGTCGAGGCCAGCGGCGTGAGCGGCACGCGGTGCTCGCGCAGGAGGTTCGCCGCGAGCGCGAGCACGGTCGCGCCCATGAACACGCCCGTGCCGACGAAGATCCCGCCCAGCTGGCTGCCGACGAAGAAGGCGACGAGGGGCCCGAGCTCGTAGGTCAGCCGCTCCTTCAGCCGCAGGACCGGCACCGCCGCCGCGGCGGGGGTCGTCTCTCGCGCCATCGCGTCCATCCGCGCTCCCGGGCGTCCCGCGCGGCGATGGGGCCGCGTCGAGCACAACGGTGGGCGGGGAACGGCGTTCCGGCGATCCGGTCGCGGAGCGGCGTCGCCTCACCCCGGCTCGCGCAGGGCCGCGAGCAGGCGCTCGCATTCCATCAGCTCGTCGAGGGCGCCGCGGAGCGTGCGGGCGGCCTCGTCGGAGAGGACGGTCTCGCGCTCGCGGTTGGCGAAGGCGACCTCCTCGGCGGTGTCGGCGCCGCGCTCGGCCTCCGCGCCCTCGCCGGTGAGGGACGGCTCGACCTTGGCCTCGCCCCGGCCGACGGCGGCCACGAAACGCACGCCCTCGCTCTTGAGGATGCGCTGCACGCCCTTGATCGTGTAGCCCTCGCCGTAGAGCAGGTGGCGGATGCCGCGCAGCAGGTCGACGTCCTCGGGCCGGTAGAAGCGCCGGCCGCCGCCGCGCTTGAGCGGCTTGATCTGCGCGAACTTGGTCTCCCAGAAGCGCAGGACGTGCTGGGGGACGTTGAGGTCCTCGGCGACCTCGCTGATCGTCCGGAAGGCCTCGGGTCCCTTGTCCATGCCGCCCTCCGCTCGCGTCCTCGTGGCCGGCTCAGTCCTCGCCGTCCGCGACGCTCTCGCCGTTGATGCGCGCCTTGAGCACGTTAGAAGGCTTGAAGACCATGACGCGCCGCGGCTCGATCGGCACCTCGACGCCGGTCTTGGGGTTGCGGCCGATCCGCTCGCCCTTCTCGCGCACGACGAAGGAGCCGAAGGAGGAGAGCTTCACGGTCTCACCGCGCTCGAGGCAATCGCAGATCTCGGCGAGAACCGATTCGACCAGCGCCGCGGACTCGGTACGCGACAGGCCCACGCGCTGGTAGACCGCCTCGCACAGATCAGCGCGCGTCACCGTCCGTCCCGCCATCAGATGAGCCCCCTCGTCCGCCGCTCACGTCCCGAAACGCTAGGCCCTGGCGCGCCGTGAATCAACAGTCCGCGCGACGACAATCGCGCGCCCGCTACCAACGGATGAGGGCGCTGCCCCAGGTGAAGCCGCCGCCGATCGCCTCCAGCATGACGAGGTCGCCCCGCTTCAGGCGCCCGTCCCTGGACGCCACGTCGAGCGCGAGCGGGATCGAGGCCGCCGAGGTGTTGCCGTGGCGATCGACCGTGATCACGACCTTCTCGCGGGCGATGCCGAGCTTGTCGGCCGAGGCGTCGATGATGCGCTTGTTGGCCTGGTGGGGCACGAACCAGTCGAGCTCCTCGGCGCTCGTGCCGGTCGCTTCGAAGGCGGCCTCGACCACGTCGGTCACCATGCCGACCGCGAAGCGGAAGACCTCCCGGCCCTCCATGCGCAGGTGCCCGGTCGTCCCCGTCGAGCCCGGGCCGCCGTCGACGTAGAGCTTGTCGCGGTAGCGCCCGTCCGAGCGCAGCTGCGTCGTCAGCACGCCACGATCCGCGCTCGTGCCGGTCCCCTCCTGCGCCTCCAGCACGATCGCGCCCGCGCCGTCGCCGAACAGCACGCAGGTGGTGCGGTCCGTCCAGTCGAGCAGGCGCGAGAAGGTCTCGGCCCCGATCACCAGCGCCCGGCGCGCCGAGCCCGAGGCGAGGAACTTGTCGGCGACCGCGACGGCGTAGACGAAGCCGGTGCATACCGCCTGCACGTCGAACGCCGCGCCGTGATGCATGCCGAGACCGGCCTGGATCATCGTCGCCGTCGAGGGAAAGGTGTGGTCGGGCGTCGAGGTGGCGCAGACGATGAGGTCGATGTCGTCCGCGGTCATGCCGGCGTCCGACAGCGCCGCCTTCGCCGCGGCGAGGCCGAGCGTCGAGGTGGTCTCGCCCTCGGCGGCGATGTGGCGGTTGCGGATGCCGGTGCGCTGGACGATCCACTCGTCCGAGGTCGCGACGATGCCCTCGAGATCCGCGTTCGGGACCACCTTCGGCGGCAGGTAGGAGCCGCAGCCCCTGACGACGGAACGCACCTTCATCACGGTCTCTTCCTCACGCCGGCGGGACGGCCGGCGTCTCCTCGAGCATGTCCCTGATGGTTCGCATCAGGTCGAAATGCGCCATGTCGTAGGCGATGTCGATCGCCGCCGCGACGCCCTTGGCGTCCGCCCCGCCGTGGCTCTTGATGACGACGCCCTCGAGCCCGAGGAAGACGCCGCCGTTGGAGCGGCTCGGGTCCATCTTGGCCTTCAGCGCGTCGAAGGCGCTCTTGGCGAACAGGTAGCCGATCTTGGCCATCAGCGAGCGGCTCATGGCGCCGCGCAGGTACTCGCCGAGTTGCTTGGCCGTGCCCTCGGCGGTCTTGAGGGCGATGTTGCCGGTGAAGCCCTCGGTGACGACGACGTCGACCGTGCCCTTGCCGATGTCGTCGCCCTCGACGAAGCCGTGATAGGCGAGGTGCGGGAAATTCCCCTCGCGCAGCATGCGCGAGGCCTCCTTCACCGCCTCGATCCCCTTGATCTCCTCGCGCCCGACGTTGAGCAGGCCGACGAGCGGGCGCTCGAGGTCGAAGACGATGCGTGCCATCGCGGCGCCGAGCACGGCGAGGTTCACGTAGTGGCTGGCGTCCGCGCCGATCGAGGCGCCGACGTCGAGCACGATCGATTCGCCCCTCACGGTGGGCCAGATCGCCGCGATGGCCGGGCGGTCCACCTGCGGCATGGTCTTGAGGCAGAACATCGCCATCGCCATCAGCGCGCCGGTGTTGCCGGCCGAGACGCAGACCTGCGCGTCGCCGTCGCGCACCGCCTGGAGGGCGAGCCACATCGAGGACTTGTAGCGGCCGACCCGCAACGCCTGGCTCGGCTTGGCGTCCATCGTCACCGAGACGGCCGCGTGGCGCAGCTCGGTGGCCTCCTTCAGCTTCGGGTGCGCGGCGAGAATCGGCGCGACGACGGCCTCGTCCCCGTACATGACGAAGCGCATGCCCGGATGGCGCTCCAGCGCGAGCGCGGCGCCCGGCACCACCACGGACGGGCCGTGGTCGCCGCCCATGGCGTCGAGCGAGATCCGGATGGTCTTCGTCATCGTCAGCGCGCGCGTGCCTTCGCGAGGGTGGATCGGGGCCGATGGAGCGTGGGCGAAAGAGCCCGGAACATAGCGACCCGTTCCGGCACCGCAACCGAAATCTCCCGCCGCGCTCGGAAGGGCGCGCCGGGAAGATGCGCGCTGGGATCAGTGCCGGCGCCGATCCCGGACGCGCGATTCCCAATCGAAGCCGCCGTAGGACACGATGTGAACGAAGACCTCGCGCTTCGCGTCGTCGACGCTGAAGGCGATCGAGCCGCGCGGGCTCGCCCCGATCACGCGCAGGCCCGAGAAGAGCTCGGTCCTGAGCGTGCCTCGGTGCGGCGTGTCGGCGAGCGCCAATGCCGCTTGGCGCAGCTCGCGGAGAATCTGCTTCGTGGTCGCCGCCCCGGCGTGCGGCCGCATGCTCCGCTCGATGGCGCGGAAGTCGTCATGGACCCGCGGATGGAGCCGGACCCGGTACCGCTTCACTCGTCGTCCAGCCCGAGCTCCGCGGAGATCGCGGCGAACGCCTCCTCCGCGTCCACGTACTCCTCGAGAGGCGTCGCCATCCGCTCGCGGAGGACGTCTTCCATTGCGCGGAGCATGAGCCTGCGCTCCTCCTCCGCCCGCATCATGTCCTCGATCGCGGCCGCCACGCCGGCGCTCGCCGTCGCGAAGACGCCGTTCTCGACCTGCTCCATGAGAAACCGGTGATGGCGTTCGGTGAAGCTCAACGTCGTCTTGATCGTCATGTCGCGCTCCAGTAGTATGACTAAATCATACTCCATCCCGCTGCCGGCGGCAAGACGATGAGCCCGTTCAGGGCGCCGCATCGCCCTCCGCGACCGGCTCCGCCCCCTCGTCCATCGCCCCCTTGGCCCAGCCCTCCTTCGTCTCGGCGACGAAGTCCTCCAGCCGCCTCTCGCGGATGGCCTTGCGCAGGCCGGCCATCAGGTCCTGGTAGTAGGCGAGGTTGTTCCAGGTCAGCAGCATCATGCCGAGGATCTCGCTCGACCGAACGAGGTGGTGCAGGTAGGCGCGGGAGTAGGCGGTGGCCGCCTCGCATTTGGAGCCGGCGTCGAGCGGGCGGGTGTCCTCTGCGTATTTCGCGTTCTTGAGGTTGAGCCGGCCGGAGCGGGTGAAGGCCATGCCGTGGCGGCCGGCGCGGGTCGGCATCACGCAGTCGAACATGTCGACGCCGCGGCGCACGGACTCGACGATGTCGTCGGGCGTGCCGACGCCCATGAGGTAGCGCGGCTTGGCGGGCGGCAGGTGCGGCTCCACCGTCTCGACCATCGAGAGCATGACGTCCTGCGGCTCGCCGACGGCGAGCCCGCCGATGGCGTAGCCCTTGAGGTCGAGCCCGACGAGCTCGCGCGCGCTCTCGACGCGCAGCCGCGCGCTCGCTCCGCCCTGCACGATGCCGAACATGGCCTTGCCCGGCTGCTCGCCGAAGGCGATCCGGCAGCGCTCGGCCCAGCGCAAGCTGAGGCGCATGGCCTTCTCGACGGCCTCGTCCGTGTTGGGCAGCTTCACGCACTCGTCGAGCTGCATCTGGATGTCGGAGCCGAGCAGGCCCTGGATCTCGATCGAGCGCTCGGGGGTGAGCCGGTGCATCGAGCCGTCGATGTGGGACTGGAAGGTGACGCCGTCCTCGTCGAGCTTGCGCAGTCCCGCGAGCGACATGACCTGGAAGCCGCCGGAATCGGTGAGGATCGGCCAGGGCCAGTTCATGAAGGCGTGCAACCCGCCGAGCCGGGCGATGCGCTCCGCGCCCGGGCGCAGCATCAGGTGGTAGACGTTGCCGAGCACGACGTCGGCGCCCAGCGCCTTGACCTGGTCGGGGTACATCGCCTTGACCGTAGCGGCGGTGCCCACGGGCATGAAGGCCGGCGTGCGGATGACGCCGCGGGGCATGCGCACCTCGCCGGCGCGGGCAGCGCCGTCCTGGGCGGAGACGGTGAACAGGAATTCGTCGCTCATGCGCTTCCTTTCGCCACCCGCATCAGATGAGCGGGCAAACGCGTCATCACGAAGATCGTCGCGGACGCGGCCTCGCGCGCGTCGAGCGCGAGGCGCTCCTCCCAAGTGATCGGCGTGCCGTCCTCGTTCAACGCCTCGGGACGCGGCTGCGCCTCGACGCCCAGCGCCCGTGCCGCCGTGACCAGGGCGCGCAGCTTCGGGCGCAGGAAGCTCACCGGCGTATCGAGGTCGCGCAGCCGCTCGACCTTCTCGTCCAGCGAGCCGCGCCAGCGCTGGCCGAGCACGCGGTACATCCAGCTCAGGTGCCGGTCGAGCACGCAGGCCGAGAGGGCGATGCAGCTCATGTGCCGGCCCGAGACGTAGGCCGAGACGAGCTCGCGATAGGCGACGCGGTCGACGCGGCCCATCTCCGGCGGTGGCGGGCCGATGAAGCGCTCGACCCACTCCGCGCGGCGCAGCACGGCGTCCTCGTCCTCCGGGCCGGTGACGATCGCGTAGTGCAGGTCGACGTCGCGTGCCCGCACCGGTGCGGCCGGCCTGCCGAAGAGGTCGGCGGCGGGCTCGGCGCTCATCGCCCGGCTCCGGCGTCCGCCCGGCACAGCAGGCTCGAATCGCCGAAGGAGTAGAAGCGGTAGCCGCTCGCGATCGCGTGGGCGTAGGCCGCGCGCATGGTCTCGAGGCCGGAGAAGGCCGAGACCAGCATCATCAGGGTCGAGCGCGGCAGGTGGAAGTTCGTCATCAGCACGTCGACCGCGCGGAAGCGGAAGCCAGGGGTGATGAAGATGTCGGTATCGCCGGAGAAGGGCGGGATCGTGCCGTCCGCGCGTGCGGCGCTCTCGATGAGCCGCAGCGAGGTGGTGCCGACCGCGACGATCCGCCCGCCGCGGGCCCTCGCGGCGTTGAGCGCGTCCGCGGTCTCCGCGGTGATCGTGCCCCATTCCGCATGCATGCGGTGGTCGGCGGTGTCCTCCGCCTTCACCGGCAGGAAGGTCCCGGCGCCGACGTGGAGCGTGACGAAATGCCGGGCGATGCCCCGCGCGTCGAGCCGGGCGAACAGGTCGTCCGTGAAATGCAGGCCCGCCGTCGGCGCGGCGACGGCGCCCGCCTCGCGGGCGTAGATCGTCTGGTAGTCCCGCGCGTCGCGGGCGTCGGCGGCGCGCTTGCCGGCGATGTAGGGCGGCAGCGGCATCTCGCCGATGCGGGCGACGGCGAGGTCGAGGTCGGGGCCGGAGACGGCGAAGTCGAGCACCACCTCGCCGGCCTCGCCCTTCTCGGCGACGACTGCCGACAGCGCGCCGAATTCCGTTCCCGCGTCGCCGAGGACGAGCGGGTCGCCGGCGGCGAGCTTCTTCGCGGGGCGGGCGAAGGCGCGCCAGCGGCTTCCCCCCTCGCGCTTGTGCAACAGGATCTCGACGCCGGCGACCGCCTCGCCCCGGGTACGCCGCGCGTGGAGGCGCGCGGGGATGACGCGGGTGTCGTTTAGGACGAGGACGTCGTTCGGCTCCAGCAGGTCGGGCAGATCGCGCACGATCCGGTCCTCGAGGCGGGCGTCGGCGCTCGCGCCGGGCCGCACGACGAGCATCCGCGCGGCATCGCGCGGCTCGGCGGGGCGCAGGGCGATGCGCTCGTCCGGCAGGTCGAAGGCGAAGTCGTCGACGCGCATGGTCCTCCCCGCGACAGGCGGCGTCTTGTGACGCCGCCCGCCCGCGCGGTCAAGCCGAGCCGGCTCGCCGGCTCGTCAGGGCTTGTAGACGCCGCCCGGCACCGCGGTCGCCGCCTGCGGGCGGTCCCAGCGGTAGGTCAGCGACACCGAGACGACGTCGATCGAGGGCTCGGCCTCGCCGCGGTAGACGACGGGGGCGGCGAAGCTCGGGTTGCCCGACCCCGGCGACAGGTTCACCGGTGCATCCTTCACGAAGAGGTGGGAGTACGCACCGTCGAGGCGCAGCTGCTCGGTCAGCTGGTAGCCGAAGCCCGCCGAGAGCCACAGACGGTCGTTGTCGGAGATGATCGTCGTGCGGACGCGATCGGACACGGCCGACCACTCGTAGGCCACGCCGCCCCGCAGCGTCAGCCGGTCGTTCCAGGCGTACTCCACGCCGCCGGAGAGATAGTAGCTGTCCCGGTACTGGAAGCTCAGCGTCTGGATGACGGCATTGTTGGCCGCGAGGCGGATCGGGATGTCGTCGAAGACGCTCCAGTTGGTCCACTCGCCGCCCAGATGCACCGTCCAGCGATCGCCGAGCCTCTGCGAGTAGCCGACGGTGATCGAGTCCGGCAGGTGGAGGCGGGCGTTGATCGGCAGGTTGGCGCCGGGCTGCGAGATCGTCCCCTCGAGGTCGTGCTCGACGGCGGAGCGGTAGCCGATGCCGAAGGTCGCGCCCTCCCAGGGCGTCAGCGTCGCTCCGACGCGGAAGCCGAGCGCGATGTCGTCGCCTTCCAGGATGGACGTCGCACCGTTCGCGAGCGCGCGCTTCAGGCTGATGTCGATGTACTGCGCCTGCACCGCGGCGCCGAGCGCGAGCATGTCGTTGACGCGCCAGCCGATCGTCGGCGCGACGTTGATGGTCCGGATCGACGCCGACCGGTTGTAGAGTCGGCCGACGAAGTTCGGGTTGTCGGGCTTGGAGCTGAGACCGTAGGGCGCGCCCGTCGTCCAGCCGATGTAGAGGTCTCCGACCTGGAAGTTCGTGTAGGACGCGGGGACGAAGGCGCCGTTGCCGCCGATGTTGCCGCTGTTCGGCTGGAGCCCGAGGGCCGCCGCCGTCGCCAGGGTCTGCGGGTCGTTCGAGGTGAACGCGGCCCGCGGCAGGATGTAGGTCGCGTTGAGCTGGCTGTTGCGTCCCGGGAACATCGTGATCGTCGCGGGATTCCAGGCCATGGCGCCGAGGCCGATGCCACCGGACGCCGCGCCCGCGAAGGAGAGGCCGAGACCCTGGGCGCTCTGACCGGAGCGCAGCGAGAAGGAACTCGCGCTCGCATTCCCGGCGGCAGCGATGGCGGTCGCCGAGACGGCGGCGAGGACGAGAGCCTTTCGGAAGGGTGCCATGGTCGTTTCCTGCGGTTCTTGTGCGAGCGCACGCTCGATTCGTTCATAGGTGAACGATCATCTCCGGGCGCGGCGCGGCGCGCAACCTCTGGGACGAGGTCGCTTCGGGTCCGCATTCCCATCCACCCCGGGCAGGCGATTGGCGAAGGGAGCCGATTCACGAGACGCGCCAGTCGCTTGATCATGGCTCCTGCGCACCGGGTCGAGCTTTCCGCCTGGGACGATCGTCCGTTTCGCGTTCTCGAGCCGCCGAAATTCCGGCGCTCGTTGCGCGGGAGCCACACCGCTCGGCGCCGGCGCGGCCCTGCCGAGCGGGTCCATGCGCCTCGCGTGGTTGCCAGGCTCGCCCCGCGCGGCCAATCTGCGCGCCGACAGGAGGACCACATGAAGCTCGTTCGATATGGCGCGCCCGGCGAGGAGCGTCCCGGACTGATCGACGCCGACGGCGCGATCCGCGATCTCTCCGGCGAGATCCCCGACGTCTCCGGCCCGGTGCTCGCGCCGCAGACCCTCACGCGCATCGCGGCGCTCGACCCGGCCTCGCTGCCGAAGGCGCCCGACGGCGTGCGGCTCGGCGCCTGCATCGGCGATGTCGGCCACTTCATCGCGGTCGGCCTCAACTACGCCGATCACGCCGCCGAGACCGGCTCGCCCATCCCCGCAGAGCCCATCCTGTTCTCGAAGGCGCCGTCCTGCATCGTCGGGCCCACCGACGACGTCATGTTGCCGAAGGGCTCGCAGAAGACGGACTGGGAGGTGGAGCTCGCCATCGTGATCGGCCGGCGCGCGAGCTACGTCGCCGCCAACGAGGCGCTCGACTACGTCGCGGGCTATTGCGTGTGCAACGACGTTTCGGAGCGCGAATACCAGATGGAGCGGGGCGGGCAGTGGATGAAGGGCAAGTCGGCCCCGACCTTCGGCCCGCTCGGCCCCTGGCTCGTCACCGCCGACGAGGTGGGCGACCCGCAGGACCTCGCCCTCTTCCTCGACGTGAACGGGCAGCGCATGCAGACGGGCTCGACGCGCACGATGATCTTCTCCTGTGCGCAGCTCGTCTCCTACATCTCCCACTTCATGGCGCTCGAGCCCGGCGACGTGATCACCACCGGCACGCCGCCCGGCGTGGGCCTCGGCATGAAGCCGCCGCGCTACCTGAAGGAGGGCGACGTCGTGCGGCTCGGCATCGAGAAGCTCGGCGAGCAGGAGCAGCGGGTGCGGGCGTTCGCCGGCTGAGGCGCCCGACGGGGGGAGGGCGGTGCGCGTCCGGGCGCGCGCATCCGCTCTTGCGCGCGCCGGCCGAACCGGTTATCCCCCTCTCACGTCGGAGCGTAGCGCAGCCCGGTTAGCGCACTTGTCTGGGGGACAAGGGGTCGTGGGTTCAAATCCCGCCGCTCCGACCATTTTCTCTT